>VFHP01000026.1 GCA_009391535.1 SAR202 cluster bacterium | reverse complement strand
AGCGTAAAAAACCTGGGCTAGTAAGAGCTAGAAAAGCGAAACAATACTCAAAACGGTAATTTGTGAAACATATAATTCCTACAGTTTTTGTATTAATTGCAAGATATTTTGATCAATATCTTCAAACGTTGCTATAAATCCACCCCAGTGTTCTTTCTCCGGAACCCTCAAAAATTTAATGCCATATTGAGATAACCTTATATACTCGTGTTCAATATCATCAACTTCCAAATGTAACATAAGCCTAAATGGATCAGATGATTTACCATTAATTTTTGAGTGTTTGCCAATTCCTAACTTAGTATTTCCGAGCCTAAATGATACAAAGTCTTTATGCTTATTCTGAGTTTTGTCTTTAAACAAATAACTATAAAAACTCACCATCTCATCAAAATTGTCAGTCCATATAACTGCACCTGCAATATCGCCTATCATTCCTAAGCTCCCTTTATACACTGAAACTTATTTACCATAGTACACTTTCATAAGTTAATATTTAGTTTTATAATACGTAATTATAAAGGGTAGGGGTTGTATGATGACAGCTCAATTAATAAGAAATGGACCCTTTAATAAAGGAGGTGCGTTTTTGAAACATAGTAGTACGAGGTGTATCTTCTAGGTGTTCAAGAGACACCTTATATAAAAAGGATCTCCAGACTTGTACTGGAGGTCCTTTTTTTAAACCTAATTTTAGAAAAACAATAAGATATGAACGAATTAAAATCCCCTTTGCTCAAAATTGAAAATCTACAAACTCAATTTAAAACCTCTGAAGGAATAATTAAAGCCGCTAATAATGTAAGTTTTGAAATATATCCTGGTGAGGTTATTGGAATAGTTGGGGAAAGTGGCTGCGGGAAAAGTGTGACCGCATTATCAATAATGCAACTTATACCTAAACCACATGGAGAAATAAAGGATGGTCAAATCTTATATAAAAATAAAGATATTCTTAACCTAAATGAAAAAGAAATGCAAAAAATTCGTGGCAATGAGATTTCAATTATATTTCAAGAACCAATGACCTCATTAAATCCAGTATTAACTATAGAAAAACAATTAACAGAACAAATGTTACTCCATTTAGGATTAAAATATAAAGACGCTCGCTTAAAAGCTATAGAATTACTCGAACTCGTGGGCATGCCTGACCCAAAATCTATCTTAAAAAAATATCCTCACAATCTGAGTGGAGGTATGAGACAAAGAATCATGATAGCAATTGCTATCAGTTGTAATCCAAAATTGATCATTGCAGACGAACCTACAACATCTCTAGATGTCACAATACAAGCACAGATTCTTGAAACTTTAAAGTCAATTTGCGAAACATCTGATACTGCTTTGGTTTTAATAACACATAACCTAGGTATTATAGCTAGGTATGCTAAAAGAGTAATTGTAATGTATGCCGGTAAGATAGTAGAAGAAGGTAATGCGGTTGATTTGTATAATTCTCCAAAACACCCCTACACTCTAGGCTTGCTTAGGTCCGTTCCTAAATTAAACAGTTCCCCCGACGCAAACCTTGAAGCAATACCAGGAAATCCACCCGATTTAAACAATCTTCCGAATGGTTGTAGTTTCCAACCAAGATGTTACTTAATTAATGAAAAATGTAATGTAGAACCAACAATAACACCTGTATCCGATCAACACCGAACTGCATGTTGGAATTACACCGAACTAAATTAATACTGAATGTATCGCCGTTAAAAACAAACCATGTCTAAGTCTTTGATACAAATAAATAATGTGAAAATGCATTATAAGAGCTCCGGACTTTCACTATTCAGAAAAAGTCAACAAACCGTAAAGGCACTAGATGGAGTAACACTGTCCATTAACGAAAAAGAGACTTTAGGATTAGTAGGTGAGAGTGGAAGTGGTAAAACTACACTGGGAAGGTGTGTTTTAAATTTGATCAAACCAACTGAAGGGTATGTTTCATTTAATGGGTTAATTCTTAATGAACTTAATTCAAAACAAATGCGATCTATACGCAAACAAATACAAATCGTCTTTCAAGACCCTTACGCATCTTTGAATCCAAGAATGACTTGCGGGGATATAATAGCTGAACCAATAATCATACATGGATTAATACCAAATAAAACTGAAAGAGAACATAAAATCAAATCTCTTTTGGAAACTGTTGGACTAAACCCCAATATTATCAACAGATACCCCAACGAATTTAGTGGAGGTCAAAGACAAAGGATTGCTATAGCTAGAGCTTTGGCTATTAATCCAAAATTTATCGTTTTAGATGAACCAATCTCTTCTCTAGACGTATCAATACAAGCTCAAATAATCAATTTACTGAAAAAATTACAACGTCAATTCAACCTTACGTACTTATTTATTGCGCACGATTTATCAGTAGTAAGTAATATAAGCAACAGAGTTGCAGTTATGTATTTAGGCCACATCGTAGAAATAGCAGATACTGCAGACTTATACAAAAACCCAAAACATCCTTACACGAAAGCACTTATATCAGCTATACCAATTCCAGACCCCACTTTAGAATCACAACGTAAACGCTTGATTTTAAAAGGAGAAGTACCAAGCCCAATTAATCCACCTAGCGGCTGTGTTTTTAGGACTCGGTGTCCAATCGCAGATGAAAAATGTTCCACAACAAACCCAACCCTCAAAAAAATTTCTGAGACCCAGCACGTTTCCTGCTTAAAAATTAGCTAGTTTTCATCAATAAGCTAATCTACCCGGAATTTTAACCCTTATTTTATATAAAGAACTTGATGCTGTAATAAACAGACTTTTCATATCAGATTCACCCCAAGTAAAATTGGCTGCAGCTTCAGGAATACCAATAACACCAAGCGATGTTCCATTAGAATCCAAAATGTGAATTCCACCTGGACCACAACAATACATATTACCATCCATATCAATTTTCATACCGTCTGGTACACCTTCGCCATCCGACTCTAATATCGCCCAAACTGCTCCTCCACTTAATGTCCCATCTGAATTCACATCGAATACTCTTATATGGCTTTTCATACTATCATTAACAAAAAGCTTGGACTCATCATCAGAGAAACATAATCCGTTTGGTTGATCAAAGTCTTCGACTAAAAGAGTCAAATTGCCCGAATCATCAATCATATATACTCCACGGACTTCCATCTCACATTCTCTCAAAACACCGTAATATTCCATCCTTCCAAATGTCGGGTCGGTAAAATATATTGCCCCTTTCTTACTTACTATAATGTCATTTGGGCTATTTAATTCTTTGCCTTCATAATGGGAAGCTAAAACTGTTATTTCACCATTATTTTCAGTACGCGTCACTCTACTTGTAGCATGTTCACAAGTTACTAACCTTCCTGAACTATCATAAGCGTTACCGTTAGCCATATTACTTGGATCCCTGTAAGATTCAACTCCACCTGCTTCTGTCCATTTTCTCATCTTGTTGCCAGGCATATCACTGAATATCAAACTTTGATTATTGTGATCCCATACAGGTCCTTCAGTAAATTCAAAACCAGAGCCCACAACTGCTAATTCAGAATCCGGATTAAGAATTGATAAAATGCGATCATCTCTCTTGTCTAATGAATCTGATAATTTCAAAATAATTCCTCCTATCTATATTTAAATTGAAGTGCCCACTTTATTATTACACCAAAACAATAAATTTAGCATTAACAATCGTGGTGGAGCTGATGGGAGTCGAACCCACGACCTTCTGAATGCCATTCAGACGCTCTCCCAACTGAGCTACAGCCCCATTTCGTATCTAATACAAGCTAGAATTATAACAAATAAATAACCTAAAAGTGCAGAATACATAGTTGGATACTTAGTTTTGTCTTTAAAAGTTCCAATTATCCTCTTCTTTAAGGTCTATTCTAACTTCGTAATTTACATACACATTAAAATAGCCCCTGAAGTAAACTTCGGGGGCTATTTTATCCTTATGACATTACGGCAAAAACGTTAGACTCTTTATTACTCCTGTGCTCTTCTCATGAACAAAACCACACCCGAAGCTACCGCTGCTACAAGAGTAAGCATCCAAATAATGAATCCTGCATCTCCGAGAATCAAGACCCCAGGTATACCAACTACCCCAGTAACCAGCATAAGCCCACCTATCCAGATAGGCAGAAACCCTTTTTCCATAACTAGTCCTATTCCCAGAAGGACAACCCCAAGAGCCCAGAACACTGGCATACCTGAGAATATACCGTCAGCAGTCATGTCAATTGTAATAGCCGTTTCTATAATTCCTTCATCAAACAAATCCATAGCCGCCAAAGACATTCCCATACCGATAATCGGGACTGCTATTAGGACTGTGAAAATAGACGAAGATAAACTCCCGAAAGCGGCACCACTTCCCTGTAAAGACCTTCCTAAAAACGCAAGTCCCAACATAGTTCCCACGAGGCAAAAAGTTCCGGGTATATTTATTAGGTAAACAAGGACTCCTTCTCCAGCATTAAGCTCCATATAAGCCAAAGCTGCCTCTTTGCCCTTTAGATCTGAATCAATTTCTCCAAGTAGAATTGGTTCAAGTATCATCCAGA
The DNA here is from genome assembly GCA_009391535.1 of SAR202 cluster bacterium. GTDB lineage: Bacteria > Chloroflexota > Dehalococcoidia > Lucifugimonadales > UBA2985 > VFHP01. Next base: position 10,227 of record VFHP01000026.1, on the reverse strand, counting down.
CAAGAAGCATCAATACGGGACAAATCATGAGTATTAGTGAGTAAAGCATACGAGAATTCATGTTTTCGCACCCCAGTTGTTTGTATTTGTCCTAGACTCAGTCTAGGACGGCCTATTATAGCATGGGTTTATCACAAGAATGCAAGCTTATATTAATGGTAATTGCCCAAAGTGTTTACCTGTTTATATTCCTAATACACATTCATTAATTTTGTACCTTGTGTTAATATCGTCCGGTTGCACATCAGGAACTTTATATATGCAAGATAGACAGTACAGCTCATATCGTTGGACCATTCAAGGCGTTCTTATTTTTATGCAGATAGGCTTAGGTCTTAATTTTATGGCTCCTACTCCTCTCTTCACATTGATCATGGAAGATTATGGTATCAACAGAGGTTTGGTTAGCTTGTTGGTTTCGGCACCAATAATTGTTTTAACCATATCACTGCTACCAAGCGGTATTTTGATTTCTAAAATAGGGTCCAAAAAAGCAATGGCTATAGGTGGATTATTAATGTCTTCTGGGTTGTTAGCACCATTGTTTGATTCATTTGTCATGATGGTATTGATGAGGCTTTTATTTGGTGTCGGCGCGGCCATATGTCTTCCAGTGACCAGTTCAATTCTAATGGAATGGTTTAAACCAAACGAACTTCCCATATTGAACGGTGTTAATGAATCAGGAAGATCTGTAGGAGTTGCTATTGGTCTCTTATTCGCGGTGTCAATTGCTAATGTTTTTGGATGGGATATGGTTTTCTTTTTCTTTGGTTTACTTCCTATGTTTGCTACGGTTTTGTGGCTTGTAGGAGGTAGATCTGTAAGTGTTGTAGAAGAACAGTCTGATGAGGTTTCTTTATCTAATAACATTGATTTGATATTCAATCGTAATACTCTTCTTATTGCCATTGCCAGTATGGGGCCGTTCGCTCTTTTTATAGGTTACAGTTCCTGGCTTCCTACTTATTACAATGAAGTTCATGGTATGACTATTGAAAGATCAAGTTCATTAGTGGCTGTTTTGCCTTTTGTCGCCGCTATTGCAACTCCTTTGAGTGGTATTATTGTATCGAAATTAGGTATAAGAAGACCAATTTTAATAATGGCAGGACTCACATTCCCTTTACTTGCATTTGGATCCTTTATGATAACAAGTACTATTTTGATTGCAATTTGTATTATTGGTCTGGGATCTATGTTTGCTTTGTATATAGTAACTATATTGACTATTCCTATGGAATTACCCGGAATCGACGCGAGTAAAGTTGGGATAGTTACAGCTGGGGCACTTACTATAGGCAACGGTACAGCTGTATTTTCTCCTATTTTCATAGGTTCATTTACAGATCTTACAGGATCTTATACCCCGGCACTTTCCATTGTGGCGATAATGCCATTACTAATGATAATATCAGGTTTATTACTGCCTGAAACAGGAAGAAGGGCTAAGCCTACTGGTTACTAACTGTAGCTGCATCAAGTCCTAATAGCCCAATTAAGATAACCGCAATAAAGAATAGACTTATAAGTGCTGGTATTATGCCTATTAGTACTACACCTACTGCTCGTAATGTAGATTTATAATCTAGCGCTTGTCTGACAGCCATCACCATAGTTCCAATTTGCCACATCATTATTGGTAGTGCTATAAAAGAACCCACACCCGGTATTATGCCTAATATTGTAAGTACTCCAGGTGATTGAGCGAATCCAGTAGTTCGTAAGAGCTGTCCCCAATCTGCATCTGTAGTTTGTTCGGGGAGAAATTTTGTCCCTATAAAGTAGGTTATAAAAGCCCACACTGCCCAATAGCATACCGATGCCATAAAAGTGAACAGTAAATATCTTAAATCTCCACTGACCAGAGACGGTAAAGATCCCACTAGCGCTACTATTAAAACTACGGTCAATGCTTGTTTGGTGGCCGATTTATCCGCCTCTACTTCTTCGTAAGCGTGAATATCGAACATGGAAGCTCTTATCATTCTGCTTGTAAGAGTAGATCTGTTAGCAGTCACACATTCAGGCTCGCTGGCATAAGGTTGTTCCGTATGTACAATTTCACTTGCTTGCTGCGAATTTTCTTCTTCGAAAGGGCTGCCGCAGTTGCCACAGAAGAGGGCACCTTCAGGATTTTCCCTTTCGCACACCTTGCATTTCATAGTTGTCACCTGCTCTAGGAAATCGTTATTTTCTAACCGTCATTATAACTGACTTTCTGTTATTGTCTATTTTGTGTATATATGTAATCAGGTATTTGACATTCAAGGTATTTGATCATAGACTCTTATCCAGATTGGATGGTATAAAAATGTGTACTAGTTGTGGATGCGATTCAGAGGTTAAAGCCCCACCTACTCCGCCTTATCCTAAGAGGTAGTAGTAGGAAACTCCTATTTTGTGTCAGACGCTATTCAAGAAGTTCGCTAGAGATTCGTTGAATTCGTTTGGTTTCTCCCTTTGTACTTCATGACCAGTTTCTGGGAATGTTATGACTTGAGCATTGGTTATATCGTTTAATAGGATTCTAGCATTTGAAGGGTTAACCCATGGATCGGATTCTCCATGCACTATAAGTGTTGGCGCAGATATCTTCTCCAGATCGGTTAAAAATACGCCTTTAGATCTAATGTGGAAACTTTCAGATCCTTCTATATAGGATTCAACCAATTCTTCCCAATAATCCTCTCCATGATGTCTGGCTAGTGCCTGTTTTAATGAGGGATGGATGTCTTTTATAGGAGTAAGCATTTTCCTGAACTCACTTCTTTTCTCATCAGTTATAGATTGACCTCCTATAGTTACTAGAGATCTAACTAATTCAGGATAATTTTTCGCTACCAGCATGGAAACTATTGCCCCGTCACTAAATCCGCACAAATCAACTGGTCCAATACCTAAGCTTTGTATTAGACTTGCAATATCTTGGGAGTCATTCTCATAGAAATTGTCGAGAAATGATTTTCGTCTTTCGGATTGTCCATGTCCCAATAAATCTGGCAAAAACACTGTGTATGTAGTAGAGAAATACTCTATTTGATCTCTAAAATGTGCCAATCCGGTTCCAAGTGCACCGTGAACAAACACCAATGATCTTCCATTGCCTTTAATGTTGCAGTTAATAGTGCCATTTACACATGGCACTTCTATTTGTTTATGTGTAGATTGGTTAGCCATTTATCTTAATAGAAATCAAGCTATTAAGCCAAATTCTGATACGCTAAATCTGGCTTGATATTAACTGTACACAATAATTGTTCAGTAATCCTCTTGATCAGATATTAACATGCCAATTTCAGGGTCGTCTAAAGTTATGGTATGTAGTGCTAAAATATCGGTTTCAGCATCGGAATATAAAGGGTTCTGTAATTCGGTAACTGACATACCTGCATCCAAGAAGATTTTGATCAGGTCTCTTTCAAAATCTTCTAAGTTTTCGATATTGTCCATACTAATACCTCCTGCTTCTGTAGTCTCGAATCTGGAAAAGCGAGAGGCAATAAAAAAAGCCCTCCGGAGTACGGAGAGCTCCCGTACCCATTTGTTCACTAGGAACCTCGTCGTTTCCTCAGGGCACCTTTAAAGGTAAGGTTGCCGGACAGGGTCTTAGGCCTGAGGGCCTCGCCTATCGCTCGAGACGTTATTAAAACGTGCTAATAATTCTAGCATAAAACTACTAGATTTGTCAAAAACAAGGGTTGCCTACTAATTTAGTACAATTTGAGTTCGGTTTATTGACCAATGGCAGTAACTATTTTGACTATATTGCTTGACCAGTAAAGGGTTGTAGCATATCCTATCTAGGAGTCAACATTTTAACTTTATAGGAGGTGTAAATTGCCAAAGCAATCTCCAATCCCTGGTGATATTGATAAGCCTTTTTGGGACGCGTGTAATAGGGAAGTGTTGGTTGTTCAGAATTGTAAATCTTGTGATAGGATGCAACATCCTCCAAAAGAAAAGTGTGGCGGGTGTAGTTCTTCTGATAACTTAGAGTGGAGAGAGATGAGTGGCAAAGGGACTATATCCACTTACATTGTTGTTCACGATACCCCTGTTACAATTTTACAAGCAGAACAGCCATTTAATGTGGCGGTTGTAAAACTTGATGAAGACCCTGGTATCACAATGTTATCTCATCTTCCTGGTACTGCAGTTGATGCAGTGCCTATAGGTGCTAAAGTACAGGTTGAGTTTGAAACAACTCCTGCTACAGGACAGAAAGTGCCTGAATGGCGAGTAGTAGGATAGTTTTACATTTTATTTAAAGGAGGTGATGTATGGCAGTTAATGTTCAAACGCCACCAGATTCTATGTACAGATCTACAGAAGGTTTAGGAGTCTGGGAGCACAAAGGTAAAGTGGCCGCAGTTGGTATAGGTGTTTCTCCTACCGCTAGAAGGTGGGACGAGAGCCCTGAAACGAGTGTGGGTGCATGGACTATTCTTGCTATTAGAAATGCTATGGAAGACGCGGGAGTCTCTCCTGAAGAAGTAGACGGAATAGTGCTAACTCCTGATACAAGTACAGGTGTAAGTTGGCCAAAGGATAGACCGATACCGGAATCTTTTGTGGAAACTTTTAATCTGACTGACGATCCATTGGACGGTATAGTTAAACTTAGTATCGAGTGGATACTTAAGAATATGCCTGAATTAACAAATATTAAGTTTGCTATGCATGCTCCGACCTGCATGTCTAACGCGATAGTAGTGGGCGCACAAGCAGTTGGAGATGGCATGACTCAAACATGTTTGGTTGTCCGAGGATGGCACAATTTGGCAGGTAGATATTATGTGGGACAAGGTGCAGCTGGCATGGATACCATAGCTGGTCCTGCAGGTATCACATCTGGCCATGGAGTGCCTGCATGTGGTACTACTGCCATGATGTTTCAGGAATATTGTCATAAGTATGGTAAAAACCACGATATGATGGCAAACTTCGTCATTACTGAGAAAAGAAATGGCTTATTGTTGCCTGAAGGTTATTGGGCACAGCATAGACCCGAGAATTTGACTGTCGAAGATTATTTAGCGGCTAGATGGATAGCGAAGCCCGCTAACCTATACGATAATGATCTTCCAATCTGTGTATCCGCTGCTTTTGTGTTCACCACCGCTGAGAGAGCCAAGGACATGAAGCAGAAACCTGTATATATACTTAATCATACTAGAACAACTCCCAAGCATAGAGGAGCAGTTCAAACTTTGGATGATTGGCAGGAAGCAGCGGACGAAACAGGCCGCAAACTATATGAAGGTGCAGGAATCAAGAACACCGATCTTTCCTTCGAAAATATGTATGATGGATTCACAGAGTTTCATCAATTCCATTTAGAAGGATTGAGATTTGCAGGCGTTGGACGTGGTGAGGCATTGGATTTCTATCAAACAGATATTAGCTTGGAAGGCCCCAACCCTGTTTCTCCTAGTGGAGGTAATGCAGGGGGTGGTAGAACCCGTTTCTGGCTACATTATGATAGCATTCAGCAGTTACAAGGCAGGGCAGGAGCCAGACAGATTCGAAAGAAGGCTGAGATCGGAGTATCTGGTGCATTCTTCCCAGACTTCAATTACTCGACGATATGGAGTGCTACTCCAGACTAATTAATCTTAGTTAAATTCGTTAGATTAACAAAGAGACTGACTCTATATGGGGTTGGTCTCTTTGTTTTTAAAGACATATTAGATGTAATAGACCATCTACCATATGTATGTCAAGATTACGGTTATTATCACACAGTCACATATCGTTGCCAGGATAAGTATTCTTTTCTTATTTAAGGATAGATTATTCCACCATTTTGATATTGTTATCAAAATTGGCTTCCCATGCGGAAAGATTCGCTGATATGTTCTTCACATTTTTCTATGCCACCAGATGTGTCGTCCATTATAACTAATTTTGTATCAGGAATATTGTTGTAATCCAATATTCCTGTTTCTAGACATATTTGTATAGCTGTTGAATAGTCTCTTTTTGCTAACTGACTTTTAGTAACCGCAGCCAAGGTTATTATCAAGCTCTTTTTGATATTGTGTTTTGCTGGGCCATGTGTTAATCCGTAATTCCAAACCCTGTCTATCCAACCCTTCAACATAGCAGGCATAGACCACCACCAAAGTGGAAACACCATTACAACGGCATCATTACGGTTTAGTCTTTTGAATTCAGATTGAACCTCCTGCGAATAATCAGATAGATTCCCATCTTTGTACATGTCTTCCGTTCTGAGTACGGGGTCGAAATTTTCATGGTAAAGGTCAACAAATTCCACATTATGTCCTGCTTCTGTAGCTCCATGCTGGAAAGCACGAGCCACTTCTCCACTGAGGGATTCATTTCTAGGGTGACAAAAAACAAGCAATATATTCATTAGGGCATTATTATATTGTAATCATCGCTTCATTTGTAGTTCTTTTGGTTGCGGCCGGTTGAACCGGTTTCCGGCAAGAAAATTGTTGCTACTACCAAGGACCAGGATAGGATTCCAACTGTACCAAACCCGTAAATATATGATCCTGTTAAATCTGCCATATATCCAACGAATATTGGTGAAATGAAAGATAATAATCCACCTATAGTGAATATACAAGCAGTTATAGCAGCTGCCTTTTCGGGATTAGACTCCTCGGCTTCGAGAGGTATAGTCGCATGGAACGGAGTATATAGCCAAGCACCTATTCCGTACACTATTAATACAAGTAAAAGAAAAGGGCTGTCAGCGAATATTACCGAAGAGAAACCACCAATACCTAATACAATACCAGACGCGAACAGAAAAGGTTTTCGGCGGTTAAACTTTAGAGACAAGAAGCCCGCTGTTAGTACTACTATTAGTCCACATATTGGTAATACTGCTGTTTTTGCACTCCCATCGGACAATGACATGTTATGTATTTCAAAATAGTATGTTGGCAGCCAAGAGGACAGTGCTACGTATTGTATAAGTGGACCTGCATCTGCCACGGCAAGTAGAAGAGTGATTTTGGAGAGGAACACTTCTTTAATTTGCTTAAAAGAGAGATTTGTGTTGGTAGTTTTCTCAGAATCTCTGCTTAGTATTAACCAGAGGAATGTTGATATCAACGAAACACTACTAAATAGCGTGAGAGTGTTATTCCATCCTATTGTATCAGCTAGAGATTCCCCTAGCAGGAATGACGCTGCTATTCCCGCGGATATAGCGGATATTTGGATCCCATTCATCAAAGGAAGTTCCTTCTTGGGGAACCATGACATTAACACTGGTGCAAGTGTTGGGAATAATCCTCCTACGCTTATTCCAAAACATATTCTTAAAATTAATAATGTTGTGAAATTAGGAGCCCATGCGCTAAAAACTGGAATGGATATGCCGAATAAAAAAATCAAAACAAGCACATTAATTCTTACCCTTCCGACTAGAAGGCTGAACGGAATTGAGGACAGTGCACTGAATAGTAATATACATCCTACTAGGAGACCTACAGTGCCTCTACTGACCTCATAACCCTCCATTATATGAGGAGTAATTGGAGAAACGTTTAAGAATACTAAACCTGCAGAGAAGTGAATGAGCATCAGAACGATGCCAATAACAAACCTATATCTTTTCGGTTTTACTTCTTCTGTATTGTAGGGATTCAATATTATAATTATGCCTAGTGTAAGTTATTGTCATAATAACAGCATATTCAAAGGAGCGGTTAATTGCGTTTTCAATTACTTGATATCCTGAAAGAAAATCCAACTGTCATGTTACTTTGTGTTTCTACTGCTTTGCTGACTTCTGGGCAAGGCATGGTCGCTCCTATTCTTCCTTTGTATGCTGATTCTTTAGGCGTGTCTGCCGCAACAGTTGGATTGGTAATAAGTGTTTTTGGTTTAGCCAGATTTATGACAAACATACCTACTGCTGTTTTAGCACAACGATATGGGAGAAGAATGCCATTAGTTATAGGGCCATTTATAGCGGCATTTGGTAATGGCATGGCTGGCATAGTAAGTTCTCTGGAACTTCTTATGCTATTCAGGTTTATAGCAGGAATAGGGTCTGCTACCTTCATAACTGGAGCAGTGATATTTATAGGTGACATTAGTACGATATCTAATCGTGGGCGTATGATGAGTGTATATCAGAGCAGTTTCATCTTGGGTATATCTTCGGGACCTGTATTCGGAGGTTTAATTGCTGAGCTCTTTGGTCTTAGAGCCCCATTTCTTGCAGTTGGAGCACTTTCTATAATGAGTGGGGTGTGGGCCTTTTTTAAAGTTCCGGAGACTCTAAAACCAGAACAGGTTAACATTGAAAAATCTGGTAAAAATAACGAAGCCATTGTTGAGAGCGGATCCAAATACTCCCTGGTTTTTTCAAGAGGATTTATACTGATTGCCTTAGTGTTCATGATTACGTTTTTCACTAGAGCTGGTGCTCAATTCACACTCCTGCCATTAATGGCATCCAAGGATTTGGGATTGTCACCAGGGCAAATTGGTGCCATATTCACTATTCCTCCAATAATTGCTTTTTTGATGTTACCACTTGCAGGATCTGTGTCTGATAAATATGGAAGAAAGAAAACTATAGTACCGGGATTATTGATAGTTTCGATGTCGCTATTTTTGCTAGGTTCGAATCTTTCCCTAATACTCTTCATCGTGGGGATGTCATTATATGGTTTCGGTAGTGGTATAGAAGGCCCCACTCCAGTGGCTTATGTGGCAGACATTAGCCCTAAGAATTTACAGGGCATAGCCCAGGGCATTGTTCGGTCAGCTGCTGATTTTGCCCTATTAGTAGCACCACCACTTATGGGGTTTGTCGCTGATGTTTTTAGTTCTTCTACGGCCGTGATCGCTAATGCTGTAGCTGTCGGTGTTTTAGGCGTAGTATTCTTGTTTTTTGCTAAAGAGACGGCTGGTATACATTCAAAAACAGAGTCACGTGAAGAAACCTAAACCTAATTAAGCATTAATAAGAGCCATCGGATTCTGATTGTCTGACATAACCTCTAGATGTTTCTATGTAAGGGTCTTCCAATTGCCAAGTATATCCTGTAAAAGTTTCTGTTCCACATATATACTCTATGGCCATTAGGCACCCTTTTGTTACTCTGAACCGAATTTTGTCGTAACCCTGATGATTTGACCCAATCTGCCAAGGTTCATAGATTCTAGCATCTGCTTTGCATTCCAAATAGCTATCTCCATAGGAGTAGGTTGTTATATTCGCTAGTCCCCACATTACAGGTTGGTTCCAGTTATCGGCAAGGCGACTTTGGACAGATGGATCCCATGGAGCAGACTTCGCAAGTATAGCAATTCCTAGAGATTGGCAGTCGTAGTCCTCAAATTCCAATTCGGTTTTATAATCGTCAAACGGATTAACATCATAGTCCCAAATTTCCATAGGGCTTTCTGGTCCGATCCAATTGAGATTGACAGTAGTTTTATCACTTTGATCATCATTGGATTTATTTTCGAATTTTGAGCTAAAATCGTTATGATCACCTATCAGGGAGTTTTCTTTTTGATCTTTATCTTCACGCTCAACCGCTATGCCGTTCTTGCAATATCCTGTACTAGCATCTGCGTCTGTGTTACAGGTCTCTTGTTCCGCTGGAATTGCCACTTCTTCCCCGTCTACACATAGCCCGGTGGCAGAATCACTATTTGTAGTGCATTTGTTTATTTCTTCTTGGCCTTCAGTATCGCCTGATTTTATTTCATTCTCATCTCTGTTTTGATCTTTAGAAGGCGCCTCGGCAATATTTGGTGAAGCATCATTTTCTTCAGACCTGTCATCAGACCTGTCATTTGACGCGGCAGAGGCGACCGCATCTTGATTCTTCTGCATTTCTTCGAACACTCGAGCTTGAACAGTAGCTTCAATATTTGGAGTAGGAGTTGGCATGTTGGCCATCTTATCTTCCACTCTGGCTTGCACGGTCGCCTCTATTTCTTTATCTGATAAGGTTTCTTGTCCACAGGATATTATTATTGAAGCGAGTGATGCTACTAAAATTAAATATAAAAAGTTATAATGTTTTTTCATCGGTTCTCCACCTTTCTATACTAGCTGAAGATATTAGGTTTACTGGAATCTCACGCCATTTTATTGTCTTCATTTCTTGAGTTCCCCAGTGCACTGGTCCCATTTTTGTGTCGGGAAATATCTGATAATTAAATCGTATAACTCAGGATCATTCTCCTTGATCCATTCATGCGTATCGTGCGAAT
>VFHP01000025.1 GCA_009391535.1 SAR202 cluster bacterium | reverse complement strand
TCTGAGATCCTTACAAACGTCCAGACATTTCTTAAGGTTTACCCCATTTAATAAAGCCTGGAAACTTGATCTTTGAATGGTTGTTCCGTCGGCAAGCGGGTCACTATACGGAACACCGAGTTCAATTATATCTGCACCACCTTCTGCCAATGCAGGAACCATGTCCATAGTATCTTCAATAGATGGGAAACCAACAGTAAGGTAGGGGATGACCCCCATTTCACCTTTTTCTTTAAGGGTATTAAAGCTGTTTTTTATTCTATTCATCATTAACAATTATAAGCAGTAAATACGATTTAATGGCAAATCTTAAACTACGCTGAATATACCACGTGGGTTTTTACCGCACAACACGTCAGATGAATTCTTGGTCTAAGCCAACTACAGTTTTGATGGTTCTAATAAAACTGCCACTACCCCAATACGGTAGGCGCCATATACTTGATTCTTCATTAGTCATGTTACTGGCATGTATCTGGTAATGAGATTCTCTGCCTATTCCGCCATAAATCATGGCTCCTACTCCGAATATTATTGCTGGCCAAGATGTTAGGTATTGAAGTGTTGCTGCCATAATAGCCCCACCAACTATGAGAAGGGTTCCAGCAATGAGAGCTTTGTGATTGGGTTCCTTTATTATTTCAACCGATTCCAACCTGGAGTAATCAATGTATGCAAACTCTTCATGGTCGTCGAGATTTTTGTAATATACTATTCTCTCGGATGTTGCGTAAAATGGATCGTGGTCCGACATTATAGATTCTTGTGCCCTAAGTTTGTCTCTAATACTCATTTGGAAAACTCCAGTTAAATTCTATTACATTCACTCAAGGTTTTCCATCCGCAGCAGTATGAATTCTTACCCAAATATGTCCATTATGTTTGTATTTGTATATTATAGATTGGAATACTAGATTCTATTCCGGAGGTTAAAATGATAGGAGTTTTAACACACCATTGGGCAAAACCAGAGTTATTTCATAAAGCTGACAAATTACTGAAAGGTAATGGAGAAGCTCAAAGCAAGGCGCCAGGGTTTGTTAATAGAAGAACTTTGTATTCAATATCTGATAATACTCAAATAACGTCGTTGGTAATCTGGGATGATGAGGATATATACGAACAGTGGAAAGCTAGTGCAGAACGTGCTTTGGCTATGACTGGGGCCGAAAATCTTTGGAGAAAACCACCAGAATCCCATAGATTTACTACTTCTGATTAGGTAGTCTTTTCTCAAATCAAAAATTGCAAGAAATTTAGGCTAATTTTAGCGCTTTATTTATGTTGTTTGTGGTAGTATTTTTCACTGTGTTTGATTCAAAGGATATAAGAATATGTCATTAAGATGGTTATCTGGTTTCTGTGCTCAAAGACCTTTTGTAATAGCTGGATTATGGGTTTTATTGATGGTTTTGTCGGCCTTCTTGTCACGGAATTATTTGGAGGACGCACTACAAGGGGGTCAGGGGGCGACACAGGATCTTGAGTTCAAATTAGCTCAAGATCTAAGAGATGAAAAACTGTCAGCATTGGATGAAGAATCTGAGGAAAAGTCAGATGAGGAGTCCGAACGAATTTCGTCTGACAATCTACTTGTTGTGACATCTTCTACATATACCTTTCCTTCGGAAGAATATCTCCTAGGAATAAACGGATTCTTTGAGAAATTGCAATCTGCAATCGACGAAGCTAGTCTGGATCATTCGGTAGGTACTGTATCAGATTATCAGCCAAACCCTTCAGAAGATTTATCCACGGTTATGATATCTGTCCCATTTGTAGAGGGTAAACTAGTTTCTCCCTTAATGCATATCGCTGAGGATTACTCTAATGACGATTTTCGATTTTATTTTATTGGAACTGCTTCTATAGAGCACACATTCCAGGAATTGGCGGAAAAGGATTTAGTTACCGGAGAAACAATAGGTATATCAGTAGCGATAATAATTTTGGCGTTGGTATTTGGCACTGTTACTTCAGCATTTATACCTGTTATCTTAGCAGTGGTCGCTATATTTGTTGCTACTGGGTTAGCAGCTATTTTGGGTCAGTTTGTGGACCTTAACGAATTTGTTCCTAATATTATGACGATGATGGGGTTGGCTGTAGGAATCGATTATTGCCTTTTTATACTTTCGAGATACAGAGAAGAACGGCAGAATGGATTAGAACAATTAGACGCCATAATCGTTACTGGCAGCACCGCGGGTAGAGCTGTGATGTTTAGTGGGCTGACTGTAGTATTAGCCCTTACAGGTATGTTTATTATACCTGAAAAGACATTTCAGGCATTTGGTGTTGGAGCTATATTAGTGGTTTTTGTAGCGGTTCTCGCTGGTATTACTTTACTACCGGCATTGATCGGTATGTTGGGCGACAAAATAAACAGTTTTCACGTTCCTAAGATCACCACAGTCTGCCTGTATTTGTTTGGATTCTTATTTGTCGCATTTACTCATGAGTTGGGTCCAAAATTGCTATTGGTTTCGGGATTAGTGATGTTGTTACTGATACTGACATCTTTATTAAGGAAAACTGGGTTAACTCCGGCCTTTTTGTCTCCAGGTAAACAAACGAATAGTTTGGAAGGCGGGTTTTGGAATTCAATAACTATTCAGGTAATGAAAAGACCATACGGTAGTATGATTGTATCTGCAGCTTTTTTGTTAATACTTTCGTACTCCTATTTTGACTTAGAAAAAGGAACTAGCGGGATATCTGTTCTCCCTGATGACGAGCCAGTCAAAATAGGATTTGAATTACTGGATGAAAAATTTGGATTCGGTTCTGATGCTCCAGTAAACATTGTTATATCTGCGGATGTTAGTTCGGAAAAAGTTAAAGATGCAATTGCAGAACTAGAGGTTCAATTGGAGGAAAATGATGGATTTCTTTCGCCTGAGTTGGTAATAGAACCGTCTGTTAATTATGCTGAATTAACATCAAGGATCCCAGGTGATCCTCAGAATCAAGTAGCATTAGATTCAATAAGAAGCTTGCGAAATTATTTAATACCTTCTGCATTTTCAGATGTTCCTATTTCAGATTACACGATCTATGTTGGAGGTGCATCCGCGGAAGTTGTTGATTCCGTTGCAATGACTGACGAATACTTTCCTATAGTGGTGGGTTTAGTATTGAGTCTTAGTTTGATTCTCTTGCTTTTTGCTTTCAGATCCATAACGATTTCTATAGCTTCTATAATTATGAATCTTCTATCTGTTGGGGCATCCTACGGATTGCTAGTGCTTGTTTTCCAAAAGGGATTCATGATTAATATCTTTGGATTTGAACAAGTAGATCAGTTGGAATTCTGGTTGCCATTATTTATGTTTAGCATTTTATTTGGGTTGTCCATGGACTACCACGTTTTTATGTTGAGTAGAATAAAAGAGCATTTTGATGAATCGGGAATTTCGGATGAATCTGTTGCCTTTGGTTTAAGGAGAACTGCAAGTATTATTACTGGTGCGGCGCTGATAATGGTAGCGGTTTTTGGTGGATTTGCTCTTGGCGAAATAACATTTTTCCAATCCATGGGTTTTGGATTAGGTGCTGCTGTTTTGATTGACGCAACTGTGGTTAGATCTATTTTGGTTCCCAGTGTGATGAAAATCTTGGGTAATAAGGCTTGGTATCTACCGAGATTCTTACATTGGTTGCCAAACATATCGATTGAAGGCAATAGAAGATAGATTTCTAGTTATACAGTTAGGCTTACAGGCATTCCGTCTCTAGTTAAGTGTACGGTGTTACTTATGAATCTACATAGAATCGTAATTATTGTAGCGACAACACTACTCTTAGTGCTTTTTGGATGTATCAATAAGGTTGAGCATAAGGAATCTGAGTTGCCTTTAGTTGAAACTGCGGCGACGGAAATGTCGGCTGACTCCGTAGAACCTATTACAATTGATGAAACTGGGGTATCGTATGAAATTCTTCTTCATGGAGGTGCCCCTCATTCTACATCCAGCATCTTAGTTGGGGATGTGTTAGGTGATGGCACTATGCAACTTTTGGTAAGTGAGCCGCTTGCTAGTAAAGTTGTTTGGCTTCGGAATATGGAACAGCACATGACTTTTACAGATGGACTTAACGAACCTGTTAGAGCTCAAGCTGTAGATATTGATGGGGATCTAGACAACGACATTCTAGTTGCCGATATAGGCACACTTTTACCATCGAATGATAAGTCTGGCAGCGTAGTAGTATTGCGTAATGACGGTAATTTTAACTTCGAAACTGTTACTGTATTAGATGGGGTAGGGAGAGTGGCATGCGCAGAAGGATCCGATTTGGATGCAGACGGCGATATAGATATATCTGTATGTGTATTCGGCAATGATGAAGGTAAGATTATATGGCTTGAACAGAAAGAAAAATTTGTTTTTGAAGAACACTTACTCGACTCAAGACCAGGTGCCATCCATGCTTTTCCATTTGATGCAGATTCTGACGGAGATGTGGATATAGCCGCATCCCTTTCACAAGATTCCGAAGAGATAATAATATTCCGTAATGATGGATATGGTAATTTCGAGAAGGAAGTTATATTCAAAGCATCGGATACCTACTATGGAATGTCGGGTATCCAGTTATCTGATTTAGATAGAGATGGTGATATAGATATTCTTATGACAAATGGTGATATACACGACTTTGATTTACCTGAGAACATAGACCCATATGAGTATTACGGAGTTTCTTGGTTTGAAAATAATGGTCAGGGTCAATTTGATAAGCACCATGAGATAATTCGTCATTGGGGAGCTTACTCAGTGCGTCCGGCAGATTTAGATCACGATTCAGATTTGGACTTGATTCTTGTGGGTTTGCAAATGGAAAGATACTGGCCTGAATTTCCAAGGCAGGATATGATCTGGCTCGAAAACGACGGGAAGGAAAATTTCACTAGTCACAATGTAGATTTGGACGTGCCTCTGTTAGTAACGGTGGAGGTTGTAGATATAGATAATGATGGAATACCAGAAGTTTTCACAGGAACTCATGATTATATGGGTGGATCAGCAGGGGAACGGCTGGTGATGTTTAATATAGATGTATCAAATGCCGGAGAATAGTTATGAAAGGTGCAAATAAGTTTTATTTATAATTTGGATGTCACTAGAAAAACATACTTATGAAATACAGGATTCCTAGAGCGAAAGATATAGGTAGACCCCATTTAAGTATAGAAGGCATTGGGTCAGACATTTCATAGTGTGAATACTCCTTATCACTATTGAACCACAAGAATGTGTCAATAAAGGAATATATAAGGAAGCAAATCAAGATTAATCCCATTAATTCTGTAAAACCCAGCATTACATTCTCCAATAACGATTTGTTCTGATTATCAAAAGTTCCTGAGGAAAGAGCGGTTACTGTGTATTGCTAACTACAGATATTAAGGTCTGTTGAAGACTGTGGATCGACGCAATCTAGGGGTTTACAGATCTTTGATAGCTGGCAATACTTCCTTACCCAATAGATCTAGAGAATTGTGGAATTGTTTGTTGCCATTTCCCCAGTCATCAGTTTGGACCAAGAGAGTACCGAAACCTCCTGCCTTTTCATGTAAACTCCTGATTTCCTTTATACAATGATTCGGGTCGCCTACTATCCAGTAATTGTCTAAGAGATATTGTGGAGTGATATCTTCGTCTCTCATAGCAGTGTCATGCTTAAAAACTTCCATTCTATTCCCGAACAGTTTGCTCCAATATTCGGTAAAGTCCCGAGCCATCGCACCATTCAATGCTTCTGCTCTAGCTTTTTCAGTAGTCTCAGCAACATATATTTGTCTTGCTAGTCTCCAGTTAGCTTTGTCTGGCTTGATTCCAGATCGATTCCCACCAGTTTCAATAGATTCCCAATTGGTGGCTAATTGTGATTCATGTACTACGCTTGCACTCAGAGGAATCCAGCCTCTTTCCCCTGCCAGTGCCAAGGTAGATGATCGTGCGCTTGTACCAGCAACCGCTATTGGTGGATGTGGGTCTTGGAAAGGTCGTACGTGAAAGCCAACCGTCATCTCAGATCTATCCTTAGGCTTTCGCATTTTGAAGTAAACTCCGTCGTGGTCAAAAGGCCCTTCCTTCCACAGGCGTAATATTATATCTATAGCTTCCGTCATGCGTTCCCTCTGGACAGGAGGTTCACCTTCTATCGCTAATACTTCAGTATCACTTGGAGATCCACCTGATCCTATCCCGAACATCAATCTTCCTTTAGCAAGATGGTCTAACATTGCTATGCGGTGTGCAACATGTACAGGGTTATGCATGTGGAGTAATACAACGCCTGTTCCAAATACAATTTGCTCAGTTTCCCCTAAGGCACGGGCGATAAATAATTGAGGATCGGGCATATTTTCCCATGGCAACAACATGTGTTCACCAATCCATACCTCACTAAATCCAACTTGATCTGCATGTTTTATTAATCCTAAATCCTCTTCGTAACTTTCTGAAAGGATTCTACCAGGCGGGTGTAATGGCATCATGAACAGGCCTAATTTCATTTTAAACCTCCACTTTGTTTGGCTTGGTAACTATAACAAATTATCTGGCTACTTACACGATCTATTTAGTCCCACATGTCGAGATATTTGTAAGCATTGCCAGTATTCATAAGAACGATTTTCTCTTCTGGATATACTTTATTAGCAGCGAGAAGTGACTTGAGTGCAGCTAAGGTCGCAGCGCCTTCAGGGGCCGGGTATATTCCCTCATGAGAAGCCATCATTGAGATACACTCCACCATCTCCACATCAGTAACTGTTAGAGCGGTACCGGAGCTTTCTCGAATAGCTTCAAGTATTAAATAATCTCCTATAGCTGAAGGGACTCTTATGCCTGCTGCAAACGTTTTGGCATCACTCCACATCTCAGCGTTCAAGGCACCGGATTGATAGGCTTTTACTATAGGGGCACAGCCTTCGGATTGAACGGCAATCATTCTGGTTTTGGGCTTATCTATCCAACCTAACTCCTGCATTTCTTGGAACGCTTTCCAAATGCCGATTAATCCTGTTCCTCCTCCTGTGGGATAAATTATCACGTCTGGGGTGTCCCAGTGTAATTGTTCGGCGATCTCATATCCCATAGTTTTCTTTCCTTCAGCTCTGTATGGTTCCTGTAATGTGGAAACGTCGAACAATCCTTTTTCTAGTGCTTGTTCTCTAGAGATCTTTCCAGCGTCGGATATTAGCCCATTTATTAATGTTAATTTAGCACCGGCATCAGAACTTTCTCTTTTGTTGGCAATAGGAGCATCTTTTGGCATGAAAACATTTGCTTCTAAGTTTCCCCTGGCACAATACAAGGAAAGGGCTCCACCAGCATTACCGGCAGATGGCATAGTCAGCTTTTTAACTCCCAGCTCTTTAGCTCGTGAGACCGCCGCTGATAGTCCTCTGGCTTTAAATGAACCAGTCGGGTTACATCCCTCATCTTTAATGTAAATGTCAGAGCAATTTAAAACCTTGCCTAGATTATTGGCCTTCAAAAGAGGAGTCATACCTTCACCTAGGCTTACAATGTTGGATTCGTCTTTTATTGG
Source organism: SAR202 cluster bacterium (assembly GCA_009391535.1). Lineage (GTDB taxonomy): Bacteria > Chloroflexota > Dehalococcoidia > Lucifugimonadales > UBA2985 > VFHP01. The sequence goes on along the minus strand of VFHP01000025.1, from coordinate 8,345 downwards.
CATCATTTCGTAATAACGCCACATGGAACTTACCCGGCCAATCAAACTGTTCCTGTCAAAGTTTTTCTTTGCTTTTTCCATGTCATACTTAACATAAAGAACTTTTCCACATTCTTGACATGTTCTATAAGGATTAATGTAATCGTATTCTTTATGACAGTTAGTGCATTGTAGATATTCAGCGTAACTCCTCAATATAAACCTCCAGTATTTAAACAGTTATATCGGCACCTTGATGCTATTCAGTCGGACTAGACAGAAAAGACGGTTGTAAACTTAGACTGTGATTTTGATTTTAACATAGGGTTTGAAGATAGAAACGGAGGTACCCTTGGTTACTTGAATAGACTTATCTCTTCTGCCTTTTTAGTGGCAGAAGAGATAAACCGAATATTTGTATTTGGTCAGTCGGTGGTGTTAATTGTAATCAGGAAGAATTGCTTTTTGCTTGGACCAAGTTAATTCGAGAAACTCATCGAACTCAACATAGAATTCTTCAGATGAGATTCCGAAGGTCGCCGCAAATGCGCCTTCAAAACCCAATTCGTCAAGTTGTCCATAAAATTCCGAGCCAAAGTCTGAACCTTTCTTGTCATGTAGGTAGGCAACGGCCCAAGCACCGAGTGAATAGGCGACATGATTACCTTGTGAGTAACATCCATTGGAGTAACTGAGATCTTTGATCCCCTGACCGGGGCAATTTTCCTTCATATTCTGCTTACCTTGAGTCATCTTAACCCACATTTCATGTTGGAAAGAAAATTTAGAGTCGATACCCAGTTCCGTGTTTACAAGGTCTAATTTACGATTGTCTAACGCTGAGAACATTCCAACATACCCCATCCACTCAGCTGAACCCTCATTCCACCAGGTCGGGCCTCTCATATCGCTTCGTTCATTTTCTGGTGTATTGTAGTCATCCATAGTCGAGATATGGGCTCCTTGGAAAGAATGGTAGCCTTCATGGAAGACAATTTTCTGGTCAATTTCTCCTGATATCCCACCATATTGCGTCCCAGGCCCAATAGTAACGCCCTGATCCAGAAGATAGAAGCCAGGCGACACTGATGAGTAATACTTCATATAGCCAGCTGGAGCGTCACCGCTCAAAGATGCAGAGTTCCCATTCTTACCTTCGTTTATAACTCCGTAACTCAGTCGCCTGTAATAGTCCATTCTATAGCCATTAGGATCGTTTTCCTCCGCCAGACATTGCGCTTTATCCTTTCCCCAAGCCTGGTCTCTCGCTACGCGACGATCACAGTAAACTCCAGCAAGACCTACGTTATTTGCTTCAACATCTCCACCGACTACCCAATATTCAGTAGGAGCATATAGACCGTACTCCTGGAATGTCGCTACAACGCTTTTTGCATACCAGAGACAAATTCTGTCGGATACATCAGAACCACAGAATATCTCAGGTGAATAATCAAGTTTAGTACCCCAGGGATCGGTAGGCTTACCGTCTGGAGGGGTCGCTAGGTCTGGAGATATGCAATAGGTATGAGTAGTCTTGTCCTCACAAGTTACTGCAAGTCCCGCATACGGTAATGGTGTTGGTGTTGGAGTCGGTGGTACTGGCGTAGCAGTCGGTGGTACTGGAGTAGCAGTAGCAGGCACAGCAGTGGGCTTAGGTGTCGCAGTAGGGTCAGGTTTGGCCTCTACTGTAGGTTCTGCTGTGGGTTCAGGTACTGGTTCACTTGTTGGAGTCGGTACTGGTTTAGCCGTAGCAGTTGGAACGGCTGTGGGAGCCGGAGCAGAAGTTGCAGGGGCAGAAGTTGCAGGGGCAGAAGTTGCAGGGGCAGGAGCTGAATCTCCGCCGCCGCAGGCAACCATGCCAAACAAGGTTAAACCGAGAAGCGTAGTTACTAGAAATCGACTTAATCTAATCATCTATTTGTCTCCTGCATTCTTGGGATAATTTACTGATTTATAGACTCTTAGTGTACCATAAGTTGTGCAATGTCTTCCAGATACACGAACAAAATCTCTCTACAAAGGTTAATATGTATGTATGAAAAACTTGTTTTTTAAAACACAAATGGCAATTCTTAAAGGTGTGATCGTTGGAGCATTTATAGGTGTTATTATTGGTGTAGTCATGGGGTCAACTATAAATCAGGGAGTTGGCACGGGTGTCGGTTCTATTATTGGCTTAAGTGTTGGTATTGTGATGAGCATTCGGAATCTAAAAAAACTCAACGAATTGTTATAGGAATGAAATCCGGGAGCTTTATTAACGGAAGATGAGATTGCTCCAGTAATTGACCGGAAACAGAGTTCACGTTAAACTCTCGGTCGTAAACTACAAGCTGTGAGGAGTGGGTGATGCCATTATATGAATATTTATGCAATGACTGTGACCACCGCTTTGAAAAACGTATGTCTTTCGAAGTGGCTTCCGAGCCTCAGGATTGCCCAAAGTGTGGTAGTGAGACAAAAAAGTTGATCTCCCACTTTTCAGCGTTCAATAGCCTGGGCAGTTCTATCAGAGGTATTAAGGGAGCAAGTGGTAATGCCGGTCCGTATAATCGTCCAGGTACTTATGAGTAAATCGCCAAACGTAAAAGTAACCACGTAAATTAATACAGTATGGGCATTATCATATACAATTGCATTCGTTGGATCCTTCATCCAAGAGGAACTGCCAAGGAAAAGAAACAAAATTCAACGTGTATAAATTGTGGTAATGAAACAGCTAAAGATGATAATTTTTGTATAGCCTGTGGACGGAGTCAAGAACAACCACACCCTGAGTTACTATAGTTTTAGTAAATTGTTTTTATTCAATTTTCATTAAAAACGTTTAAACATCCATTGATGATAATTAAACACTTATTAACACGTTTTATGTAATGTCAAAAAGTATCTCGGCGTTGGTAATACAATTCATGTACATAAATCCATTTGTTAGGGTAATATACATCTATGGAAATAAGCATATTATTTGCCATAGTCCCCATTTTGGTAGGGCTTTGGTACATATACGAATTGGTTTTGCGGAAACAATGGTGGTTTTATCACGTCAGTAGAATTCTAAGAGATATTCGGGAAAAGTTCGAGAAAGACTAGGACAAATAATCCACACATCAGTTTTATAGTAAATATTACAGATGCCTAACAGCACAAGAATAGCAATAGTAGGTACCTCTGGTTCAGGAAAAACCACACTAGCCGAACAGATATCTATGCATCTTGGAATACAACATGTGGAACTCGATGCCTATCGACACGGACCAAATTGGACAGAATCACCTGACGCCAGATTCCGCTGTGATATTAAAGAAGCATTAAGTACAAGTGATTGGATTGTGGACGGTAACTATAGTGTTGTCAGAGATATAGTTTGGAGTAAAGCAACTAGGCTAATCTGGCTGGATTATTCGATCACTTTAGTTTTATGGAGACTACTGAAAAGAACCGTGAAAAGGTGTTTATTTAGGGAGAAGTTGTGGAATGGGAATAGAGAGAACATATTACAGCATCTTTTCACCAAAGACTCCCTGTTTTTATGGGCACTCAAAACACACTGGTCTATGAAAACTGAAATTCAGGAAGCGCTTAAACAACCACAATATTCGCATATGCAGGTTACAAGGATAAAGAAAAGCCAATCTGCAAAATATTGGAAGACTCTACTGTAACTAAATTATCAGTACCCTATAATGAGTAGCACTATGAAAAACCCATTTCAACTTTTTGCAGTATTAACTATGGTAGGAATGGGAATATATTCATCTTATAGATATGTTCACTGGTTGGTGAAAGGCGACATATCTCTGATTATAGGGATTGTGGGTGGGGGTACTGTAATTTTCGTTATCATCTCAGTTGTCCTCTACAAGATGGGCTATGGAAAGAGTTATGGATAAGAATAGTTTGTGTTTCTCATGTCATTACGGGAACTACATTATGTCAGGGAAAGGTTCATCTTTTCTCAAATGTCAGAAATATATTGAAAATCAGAGGTATCCTAAATATCCTATTCTTCCAGTGTTTGCCTGTTCAGGATATAAAGTCTCAGTATAAAGTAACCTTTTTACCTCTATGCCAGTAACTTCTTTTTTTATATGTAAGTACACTTTATTCAGAGGGTATGCTACCCTCAAGCCTTAAGTTACGTTAGTATATATGGAATCAAATTTAGGGAGGAACAGATATTTATGAAGATTATTGCACATTTTGAAACAACAAAAGGATTCGAACATTGGAAAACCGTTTTTGAGGGTCATGAATCTGCTAGAAAAGCAGCTGGTATGACAACACTTTTTTATGGAGTCCAAGCTGATAACGAAGATATAATTCATGTATGTATTAATGTGGAATCTATGGATAAATTACAAGAATTCATGAGTAACCCTGAAAACTTGAAGGTGATGGAAGAAGCGGGTACAAAAATGGAAACTCAAGTAGTTACCCCTATCATTCCGAAATATGAATGTTGTTAGAGCAAGAATATGAAAACGCTATTGTTCTTTGCCATGATTCTCGTCTTTGCAGCTTCTCTATCATGTAATAATGAGTCTAACAACACTCTACCTAGAACAGATCCGATAGCCGAAGCCACAGACGAACCGGTCAATTCTGCAGATAACAACACGCTGACTAAAGAAAAAACTCAGATCGACTATGAACCCTCTAAGATAGAGGCCCTTGCCCTACAAAAAATGTCAGACCAATTAGAAATTCCAATAAGCTTGCTAAATATTGTTTCTTCAGAGCTTATTGAATGGCCAAATGCTGCAATAGGTTGCCCAAGTCCGGGATACGCGTATGCACAAGTAATTACACCTGGTCACAAGATATTAATTTCTTATGATAGTAGACAATACCAAATACACACTAACTTATCCGGGTCCAATATAGTCTTATGCAAAGATAATTACCCTGCTATTCCGGCATCAGACGTAGCTACCCCTTTAATAGAATTTACAGTATTGGATCAGCACCCTGATTTTGAATGCGTTAGCGATAAAATGAATCAATTTATCAATGTATTTGGAATCTATGTCATGGCAACCCATGAAGCATCTAGGGAGTACGTTCTTCACACTGCCAATGTACTGGCGGAGTACATTGATAACGATGAAAACGGAACGCCGGATGATCCGGAAATTTTGAAGTACTTGGCTGAAAACAATTTTGTTGTGCCTGTTTGGACAGATGCGGATACGGTTTTTAGAGAGACCAAATGCGGTCAGAACTTCGCTTGGGGTGCAAGCATGTACTTTGACCATGATCAATGGGCTATAGGAGGTATTGAAAAAGCTGGTACTTGGGACGCAAACTTAGAAGAGGTATGGCATATAGTTACAAAGGGTTGGGGATCTGTTTACCCAGACGCGTTTGGAGTACGTAAACCTTCTTTATTAACAGACGCCTTGGATATTGCGCGTGGTGGTTACTTTGAACATGAACCTCCCAAGAGGTATCCGGATTCCGCTTGGTACAAATATTACGATCCTACATGCACTTATGAATGTCAGGCATATGAGTATGTTTACTGGGCATTGATGGCAAATATTGGGGCTTTAGATCCTGAACTAACTGACAAATGTGAAAATAGTGCAGATGAGTGGGCTATTTGTACCAAGTCGGATCTTAAAGCAAAAGATATATTGATCTATCAGCTCTTAAACGAAAAAAATTTTAATCTTCCTACAAGAATTCCTGATGGTAGTTACCGGTAAAAATAAATCGGTAATTAATATCCAAATATAGACACACTATCAATGTTGATATAATTGCTCTCTTTAAAGAAGGTTTCTAATCTCCTTACAACATAGTTGAAACAATTAGGAGTGTGACTTATTTGTATCGGCACCACAAGAAATAAATGATTAGCCTCCTCACATATATGACATTTCCAAATGTCCAATAAATCCATGTTGTTCATGATTGTTTTGCCTCTCTCAACTTCAAGAAGGATACCACCTTTATCTAACTTTAAATAATAATCTGGTCTCAAGTTAGGAGTATGATATTCTTTGAATAAACCTTTTTTCTCACTCTGAAAACCCACCTTTGACAGGTGATCTAAAAAATCCCTTGGATATCCTGACTCTTGGCATATATTTTATTAATTTCTTTTAATTTAGCGTTTATGTCTTTGCTAGACAAAAATTGGAAAAAGTTATCGGACAGGTCTTTTACAATCTTATTTTGTGCAGAATCGATATCATTTTTTGACACTCTAACATAGCCAATAAAATTTTCTTTAAGGTGCATTCCCTCAGTAGAGTTTATAATTTCAATTGCCACAATAGGATATTACCTCGAATGCATAATTTCTACAAACTGTAGGACTAGTACAAAATTCAATACCTCTGCTATACTGTAGAGGTATTGTTTTAGGCACAAAACTGGCACAATGCGCGGGTGTAGCTCAGTGGTAGAGCTCTTGCTTCCCAAGCAAGTTGTCGTGAGTTCGATCCTCATCACCCGCTCCACTATTTTAGGCACAAAATTAGCCCTCTCGTTAATTTGAGAGGGCTATCTTTTTGTCCAAGTACATCAGTTTGTGGGATTTTATAAAGTTGCACTACATGAAAAGAGAAAGAAGTAAGGCTATAACAATACTCCCGATGGTAGCAACTGTGAGACCTATACTTTTACGAGCATTACCTTTGGTATAAAAAAACCAAAGCAGTAAATTAAAACCTATTAAAACGGTGCTTATGAAATAGAATTTAATAATCATAGATATATATCATTGCTATTTTCTAATACTGGAGTACTTATCGAAACAAGAAGGGGAGAATTTTTTCATGAAGTGTGGTTCTTTCAAGTTAGCTTCTATCTGGCTCATCAATGTCTCATAGTCAGTTTTTTTCAGGGAATATGAATCATTGGTTCTTGCTCTTAATATCTTCTTGATACGAGCCTTATCCTTCTCTTCCCAGTCAGTACCGCACCAATCCCATGATCGTTCAATTGCCAAGATTTCTAATTCATCTTTGGTTAATCTCTTTAACAGGGCGTGACGGGATTCTACTTTATCTATGAATCCGATTTGGCTAAGTTTCGCGAACATTGCAAGTGTGTCCATCGTGGGGTGATTATAACAGTTTATTTTCTTCTATGCTCTGAAACTATGTGCCACAGGCCCACAAACCTAACTTTTTTGATTTAGCTTGGTCTTCTAATAAAATATATTGGTTTTTACGTGTGCTCTTGCCTTCTGTATAGACTCTGGCATATCCGCCCTCAAGTAGCAGCACTCCAAAATCCTTGCCATCGATTTCTATATATGAAAGTAGACGATCATAATATCCACGTCGATCAGACAAATCATCTGCGATCAATTTTACCTCTTTGTCTTCAAGGATATCTTGAGCAAATATGGTAGCTTTTTCTCCCCACGAATCAAGGCATTCGATGTCAGTTATACCGTTGTATTCATCTGCTTTATTAGAAGAGAAAGTCTCTGGTGTATCAATCCCTAATAAACGCACCCTATCCATTTCACCAGATCCGAAAAGAACTTCGAATGTATCTCCGTCTATCACTCTGGAAACTTTTACAGATTCAGTCGCATCAGTTTTGATTGTCACTGGAGTCAATGTGGCCTGTATTGATGTTACTGAGTTGGAGGCACATCCTGATATTATCGTTAGTATTACAAATATAAACGTTGCTGTACGCATAATGACAGTATATGCATAATTTGATAAAGTTATTCACGTGTGAGGAGGAACTAGAACCATTATTCCAAGTAAGTTGGTGTGGTTTCGATGTTCATCACTGTATACATAAAATGAGGCACAGACTAGTAACTTTTAGTCGGCCACCTGAATAAAGAAATTTCTAGAGGAGTTATGTAGATGGCGAAGCAGGATGTTTTGGAGGCGATAGAACATGGATGGGATGCATTTATAGGTTTAGTAGAAAGTTTTCCTTTGGAAGATCGAGTGCGACCAGGGGCCGTAGGGCACTGGAATATACATGAAACTCTTATTCATATTGCTGCTTGGGATAACGAAACTCTTCTTTTAGTAAAGGGATTTGAAGCCAATGGAGCGAAACCAGGATGGCTTAATCAATCAGGAGATGATCTGAATGCTCTTAACGAAAGTCACGTTACAGTGAAACGGGATTTGGATTCTGAGCTAATTTGGACTCATTTTCGTGATACCCACCAAAAGCTCGTTGATTTCCTTGAAACTTGTGATGAACATGTTTTCGTTGACGGAAGTTTTACAGGCGATGCTATTAATACCGAGACATGGAAACATTATCAGGGACATGGACAGGATTTAATGAATTTCAAAGAGTCATTAAAATAAACACTGTCCGGATTTAGAGTGTAGAAGGAAGAAGGAAGAAGGAAGAAGGAAGAAGGA
>VFHP01000024.1 GCA_009391535.1 SAR202 cluster bacterium | reverse complement strand
TTCTCTAAGTAGAGGTCTCGGTTCCAATCTACATTGATTTGTAGCTTTATTACATCTAAACAAGTATGGACACTGATCTGGAAGATCTATTAAATCAGGAGGATTACCTGGAATTTGTTCTAAGTTTCTATTTGGTTGATCTAATCTTGGTATGGTTTGCAAAAGAGCATCAGTGTATGGGTGATAGGGCTTATTGAAAAGATCTATGGTACTAGAGTATTCAACTATTGAACCGGCATACATTACGGCCACAAACTCAGCTAACTGGGCTATCACACCCATATCGTGTGTAATCAACACAATCGATGACTGCTTTTCGGAAATAAGTCGTCTTAGCCTATCTAATACATCAGCCTGCAGTGTTACATCGAGGTTTGACGTTATCTCGTCGGCAATAAGCATTCTTGGCTGCCAGACCATAGACATAGCTATCATTACTCGCTGAATTTGTCCTCCACTCAGTTGAAATGGATACAATTTTAGGGTCTCTGATGGATATGGGATGTCGAATTCAGCCAATAATTGCAAAGATATATCTTTTGCTTCTTTCTTAGACATAGAACTATGAGCTTGTAATACTTCTTGCATATGAGTCTCAATATTCACCAGAGGATTTAACGCGCTCAAGGGTTCTTGGAATATCATAGCCATATCCTTACCTCGGACTTGGCGCAATTCCTCGTAATTTAGTTCTAGCACATTTAATTTTTCGAAATGCACTGATCCGCTTTTAATCACACCTGGTTCAGGCAAGAGCCTCATAATAGATAGAGCCGTTGCTGATTTACCAGATCCACTTTCGCCAACAACCCCCAATATGCTTTTTTCATACAAGCTAAGGTTTATTCCATTAACAGCCTTTACTTCGCCTTCTTTTGTATAGAAAGAGGTATATAGATTCTCTATATCCATTATTATATTTCTACCACTTTCCAATTTAACCACTCTTTCTTATACCAATTCTAGTCACGTTACTTGACATAACATATATAGGGCGAAGTTGTCTCTCGGGTATTAAATCTAAACCTCTACCAACGATAGTTCTTCCCGTTCTGTCATGCGTATTATGGATCCAACCAGATTGTCAAACCCCCACCTTCTATATGCCGATACTGGTATAGCGTTGTTGTCTGTATAGATGTCACGGTCTCCAAAACTATGTTGATGTATGTTTTTAGTTAACAAATCTATTTTATTCAAAACCAACAAGGTCGGTTTGCCTTCCAATTGAAGATCAGTCAACAGGTCATTAACTACTTTGGCGTGTTCTGGAGCATTTTTATGAGTAATATCTACCACATGTAATATTACGTCTGATTCCTTTAATTCTTCTAAGGTAGCCCGAAATGCGGCGATCAAAGTAGTAGGTAATTTTTGAATAAAGCCAACTGTGTCTGTTAATAAGAATGGCTTTTGTCCGGGAAATGATATACGCCGAGTCACCGGATCGAGCGTGGAAAACATTTTGTCCTCAGCCAAAACAGTGGATTTGGCCAGACTGTTCAACAAAGTGCTCTTTCCCGCATTGGTATAGCCAACTAATGATATTACAGGCACGCCCTCTTTGCGTCTTTTCTGCTTATAAAGCGATCGATGCCTTCTGACTCTTTCTAAATCATTCTTCAATTTCTGAATTTTGGTCCTTATTATGCGTCTATCAGTTTCTAACTGAGTTTCACCTGGCCCTCTAGTACCTATTCCCCCACCTAATCTCTCTAAATGCGACCATTGACCTATCAAACGAGGCAATAAATATTCGTGTTGAGCTAGCTCTACCTGTAGTCTGCCTTCATGTGTTTGTGCTCGTAAGGCAAATACATCCAAAATAAGGGCTGTACGATCTATGACTTTAATATCTAATGATTGTTCCAAGTTTCTTTGTTGAGTCGGTGTAAGTTCACCATCGAATATAACCATATCCGCCTGAACATCACGGGACAGCCTATGTATCTCTTCTAATTTACCTTTACCCACATAATAATGAGTATGTCTGTCTAGACGCTGTGAAATAGATCCGACTACAACTGCACCAGCAGATTCAGTTAAAACTGCTAACTCTTCCAGCGAATCGTCCAGACTCCAAACTTCATTGGAACCTTTGAGCTCTACTCCAACAAGTAGAGCTTTCTCAGGACTAATACCGTAGAAAGATGTATTCCTAATAACTTCCTACCTCCTATGAATTAAACGCATGGGCGTTTTTTATGACGGATCCGGAATTTTCCACGATTCGAGTCTAGCTAAACCTTTATCCAATTGTTTGTCATCTATAGTCAAAGATAATCGTATGTACCCTTCTCCATATTTACCATAACCAGCACCGGGGGTTACGACTATATCCTTTTCTTCTATTAAAAGTGACGAGAAAGGTCCCGATTTCCAGCCGTCAGGAAGTTTGGCCCAAACATACAAACTTGCTTTTGGAACCGAAACTTTCAGGCCTATTTTCGTGAGAGTTTTAATGACTTTATCTCTTCTAGACTGATATATATCATTGTGCTCCTCTATAGCGTCCTGTGGACCCTCCAAAGCTTCAATAGCAGCGTATTGAATAGCTTGTGGTATACCAGAATCCAAATTGGACTTAATAACCATCAGGGCATTTATCATGTCAGGGTTACCTACAGCCATTCCTATACGCCAACCAGTCATGTTATAACTCTTAGATAGAGAGTGAAATTCGACACCCACTTCTTTTGCACCTGGTATTTCCAAAAAGCTCATTGGTTTGTACCCATCATAGGAAACTTCTGTATACGGAGCGTCGTGAAGAACTGGTACATCGTGTTTTCTTGCAAAAGCCACCACTTCCTCAAAAAACTCACCTCCAGCTATGGCACCCGTGGGGTTATTAGGATAATTCAACCATAGAGCCTTAGCTTTGTCCGCAACGGCATCTGGTATAGCATTAAAATCAGGTAACCAGTCATTTTCCTCTAATAGTGGCATCCAATGGCATTCTCCACCTGCGAATAAAGTGCCTATGGAATATACTGGATATCCAGGATCAGGAACTAGGGCCACATCACCCGGATCTATAAAGCAAAATGCGGCATGACCTATCCCCTCTTTTGCACCAATAAGAGGTAAAACTTCTTTACTTGGATCTAACTCAACATTAAACCGTTTCTGGTACCAATCAGCTATAGATTGCCGTAATTCCGGTAGGCCTTCAGATTCCGGATATCTATGATTGGGAGGATCCTGACTAGCTTCTTGAAGTCTATTTAGAATATTCGCCGGAGTTGGTATATCCGGATCACCTATAGCAAACGTAACTACATCTGCTCCTTCAGCTCTTTTCTGCGCAATTTTTCTACTTATCTCAACGAATAAGTATGGTGGTATCTCTGCAATTCTTCTAGAAAACTTCATTCTTGTGTCCTCCTTAGAAAATTTCTCTAATTTGTTAACATTTCGGTAATTACATCTTCCAACTTGGTTTTTACTGTATGCTCAAACATTCTTAGGGTTAAAGGCAATTCAAGATTAATCTCTATAGCATCAGGTTCTACCAGTAATTTACCCTCAATCTTTCCTGACATAACACCAGTAATGTCTAAATGAAACTCGAATTGATCACCAGCCCAATTGTGATTCAAGTCTACGATTTGTCCAGCAGAAGATGCCATTCCATTGATTTTAGATTCCAATAATGGAATGTTATTTTTAACGTTTTGCAAAGCTTCAGCTTTACCAAGATTGTGTTTAATCGAGGTTTTCAACTAGGCAATTCCCCTCTAAACACTTCTTTAACTGGGCCTTCCATATAAATTGCATTGTGATTATTCCATGTGATTTTAATCGAACCACCTCGCAGTGCAATGTCTATATCACCATCCATATAGTCATGAAGGGAACTCACGGCAGCTATGGCGCAGGCACCAGTTCCACAAGCAAGTGTTTCCCCCGCTCCTCGTTCCCAAACTCTGGCTTTAACTGATCCTTTTTTCAAAACATTCACTATAGAAAAGTTTACTTTGTTAGGAAATAAGGTGTGCTTTTCTACTTTAGGTCCTATCAAATCTAGTGGAAATTCATCCACTGGCATTTCAATAAAAGCTACGGCGTGAGGGTTACCCATAGAAACAAAACTAAGTTCCAATGTATAACCATCAATTTCTATAGGAAAATCCAATACAGGCCCAGGTGACATATCATCTGAAAGCGTAACCGGTATACGCTCCGGCATGAATTCAGGTTGTCCCATGTTCACTATAGCTTGTACGACTTCTCCGGACTTCCAAATGGGCTCTATGGTTTTAACACCATCCATTGTTTCAACATTTAATGAAGATTTATCTGCAATTGGGAATTCATTTTCAAAACAATATTTAGCCACACACCTTATACCATTACCACACATCTCTGCTTCCGACCCATCAGGATTAAACATTCTCATCCGGACGTCTGCCACTGCGGAATTCATCAACACCAGAAGGCCATCTCCACCGATACCTACGTGCCTCTCTAAGGTTGACAATGCTAAAGCTGACCAGTCCATATCGGCATCACGACCATCGATTACCACATAGTCATTTCCTGCTCCGTGCATTTTCGTGAATTCCATCAGTACTGCCTCCGAATAACGTTTAAACCCTTCAACTAGATTTTACACAGTCAAATCAAATTTAGACAAGTGCTGTTCTATTTTAAAACTTATATCGCTCATGAATTGCACATCACTAACATCAACCCAGTTTATGTTTCTGGATTTTGGCCTTAGCCAAGCATACTGTTGTCTAGCAAATCGATGAGTCAAACTTTTTATTTTCGACACTACATTTTCCAATGAATCTTCACCTTTTATATAAGATGCAATTTCTCTATATCCTAAACTGGACATAGCTGAAAGGTCTTGTGTAAAACCCATATCTAATAATTTCCTAACCTCTTCAGGCCAGCCTTGCACTATCATCGCATCAATTCTGGCATCTATCCTACTGTATAGGTCATCTCTATCCATATATAAACCGATTATAATCTCGTCGTAAGAAGTTGAGGCACGTTGCCTCGCCTCCGAAAATGGCTTGCCCATTTCGTGACACACCTCTAAAGCCCTAACAACTCTCCTAATGTTCCGATAATCTATTTTGTTCGCGGAAACAGGGTCTCTTAGGTTTAGATCCTTCCATAGCTCCATACTACCTTCTTCTTCGGCCTTCCTAATCATGTCTGCTCTGAAAGAAGGATTGGGTGGTACTGCAGGTGCCTGATAACCATCTATCAATCCGAAGAGGTACTGACCTGTTCCACCTGTTATCAAAGGCAATTTCCCTGACTCATTTATGGTAATTATAGATTGACGTGCATCGGTCAAAAATCTTGCAAAATTGTATTCTTCATTGGGATCTACAACATCAAATAAATAGTGGTCCACTATATCCATGTCTGTTTTCGAGGGTTTAGCAGTTCCTATATCCATGTATCTGTAGACCTGCCTACTGTCTGCATTAACAATAGCCCCATTGAATAACTGGGCTGTATTCATTGCTATTTTGCTCTTACCAATTGATGTAGGCCCAACAATAACTACTATTGGAACAATCGGCGCATTCTTTTTAAAATCAGATGAATTTTCCATCTAACCTATTGCGTATCAAAGTGGAGCAACTTCCCCTGCTTTGTCTATTATATCTTGGAACTTCTGAGCGTCTAAGCTTGCTCCACCTACTAGTGCCCCATTAATATTTGGCTGACTAAGATAATCTTTAACATTGTCAGCGGTAACGCTGCCTCCATATAATAAAGTTATATTGTCAGCGAAGGTATTATCGTATATATCAGCCAGTTTTGATCTTATAAATCGCATTATATCTTCAGCTATATCAGACGTGGCGGCCTTGCCAGTCCCTATAGCCCAAACCGGCTCATATGCAACCACCAAATTCACCGTTTTCTCTATATTATTTAAGGATTCCTCCAATTGCGCTCCCACAACATGTTCTGCATCACCATTTTCACGTTCCTCCAAGTTCTCACCCACGCACAAAATTGGAGTTAAACTGTGTCCTATTGCCGAACGAAGTTTCTTGTTCACTATCTCATTTGTGTCTCCAAAAAACTGTCTCCTCTCCGAATGACCTATAATTACATATTCACAACAATCGGACAGCATACTGGAAGAAATCTCTCCTGTATAGGCACCTTTTTCTTCGAAGTAGACGTTCTGTGCACCGATCTTAATAGACTGACCTTCTAACAGTTTGCTAATTTCTTGAAGATAAACAAATGGAGGGCATATAACTGTTTCTACGAGTGCATCATCATTAATAGAGGACAGTAGATCTCTAGTGAGTTGCTGTGCCTCGCTAAAATTAGTATTCATCTTCCAATTAGCAGCTATTAATGTCTTAATCAACTGATCCCTCCTAAACAGATTTATGTGTTATTTTGTTTTACCCTGTGAAGCAACATTTTCCATAGCTTTCTTGATTTCCTCTTCATCTCCCAAAAACTTACGTTCTAAAACTTCCAACTTATCGGTAAACCTGTACAAAACTGGTACTCCGGTTGGGATATTCAGATTTACAATTTCATCTTCCGATATATCCTCCAAATATTTTATAAGAGCCCGTATGCTATTACCATGTGCTACAACAAGGATCTTCTTGCCGCTCACCACAGAAGGAATTATTTCTTTCTCCCAATAAGGAACTACCCGTTCCACTGTATCTTTCAAAGATTCTACGTTGGGTAGCTTTTTCAGTTCACTATATCTGGAATCGTTCGACGGATGTCTCTGGTCTTTGTCATTCAATGGAGGGGGAGGAATAGAATAACTTCTCCTCCAAATAAGGACTTGCTCTTCTCCATGTACGGAAGCAGTCTCTGCCTTGTTAAGTCCCTGTAAATCCCCATAATGCCTTTCATTTAGACGCCAGGAGCGAGTCACCGGAATCCACATGAGATCCATATCATCCAACACTGTCCATAAAGTTCTTATAGCTCGCTTTAAAACCGATGTATAGGCCATATCGAACATAAATCCCTGCTTCATCAATTCTTGCGCAGCTTTTTTGGCCTCTAAGACACCTTTATCGGTCAAGTCTACGTCGGCCCAACCAGTAAAGCGATTTGCTAAATTCCACTCGCTCTCGCCATGTCGAATCAAAACTATCTCATACATATACACCCCTCAGGACCAATTTACTTATCCAGAAGAGCCATTATACCTGGCAATTCTTTGCCTTCCAAAAATTCCAAGGTTGCTCCTCCTCCAGTGGACACATGTGTGATCCTATCTGCTATACCTAAAGAATCTACAGCTTCCGCAGTAGAACCACCTCCCAACACTGTGGTGACACCTTTTAAACTACCTAAGGTAGCTGCTAATTCCACAGTGCCTTTACTAAAATGTTTGAATTCAAAAACTCCCATTGGGCCATTCCAAAGTACGGTTTTTGCAGTTGATACTTCTGACTTGAACATATCCAGTGTTTTATGCCCTATGTCCATGATATACCATTCGCTTGGAATGTTGTCTATATCAACAGTCAATCTTTCTGCATCCGGACCAAAAAATTTGGCAACAACAACATCTTTCGGGATTATCAACTTTATACCATTCTGTGAAGCTTTACTCATAAGAGTTGCAGCAAGTGGTAATTTATCGTCCTCAACCATAGAATTTCCGATATCGAATCCCTGCGCCTTCAGAAACGTTCCAGCCATACCTCCGCCGATCAGCAATGTATCTACTTTATCCAAAAAGTTTTCTATTACACCTATCTTGTCACTTATCTTTGCTCCACCCAAAATCAATACAAGAGGATTTTCAGGAGATTCAGTCAATTGAGTTAAAATGTCTATTTCCTTATCCACAAGTAATCCAGCAACAGAAGGCAGAAAGCGTGTAATCCCTTCAGTAGAGGCATGCGCACGGTGAGAGACCCCAAAACCATCCTGAACAAACACATCCGCTAAAGATCCGATCGCCTTGCAGAAATCAGGGTCGTTAGATTCCTCTCCAGTATTAAAACGAAGGTTTTCAAGCATCAATACATCCCCAGGATCCATTAACCGTACCTTGGCATTTATATCATCAATATCTATATCGTCAACGTATATTACATCCTGATCCAAAAGTGTAGCTAGGTGTGTCGCTATAGGTTTCATTCTTAGACTTTCAACCACTTTCCCTCCAGGCCTGCCTAAATGGGAACACAATACCACCTTAGCATTATGCTCTTGTAGATATTTGATAGTCGGTATAGAGGCTTTTATTCTAGAATCGTCCGCTATGCCTCCGTCATACATTTCCACATTGAAATCTACTCTTACAAGAACAGTTTTGAGATTTACGTCTATATCATGTACGGTTCTTTTTTGCATAACACCTCTCTTTGGGTATGTTAGTAATATCCTATACGGACAATATATTGGCTATATTCTCTAGCTGACTGCTAAATTCATCAGGTAACTTTAGTTTGTTTAAGGAATCCAAAGCCTGGTCTTTAATTTCTATCAATTTTTGTTCTGAATACTCTTTTGCTCCTAAAACATCCAATACATCAATCACTTTATTTATATCTTCGGGGTCAATAACTCTTTTAAAATACACGTCCCCAAGAATATGTTTTTCAGAACCTCTTGCATTCTTTAAAGCGAAAATTATCGGTAAGGATTTCTTCTTATTTAGTACTTCATCTGAGAGGTAAGACTCATCGATTTTGGTGTTCCAAAGAGAAAAAATATCGTCTCGAATCTGTGTTGCTACAGCTACTTTCCTTCCGAAATCAGCTATGATATCCACCTGCTCTAAAGAGGCGTTGGCTGAAATTGCGCCTAATTTAAGAGCGCAACTCATGAGAGATGCTGATTTCATTTCTACCATATTTAAATAAGCATCTTCCGATATATCCACTCTTTCCCTGTAAGTCAAATCCATGTATTCACCTTCACATATGTCTATGCAAGCTGAATCCAATGCTTCTATCAATGTCAACACCTGCTCTGGTCCTACTTCTTTGTTCCTTTGATCCAATAGGGTTAGGCGAGCCAAGGCATGCATTCCATCTCCTGCATTAATGCTTTGTGCAGGTCCCCAAACCCACCAAAGACTTGAGCGATTATTCCGATTTGGAATACCGTCTTGAAGATCTTGATGTATAAGAGAATAATTGTTAACAAGTTCTACGGCACACGCAGACGGCATAGCATTGCTAGCAGATCCTCCAAATGCTTCCGAAACAAGCAAACACATAGAAGCATATTTCCTTGGCAAATGCACACCTGCAGACACCTTCTCTCCTTGTTCGTCTATCCATCCCATTTGGTAACTCATCATGTTGTACAAAGGAATATCTTTACCTTCAAAGACAGCCTTAAGATTTTTTTCTATATTTTCTTCGTAACGCGCTAACATTGTCGTTAAGTTCATACCCTGACTAACTCCCACTCTCAGTCAATTCAACCACTTTACTTATTTCTTCCAATGACAATACACCCTGCCTTATTAGGTTAGGAGGAATTGAGGTCACATCTAATATAGTAGAGGCACCTTGCATCGGGCATGCTCCTCCATCCAGAATCATATCGATGTTGTGCCCCATCTGTTTTTCAACAATAGAAGCGTCAGTTGGGTCCACTCCTCCGAAAATATTGGCGCTTGTACCTGCCAGAGGTATTCCTACAGATTTTATCAATTCCAATGCTAATTGATGATTAGGCATTCTAACTGCTACCGTATGATTGCCGGAGGTCAGAATATCCGATATGGATTTGTGTTTCTTTAGCACTAATGTTAATGGACCAGGCCAAAACATCTCTATCAAGTTTCGTATATCTTCACTCACATCAATGGCAACATTATTCAAGTCATTAGGATCGGCTAGCAGTATGGGCAAAGCCATCGTTGTTGGTCTTCCTTTGGCAACAAACACTTTTTTTATAGCATTTTCGTCAAAAACATTTGCACCTAAAGCATATAGAGTGTCTGTAGGGAACGCGACTAACCCCCCATTTCTTAATATATTCGAAGCTCTCTCCAGTTCCGGTATCATCACGCTGTTGTCTTGATTATCAATGGTCATTTTCTTGACTGAGTATAGCACAGATGCTAATGTGTGGGCATAAATTCATTGGAGTACAATGATACGATTTCCACTACTGACCAGAGAAATTTACAGGTTCCATTCAGTTGAATTCATTTTAAAGGCGACGAAATGACCAAACCAAGAAATGAACTCTCCAGCGTTGGTGAATCAATCCTGATAATAGACTTCGGTTCCCAATATAGCCAATTGATAGCCAGAAGAGTTAGAGAGGCCAAAGTGTATTGTGAAATTGTACCTCACGATGTCTCTCGTGAAAAAATAGCATACCTGGCTCCTAGTGGCGTAATACTCTCTGGAGGTCCCGCCAGCGTATACCAAAAAGATGCTCCCATGTGCCCAAGTTGGGTTTATGAAATGGATATACCAATGTTAGGCATCTGCTACGGATTGCAGGTACTAGCCCATCAACTTGGAGGATCTGTGGTTCCCAGCGACCGAAAGGAATACGGACACGCTCTATTGCATCAAATAGAGGGCTCGCATCCTTTATTTAAGGGATTGGAAAGTTCAATTGACGTTTGGATGAGCCACGGAGATCAAGTGGAACAGATACCTGAAGGTTTTCATCCCATAGCGTACACGGAAAATTCCCCGGTGGCAGTAATAGGTGACAATAAAGGGAAAATAGGATTGCAATTCCATCCCGAAGTTATTCATACTCCAGACGGAAAAACTATAATAGAAAACTTTCTGTATTCTATCTGTAATTTAAGTGGTACATGGACACCTAAAAGTTTTATAGAGGATAGTATCGCTCGTATTAAATCCCAAGTAGGAGAAAGTAAAGTAATATGCGGCATATCTGGTGGGGTAGACTCCTCAGTGACTGCCGCCTTAATCAATCATGCAATTGGAGACCAATTAACCTGTATATTTGTTAATAATGGACTACTTCGTCAAGGAGAGCCAGAAGAAGTAGTAAACACTTTGAAGTCCAACATGGGAATAAATCTCGTCTATTCAGATGCAACAGATCAATTCATAAATAAACTTTCTGGGATAACTGACCCAGAGCAGAAAAGAAAGATTATAGGTAATGAGTTCATAGAAGTCTTCGAAAAAGAATCAGCCCAACTAGGCACAGTCGAATTTCTGGCACAGGGAACTCTATACCCAGATGTAATCGAAAGCAAATCGGATGTCAGTAAAGAGTCTGTGACTATAAAAACCCACCACAATGTGGGAGGACTTCCAGAAGACATGAAATTCTCATTAGTAGAACCTTTGAGATATTTGTTTAAAGATGAAGTCAGAGATGTAGGATTGGAGCTTGGGTTACCAGAAAATATGGTCCATAGGCAACCATTTCCCGGACCAGGATTAGCTATACGTATAATGGGAGAGGTTACTCACGACAAATTAGACATTTTGAAGTCCTGCGACAATATTGTTATGGAAGAAATATATTCTCATAACCTCTACAGAGATTTGTGGCAAAGTTTTGCTGTTTTAACAGATACAAAGACTGTCGGAGTAATGGGCGACTTCAGAACTTATGGAAATATGGTAGCAATAAGAGCAGTAACCAGCGAAGATGCCATGACAGCGGACTGGGCCAGGATTCCCTACGATATCTTAGCAAAGATATCAAGTCGCATAGTAAACGAAGTTGAATCAGTAAATAGGGTGGTCTACGACATCACCAGCAAACCTCCAGGCACAATAGAGTGGGAGTAACAAATCGTAATGCAACTAACTGAATATATGGAAGCACACGGTCACGAACAACTTTGTGTATTTACTGACACAAATGTAGGGCTAAAAGCGTTTATAGCAATTCATGATACTACGTTGGGTCCTGCACTAGGTGGTGTCAGATTCTGGCCTCACAAAACCGAAGACGATGCTTTGATGGATGTACTTCGACTTTCAAAGGGTATGACCTACAAATCTGCTGCTGCCGGTTTAGATTTTGGCGGAGGAAAAGCACTAATTGTATGTTCGAACGACGAAAAAACAGAAGCCATGTTGAGATCCTTTGGCAAGTGCGTAGAATCACTGGGAGGCAGGTATATAACTACTGAAGACGTAGGTGCAACAACCGATGACATAGAAATTATCTCCAAAGAAACTTCGCATATTGCAGGATTGTCTCTATCGCTGGGAGGAAGTGGAGATCCGTCGGAAATGACTGCTTACGGTATATATGAAGGAATGAAAGCATGCGCATCCGAAGTGTGGGGCCATACATCATTAAGAAACCGCAAGGTTGCTGTACAAGGATTCGGAAAAGTTGCCTATTACTTGTCCAAACACTTAATACAGGACGATATTAAAGTCATTGTCGCGGATATAAACAGTGCTGCCCAGGCAAGAGCAAAAAATATGGGACTAGAGGTGCTAAACGATGCAGACGATATTTATAACATAGAATGTGACATATTTGCGCCATGTGCTTTAGGAGGAATAATAAATGACAAAACTGTACCAATGCTTAAGTGTAAAATAGTAGCAGGAAGCGCTAATAACCAATTGTTAGAAGACAAACATGCGTCCATGCTCCAAAACAGAGGCATATTATATGCTCCTGATTACTTGATAAACGCTGGAGGAGTTATAAACATATCAGTTGAGATAGGTCAAGAATACAGTCCAAACATAGCTGCAGATCGCGTCGCAGGAATATACGAACAAATCAGACTGGTCATAGAAACGTCTAAACAAAATAGTATCACTACTGCAGCAGCTGCTGATTTCATAGCTGAAGAAAGAATAAATTCAGTCAAGAGTAGCAAGAATATCTAGTATAAACCTCTTGCAACTTATTCACTAAACAATCTGTCTCTGATATCTTTTAATATGGCTACATTTTCCTTGTCAGGCCCGTCACCGTTCATTCCCGGTACTTCCAAAAAAAAGGGTACATCTTTAAAAATAGGGTTGGCCATTATTACTTGGAATCCTTCTACTCCTATATAACCCTGGCCTATGTTCTCGTGTCTGTCTACAGATGAACCAAGGGGTGTTTTGCTATCGTTAGCATGAACCGCCACTAAATTATCCAATCCGATGTGCTTATCGAACTCATCCAACATTTGTTCCAGACCAGATTTTTCGTTTATAGCATATCCGGCAGCAAAAACATGCTGTGTATCAAGACAAATCTTTAGGTTTGGACTCTCCAAAGCCCGGAGTATTCTTCCTATTTCATAGAAACTAGAACACAGATGATCACCCATTCCTGCACTATTTTCTAAAATAAGGTATCTATTATTAGGAGATTGACTGAGAATCCGTTCAAGGGTATTAACAGCCTGATCAAAAACAGCATCAAATCCACGACCCTTATGACTACCCGCGTGAAATACAACGCCTAAAGCATCTAACTGTTCTGATACTGTCATATAGTTTATTAAAGATTGAACACCTTTTTCCAGGTTTTCTTGATTATCCGTTCCCAGACTAACTAAATAAATCCCATGAAAAACCACAGGATTTATGGAACTTTTGAAAGATTTTTCTCTAAATAAATCTATGGTTGCCGAGTCCAAAGGTTTGAATGTCCAACCTCTTGGAGAAGATACGAATATCTGTACTGCTTCAGCCTCTATTAAGGATGCTCTATCTATAGCTTTGTCCACCCCGCCAGCAGTAGAAACATGGGCCCCGATTTTCAAAATCAGACTCCTATATTTATTAGTTACCCCTAAAAGAGAAAGGTCTACGTAGCATTCTACCTAAGTCTCCATTCTCCCAAACTAACAAAATCTGGCTGGCTATCCAAATAGAACTGTAGGTACCTACTATTATACCGATCAGCAGAACCACAAGAAAATCAAGTATTGTGGATCCGCCAAAAATCATTAGAGCCAATATTGTAAAGAGTAGAGTCAAGCTAGTGTTCAAAGATCTAACTATAGTATCCTGAATACTAATATTGATCGTAGCTCCTAAATTAGATCCTATGCCTCTGATAAGATTCTCCCTTACTCTATCAAACACAACTATAGTATCGTGAACACTATAACCGATGATTGTAAGAATTCCTGCTATAAACATTGCGTTAACTTCTAACTCAAAATATCTCCCACATAAAGAGAATATTCCCATTACCACCAATACATCGTGTATCAGAGCCACTATGGCTGAGACACCATATCTAAAAGGAGAAGGCACTCTCCTGAAAGCCCAAGTCATGTACAGCAATATAGCCAAAGCAGCTATCACAACTATAAAGAAGGCATTACGCACCGTTTCTGTAGCTATACTAGGTGAAACAGAGAAAAAATCTGGAACTTCTACGTCAGTATTAAAAGCTGCTTCCAGAGCGGCTATAATAGACTCTCTTTCTGATAGCTGATTTCCTACAGCTTCTTCCAAAGTCCTAGTCCTTATAAAGTAACTTCCCGCACCCGCATTCTGGATAACAGCATCTGCATGGCCTAGTTCCCCTAATTGGGATCTCAGGGCCTCCTGAGACACACTATCCGCAAAATCTAAAGTTATCGACGAGCCTCCTGTGAATTCCAAACCTGCTTTCAATCCATTTGGGGCCATTAATGACACAGCACTAGCTATCATTATTATTAGTGACAACAGAAAAAACCAATTGCGCCTGCTAACGAAATCCACTTTATACCTCGATACCTCTCCCCCAAATATTTTGGGATTATTTTTTATGAATCGCTTTTCACTGGTGCGTATAAAACACTAAACCTACTAAGTGGTGACATGCCTGCTATTCTAAGTAGAGTACGTGTGACAG
The DNA here is from genome assembly GCA_009391535.1 of SAR202 cluster bacterium. Taxonomy (GTDB): domain Bacteria; phylum Chloroflexota; class Dehalococcoidia; order Lucifugimonadales; family UBA2985; genus VFHP01. Next base: position 270,444 of record VFHP01000024.1, on the reverse strand, counting down.
TAAGAGCTGAGAACATACTTGCGGCGACTCCTATAAATAAAGTTACAGCAAATCCAGTAACCACTCCAGTTCCTAATCTAGTTCCAAACCAAAAAAGAATAGCACAGGTTATGAAAGTAGAAACATTACTGTCTCTAATTGCCGGCCAAGCTCGGTTGAACCCAGTCTCTATAGAGGCAATTAAAGTGCGCCCAGCCCGAAGTTCCTCCTTCATACGTTCAAAAATCAGAATGTTCGCATCCACGGCCATTCCTATAGACAAAATAAACGCAGCCAAACCACCAAGAGTCAACGTTATGGGCCACAACTTAAGTATAGCCAAGACAATAATTGAATATATAATCAAAGCCAAACAGGCTAGAACTCCCGGCAATCTGTAATATATGGCCATAAACAACAATACCAAGCCTAAACCTATAAGTCCTGCCACAACACTCTTAGCTAAAGAATCTTCACCGAGAGTAGCATCCACATCCAATTCTTGTATAAGGTTAAGCGGAACTTGAAGTCGACCAGACTCCAACTGGATTGCTATAGTTCTTACTCTCGTCATAGTAAAATCTGGACCCTGTATATAAGCTCTACCACCAGTTATTGCCTGCATTGCAACAGGCGCTATCAATAACACGTCGTCTAAGTAGAACGCCGTCCTGTTGTTGGTACCTGCAATACGCTGAGTATGTTCACCAAAAATTTTTGCACCTTCATCATTGAATTCTAGATTAACCACAGGAACACCCATGCTGGGATGCATTGATGCATATGCCCTAAGGAGATCGTCTCCGGTTAAATTCAGTGGATTATCAACGTGATATTCAGGATCATGACAGCTTTGAGTGATATCGGAAATATCGTTTAGACAGGTCCTTTCCTTCAATTCCAATTGTGCCGTTTGTCCAATTAACCTCTTCGCCTCTTCAACACCACCCGTGATAGTGACTGTCATATCCTCGGTATAAAAAGATACAAAAGAATCAAACTGTTTAGCGAGCTCTTCCTCCAAGTAATCTCTCTGCTCAGGCATTAATTGTTTTACGATAATATCGTATTGAAGATTATTGAGAGTATTAATCGTGGTGTCTAGCCATCCCTCCATAACTTGTTGTATAAGTTCAGCCTCTACTTCTTCCGAGAATGCCACACGTATCTTTGTATCCGTAAATTGTCTCCTCAAAGCATCTTCAATACTCTGTCTCTCCCCTACACGAGTAACATTCCCCTCCGCGTCTCTGCGTTCAGAAATAAGGGACGGTAATTCAACAATAAAAGATCCATCTTCTTGCTCATTTATCTCGGATTCTGGGCGGTCCACCGAGGCGAGAACATTTCTTATTTCGTCTTCTGTGACATCAACGGGGAATTGGAGGATTGCTTTGGTAACTCCTACTCCTGGCAATTGAATAAGAACTCTATCCCCACCCATTCTTTGGATTATTGGTTCAGCAACACCAAATGAGTTTACTCTCCTCTCTATAGTTCGTATCACACCATCCATTTGATCTTCGCTGACTTCTTCACCTTCTGTTGGCAAAGCCTCATACACTAAATGGCTGCCTCCCTCTAAATCCAATCCAAGTTGAAGGCCCAACAAAGTGTCATCACCTCTGTTGATGTTGAAGCTACCTAACGAAACATCAAACTCTTGATATGCCAAGACTACAGAGCAGAAAGAAACTATTATAGTAATTAAGAGAGCACGCTTTAACGGAAATCTACGCATGTACCATCCTTAGATTCAAAATCTACCATATTTTACGTTACCTCCCAGAAAAGACAAGGGGTATAGTACAGTAATTAGTAACAATTTAAAACCAAAAAGAGGTAACCTTATAAAAAGGTTCACCTCTTGATGGGTTGATCTAGAAGCAATTACTGTTAATTGCTATTAATATATTCCAGTCCTACCATTACCGTTAGAGGCTCTTCTAAGAAATGGCGGAATGTCTAATTCAGCTTCTTCACGTAAAGACCCCATTAGTTCATCTATGTTGGTCAACTGAGTAATTTGCTCGGGTGTAGGATTAAATTGTTCTTCAGATGAAAAACCAGTGGCGATTATGGTTATTTTAACTTCATCTTCCATTTTCAGATCGGTTGCGGATCCAAAAAAGAGTTGAACATCTGGATCAGCTGCCGCTCTTATAATATCTGCTGCATCCTCAACTTCCTGCAAAGTCAAATCCGTGCCACCCGTGACATTGAGCACAACACCTCTAGCTCCATCGATAGAAACATCCAATAAAGAACTTTGAATAGCCGCCCTTGCTGCGTCTACGGCTTTATTCTCTCCAGTCCCTTTTCCTATTGCCATCCAAGCTGGTCCTGCATTAGTCATAACAGTCTGAATATCAGCGAAATCCAAGTTGATTTCGCCAGGGACTGTAACTAGTTCGGCAATTGATTGAACTCCCTGTCTTAACACATCGTCAGCCAATTTAAAAGCATTTTCCATAGTAAGACGTTCGTCAGAAACCTGAGACAAACGATCATTTGGTATTATTATTAATGTATCGACTTTTTCTTTGAGCTTGGCGATGCCTTCTTCTGCTAATTTTCTCCTGCGAGTTCCTTCGAATCCAAATGGCTTAGTTACTACTCCAACTGTCAACGCATTAGCTTCTTTTGCAATTTCGGCCACTACAGGAGCTGCCCCGGTACCAGTTCCTCCACCCATACCTGCAGCAATAAAGACCATATCGGCGCCCTTTAGAGATTCAATCAATTCTTCCCGACTTTCCTCGGCTGAGTCCTTACCTCTTTCAGGATCACCACCTACTCCAAGTCCTCTAGTCAATTGATCTCCCATACGAATCCTTAAAGGAACCTCGCAACGCATTAAGGCTTGAGCATCAGTGTTAATTCCAACGTATTCAACACCTTGCACCCTCTCTCTAAACATCCGGGAAACTGCATTACAACCCCCTCCTCCTACCCCAACGACTTTTATTTTAGCTACCCCATCATGCTGTTGATCGTAGACCTGACTCATAATTACACCTCCTTCATTACGTGCACGTTATACGTTGATCCTACTCGTCAAAATACTTAACCATTTTCTAAAAGGAAGACTTGTATTAATTATTTTATTTATAGATGAACTGCTTAGGTTTTCTCGCTGATGTTTAGCACCCCAATACAACAAACCTAGTGAACTAGCATAGGCAGGATCTTCCAGTTCCTCCGGAACCCATGAAGGATACTCTGGAATGCCAATTCTCACTGTTCCTGGCCATATTTCGCTAGCCAATTCTTGTAAACCCGGTAATTTAGCAGTCCCGCCTGTCAAAACCAATCCGCCAGAAGGAGCTCTGTCTAATCCAGCACTGTGAACTTCTCTTAGCACAAGACTGAGCAATTCTCTTACTCTTTCCTTGATAATCTGGCGAAGAACGTTCTTGTCCACATCGGTGAATATCTTGCTGCCAAAACCAGGAACACGAATGAGTTCCGAGTCTTCAAATTCAGAAGAGGAAACGTCGCCGTGTTTTAATTTTGCCTCTTCAGCGGCCAAAGCAAATGTTGTAAACGCGATCGATATGTCCCGAGTTATCTGTGCCCCTCCAACCGGTATCACATTTATATGCCATACACTGCCATTAATAAATATAGCCACATCAGTTGTGCCGCCTCCTATGTCTACCATAACGACACCTATGTTCTTTTCATCTTCGGACAGAACCGATTCAGCACTTGCAAGTGGATGAAGAACCAAACTATTTATCTTAACTCCAGCGATTCTCATGGCCTCTGTTAAATTATCCGCCGATGTTGGATCAGTCATTACAACATGGCTTTCCACTTCAACCGAAGAAGCCTTCATACCAATCGGGTCATGTATGCCCCAGTGTCCGTCTACAGAGTAGTCCCGAGGTATAACGTGCAGAATACGGTCTACATTAGTTGATTTTGAAGAATAACTAGCCTTAATCACTTGCTCAACATCTTTAGCACAAACGGGTTCATCATAAGAACGATTGTCCATAGCAGCTCTAGAATTAACGTAGTTAACCCTGCTACCAGTTACCCCCACATAGGCTGGCGTGGATTTTATTCCAGCTTGTGATTCTGCTTCCTTTAGTGAATTTTGTACGACCTGTTTTACTTCTGACAAATTACTAACAAGACCTTTTTGCATGCCTCTAGATGGGACCGATGACATACCTATAATCTGTATCTCTTGATCTTCGCCGGATCTACCGATTAGAGTACAAACTTTGGATGTTCCAACATCTATTACTGTATGGTATAATTCGTTTTGCATTGTTTCAGTGTTCTACATATTTAATAATTTAACTGGTGTGTGGGGGAAATCGCCTAGTAAATGTATTTGCATCTTGGGTTCGATCGCAAAAATATTTATATATCTGTTTAGTTCTATCAAATTTACTATTCTAATACTGCGACGTTCCCCCTGTACCAGCTAGTATCTAATAGAAGGTTTAACCTTCTAAATTCGCTCCGCCACCCGCATTCGGGCGCTTCGACTCCTTCTGTTCAACCTAATTTCAGTATCAGAAGGTTTGATCACCTTTTTATTGATTATCCTTAAAGTGTCGCCTTCCCTATGTTTTTGAGTTAAAAAATTCTTCACCAACCTATCCTCTAAAGAGTGATAACTTATAACTGCCAATCGACCGCCTGGACTTAAGACTTCTTGTGATTGACAAAGCGCAGATTCTAAGTTTTCCATCTCTCCATTAACTTCCATACGAATTGCCTGAAAAGTCCGAGTAGCAGGATGAATCTTATTCCAAGGACGTTTCAGTGCTTTAATAACAACAGTTGATAATTGCAAAGTGGTATCAATTGGTCTGTTTCTGACAATTGCTTTAGCTATACGATCAGGCTTAGATTCTTCTCCGTAATTCGCAACAATCCTAGAAATGTCTTTTTCGTGATAGGTATTTATAACATCCCAGGCTGTAAAATCTTGATTTTTGTCAAATCTCATATCAAGGTAGTCATCTGACCTGAAACTAAATCCCCTACCCTGTTTTTCAAGTTGCAAAGATGACAATCCAAGATCGAAGAAAACACCATCCACAGAAGAAAATCCGTTTTTAGCTGCTATTGCTTTAAGATTACCAAAGTTGTCATTGACTAACGTAACGTTTTTTGAATAACTGTCGAGAGACTTTATTGAGGAAGATATGGCATCTAGGTCCAAGTCTATACCCAGAATTGTTGGAGCCGGTTTTGTTGATTCTAAAATCGCCTGTGTGTGTCCAGCCTCACCAAGGGTACAATCTATATATTTACCCTTTGGCTTAACACTTAAACTATCAACAAGCTCTTCTGACAAAACTGGTACGTGATATTTAGGGAAAGAGTTACTCATCTGTAATTCTCCCCCTGTTCTGCGATCCTAGAAGAGTCAGCCTCTATGGCGTCTCGTTCCAGTTCCCATTCGTCTTTAGACCATAATTCCAAGTAGGAACCCATGCCAGCTATTACGACTTCTTCGTCTATATGTGCATACTCTCTCAAACGACTAGGTATTAAAACTCTTCCTTGTCTATCCATGTCCGCATCAAACGACGACGAAAACACATTCCTTCTCTGCCTACGCTCCTTAGAGATATTAGTAGGTAAAGCCGCGACCTGCCTGGCATAGTCTCCAAATTCAGAAGGAGGCCATATGTTTATACAACGGTCGTATCCACGTTGTAAGACTAGCCCCCCCTTGAATCTTTCCTTATAACGGGACGGCAGCGAGATCCTGCCTTGCAGGTCCACTTTCTTATTCAGTTCTCCATAGAAAAGTTCAGCAGGATTCACTATTGTCCCCATATTTTTCCTGTTTACTCCAATTTCTACCATAGAATAATACTAGTTGTTGTAAAATGCAAGCCTTATTTTAAAAAACTTTTGATGAATTTATGATCGCGTTTAAAACACTGGCTTAACCATGGAGTGAGACAGGAATAAACAGGAATAAATATGTGTTAATTCTGGGAACTTAGAAAAGTATTTAAAAATAGATGACGATTAAACGACTTTATTTGTGTAGCGTTATGGCTTGGGACATAATTTATGCTTGCTCTGTATCATTCAGAGAATCGATGCCACGATCCGATTCCAAGGAATCGAATAGATCTGGCCTTTTGGTTATAGTGCGTTTGATGGATTGCTCTATTCTCCATTTCTGGATCTCTTCATGATTTCCTGAAAGCAACACATTTGGCACATCGAGATCTCTGAACGAAGACGGCCTAGTATATTGTGGGAATTGTATGAACCCCTCGATGTAATGACTATCATCCTCTATAGACTTGCGGTTTCCTAGCACTCCAGGCAATAATCTAACAATCGAGTCAATTACAACCATGGCAGGTAATTCGCCTCCGCTAAGTACGTAGTCCCCTATACTTATTTCCAGATCCACCAGCTGATCTATAACCCTTTCATCAATTCCATCATAATGTCCGCATAAGAATATTAATGAACTGTATCCAGAAAGTGTCATTGCTTTTCTCTGATCAAAGACATCACCCTGTGGAGACAAATGCACTACTTTAGTATCGGCAACAACATGTTCTCCATCCTGTTTTCTTATTTTGTTCTTTATTGATTCAATGGCGGAAAAAATAGGCTCTGGTTTCAGAATCATGCCACCTCCTCCACCAAAAGGATAATCGTCAACCTTCCTATGTTTGTCTTCCGAATAATCACGAATATCATGAAGCTCGATATCTACAATTTCATTTTCAATAGCTCTACCAATTATGCTGTATTGGAAAGGTCCTTGGAACATCTCCGGGAAAAGTGTCAATACATAGATCTTCATGGTTGATTCAATTAAGACGGATGTTTCTCTACCCTTATCTTCGTCAATACTTCTAGAGCATGAGGGATCACATCTTCAACTGCCTCTAAACATTGCTTTACGGCCTTCAAACTACCAGGCAAGTTAATTATCAGGCAATTATTACGAATACCAGAGACTCCTCTGCTGATCATCGCTAACTTTGTATAGTTAGAACCATGCTGCCTCATAGCTTCCGAAATGCCTGGTACCATCCGTTCTATCACATTCTTCGTGGCCTCCGGGACAACGTCTCTGGGACCCAAACCTGTCCCTCCGTTAGTAATAATGAGATTAACTTCACCACCATCAGCCCATGAAATTATCTTATTTTCAATTGTAGCGATATCATCCGGAACTATTTCATAACAAACCACACTGAAACCCCTGCCCGAAAACAATTCCTTGATAAATAATCCACTAGTATCTTCTCTCTTGCCAGAAGATCCGGCATCACTACTAGTTAATATTCCTAAATTAAACATTGCGCCCCTAAAGAGTTTCTTATAATTTATGGCAATATATCATAGACATAACAAAAAATGGAAATAACAATCTACTGTTTCTTAAATTATATGTCTGCATTATAATGCCAAATATTGGTTAATAAACAAGAATTCTATAACCATCATGAGCTTTCGTGAATATAATCTAGACGAAATACGCAGGAATTTACCAAATTTATCCAAACCTAGTGATACGAATAAAACCATCTTAATTATTCTCAGCGGTCTGCCTGGAACAGGAAAGTCACATCTAGCCAATATCATAGCAGATAGATTACCCATAACTATAATTGAAACTGACTTCATTAGGCGTACATTGTTCAAAAACCCAGACTATAGCAGGGCCGAAAATGCTACAGTGTTCAGTGTCTGCCACACGTTGATAGAAGAACTGTTAATAAGCAATGTCTCGGTACTCCTGGATGCGACAAACTTATTGAGGAAAAACAGGAAAAGAATATATCGGATAGCAGAAACCAGTAATGCAAATGTGATATTAGTAGCCTTAACAGCCCCACAGGAGATAGTAAGAGATAGGCTTTATCAACGAACAGTCAAACCAGATCCAAAAAATAATTCTTCTGCTGATATATCTGTATACAATAAATTAAAGGAAACAGCCCAGCCTATCCTGAGACAACACTACATTATAGACTCTTCTTTGGATATATATCCTGCACTGCACAAGATACTAAGGAAAGCCAGAAACATGGTAAATAGGCACGCAATTGCCTGATATCAACCTATGCATAACGTCAAATACATGGGCCTGTCCTCAAACCCATGTCAGCGTTATCAATTTCAAAATTTGACATACATCATTGACCTCTTCCATGACCAATGTTAAAATTCCCCGCGTCTGCGAAAGGGTTTCGTGGTGGGCGTGGCCTAGTGGTTAAGGCGCCAGGTTGTGGCCCTGGAGATCGAGGGTTCAAATCCCTCCGCTCACCCCATATTCATTCAAATGTTAAGGCGAGGTAGTTTGTCAATTCAATCTGGATCATCACTTTGGAATCCCTCAACTAATCCGTACCTAAAAGATCTCGAGATCTTAAAAAACGGTGATGAAGATGGATACAATATGGTTATCCATATAACACTCGAAAGCTCGTTAGAAATTTTTGCTATCTCATTGCCTCATCTTCTGCCTAATAGAACTGGACCAACTTGGTCTTACCTCGTAAATAACGACGGCTGGACACTAATAGATGCCGGACCTTATGGAGCACTCCCTTCGTTGGAAGCAGGATTGGGAATTATAGGGAAAAAGATTACAGATATCGAGCGAGTTATAATAAGTCATGGACATCAAGATCACGATGGAAACACATACGACGTAATAGAAAAAAGTGGTGCAGTATTGTGGGCGCAAGAGATGTATTTTTTCTTTCTTGGCCAACACAGTTCGTATTCAGGATTGAATTCTGACTCCCTGCTACACAAATCTATTCTTGAATTTAGAAATCACACTGAGAATTCACCATCTAGACTCAAAAGTGACTATGCCAAATACAGATCAAGGTTTAGAGGGTACGACGAATCAAGACAGAAAATCATTAAACAAGTTTCTCAGATACATACCATAAAGGATGGAGACTCTCTCGATAAAATGACGTTCTTATACACTCCTGGTCATTCGGTAGACGAAATATGTATAGATATGGACGGAGTTTTATTTACAGGTGATCATATATTGCCCCAAATAACCCCACACCCCACCATAGTGAGAAAATACCCAGCAGATTTGATGGATAAAATACCTGACCCATACAAGGATGCAAACAACCACTATGGACTCTATTGTTACTTGTCTTCTTTGGGAAAAGCATTGAAATTGAATAACCGTAAAACGGTTCTACCTGCACATAGATTATTCAACAACAATAAATTCAACATCAGGAATCTGATGAGAGGCAAGGATATAATAAGACACCATTCCACGAGACTTAAAAGAATTGTAAATGTAATAGAATCTGGCGTTCAAAGCCCTCCAGAAATAACAAGAAAACTATTCCCACCAAGAAAGTTGGTAGGTGGTGGATTTTTTGCCGCTCTATCAGAGATTGTCAGTCATTTGGAAATGCTAGATAAAACAAAAGACATACAAATCTTACAGAATGGTAATGTCAAGAGTACTAAACAAAACAATTTCTTGAATGTGATTAATCAACTTCTGAACGATCATTGAAAAAATCAATACTGTGCTGAAAAGTAAACCTAGGAGATAAAAATGAGTGAATATACAGATAGCATCACCAAAAAAGTTATGATCATAGTTGCTCATCCAGACGATGCCGACTTTATGGCAGCAGGAACGTTAGCTAAATGGGCCCAAGAAGGGTGTTCCATAGTTTATTTACTCTGCACGAGTGGCGATAAAGGGACATCAGACCCGAAAACGAAACCCGAAGAACTCGCCGTTATCAGAGAAAAAGAACAAGAAAATGCCTGTACAGTGATCGGGGGGGAACAGGTGATTTTTCTAAGACATGCAGACGGTATGTTACAAAACACTCTCACATTACGTAAGGATATCGTGCGCCAGATCAGAATTCACAAACCAGATGTTGTTATTTGCCAAGACCCCACCAACCGCTACGGGGATTCCAATATAAACCATCCTGATCACAGAGCAGCAGGTGATACTGCGCTAGACGCAATATTTCCGTCTGCACGTGATTACCATATGTTTCCAGAATTGGTTCAAGAAGAAGGCCTTCTACCTCACAAAGTGCTAGAAGTATACCTTTCAACACGAGAAGGTAACGCAAGCGTCTGGATAGACATTACAGAGACAATAGACATCAAAGTATCTGCCCTTAAACAGCATGCTTCCCAAGTAGGCACTGATGCAGAAAGTCTGGAAAGACTGGAGACTCGTCTAAAGCAAAGAGCCAGCGATGTTGGAACACCCCACGCTATGAAATACGCAGAGGCATTCAAATACATAAAACTCCGGTGAGTAATTGGGACGAAGGTTGATGGGATCAGCGCCGCTGAGAGGATGCCATAGTCTCGATCATTATTTTTCCCAATGAGTCCTGACTAATAGATTCACTTTTGAATAAATAATCTACGTCTATAAAAGCGGTATGTATGTTGCGAAGTACGTCTTCCGGATATTTGCGAGATTGATCTAATATTTTCTGGGCCACCCACCTGTTATTCGTATATGAAGACAATTTATCTAAAGCGCCTACCTTAACTCCTTTTCCATGAAGGTGTTTCGCCAATAAAAGTAGTCGCAGTTGGCGAGCGAACATAGTAACAACTTGGGATGTCATCATTCCTTCATTTTGGAGTTTTTGTATTACCTTCAAAAATTCCGGATTGTTCCCCAAGAATATAGAATCGATAGCATCGAATATTCTTACTTCTCTGGAAAACAAATCTGAAACCACCGTGCTCACGTCCTCCACTGTTATATGCTTATAGGAGCAATACAATGATAACTTATTTATCTCACCATCCATTATCCACAAATTACTTCCAACCACACTTGCCAACAATTTTACGGCTGGAACAGATATGGTACATCCTTCAAGCTTTGCTTTATGATTAATCCAATTAATAAGATTGTTACCTCTTATCGGTGGAAATGGCTTTATGCTTGCGGTTCCCACCAATTGTCTTAACAACTTATTACGATCATTTATATTCCCATCAATTAGGATTAAATCAGTGGTTTCCGGCATCTCTTTAACGTAACTATCAAAGGATATCCAACTATCTTGTTTGGTCACTTCTCCATTCACTATTTTATTGTCAAACAAAGACAACAAACCTTCCAATATTACGAGACGTTTAGAAGCCATAAATGGTAAGGTACTACACACTTCCTTTATTTGAGCCAGAGTGGAAGACGAGGCATAAAATTTAGTTACATTAGTGTTGAATATGTCATCCTGCATTATCGAATTTTGTATTTCGGACAACTCTTGCCTGATAGAAAAATCGTCAATGCCATATAATACGTATATCATAATAAAACCAAACCACTTTTTAGGTACAAAATCACTGTACTTAATGTATCATTAACAGGATCTTAGAGAAATACTTAAAACACAAATATATCATGAGTAGAGCTATTACATATCGGTTATTAATTTACGGTTTACTGACCCTGTTATCTATAACAGCTTTTTTCAGGTTAATAATATTGGGAGTAGTCATAGCTGGATTCACAGGGATAATAATAGCTGTAATAAAATTATCCCACAGCAACTCAAACAATGCAAAACGAAAAGAATCTACCAATAAAAAATACAGTAATGTTATAGAGGCTAGGTACCAACTTATAGATGAAGAGGATTCTGGCAAAAAATCACAATAAAGCCTTATATCGATCCGTAGATTTGCAAACATTTGCCATGTATAATCCGCCAAAATTGTCAATGCAGCATTTCAAGCTCGGAGAACTCACACTCTTCAAGGACATTAATTAATTGGAAAGAAAAATTTTAGGATACGAGATATTAGAAGTCCTTGGATCTAATAGTATCTCGTCGACCTACAAAGCCAGTAGCACCTATAACAAAAATGAAGTAGTCGTTATAAAGATGTTTCGTCCAAATTTGTCTAGCTTTCCTCAAATTTCTCTTGAAATGAACCGCCGATCTGAATTGATCTCAACCACAAACCATCCTGGATTAGTTGATGTCATCTATCATGGCGAAGAGAATGGAAAATTTTGTGTAGTCACCGAATATTGTGAATATCAAAGCCTCGAGACGATTCTGGACAATATGAATAGTTTATCGCAAATCATAACTATCCTGAAAAATCTGTCTGACACTATATGTTTTTTCAACGATATGGGAATATATCACACTAATATAACTCCAAGTAAGGTATTCGTTAATACCATAACTTCTGAAGTCAAAATTAGCGGTTTGGCTATAAGCGAGGCATTAAGAAGCTCAAATGACAATACTTATATAGCTATAAACAGACCTGAAACACCTTACATAGCACCGGAATCATTGAACAACCAGCCTATGAGCTTAAGCTCCAACACATATTCAATAGGGGTTATAGCATACAGGTTAATAACAGGGGAGCTACCGTATAAATCCTTGGATCACTCAGTGTCATACAGTCAAAAAACTAGTTCTGCACCCAAGGGACCTAGCACACTGAATAGAACACTCCCTAAAGAAGTGGACTTCATATTTAACAAAGTTCTTTCTCCTCATCCACGTATGCGTTATGAAAATGCAAGGTTATTCATGAATGATTTAATAGGCCTGTCTTTAATTAGTAATTCTGGTAATATACCTAGTATGGCAAACGACAACCAAACACAAAAGCCAATCCCTGGATTGGAAAACCAAATAACAAGAGAATACACTGTCGAGTATGGCACCAGCATTAGATGCAGAATATGCGGATATGAAAACAGTTCGGGAATAGAATGGTGCATGGGTTGTAGAAGCATATTGAAGCGAGCGGGCGCCGGAGAAGACGAAGAAGTTGCAACTTCAGAAGAACGATCTTCAATAAAAGAAACTAGGGACAGGATCAGGAGAACATTGGTAGGAGGTATATCAATATGCTTCCTAGCCTTCTCTATAACTCAATTCTTGGACATAACTTTTCCTTTGCCACCTCCAACATCCAACATAAGCTCGATTTCGGAGCCGGGTGAATGGGCAATGATCCACAGGGATCATTCTGGACTACATACCATTGAAACTGAAGATCTGTCTATCTCTGGCAATGTAAAATGGGCGTTTGAAACCAATGCAAAAATAGTATCAACACCCGTTTTGAAGGGTGATATGGTCTATCTCAATACTCAAGACCACAGAATTGTAGCGTTAAATAGGAATTCTGGGGCTATAATATGGGAACGCCCTACGGAAATCCCCGTTGATTCATCTCCAGCAGTAACTGACAACTTAATTTTTATTGGTCTAAGAAATAACAAGGTTCTGGCATTAGACAGGTACAATGGGGATAAAAAATGGCAATTTGTCATGCCAGACAACCCGGATGCTCTTCCCCTTGAAGGATCCCCTATCGTGAAAGATGGAGTTTTATATATTGGATCAGGAGATAATAAACTATATGCTTTAGACGCCTTGACTGGGGAGCTAAAATGGGACTATCTGACCAGAGACTGGTTAACAAACACACCTGCCATATCAAATAACCTTCTTGTTATTGCCTCTATGGACGGTAGAGTAACTATACACGATACAAATACAGGGAAAAGGAGATTTTCCTTTCGCGGTTTAGGTCCCCATATTATGGGATCTCCGAACATATCAGGTGACTCCATCTATGTAACTTACAGGAATGGATATGTAATTTCAGTAAATTTACACGAGGAAGAGGTACTGTTTTTCAGTAGATATTACCGCCTTAGACTACAACTTTGGCTGTGGGGCATGATGGATCACCCAGGTTTACCTAAAGGTGTAAACTGGATCAGGCCTATGGGAGGTACAATCTCCTCAACAACTTCGTCAGATGGTCAAAGAGTGTACGTATCGACACAAGAAGGACTATTGCATGCCCTTAATGATGAAACGGGTAAGAGAGAATGGCTATACGACGTAAGGCCATTGAAAATATCCTCATCCACCATAGTTAAAGACACTTTATTGCTAACCGATGCAACGGGTAAATTACACGCGGTTGATAAACATAATGGGGAACCCTTATGGCAAATAGACGCAGCCAACAATATATCTACAATTCCTGTAGTTGCAGATGGTGTATTGTACTTAGCTTCTGAAGATGGAACCTTATACGCCATTGAATAAGGTGTAATGTGGAAATCGGAATAATAGGATTGCCTCAATGTGGAAAAACCACTGTTTTCGGCGCCCTTAGTGGTGGTGAATCCACTATTACCAATTCTATGCTAAACACCAATAAGCCAAATTTAGGCGTGGCTAAAGTACACGATCCTAGATTAAATATATTGCAGGATATGTTTAATCCAGCCAAAACAACACCGGCAGAAGTAAAGTACATTGACTTCCCAAAATCTCAGGAGGTCAATATTAAGTCAAAAGGCATATCCGGTGAATACTTGAACTACTTGCAACGTGCTGACGCTTTATTACAAGTAGTAAGGTCTTTTGAAGACCCTTCGGTACCTCACGTCGAAGGCTCAATAGATCCATTTAGAGATATTAGCCTAATGGATCTGGAACTATCGTTTTCCGACCTAACAATTCTTGAACGCAGATTGGAAAAATTGGCCAACGAATTAAAAAGTGCCAAATCCAATGAACGTGACATTAAACTCAAAGAACAAATGATACTCTCTAGAGTCAAAAAGGACTTAGAGCAAGAAATACCAATAAGAGAACAGGATATCTCCGAAGAGGAACAAAAAATTATGTCGAATTTTCAGTTCCTCACAGCTAAACCGATGTTGATAGTATGGAACATCGGTGAAAACAATATAGATAACTCACAAATTATAGAAGATGAATTAAGATCTCAATTCGCCCGCCCTGGTGTGGGAGTAGTAACATTATCTGGGAAAATAGAGATGGAACTAGGAATCATGGATATGAATGAATCCAATGAGTTTAGGGAATTTATGGGCATTGATGAACCTGCCCTCGATAAAGCCATACGTTCTTCATATGAGTTACTAGGACTAATTTCTTTCTTCACTGTCGGATCAGATGAAGTAAAAGCATGGACGATAGAGAAGGACATAGAGGCCTCAAAAGCTGCCGGTAAAATTCACACAGACATAGAGCGGGGATTCATCAGAGCAGAAGTTATATCGTATCAAAACTTATTGGACTCTGGGAGTTTAGGAGCTGGGAAAAAGAAAGGACTTGTAAAACTGGAAGGGAAATCTTACAACGTAAGAGATGGCGACATCATAAACTTTCTTTTTAATGTATGATGATTAATCCCGAGATACAAGACGATTCACTATCCATATATATTCACATACCTTTTTGTCAAACTAAATGTCCATATTGTGATTTCAACACTTATTCCGGTATAGAATCTCTTATTCCAGATTACGTAAAGGCAATAAATTCAGAAATACACTATTGGGGAGATTCACTGAATGATTTAAGTGTTAGAACTATATTCTTTGGCGGAGGAACCCCATCCTATCTACCAGAAGGTCATTTGGAATCTATACTCAATCAGGTATATAAATTTTTCCAGATAGAAAGCGCTCCAGAAATTACAATAGAGTGTAATCCAAATGATATAGACACCGACAAGCTAACCTATCTGAGGAAAACAGGGATAAACAGACTAAGCTTTGGAGTACAAAGCTTGGACGATAATCTATTAACTATATTAGGTAGAAGGCATTCTTCAGAAGACGCGTTAACCGCTTTTGCTAAGGCACGCGAAGCCGGATTCAACAATATAAGCCTAGATTTCATGTACGGGTTACCTCGCCAAACCTTGACACAATGGGAAGACACACTCAATCAAGCTATAGAGATAAACCCAGATCATTTATCTCTATACTGTCTCACCTTGGAACCAGGTACACCCATGAAGAAGAGCATTGACTCAGCTAACATACCGTCACCAGATCAAGATCTAGCCGCTGACATGTACACAACCGCGAACAAAATATTGGAAAACACAGTTTATGATCAGTACGAGATTTCCAATTGGTCTAAGCCCGGTTTAAATAGTCTCCACAATTTAACTTATTGGAGGAACAAACAATATATAGGAATGGGACCAGGAGGTCACTCATATGTACATAAAACAAGATTCAACAATATTAACTCCCCCAGACAATACATAAAAAGATTGAACCATATAGACCCAAACAAAAACTATAATAAACGTCTCCCCTCCCAAACAATAAACACAATGCCCACAGTGGAAAACATCGAATATATAGAATCCAAATTAGAGATGTCAGAAACCATAATGCTAGGACTCAGATTGTCAGAAGGCATCAGCGAGGAGTCTTTCAATCATCGTTTCGGATTGTCTATCCATGAAGTCTTTAAAGAATCCATTGCTGAAGCTATAGATTTAGGTTTGATGATAAACGAAAACGGTACATTGAAATTAACAGACAAAGGCAATCTATTTTCCAATGAGGTATTCCTAAAGTTTTTCTAGACGACGTTCTTGCCTTATATTTGGCTTGATATACTCTACTGTGATATCCTCTTCTTAGGCCCAATGGATAATAAAGAGGTCGTAATAAATGTCACTAGATATACATAACGTTGTACAACAAATCGAGGGTGCAACCAATAACATCAGGGAACAGAACAAGTTTTACCACGAACAACTCAATAGATCCTACGATACACTCCTTGGCTCTAATGCAACGGAAATTGAAGCTAAAAGAACATCTAGTAATACTAATTTCCTTATTCCTGGAATATCCAAATCGCTCTCATCAAAATATAAGTTGCCTGATCTACCTGAAAATCACAGTGTGTTAGCCGTAGACGGCTCGCACATAGACATAGACAGGCATTTGCCAATCCAATGTTGTTTGATAAACATAGGAAAGGTTCATATCCGATACGGAGATTCCCCTATTGCTGCGCTCAGCAACCATCCAAGGCTTTTCTCAGAAAAAGAAGACCTTCAACTACACGAAACAAACGGTAACAGATATCAAACGTTAGAAGGGCCTCTACTAGGTGCATTACGAGCTGTTGAGGAAATGATATCTTTGGCAGACCTAATGGAAGAAACTCGGAGTGACACCCCTACCTTGGCTTTGATAGACGGATCTCTGATACTTTGGAGCATAGTTGGTCAAACATACCCAGATTTTGTGAGAAATAGACTATTAGACGATATGTTCCTGCCTGCCCTAGCAAGACTGCATAAAATAAGCCGGGCTGTTCCTTTGGCTCTAGCCTCTTATATAAGTCTCCCGCGAAGCAAAGAGGTTGCTAACGCCTTAAGGTTAGATAAACATAATTGCCCCTATCAAAATGCAAATTGTTCTATTCATTGTGGCTCATTAACAAGTGGTGAAAGACCATGCGATGGATTTACTGAAATAATGGACAGAAATCTATTCGATAAACTATTGGAGGTGGGGGAAAGATCAGAATCATTTATGTCAACGTCCTCAATAGTAGAAAGGTACTACGATCATCATAAAATCCATTTTTATTACCTGCACGTCGGTAACGAAATATCCAGAGTAGAAATCCCAGAATGGGTTCACTCCAACAAATATTTACTAGATCTAACCCATGCAGCAATTGTCAATCAATGCGATAAGGGACGAGGTTATCCGGTAGCCTTGATGGAGGCACACGAACAGGCAGTAGTAACAAACCATGACAGAGAAGAGTTTAGAAAGGTTCTCGAAGAGGCTTTAATGAGGAATAATTTACCAAATTATACTTCAGAAAAAAACAGGTCTAAGCGTACAAAATGGTTATAATATAATGGAGGAAAGCGTGACTTTTCATACCGCAATGGGGTTAAATAATGGTTAGATTAGGTGACGTTATAGCAACATCAACCGGAACTTTCACAGCTCAATGTTATGAATTGTACCATTCGCCCGCTCTAGGAGACTTGGTTAAAACCAACGGACACTATCCTACATTCGGAGTGGTTTATAACATATATACAGGGGGGTTGGACCCAACAAGAAAACCAACTGCCAGAGGACAAAACGAAGAAAAAGAAGAAGACGTTTATAACAACAATCCACAATTGAAACACCTATTGCGTACAGATTTTGAAGCAATCATAGTTGGCCACAAAATGGGGTCTGAGATGCTTTATCATCTTCCTCCTGTGCCACCTCCCATATATTCATTTGTTCACACTTGCGATGAGGAAGACACAAAACCCATAATATCCAATATGTCTGTATTAAGGACTCTAGCCACATCAAACCTAGAAGCCATTGAAGAAGTCATATCAGCATACATCAGGAATGGATTTAAATACCAACTAGATAACACAGAATTCCTTAAAACCGTGGGGGTCCATTTGATATCTAACCTTCCCGGAGAATTGAAAAAAGTCGAATACATATTGAAAAGGGTAACAAGATGACTACAGATAACCCCGTTGGCAATTATCTGGGGCTCGTGATTGGAGGATCTCTAAATCAGGGTGTGGATGTTCTTCTTGACCCGGAAGCAGATATCGAGGGTATAGGCGGTGGCCAGCAAGTAGTCATACAGGGGAAAAACATGAGGTTTTTTGGTATAATAACTGATATAACCCTACAATCCACTGATCAGTCTATCAAAACCAATCCCCCTGACCTTTCTGATCCGGTCATGGCATCTATAACATCCAAAGCTGCCATGTATGCAACTATACGCGTAATCATGGCATTGACGATAAGTGGCACTATTTCTGATAGTGATCCCCCCAAACCTGCCCGAAATATACCTAATCATTTTTCCAAAGTTTACCTCGCCTCAGACGAAGATATAAATATGGTGTTTGGTTCAGAAGACCAAAGGCATTTTTGGATTGGAACTCCGCCAGATTTGGAGTCCAGAGTAAGGCTCAATTTGGAAGAATTTGTCAAACGATCCAACGGTGTATTCGGTAAGAGTGGCACTGGAAAAACATTCCTGACTAGATTGTTGTTGATAGGTATTGTGCAAAAAAATACCGCAGTCAACCTAGTATTCGATATGGAAAACGAATATGGATGGGCAGGAAGTTTTGAAGGACCAGGTAGTGTAAAAGGGCTCAAAAACTTGTTCCCTTCTAAGGTGGCTGTGTTCTCATTAGACGAGTATTACTCTCGGAGGCGCAATATAACCCCAGATTATTTGGTAAAAATCGGATATAACGAGATCGAACCAGAAGACATAGAAATTCTTAGAGAAAATCTAAACCTGTCTTCTGTGGCTGCAGATGCTTGTTACACCCTACGAGATGTATACGGAAAAGACAATTGGATCAAGAAATTGATCGCATTGGATCGGGAGGCGCTACAAGAATTATCTAACAAAAATAACTTGAACCTAATGGCTTTATCAACGTTGCAAAACAGAATAAGAGGATTGACACGTTTCAGTTTCTTAGAAGAAAAGTCTACGGGGAGATTAGTGGAACAAATATTGGATAACATAGACGCCGGCAAGCACATAGTATTGGAGTTTGGAGGCTTCAAGGATAACTTGGATGCTTATATATTAGTAACTAATCTACTAACCAGGCGAATCCACAGTATGTATGCGGAAAGAGCTGATGCAGCAATGGGTGATGAATCCATAATGCCAAAACCGTTAGTTATAACTATAGAAGAAGCTCATAAATTTCTGAATCAAGGCATAGCCTCTCAAACTGTTTTTGGAACAATTGCAAGAGAAGACAGGAAGAGAAGGGTGACTTTACTAATAGTAGATCAACGACCTAGTGGGATTGACGATGAAGTAATGAGTCAACTTGGAACGAAATTATCGTGTTTACTGGACAACGAAAAAGATGTTGATTCGGTCATGTCAGGTGCAAGTGGATCCAGAGAACTCAGATCTGTTCTTAGTAAACTTGAAAGCAAACAGCAATCATTGATCTTTGGACATTCAGTACCCATGCCGATAGTAGTCAAAGTTAGAGACTTTGGCACACCGGAATCGTATTCCACCCTAATGGGTCCTGACGAAAAACCAGATACTGCTGAAACTCTAGAAGAGCTTGAACAAGACCGACAAGATTTTTTCGGTAAAGAATAATTAGTTAATTCATGTCCGAAAATGTACTCGAAAGTCTTCCTATCATACTGAAAATTCGTGGCTGTCATGCTATAATATTATTCATTATCGTGGATTCTGTAACTCGCTTTCGTCAAGGCTGAGAATCCATTAGGACTAGTGTTGAATTTTGGTTGCTAACCAATATGCACTAATATCAACACGTTTTATAGCTAACATATCTATGAGGACTCGTTCTTGAATATACTTGTAGTGGGGAATGGCTCTCGGGAACACGCAATAGCCTGGAAATTGAGCCAAAGTTCCCTTGTTGAAAACGTATACGTTGCTCCAGGAAACGCTGGCACTGCACAGATAGCAACAAATCTTTCTTTAGAACAAAACAATTTCGAGGCATTAGCAGATGCAGCCGTAAAGTATGAGATCGACTTGACAATGATTGGCCCTGAAACTCCGCTCTCTCAAGGAATAGTTGATCACTTCCAAATAATGGGACAGAGAATATTCGGTCCAACTCAAAGTGCTGCCAGAATAGAAAGCAGTAAAGTGTTCGCCAAGAATCTGATGAGGAAATATGGTATCCCAACAGGCGATTTTGCAGTTTTTCAATCCTTTGATACGGCTAGAGACTACGTTAAGAAACAAAACTTACCTCTGGTTATCAAAGCAGATGGTCTTGCTGCTGGTAAAGGTGTAATAATTGCCTACACACAGGAAGAAGCACTAGAGGCTCTGGAATCCTTCATGGTGGAAAAAGTATTCGGTGATGCAGGACGATCCGTACTGATCGAAGAATTCTTGTCTGGAAGAGAAGTAAGTGTTTTCGGGTTCACTGATGGTGTTCACTGCTCAAACCTAATAGCTGCTTGTGACTACAAAAGAGCTTACGATTATGATTTAGGACCTAACACTGGTGGAATGGGTAGCTACAGCCCGCCTAGTTTCTGGAACGAAGAATTATCAAATGAAATTAGATCAAAAATAATGCTACCCACAATAAAAGCATTAGCATCAGAAAAGTCAAAATACAAAGGTATATTGTACGGTGGAGTAATATTAACATCAGACGGACCAAAGGTTCTAGAATTCAATTGTAGGTTTGGGGATCCAGAAACACAGGTCGTGTTGCCACTTCTTGTCTCAGATATGCCATCAATACTTACTGCCGTCATAGAAGAACGACTTGACGAGATTGACATATCCTGGAGTAATGAGTCTTGTGTTGGTATAGTAGTGACATCCGCGGGTTATCCTGCAAACTTCGATATTGGCTACAAAATTGATGGATTAGATAATGTGGACGAAGAGGGAATAATTTTCCATGGGGGCACGAAAAATGCCGATCTACCAAATGACGGTATAGTCACCAATGGGGGTAGAGTGTTGACAGTAGTAAGTAAGGCAGATGACATGAATATTGCTAGATCAAAAGCATATCAAAATGTGGAAACCATCCGATTTGAAGGTGCGTCATATCGCAATGATATCGCATTAAATATTTGATAAATTATAGGAGAACACAATGCCGTTAGTAGGAATAGTAATAGGTAGTAAATCGGACCAAGATATAGCAGACGAAACAGCCAAAGTGTTAGATAGTCTAGGGATAAGTTACGAATCATCCGTTATATCCGCTCACAGGAAGCCAGAGGAGACTAGAAACTACGGGAAAAACGCAGCAGGCAGGGGTATTGAAGTAATAATCGCTGGAGCAGGTGGGTCAGCAGCTTTACCTGGAGCTTTGGCATCTTGGACTACTCTACCAATTATCGGAGTACCTATAGCCTCAAGCGATATGAATGGTGTGGATTCTTTATATACGATTGCTCAAATGCCACCCGGCATACCTGTAGCGTGTATGGCTATAGGATTATGGGGCGCCAGAAATGCCGCCTACATGGCTGCAGCTATACTGAGCCTTAAGCACGAGGATGTAAAGAAATCTTATGAAGGTTACAGACAAGATTTGTCTGCTTCCTAAATTTGTGCCCGAAACAGTATTGTTCATTACACATGTAAAGGTTATGATTCTTCATGACTATTAATGGTTGATTTAGAGGTGCGACTTGATAGATAGATACGCTAGACCGCAGATGAAAAACGTGTGGTCAGAAGAAAACAAAAATGACAAATGGCTGCAAGTAGAAATAGCGGTCTGTGAGGCATGGACAGACACGGGTATAATACCCGTGGAAGACATGGAGAAACTCCGAAAGGCCCAGTACAACCCAGACAAAATTAAAGAAATTTTTGAGCGGACTAGGCATGATATGACCGCATTTCTGCAGTCCGTAACATATGGGTTAGGTGAAGAAGGAAGATGGCTGCACATGGGCCTAACGTCTCACGACGTACAGGATACGGCCCAGAATCTGCAACTAGTAGAGGCGTCAAACATAATAATCGATGATGTGGATAAGCTTATCTTAGCGATAAAAACCCTAGCTTTAGAATATAAAGATACCCCCATAATGGGCAGAACCCACGGTGTTCATGCAGAACCTACCACTTTTGGTCTAAAAATGGCATTGTGGTGGGAAGAGATGAAAAGACATAGAGAAAGATTGTACAGCGCTAAAGATACAATAGCAGTGGGTAAGATATCTGGTGCAGTAGGAACATATGCGTCTGTTCCTCCAGAGATAGAGGTTAATGTGTGCAAACAATTTGACCTGAAGCCAGCTCCAGTTTCTAACCAAGTAATACAGAGAGACAGGCATGCTCAATTTGTTACGACTCTAGCATTGGTAGCAGCATCCTTGGAAAAATTTGCCACTGAAATCAGGAGTTTACAAAGAACTGAAGTTAGAGAAGTTGAGGAACCGTTCGGGCAAGGTCAAACTGGATCGTCAGCAATGCCACACAAGAAAAACCCCGAGCTTTCAGAAAGAGTTTGTGGTCTTGCTAGACTTATACGGGGATACGCAATGACATCTCTCGAAAACGTAGCACTCTGGCACGAAAGGGATATTAGCCACTCCTCGGCAGAGAGATTAATATTACCAGACGCTTGTATGGCTTTAGACTATATCTTGAACATATTCACGGGAGTTATAGAGGGTCTACGTGTATATCCTGAGAGAATGTGGAGAAATATCGAGATGACAAAAGGATTAGTCTTCTCCCAAAGATTGTTGATAGCATTGCTCGAAACAGGGTTAAGCAGAGAACGATCGTATGAAATAGTACAGTCATGTGCTATGCGTTCTTGGGAAGAATCTGCCGATTTCAGAGAAATAATCCGGGAAATAGAAGAAGTCAGAGAAAGGCTCCCAGGTGATCAACTTGAAAACATATTTGATTATGGCCACTTCTCCAAACATGTAGGAGATTCATACTCGAGATTAGGATTGGAAGGTTAAAATTGACTATTAACAGTAACCAAAACAACACCCCAGAACCAATACATAGAGGAAAAGTAAGGGATACCTATGATATAGGAAACGGATACCTTCTAATGGTAGCTTCCGACAGAATATCAGCCTACGACGTCGTTCTGCCAACCATCATACCTTATAAAGGGTTGATTCTATCCAAACTTTCTGAATATTGGTTTAATAATACCAACCACTTGATACCAAATCATCTGATCTGCCTTGGAGATAATGAAGCCGAGATATCCAAAATAAATACTGCCGTACCACTTGATTTATTCCCCACAGAAATATTGTCGAAAGGAATGGTAGTAAAGAAAGCAAATAGGATAGATATTGAATGTGTAGTCCGGGGATATATAACTGGATCTGCCTGGTCAGAGTATCAAAAAACAGGAACAGTTTCCGGAGTTAAAATGCCTTCTGGAATGAAAGAAGGAGACCCTTTCCCAGAGCCACTTTTTACTCCAACCACCAAAGCAGAAACAGGGCATGACTTACCAATGAGCATGGACGAAGTTAGAGAGATGGTTGGTTCTGAAATGGCAGATAAACTTCAGGCAGTAACGACAGAAATATATACGTATGCGCATGATGAAAGTGAGATAAAGGGTATAATTGTGGCCGATACCAAAATGGAATTTGGCATCGTAGAATCTAAGCTAACATTAATAGACGAACTGATAACACCAGATTCAAGTAGATTCTGGGACAAAGCATTATACTCCCCTGGAAAATCACAACCTAGTTTCGATAAACAATATGTAAGAGATTGGCTAACGGAATCCGGATGGGACAGAGAGCCCCCAGGGCCTGAACTACCAGACGAAATAGTAAACGAAACCCTTGAGCGTTACATAGAGGCCTATGAAAGAATAACTGGGACTTCTTGGTCTTAAGGGTTATAGGAGAACTAACTTAAATGGCAGCGAGAGAAAGAGAAAGACGAAAAAGAGCTCACCGCAGGGCTGAAGTAAGGGAAACTAGACGAGATAGACAGGGTAAACGCAAACGAATCAGAAGATATATCCTGGGTACTGTGACCGGTATCGGAGCCCTTATGATAATACTATCTTTGGTATTACCTGGATCTTTAGGAAACGTAAATCCTGCTTCCTCCACCTCGTATGCAGAAGGAAGCCGTATCGATGTTCAAAACCCGATACTTGTAGGTGAAAATGAAACTCACCCTGAATACAACTCGTCACCACCGACTTCAGGATGGTACCAAGATATACCAGAGGAATCTATGGTGTGGGGAGAAATAATTGAAGAATTAAAACCGGAGGAGCAAGTCGCCTACCTCAGGAAAGGGGCGGTACTAATCCAATATAACTGTTTCTTTCTCCAAACCGTAGATAAGTGTACCGAACTACGTGATAATGTTAGAGTTATTGTTAATAGATACCCAGAAGGAGTGGTCCAGGTGCACAACGAGAATATAGAAGTTATTCTTGCTCTTTCTTCATGGGGTTGGTTGGATACTTTCGGAGAATATGACGAGTTACGTATAGAAGATTTTATACAGATGCATTTAGATAAAGGGCCTGCGAGTTTCAAAGAACAGTAAGAGAAAGTTGATATATGTTTTTAGCAAAGATCTATGTAACTCTAAAGCCAGCGGTAAATGACCCGCAGGGTAAAACTGTACTCACAGGATTACAAAGTCTTGGATTCTCTGATACAAGAGATGTAAGGATAGGAAAGTTCTTAGAAATAACCGTAGATTGTTCCAGTATTGAGAAGGCTAGAGTATCAGTCGAGAACATGTGCTCACAGTTACTAGCCAACCCAATCATAGAAAACTACACGTTCGAAGTAGAAGAGACCCATTAGTATCTATTATAGTTCAAACGAAGTTTAGTACGAGATATACACCGTTCTAGCTGCTTATAGTGCCTTTGGTGCTTGGAACTTCTCCTGTTATACGTGGGTCAATAGCAACCGCAGCCCTAATTGCCCTAGCCAACGCCTTGAACAAAGCCTCGGCTTTGTGGTGATCATTAGTACCTTCCAAAACTTTAGCGTGCAAATTCACCTTTGCCTCTAAGGCGAATACCTCAAAAAAATGCCTGACTAAATCCGAGGGCATATCTCCTATAACGGAGTCTTTGAAAACTGCCTTTACAACAGAATATGGACGGCCTCCAATGTCCATCGCTACAATAACCAAAGTTTCATCTAAGGGCAATGTGACGCTACTCATTCGAACTATGCCTCTCCCCTCCCCGACAGCTTCTCTAAATGCCTGACCCAACACAATACCCACATCTTCGATCATGTGATGCCATCCAGGAGACACATCGCCTTTCGCTGTTACATTCAAATCTATCAAACCATGGCGAGCTATCTGTTCCAACATGTGGTTCAGCATGCCATTTGGAGTATCTATATCAGATTTGCCGATACCGTCTAAGTTTAATTCGATATCAACCTGAGTCTCTTTTGTATACCTTTGTACTTTAGCTGCCCGGTCGTTCACAATCTTCTCCTGATATGATATTTAAATCTCTACAACTTTGTATTAATTACCTAATGTATCACGTATCACTCCGATTAAAAGATCATTATGCTCTGGTTTACCTACCGATATACGTAAACAATCTTTCAACACCAGTGAGTCAAAGTATCTCACAAATATACCTCTACTAGCTAGTTCTTTATACAATACTGTCGCAATGCCATCATTAAATTTACACAAAATAAAATTACCATGGGATGTATAGGGTACTACTCCATCTGACGACAACAATACAGCATGAAGTCTTTCTCTTTCCTCTATAATCAAGTTCACATTACTCTGCAAATACGATATATCTTCAAGTGAAGTCATCAACGCTATCTGAGCCGCAATGTTCAAATTATAAGGATTCTTTATTTTCATAAGGAAGTTCACAATACTGGGATCCATTATAGAGTATCCCACCCTCAACCCAGCCAAACCAGCCCACTTGCTTAGACTTCGAAGCACAACAAGATTTGGATAATCAGATACAAGTCCAATTGCGCTCTTCCCGCTGAATTCGTAATAAGTCTCGTCCACTACCACCAGAATGTCATTCTTTAGTATATTCGTAAGTGAATCCAGAGAAATCATGTTGCCAGTAGGATTATTAGGAGATGTCAAGAATATCACTTTTGTCCGATCAGTTATGGATCTATTAATAGATTCCAGATCTATGTCAAAGTTTTGGTTCCTAGGGACGTCGATCAGTAGACCAGCATTTATATATGTACTGAACGAATACATTCCAAAAGTTGGAGAGCAGATCATTACTGAATCTCCTCTTTCAACTGTACATCTTAATATCAGGTCAATTAACTCATCCGCTCCAGCTCCCACCAATATATGATTTGGAGAAACACCCACATACTCAGATAGCGCTTCCCTAGCTATTTTCTGATTAGGGTCAGGATATATATGATAATCCCTGAAGTCATTCAAAGCTTTGGATAATTTGGGTGAGGGTCCATATGGATTCTCATTAGCGTTAAGTTTTATAACGTTGTTAATCTCTATCCCATAAGACAAGGATAGAGTTTCCGGAGAATCAACTGCTTCATAAGGTGCTATTTTCATTAAATCTTTGTTAAATAATCTGTTTATATCCAATATATTAGCCCTACAGCATATTTACTCGGAATTCACCCTTAGTTCAACTGCCAGAGCATGGGCGTCAAACCCTTCCAGTCTAGCCAACGTTACGGCAGTTTCGGCCAATTCGTCTACAGTGCTCTGACTCAATGAAACCACTGGTGTTCTTCTTATGAATTGTGCAATTCCTAAAGATGAATTAAATCTAGCCGTACCACCTGTAGGCATAACATGACTGGGTCCAGCTATATAATCCCCCATGACTTCAGGGGAATTTTCTCCCAGAAATACACCTCCCGCATTACTTACCTTATCAATTGAACTCCAAGGTTCCTCAATCATAAGGCATAGGTGTTCTGGGGCATATGAATTGGCTATTGCCAAAGCATCATCTATAGCATCTACAACTACAATGACACCTCTATTCTCAATGGAAGCACTAGCTGTTTCCTTTTTTGAGAGACTTTCCATTTGTTTATCGATTTCCAACATAATTTTGCTTACTAAAGATTCTGATGTAGTTATCAATACAGGTGTAGCCAAGAGGTCGTGTTCTGCTTGTCCTAATAAATCTGCAGCACAGAGTCTAGGGTCAGCAGTATCATCTGCTACAATCAAGGTTTCAGTAGGACCCGCCAATCCATCTATACCAACTTGTCCATATACCATTTTCTTGGCTATGGTTACAAA
Source organism: SAR202 cluster bacterium (assembly GCA_009391535.1). Taxonomy (GTDB): domain Bacteria; phylum Chloroflexota; class Dehalococcoidia; order Lucifugimonadales; family UBA2985; genus VFHP01. Next base: position 242,845 of record VFHP01000024.1, on the reverse strand, counting down.
AAGGTTTCCAGGACCACATATCATGTCTACTTTAGGTATAGTGTCTGTCCCATAAGCGAAAGCTGCTATCGCCTGTGCTCCGCCAATGTTGAAAACTTGATCTACATTTGCAACATGTGCAGCAGCTAAGACATCAGAGTTTATCCCGGCTTGGCCAGTTGAGGGAGTTGCAAGAAATACTTCTTTAACTCCTGCCACTCTGGCAGGTATAGCCGTCATCAGGACAGTTGATGGATAAGAAGCTCTTCCTCCAGGTATATATATACCAACTTTTTCCACTGGTCTAATCACTTCCCCATAACCTTTTGCTTCATCAAACCAAGATTCCGGGACTGTATTCATATGAAATTCCTTAACGCGTTGCGCTGAAATTCTCAGGGCGTTGAACACTTCGGCATTCAAATCACTGATTTCCTCAAGAATGCGGTTTTTGTTCAGAACTATATCTTGCAAATCCACACCATCTATCATTTTGGTATATCTCTTCAGTGCCTCATCACCAGTCTTGGCAACTTCAGACAATATTTCACTCACCACTTGGTTTGGTGTTAATCGACGCCCAAATATTTTAAATATACTTTCTTCTATACTGTTATTAGACATTTGATCGGAAAAAAACAGTTCTCGAGAAAGAACTTCCAATCCTTCTTGTATTCCATAGATCACTTTCAAGCCAAATACTCCTCAGCAAAATTTATAATCTGTTGTATATTTTTTTCTCTGTACAACTCTATATTTTCAGAAGGAATAATTCTATATATGTTATCCATACTATTATCAATTGAGTTCAAAAAGTCATCAACTATGGTTTTGACTTTGGTATAGGCATTTCCAGTATGCCTCGATGCAACTCTTCTAGCCATAAATTCAAGTCTGCCCCAAGAAAATTCCCAGTCTAGCATTCCTTCTATCCATATTTTCCAATCAACCATAGTTTCCTCATCAATAAAGGCTACTTTGACGTCATTAGAAGCATAATTGATATCAGTTTTCAACGCCCGGATGTCACCTATAATTTCATTTTCTCTTCGATCCAGTTCCAATTGAAGAGCTCTGTCCATAACATCTCCGAATAATGTTTCTGGGTAAAAATCTCGATTCCCAAAATATGGTCTATAAAAATCCAGCACCCATAACTCATCTACAAGCAAGTGGGATGCGTATCCAACAATAAATGCCTTTGTGGCGTCATTCAGATTTTTGGAGTCTGCCAAGGTAGGATGAGCATTAAACAATCCTTTTATCCCCGCTCCCCAATGCTGAAAATTCAAATCCACAAAATGAGTATCATCCCGTCGGTTCTTGGTTATTATTCTTATATCTGGGGAAACAGATCCTAGCAGAAAAGGTCCCAAGTGTTTATTTATCATTGGGTTGGATAGGCGTTCTGCAGCACCTCTGGCAATTCCAAGATGAGCAATAAGATTAGGCATGTTTACTTTTATAGCATACTAGATTTAGAAACAGAATTAAGCAATACCGTATAAGAAGTGGATTCCTGTTCAAAAACATAGTTCTCCTGTGAGACTGTCAAACTTCCACCGCCTATCTTCCTGATATGATCTACAGTCTTTATAAGAATATCACGTGGCACAACCATAGTCACAGCATACCAATTACCACTTTCACCATCATACACTCTGGATATAGTAGGACCTTTTAATCCAGTAACATTTGGTTCCGTAGCTAATTTTTTTGATATTTCTTCAGGTGAATCACCACTAACATTAGCAGTTATCCTGAAGAAATTTCTGGCTCTCACATAAGCTTCCACTAATTCCAACAATATTCTTGCGGACTTTATTGCATCGGCATCTTCGCGTAAAGTCCTCTCATTAACTATTATACAAGCCTGCGAAGTCAATATAGATCCACCATCTATAGTTTTTAAACGATTTTCCCGAATAGTATTTCCGCTTGAACTTATGTCGGCAATGATATCAGCGAATCCCATCGCTGGAGCTGCCTCCAAAGTACCGCTGGACTGTACTATAGAGTAATAGTTTATCCCATATGTAAGCAGATGATTTTGAACTAACCTAGGGTACTTAGTGGCGATACGTAAATCTTGTCCATTTTCTCGAAAATCAAAGGCCAAGTCAGCTAAATCATACATTGAATCTACGTCTATCCAAGAGTCTGGAACAGCTATTACCAATTCACAACTTCCAAAGCCCAAAGCTTCGATCACGACATTTGAGTCCCCGGAATCTGATCCCAATTCCAAAAATCTGTCTAGCCCAGTTATTCCTATATCCGCGCTGCCTTCTTCCACCTTATAAGGTATGTCTGCTGCCCTCTGAAAAAGGACACTAGTGTTATCCACGCCTTTAATGCTTCCGGTATAACGACGTGGACTAGAACGCTTTACTGTCAGTCCACTGTCATCTAGAAACTTTAGAGTGGAGTCATATAATTCGCCATCACTTGGAATTGCTATACGTAAAATGTTAACCTCCTAAACTTTTGACCATTGATTCCACATTATAAGCAAAACCCATAGCCGGTACATCTTCTTCGGCGCCCAATGCTTTAATCAAACCATCATATCGACCGCCGCCACATAAGATCAAATCTGAATTTACATCCAATATTTCAAACACCATACCAGTATAATAGGCTATACCCCTGACTAATCCTAAATCCAGAATCAATGAATCTGCTGTCATGGGGTCCGCAGACGAATAAATAGCATTCAGTATTTTTTCAACAGGTTGCAAGAGATCTTTGTCTAGATCATATTTGGTGATCAACAATTGTAGTTTCGGTAATGTTTCTTTAACCGGACCATGGATTCTTGACAAATTTGAAATAAATTCCAGAGCTTGATCGATAGTGTTGCCTGAGTCACCTCTTCTTAATTTGTATATATATCGCGTCAAAATGTCCTCGGCAGACCTGGCTCCGAATACGTTACTCAGTGAGTCTCTAAAAAGATCTTCGATAATACCCAAAACGTTCTCGTCATATATATCTTGTTCTAATAATTGGTTCTCATCGGAGTGTCCAACCGATTTAATAAGACCCAAAGAGATCGCTTCGTTCTTTAGTAAATTGATATCTGTCGTGCCATTCTTTAATTTCAGTAACCCAGATATCATAAACGTCTGAGCTCTTTGAGAGAGACCCATCCCACTAAAGATTGCTTGCAGTACTCCTACATCGCCTAGTACTATGCGCATATTATGGGAGTATAATCCGACGTTTAACAGACAACTCGATGCCAGTAAAACAGATTCCGCGTCTAGCATAGTATTACTACTACCTAGAATCTCGGCACCTATCTGATTAAATTGTCCATATATTTTCTTCTCATCATATCGGAACACCGGGCCACTATACTGAATCTTTACTGGCAAATTAAGATCCGATAAGTGCTCTATGCAGTAGCGGATCACAGATGCTGTAAATTCTGGCCTAAGACTTACTTTATTGCCGGAAGGGTCATCAAACGTGTACATTCGACTGGCTAATTCACCACCAGATTTTCTCAAAAAGAGTTCAGCAGGTTGAACTATCGGAGTATCGATACTCAAATATTCCTGATCAGTTAACTGGGAGACAATTGAATCTTGCAATTCAATCCTAGCCCGTAGCTCATCAGGTGATTCATCTTTCATTCCTGGTAACTGTGGTATGGCAGACATATTATAATCAAACTTCCATTCTAATGTGGGTATTTTACAATAACGAGTATAGTAATTCAAAACTCGAACAACTTGTATCCTTCAATGACTTACTGTATTTCTAACTCTTTTTATCAAATCTGGATAAAAAGGAGTTTAATATATACCAGATTACCAACAAGAGCAATAGAATAGATTAATTATCAGCCAGTGAGTACTCTTCCGAGTGTGCTCAGAACTATTATAGCTACCATAGGACTTAGATCTATCATGCCTATTCTGGCATATTTCCTAATAGGATACAAAATTGGCTCAGTTACTACTAACAGTGACTGATGTATGGTAACTATAACATTCTCATATTTAACTATCCCAGCTACCAGCAGCCAATCTACTATTACTCTAGCAAATATTGCCAGTGTCAAGAAAAATATCAATGAATCAAACAGGGCTATGAATATTTCAATCAAAACTTTTAAAACCTCTAGAAAATATCATTGCTTTCCCAACAGTACAGCCTTGTTATATGCAGCTATAACCGCATTAAGTATAGCACTCCTGAAGCCCTCTTCTTCCAATACCAAAATAGCCTCGGCTGTAGTACCTCCTGGTGAAGTGACCATAGCCCTCAAATCAGAGGGTTGTTTGTCGGTTTGAGCCACAAGTTCTATGCTACCTAGCACTGTCTGGATAGCCAATTTGCTAGATATATCTCTAGATAGACCTATATACACTCCAGCATCTATCATGGCTTCCAAAAACATAAACACATATGCAGGTCCACTAGCACTCAAAGCAGTTGCCATATCTATGTACTTTTCATCGTCGACCAAAATTTCCAGGCCCAACGCTTGAAAAATTTCACGAGCAATATCTACATATAAGTCTGAGATTGATTCAGAAACAGCCCAAACTGACATACCTTTGCCAATTTGCGCTGGAGTGTTAGGCATAACCCTTATAATAGCATTGTGCCCTAATGACTGTGTTAATGTATCTATACTCACACCAGCCACTATCGAGAGTATTGCATGGTCTTCTGAAACAATACTGTTTAATTCTCTAGTCACCTGATATAACTGTTGCGGCTTCACAGCTATAACAATAACATTCGGCTCTTTGGATTCATTTATATCAAGCAATAATGCCTTGGTATCAGAGTACGATGATATGTTATACGCTGCAGACAAGTGTTCTCTGCGCATTGACACTGGTTCACTTACTAGCACGTTCTTGGGATCAATTAATCCATTTGCAATGATACTTGATATTATAGCTTCCGCCATATTACCGCCTCCGATAAAGGAGATTTTCACATCAGCTTTCATATTCTGATCCTTTTCCTACAATTCTTCACTCAATATCACTCAGATGGAAGATTACCTGTGTTTGCAATGAAAGCAGTAGCCTCTAGGGTTTTGATCATACCAGTAGCATCTGCTATACCTTTTCCAGCTATGTCGAATGCTGTTCCATGATCCACGGATGTTCTAGTAAATGGAAATCCTAGATTTATACTTATGCTACCCTCAAAATCTTTTACTTTTATCGGTATGTGACCTTGGTCATGATATAGCACAACCACGACATCATAATTATCATTTATAGCCTGAGGAAATACTGAGTCTGCTGGTATAGGCCCGGTGACATTAATACCTAGTTTTAATGCATCATTAACAGCTGGTGAAATTTCCTCTATTTCTTCTCTACCTATTAAACCACCATCACCACCATGTGGATTGAGTGCAGCCACTGCAATACGGGGATCTGAAAAACCCCATTCTCTAAAACTATTGTACGTAAGTTCTATCTTTGCCAAAACATTCTCCCTTCTTACAAATTCAACAGCTTTTGCAAGGGATCTGTGGGTCGTAAGATGTACAACTCTTAAGTTACCAGCTGTCAACATTGTTGCAACTTCCTTCGCCCCGCTAAGTTTTTGCAGTAACTCCATATGACCTATATCTTTGTAGCCGGCTAATTGTGCAGCTTCTTTGTGTATGGGAGCAGTAGCAATGGCATCTATTTCTCCATTTAGAGCCATTCGTCCTGCTTCTAAAATCCATTCCACACTTGCCCGACCACAATCGGCAGAAATTTTTCCATGTTCAACATTTTCAGGATTCAGATTACCCATATCAAAGACGGATATGCGGTTCACCCTAGCGTCTTGCGCAGAAGAAATTTCTGAGAATTCTAGATCACATCCTAAATCTTTGGCTGCCTTAGATAACAAATGTAGATTTCCAATTATTAACGGGTGAAAAGAATCAGTTAACCAACGTTTATTTAATGCCTTTACTATAACTTCTGGCCCTATTCCTGCCGGATCTCCCATTGTTATGCCTATGATAGGTAAATTATCCATTTAACGACTCCACCTAGCCATTATAATAAAAAAATGTGTTACAATGCTAGGCGGCCCCAAAAAAGAGGCCGCCCGATTTGCACGCTCCCTCTATCAAGAGCGCGGATTAGTTTTATCCATAGACGCCAAGCGTCTACCCCGTATCACACCGATCTCACACGTATCACCGAGAATCGGTGTGTTCATCACAAATTAAGTCCCGAATCACGCTCTCGCAGTGCCTTATCCGCAACGAGAATATCCACAAGATGGACACATTTCACAACCTTCTTGATATACCAAAAACCCATCACAGTCTGGACATGCTGCCTTACCAATTACTCCATTGCCATTAGTATCTGGTTTAAGTGGTAATCCTGGTTGTAAGGCATAGGTCACAAGATTGTTCTCACCATTATCGCTACCAGTATGTTTTTCTAAAACTAATGCGACTGCATCTGGTCCTGAACGAACCAATTTGCCGTCATCCCACTGAGGACAACACGTTATACCACGAAGTTGTTCAACCAACTCACTTGGTTCTATACCAGAACGTAAAGCCAAAGAAACCAGTCGTGATATGGCTTCATGTTGAGCAGAATCACAACCTCCGGCTTTGCCTAAGTTTGAAAAGATTTCAAAGGGTTGACCTTCCCTAGAGTTTATAGTGATATACATATTGCCGTGACCAGTTCTCACTTTTTCTGTGATCCCACTCACTTGAGCAGGTCTTGGAGCTGGTTTGTTTAATTGACTATCATGAATAGTATTCTGCAAGTCATCGGCGTTAATGGACACGGAATCTGCAGATTCCGTTTTGGCCGAACCAGATGTTAAAACTTCAAGATTTCTACTCCCCGATCTATAAACAGTTATACCTTTGCATCCTAATTCCCAAGCCAACATATAGGCTGTTCTCACATCATTTCTAGTAGCTGAATTAGGGAAATTTATGGTCTTAGATATAGCAGCATCTACGCTCTCTTGAAAAACAGCTTGCATCCTAACATGATATTCGGGTGATATATCACCAGCTGTAACAAAAATATCTTTAATAGAGCTTGGAACATCATCCCTATCTTGTATAGACCCACCATCAGCAAGGTATTCCATCAGTTCATCACTATAAAACCCTTGTTCTCTTGCCATACGTTCAAAATTGGAGTCTATGTAAAGTAAACTTTCGCCCTCCAATATGTTGTGTTTGTGATAGCAGAGAGAAAAAAGTGGTTCTATGCCACTCGAGCAACCAGCTATCATGGATATAGTACCCGTTGGTGCAACTGTAAGCCTACATGCATTACGCATAGGCCGTCCCTGTTTTTCATATATACTACCTTCGTATCCAGGAAACACACCTCGTTCTTCGGCTAAATCCTCACTTGTCGCATCTGCATGTTCCTTTACAAACCTCATAATTTCCCGGCCCAAATCCAATCCTTCTTGGGAGTTATAAGCCACATTCATCATCACCAACATATCAGCGAATCCCATTACACCAAGTCCGGTTTTACGTGTAGTTTTCGTCATTTCTTCTATAGCCGGTACTGAGTATCTGTTAGCATCTATAACGTTGTCTAAGAATCTCGTTGTAATACTCGTCACCTCTGCCAAACGATCCCAATCTACTTTGGTTTCGCCTTCATCGAATAAAACAAATTTTGCAAGGTTTATTGAACCCAGATTGCAAGATTCATAGGCAAGCAGAGGCTGCTCACCACATGGATTAGTAGCGATCATTTCCCCTATATGAGGCGTCGGATTATCCTGATTAACACGGTCCAGGAAAATTGTTCCTGGTTCTCCATTAAGCCAAGCGCCCTCTATAATGTTATCGAATATTTTTCCTGCGTTCAGACTCCCTAAGACTTCCCCGTTATGGGGATCCTTCAGTTCGTAATCCTCACCCTTGCTTACAGCCTGCATAAACACTTCACTGGCACCAACTGATACATTAAAATTGTGTATCTGTCCTTCTTGTGTTTTGCAAGTAATAAACTCTTCTATGTCAGGATGATGAACATCCATAACCGCCATATTCGCCCCATCTCGTTTACCACCTTGAGTAACCAAAGTAGACACTGAAGACAGATGTTTTAACACAGCTATGGGACCACATGCCTTACCATGTGTTGTAGTTATTGGAGAGCCTTTTGGTCTTATTTTCGATAAGGCAAACCCCGTACCTCCACCGAATTTTTGAACCAAAGCGGCCTCTTTAGCGGTTTCCATTATGCCTTCCATACTGTCTTCTAATCCCATCACAAAACAAGCAGAAAGGGTTCCGGCACCTGTGCCAGCGTTCATAAGGGTAGGAGAATTTGGTACGTACTCCAAACTTACCATGACACTATAATATTTCTCTTCCCAATAACTTACATCTGCTTCGGGATTGTATAGTAGTTCTGTTTCAGCAATAGCTCTGGCTACTCTTCTGGATATATCACTCCAGGAATTCTCCACCGCATTGCCTTTACTATCTTTCATAAAATATCGTTTTTTCAATACGACCATCGCGTTATCTGATATCCCAGTATCTATTATGTTGTGGCCAGTCAATTCAGCAGTAGATCTCGATCCATCGAGTGATGCCGCTATTTTTTTTGCCATATTTGGATCAGTTATACCTGCTGCACTCAATGCAGATAGCACATCATTCAAATTTTTATCGCCTCTTTGAGAGTCTCTATCGTCTGTTTTTCCCCTAGTGATGGTCATTCATGCCTCCAGGTAATCAAGTTTCACCAAATGTTTGAGTTATAACTAGCATAGTCTGTAAACTATCTTTTTTCATCTCCAATACTTATGTTCAAATCCAAACCTGCCCTAGGTTTTCTTAACCGTTTTTTGGTTGAGAAAATTGTCTCATCTATAAGAGGTAGTTGAGCCGAATCTCTCTCTTTGTCCGTAGAGTGATATGCTTTCTCCAATGCTTCTACCGCTTCCTTGAAACTCTCGACGTCTGCAAAATCCCTGTACACACTAGCAAACCTAATATACGCAACTGGGTCCATGGTTCGTAGATGTTCAATAACCATTTCACCGATAGACACACTGGGGATTTCCGCTCTACCTGTATCCTGTAATTGAATTTCTATGTCGTGAACCAGTTTATCAATGGCCCCAGTAGGCAAAGGCCGCTTTACACAAGCCTTTTGTATGCTGGACATAAGTTTTTCTCTGTTATATTCTTCTCGCCTGTTATCACGCTTCGCTACCATAAGAGCACTAGTTTGCACTCTTTCGTATGTCGTGAATCTAAGACCACATCGTATACATTCTCTTCTTCGCCTAACACCATCTGTGGCATCTCTTGAGTCAATTACTTTAGACTCACTATTATTACAATAAGGGCAATGCATTGAATCACAAACCTAGAAAAATTCCAGTGAAGCCTTCCATAACAAAATATATTGACAATACTATCATTGCAATATAACTACAGTCAAGCTTTGGGATACAGCATTTTGTGTGAATTATATTACAATACACAACATATTGATGTTATGCACGGTACATTTGGTTAATACTAATACTGACCAAATCCAATCACAAACGTGCAAAAAGCGTCCTAGCCAATAAAATAGCTTCTTTCCTGGTGGTTATTTCCCCTAATTTATGACTTTCCTCCAATTGCTCCAACAAAACTCCGATAGTTTCCCCGGGTCCTATACCAAGAATTTTCATTAAACCATAACCATCTATCAAACGATCCTGCCTAACCTGGTTGTCAACGGCAAGAATATCTAATCCTTTTTTCATAATAAAATCTATGAGACCACAATGACTGCGCCAATCATCCATCTCAAGCATATCTTCCTTGGCTGCCAAATAATCCGCCAAATTCAAAAATAAAATATCGAAAGCTACATCTTTCAGGTCTCTGTAATAGCGGTACATTGCTTTGTCTGTTGGATATTGACCATCAGAACTCATTTGTGTCGGCCTTAAATGGTGTCTGACCATTGTTGATATATGATTCTTGCCTTTGTTACTAAACCTCAGTCTGTCTAAGAAAGATTCTGTAACCTCAGACCCTTTAAGATCGTGGCCGATAAATCGTATTCTTCCTGTTCCATCCACTGTTTTAGTTGCCGGTTTTGCTATGTCATGAAGCAATCCTGCCACTTTAGCCATAGTTAATCTATTATGACCGTCACTTACTATCTCTGAAAAATATTCATACATATCAAATAACCGCGGTACTAAAGAAAATATTTGATCATCTGGAGAATCAACAATTTTTTCCAATTTGCCTGGTGTTTGCAAACAATGGTTAAATACATCCCAATAATGTTCTTTAGGCTGCATTGATCCTTTAGTGGTATCCAGTTCCGGTATTATCTTGCACAGTAACCCAGTATCATCCATAATCCTTAAACTATTTGAGATATTCTTCTGCTCAAATATTTTAAGAAATTCCTCTCGAACGCGCTCCGTAGATACAGAAGTTATTAGATGAGAGTTTTTAGATATACTATGTTCTGTAAATTCATCCAACGAAAATCCCAGTTGGGCAGACAAACGAACTGCCCTAACCAACCGAACTGGATCTTCCGTAAGTGATTGTCCTGACACTACTCTAAGTACTTGGCAAGATATGTCCGACAAGCCACCATAAATGTCTATCAAGTCACCGTTCGATGGATTGCTTATAGTCGAAAAAGGCAAAGCAATAGCATCTATGGTGAAATCTCTGTGGGAAAGATCGTCCCTTATACCATTAGACACGAATGACAAATCTATATGTTTAGGCAAGAGCGATAAGTTTGTTTGACATGTTGGCAAAACCATCCTGACGATCTTCCTGTCATGATCTAAAACGATGCACTTACCACCAATCAACTCAGTTAGTTTATTGCCAATCTCAATTGGGTCATGGTCAATAGCAATGTCTATGTCAAAACTATACCTGCCCATCAAAGAATCTCTGAGAAAACCACCCACTATATAGGCGCTCACATTTTCTGATGAAAAGAAATCTCTAATAGGTTCCAGAAACTGTATTATCTGGTTGTCAAAATTTAGTTCAGGAGATTTTGGTATTGAAACGCTTGACATTAGATCGCCTCTGTTGTCGTTTCCACTTCGTCTCTTTCTAATTTCCAAAGGTGTTCGTGGCTCGAAAGATGATCTATATATAAAACACCATTTATATGGTCAATTTCATGTTCTAGAGCTTGAGCCAACAGACCTTCCGCTCTTATCCTCAATGCCTTGCCTCTTCTGTCCAATGCCTTAACTCTAACTTTTACTGATCTAGTTAGCTCTCCTCTATAGCCCGGTATACTTAGACATCCTTCGTCGACTCTTCTTTCGCCCTCGACTTTTATAATTTCAGGATTGATAAGTATCCTCACTTCCTCCTCATCCGGTATCTCTATAACAACTACTCTAAGCAACACACCAACTTGATTAGCCGCCAAACCAACTCCATTAGCATATCGCATAGTGTCGATCATATCTTCTATAAGATTTTGTAATGATTCATTAAATAATGTAACTTTTTTTGCTTTTTCTCTTAACACAGAATCTGGTAATGTTCGAATGCTTAAAACTGACACTGGTTATTCCCCCCGCTTGTGATCCTTGCTGTGACCATTATATTATTCGTCCACAATTGTGTAAATCTAAATCAGGTCACAGAAGTAGGATCAATTTCAACCATCCAACCTAAAGGTAAATTAGTCTCGTCTATCAATCTTCTAGGCTCAATACCTTTCAAAATAATGTGCCAACGATATCTTCCCCTGATTTTTGAAGGAAAAGCAGGTGCGGGGCCTAATACAGAGATATCTGTGATACCCATTACTTCCAGTTGCTCTCTAAACCGTTTACCCAAATATAAGGCTTGCTTAGCGCAAGTATCTTCATTCCTATGTGAATACATCAATCTTATCAATTTACCAAATGGAGGAAGGCCAAGCTCATGTCTATAAACAATTTCTTGAGCGTAAAACATGTCATAGTCTTGTACGGCAGCTGACTGAACGGCGTAATTTGTTGGAGAATAAGTTTGTATGATCACTTTACCACCCAAATCACTTCTCCCTGTGCGACCTGAAACCTGACATAATAATTCAAAAACCCGTTCTCCTGCTCTAAAATCTGGCAAAAACAGACCTATATCGGCACACAGAACGCCAACTAACGTGACTCTAGGGAAATGTAGACCTTTAGCTATCATTTGCGTGCCAACCAATATTTGGGCTTGACCTGTTGAGAATTTAGCCATCATTTCTCCATGAGCATCTTTGTATGAAGCAGCATCTCTATCCCATCGTAAAGTTTTTACACCCGGAAATAATTCATCTAGCTCCTGAACTACTCTTTGTGTGCCTAATCCTAAATACCTTATCCTATGACTATTACACACTTCACATTCGGTCGGGTGTTTGATCGTATAACTACATATGTGACAAACAGCCGCATTAGATGCACCATGATAGTTCATCGACATATGACACCTGTTACATCTCAATACATCGCCACAATCACGGCATTGTATCTGACCACCACTACCTCTTCTGTTTATATAAAGTATTATTTGTTCGCCTGAAGCAATCTTGTTTCCTATATTAGATTGAAGTACAGAACTGAAAATGCTTCTATTTCCATGTTTCAATTCGTCTCTAAGGTCTACTATTTCCACCTCAGGAAGAGTCAATTCTAACGTTTGATTTCCTACAACTCCTCTAGACACACGGTTTTGCAACTTCAATAACCTATATTGACCCGAGATTGCCCTGTTTTTCGAAATGACATCAGGTGTAGCGCTCCCAAGCACTAGAACACTTTCTGTGAGTTCTCCAATCTTTATAGCCACCTCTCTTGCATCATACCTAGGAGCAGTATCTCTTTGTTTATAAGTCCACTCATGTTCCTCATCTATTATTATCAAACCCAAATTTGGTTGTGGAGAAAATATCGAACTACGAGATCCAATGACAATTTTATACTTACCTTCCTTTATTCCCCACCATTGATCGAAACGTTCACCTAGAGATAAACCACTATGCAATACGGCAACATCGTCAGGAAATCTACTGGCAAATCGTTCTATAGTCTGAGGTGTTAATGCTAATTCTGGAACCATCACTACAGCATGTTTACCCAAAGCAATAGCTCGATCCAACGCCCGTAAATACACCTCTGTCTTTCCACTACCTGTTATACCCTGCAACAAAAACACGTCAGGGGAGTTTGAGGCAATCGCCTCACATATATGATCTACCGCAATCTCCTGATCATTATTAAGTACAGGTGGAATATCAGAGTCAAAAGTTCTTGACGCCAATGGATCTCGTTCCTCACGAATCTGAATTATATTGACCAATCCTTTATTTCTTAAACCATTAACGGCAGATTGTCCAAAGTTGTCTCTACACTCGAGTAGACTCACTGGGTCCTTGGCAAGGATAAGATGTTGCAACAGTGATTCCTGTTTTGGAGATTTATTATGAAAAACATTAGATATATCGGCACTCCCAGAAACCAAATTGGTGAGTTCTACAAATGACTTGTACTTTGGACCTACAGAAGCGTTTAACCATTCCGATGTCTCATCTATGAGGCCGTCTCTGACCATTTGTGACAGAACCCTGTCTGACCACATACCCAAAGATTTTACTAATGTATCTCGACGCATTTTGCCACGTCTATTGAGAGTTCTAGTGATTCTTTGAAGTTGTAGATCATCTATTTTTTCAAGTGACGCGTTAGGATTCTTAAGACGAACATATCGCTTGCTTCTTATCATTGAACCTGGCGGCATCATCATAGCAGCTGAATCGAACAGACCAGCCATATAATAATGACTGACCCAAATTGCCAGAGCCAGATTAGCGGTAGATAGCAATGGATCAGGATATATCAATTTTCTCACAGGTCTAACCGTATCTAGTTCTACAAAATCTGATGTCTTGAAAACTATTCCGATCAACGAACGAGGGCCGAAAGGCACTTCAACTAGATGACCAGGCATAGCAGGCACATCATCAGGAATCGAATAGGTAAAGGTTCTTCTGTTGGATGCGGGGGAATCTACTGCAACCTCAGCATACTTACTCATCTTTGGTCTTTAATATCAAGCCACAGATGTGTGACTACGAGTCATTTTACCTTCTAGACCGTCTTCGATCTTCCTTGATTCTAGCTGATTTACCGTACCTGTCTCTGAGGTAATAAAGTCTTGCCCTACGAACTTTCCCATGCCGTACCAAGTCAACGGCATCTAATGTCGGAGAATAGTATGCGAAGGTCCTCTCAACTCCTACACCATAAGAAACGCGCCTAACAGTAAAAGTGGAACCCACGCCATTACCTCTCGTGCGAATGACATCACCTTGAAACGCCTGAAGCCTTTCCCGTTCCCCTTCTCTTATCCTTATAGTCACCTTCACTGTGTCCCCAGGAGAGAATTCCTGTATTTTTTCGTTTCTTTCAACTAACGCTATAGAGTTTAAGTCCATCTATTTGTCCTTGTGTCAATTGTTCGTCAACAGTATGTATTTTTACGTCCAATATTCTACATCTCATGGTAATCAATAACAAGAGCTTAATTAGGTTTGTAAGAGGAATCAATTCCAATCCAATCAACGGGATCATAAATGTAGAATCAAGGGTAAATAATCACAACACGTATTACAATATGTTCGACCACTAGTTCTGTAAACTACGTACATAGTGAACCAATTGCCACAGTTCTTCATCAGTAAGCAGTTTATTAAACATAGGCATAGCCGACGGGGAGTCATATTTATTACCACCTGAGTAATAACCTATACGGCCCCCTAACCCTATAAACCCTTTCAATTCCGTATCTGATGCCATTGCCGTAGCTGGTCCAGTAATATCAGCCGGTGGTAGCCCACCGTGCTTTATTAAGTAACTTTTAGCCGCCCCATCACCCTTACCTGTCATTCCGTGACAAGCGGCGCAATTAACTTGGTATAGTCCTGAGCCAGCTGAAACAGTCGCTTCTGTTTTTTCTAGCAAGAAGTTACTCGCGACATTCAATATCCCATCAGTTCCATCTTCATGCGACATGAAAGGAACTGATCCCTGGGCCGGATAAAGACGTGGCGGTTCTTGGCTCTTATAGGATTGGGCGTAATGCATTTCACTGAATATTTCAATCTGATAGGTTCCTCTACCCCAAGGCATACAGGCAGATGAGATAAGTCCAACTACTATCAATACCAGTGTCAGATTAAATTTTTGTTTTTTGAATAACGATGTTTTCATAGTTTATATAACTCTTCAGTTATCCCCTTAAAGCCCTACCTCTTTCATGAACTACTTCAAGTGCACTTCCTCTAATCAATGCTCTTTCCATGTCGTCCAATTTTTCTTCCTCTGTAGTAACAAGTAGACCAATATATCCTTCATTGATACGGGCGTCGTATGGATCCAATCTCAATCTGGGTAATCTGGATTCGAAAATTATACCAATTATTGTGAAGAGCACGGCTCCTAAAAGCGTTCCTTCATAACAAATGATGGTCATCGCAGGAAACGCTAAAATTGGTTTTCCTCCTGTTACCATCGGGTAAGCTACTTGTGTGCCTGCAGTAAGTACTAAGGCCATAGTAAGGCCCATCAATGCCCCGATAATTGGAAACACGTATATGTGGTGAACAGGATCTTTCTCACCAAATGCTCCTTCGGGATAGGGACTACCTGTCAGGACGTCAAAATCATCCTGAGTCGCCCCTGCCTCCAGCAACACGTCGGTTGCATCAGCCGCAGAATCTGCGTTATCAAACAATCCCAATATACTTTTTCTGGCCAATTTCAACCTCCTCAGATTACTCTTCCCGCATCACAGCAGGAACCATAACTTTTCCAATTTTAATTTCGTCGTGTAATATCATACCCTCTTTTGCATCACCTATCGGTATTAAAGGCACTACTTTGGCAAAGAGCAATACCAGCATCGAGACCATCGCAAATGTAGCGGTTATAATTGTTACTTCGACAATACTAGGAGTGTATCCACCCCAGGTGAAAACAAATGCCTGTTTTCTCATCAGACCGGGAACGATAATGATAAATCTTTCAAACCACATGCCTACATTGACCAAAATCGTTGTAAACGCCATCAACCACAGGTTCCGCCTCACACTTGGAATCAACCACATGGGAACCGGAATAAGGTAAGAAGTTATTAGGAAAGTTAAGAAGTACCATTTCCAAGGAGCTTCAAACACCTGCAGTTCTCTTAAGGCAACTTCAGGTCCTTCCAAGGCATAGAGGCCGAAGAAAAACTCTAGAGCGAAGAAAAACAACCAAGCTGTCGCAACAACTATAAGTAACTTAGCCAATGAATCCATGTGCTCTCGTCTGATATAGTCTTCCCAATGAAACATCCACCTCAGTATTATCATGACGGTAACAACTGCCGAAACACCTGAGTGGACCGCTCCAATCACAAAATAAGGAGCGAAAACAGTACTGTGCCAAGCTTCCACTGACATTGCAGTACCAAAGTCCCAAGAAACTATACTATGAACGGAAACGAAAATAGGCAGGATTATGGCGGATAGTAATATACCTGCTATGATCTGCAATTTCCACTGCCTAACACTTCCCCTCCAACCCAAAGACAAAATAGAGTATATGATATGAGGCACACCTGTTGTTCGGTCTCTTAACACAGCGAAATCTGGTATCAGAGCTATATAGACGAATAAAATACTACTAGTGAGATACGTGAATACAGCAGATGGGTCCCATACCAAAGCGGATCTCACATTGGGATATATGCCCCTAGCCCAGTCGTAGGGAAAGACCCAATACGCCACTCGCCAAGGCCTTCCAGCATGAATAAGCGGCATCGTCATGGCCGTCATCAAAGAGAAAACTGTTAATACTTCCGCTGCCCTGGTAGCAGGTCTTCTCCATTCCGCCTGAACCAATCTAAGTATAGCTGACAACATAACACCCGCGTGACTTATACCAATCCAAAACACGAAGTTAGTTATGAAGAAACCCCACATGACAGGCCTATTCAGTCCAGTCACCCCAAGGCCCCTATTAAACATGTAGCCTGCGGCAGTAAAACCACACAGCACAACAAGTGCCAAGAAACCAACCAAAATCCAATACAGTTTGGACGATTCAAATATAGAACTAGTTAAATCTGTGTTTACTTGACTATCAGAAATTCGGACTCGTTCCTGCATTATTTAACACTCCTGGCAAATAGCATCCCATATTTTTCATACATTCTATTCATAATTATTCCGGTTTCGCCAATACTCTGATGTCTCGTTTCATGAATTTTCTGACTCTCTGTAACATTAATCCTTCTTTAATTTCCCATATAGAAATTATTGGAAATATTCGTGTGCCTAGCATATAGGTCAATACGGCCCCCGATATTCCGCCCACTACAACCATAAAATCAATCGGTCCGGGAGCGGTGAAATCTGGCAGATTTTCTAAAACATGCAACGTATGATCTTCCACAGAAAATCCAGCCACATAATATCTTACTTGATTGAAGAAGGTACCTATCAATATTACAGATGCCGCCAATGTCGGTCCCCAAATGGTCTTTCTAACAACATTCACCACCAGTATAAGGAACGGTATCACAAAGCACATAGTGAAGGCCAAGAGAAACACCGTACTATAAGTCTCAAACATAATATACTTGAGTACACCAATTTCCGCCGGCATTCTTCCATACCAATACGTGAAAAACGAGGACCACCAAAAGTAAAACCAGAGCAAACATGTGGCCAACAATATCTTGCTCAAGGCCCAAAATTGTTCCAGTTCTAGGTATTTCCCTAGACTACTCCTAGATCTCAAAATAAACATGGTCACGATTATCAATGCTATCGAAGCTTGAATGCCATTTATAGCGTGGAAAGCAGGGAATATCGCATCTTTCCATCCCGGAATCAAGGCCATTGCAAAATCGACACTTATAAGCATATGGACAATTATAAGCATCAGGAAATAAAATCCACCCAGAAGCCCTAATACTATTTTTTGCAACTGCCAATGCTTGGGAGCTCCAAACCAATGCGGTATAAGGGGGTGATAAGAAACATCTTCGTCAGATTTACCAGATACTTCCTTGTCTGTAACTAAGTCCGGAAGAGAAGCAAAATATAGTATCGCCAACCCACAAATAACTAGACTTCCCAGTGCCATTGTGTCCCAGATATGAGGGGTATTACCCGGCCATTCGAACCACAAACTTCTTCGTCCTTCGATTGACGGCAATACCCACAGCAGTGGGAGCAACATAGCAAAACTGTAGACACCCACTATCGCGAACATCTCTGAAATCCTTGCTAATGGACGACGCCAGTGGGATTTAGCCATTCGTAACGCTACCGACACCAAAACTGCTGTCTGAGACAAACTAAAAACGTAGCCAAATGTAGCAGCGTAGTAACCCCAGGCTGACTTGTTATCGAAGCCATCTGCAATCAGCATAAACAATCCAACTAATCCTACAACAAACAGCCCACCAAGTATCATGGCGATTGTCCAAAACTGGTTGCCTGGAGAGTGATGCCTTTTTAGCACATCGTTAGTTATCTCCTGAGCAGTCATATCAAGATATGATGGTGCTACTACGTGGTGGGATTCATGCATGAGCATCCACCTTATGTTCGGCATTAATATCTACTTTCTTTAAATAAATCACGTTTGGTTGAGTTCCTAAGTCACCTAAAAGTTTATATCCTCTACCACCATCCACAAAATGTTTTTCTTTCAAATTAGATATTTTACTAGATGGATCATTCCAGTCGCCAAAAATTAATGTATCTGTAGGACATGCCTGGACACAAGCTGGTAAAAAGTTGCCTTCTTTTAGATTTTCGTCTGTAATCCTCTCACCGCGTTGTCCTTCTATTACTCTTTCAGCTTTGCGCAGTCTCTGGATGTTGAAGGTGCACTTTTCCATTATGCCTCTGCTCCTAACCGTGACGTCCGGGTTTAACTGATTCTTGAGGGATTCGGGCCATACCGGCTCCCAAAAATTGAAAAATCTCACTTGATAAGAACAGTTATTGGCGCAATATCGGGTACCAACACACCTGTTATAAACCTGAACGTTCATACCCTGATTATTGTGATAAGTGGCATACACAGGACAAACTGGTTCACAGGGGGCATTTTCACAATGTTGACATAGGATCGGTATAAATCTAGCTTTTATGTTTGGGAATTCACCTTCCCAGTATCGTTCCACTCTTATCCATTCAATAGCTCTGCGTTGTCTGAATCTATCTTCTGTGTTAAGTGGGATGTTATTTTCCGCCTGACAAGCGACAACGCATGCTTGACAGCCTGTGCAGCGATCTATATCTATTACCATTCCCCACTTATGATTTATTGTCTCTGTAGCCATTAAAAACTCCTACTCAACAACTATACTTATTAATGATGTTCTTTATGATCATGCGATTCAGGAGGAGCTATCTTTATAATTCTCTGCTCATCCACTTCAAACGCAGGAACATTTCCTTCGAATTTAGATATATCAATATGTCTACCAGTTTTTGATATTGATACCTTATTAGCTGCCCAAGCCAAACTACCACTGCCTTTGTCTTCAACTTCAGACAATAACGAAATAGTATTCACGCCCACATTTTCAGCATATCTGCCAAATGAAACATGTCCTTGACCGATAGGCATTGATATAACCCATGGTGGTACGCCTGGATGGATGTAAGCAGGAGCTTCTAAACTTCCAGCTGGTGATTCTACTGTAAGTATGTCTCCCTGTATTATATCGAGCTCCTCTGCTTTCTTGCTATTTATCTCTACCCAAGTATTCCAAACTACTGAGGTAAGAGGATCTGGTGCGGCCTGTAACCATGGCAAGTGCGCAAGATTTCCATCTCCTAATGAGTTGGACAAAAATGGTATTAGATTGTATTCGCCTGTGCCAACGAAAGACACATCAGGCCAAGAAGTATCCAGTAAGTTAGAGGACATTTCTTCAATTTTAGCCCCGGATTCAACATCCCACCAACCACCTCGCTGGAGAACTCCTTGCCGAAACGCGTCAAAGTCAGAAGACCTCACAGAACCTGAATTCTTAGACCACAACTCTCTGATACTTCCCTCCACTAATTCCTTGAATCCAGATCCTTCAGTTAAGCCCAAATTGGCGTCCAGTGCCAAACCAAGAAATCTGCTGTAGTAAATTAACTCATCCCCGAAGTTAACCGTTCCCTGATGGAATCGCCCTACAACAGGTTGTTGAATCCCTATAACTTGATAACCAGGACCCGGCTCTGGCACATCATCTCCCCAATCTTCAAGATAGTTACTTTCCGGTATAATTAAGTCTGCCTTTTCAGCGGTTTCATCCATAAAGCTTGAGTATGAAATAATGAATTCTGAGTTATCCAAAATATTCGAGAATCCCGCACTTGAAGGTAAACCATGAATTGGATTTGCACCTCTGATCATAACAACTCTAGGTTGGCTGATATTCTTCCAATCTTGATATGAAGAAGGCATCCCGGCGCCCGACACAGAATCATTATCCAAAACCGATATAGGCGGAGATGGGTTGAAAATAACTCCACCTTCCTTGTTTAGATTATTAACCAACACATTAAGAGAATATATGGCATCCAAGTTAAAACTTCCATTAGCGGAAGCTCCTGCAGATCCGCCACCAATTGCGAGTGGGTGATGGCTATTCGCAAAATCGTGAGCTATCTTTTCTATGCGAGCGCCATCTATGCCTGTAGCTTCAATTACTCCAGCACTGTTGTTAGAAAAAATCTCCAAAGCTTGATGCCCTTGACCACCGGTAAGATTATCAGCAGCTGCAACATCACCCAGACCATCCTTGATTATTACGTATATCATACTCATAGCCAGTATTCCTTCAGAACCTGGCTTCACAGGTAGCCATTCGTCGGCATTTGCTGCACTCATTGAAAATCTGGGATCCACCTGAACGTGAACTCCCCTTTGTGCATGTCCTTGCCTAAATTCCCCGTACGCCCTTGAATGATTAGTCGGTGATACCCAACTGGATAAGAAATCGGCTCCGAAAGATATCAGATAAGTCGAATGTTCTATGTCGAATTTAGGCAATCTACTCTGACCAAATACCCTGCCCAGAGACTTTCTAAGTGCCACTTTATCTAGTGCTTCAAAAGCCATGTGCCTGCCACCAAATCCACTAGAAAATTCACTAGCAATTGCTGCTAGGTGCCCTCTCAAAGGTTGGGTTATCAGTAAGGCGCGGTCATTTTGCCCTTCGGAATTTAGAACGTTAAGCTTGTTTAGAACAAGATTGTGCGCCTCTTCGAGCGATATTTCCCTAAATTCATCATTCCTACTATCTCTGTAGATAGGGCCGCTGAGACGGTCAGGGTGATACAGGGCTTGAACTCCTGCCTCACTTCTGACACTGTGTTTTCCTCTATTTATTGGGTAGTCAGGATTACCTTCTATCTTCTTTGCTCTGCCCTCAACCACCCTAACTATTATTCCACACGCTTCAGGTTCTTGACGACATATGGTGGCGTACCAATTATCTATACCATTAACCAAATCCTCTGGCATGTTTACTGGACTTTCAACCTGAAGTTCCTGCTCTGGTGTGGTACACCCATTAAAAACCACCGCACCCATTGCAGATACGCCTGACCATTTCAAAAATTGTCTTCTAGTTATGCCCATTTCTTTAAATACTCATCCTTAATAATGACATGTTGTACAATCCGTCGGAGCTCCATTGTCCCTGTGGCAATCGACGCAGTCGCCCATCTTCAGACTTCTTACCTGTTTAACCTCTTCCATATTTCCTACATCCCCATGGCAAACTGCACACACGTTAGCAGCCACTATGGCCTGCTCACCAGAAGGCATAGTATTGCCAGGCTCGGTAAAATATCTTATATGTGCTTCATGTACAAATCTTACGTGATCCGGTAGTCTGTGAATTCTCTCCCACACTACTGGAGACTTGTTTTCCCAAGCTTTAATCAGTAAGGCAACTTCCGGCAAATCTTCATCGGAATTGATAACTTTGTGGCAATATATACATTGCTCCACTGGAGGTACTCCAGCAGATTCACCTTTGTCAACATTCCTATGACAAAATGTGCAATCTAGGCCCAATCCATGGAGCTCGTTACCATCTCCATCTAATTTAGGGCTTCCATCTGATAACAAGAGCACACCTGATCCGGCGTGTATTGTATGAGGGTATTCTATCGGTTGTTCAGGCGAACCACCAAAGGGTCCGACTTCAAATGGGGTAGACCACCAGGCTCTAGCAACAAACAGTACCAATAACAGAGTAACCAGACCACCGGCGGCTAATCCACCCAACACAGTAAATAATATTATTAGTTTCTTAAGCATTATGGTTATTATTGATAAGCTTTATATTTTTAAATCCAAGACCTATCCCAAATGACCGTCAGAGTATCTAATTTGGACGCTATTATTATAAGGTTAAGCGCAACGAGAGACAAGAAACCTAAGGCACCTATATAAAACATGCGCCTTGCCCTGTTTACACTCTGAGGTATATGACCAGTGCTTACTAGAGAAGGTATTATGGCATGTGCCAACAGGAAGTTGAATCCGAATCCGATAGAACAAAGGACAGCGTACCAGAAGAAATGAAGTAGATTACCGATTCTAGCCCAGTCTGCACTTGTAATGAATTCTGGATCCATCTAACCTCTCTAATAAATAGGCACACAGATAGATTGATTATTTGTTTCTGTGAGCACTTTGCAATAAGTTTCACGTAGTGTACAATGAGAGAGTATCATAGTCAATACCAGATACGATTTACTTGCTCAGTAGAAACTTTCTGGCAAATGGAAACTGAAAAGCTTTAGGAGGCATTGATGTCAGAGGAATCATTGGATCCAAAATTGATGATGGACAGGCGAGGCTTTATAAAGAGGTCTATCGTGGCCGTTGCAGGCATAGCAACCTTAACTACTCTCTCCAGACCGACTTCTCTAAGAAGGTCAAACTTATCTAAAGATACAGGATCGATATTCACTCCTAGGCCTGGCTCTAAGCTTAACTATTGGCGTAACCGCTTCAATAACTTTAGATTAAGATAACCCACCAGAGACTTATAATCAGGCACGGCACGAAAATCGCCGAGATGCCCCTCTAGCATGAATTTAAAGCATCGTGTATCGACCATAACGTGAAACACAGGGAGTCTATGAAAAAACTTGCTGGAAAATATATCGTTTCATTGTCCGTTCTCATTATCCTGACTTCCTCCGGTTGTGTTACAGATCCCATTATTCAACAAACAGATCACGTCTTGTCCAATATAGATTCTGCTGTCACGTCAACTAACGATATCGAATATCAAAACTCGGTTCTAGTCAACGCCCACGAACTCAACGACCTGGCAGATGATTTGGACAAGGCGGAAACCAGAACGGAACAACAATCTTTAGTTAAGAACTACATCACAATAAATCAAAGGATTTCTTGTATAGAAGATAATATAGAAAACTCCTTGAGTGATAAGACCAGCGTAGAATGCCAAGGGGACAAACTGGTGTCCTCAGTGGATCAAGATGGATTACCCGGAGTTAACACCCTTCATGATAGCATTTCCGGCGCAGACAGTGAGCATAATAAACGCCAAATACTGCGAACCTATCTGCAAGATTGGGAGTACGTCCAGAGAATTGTTCGTGTAGAGAAGAGTTTACACCAGAACAAAAGAACGCACGAAATAATCCTTCTGGGAGGATTGCTTAAAAGAATCCACCAGTTCCCTATAATGTATGAAGGGGAAATACTGGTGCCAACCGCAGACATGGAAGATCTCATGCAAGATTTTGTTACTTCAGCAAACAAAGAGGAACAAAGAAACCTAGTAATAGAATATTTAAATGCCAGTTAAATTAACTGACAATATATCCTGATTAAGTCCTCCTAAATTCTTTTTCTAGTTCCTTAAGGCCAAATTTTATTGTTGTTGGTCTGCCGTGTGCACAATTATTTGGTTGCTTGACAGATTGGAGCATAGCCAACAGGTTCTGCATCTCTTCACCGGATAAAATGTCCCCGGCCTTAACTGCAGAGTGACACGCTATAGAAGCACATATCTTCAGTTGCCAATCATGCGATATACCTTCGCCGAAGAAATCATCTACAAGCAAATCATCCAAAATTGACAGGAATTCCTTGCCGGGGTCAACATTACCAAACACTGAAGGCACTGATCTCAATAAATAGGAATGAGAACCAAAATACTCAATATCAAAACCCCATTTTCCCCAATAATCCAAGTTTGCGGTCAATACTTGTTCATTTTCAGGAGATAATCTTAATACAATCGGCTCCAAGATACCCTGTCTATCCACTTTTGTTACATCCTGTACTTGCTCATACAATATCCTCTCATGTGCAGCATGTTGGTCAATTAGGTATATAGCCTCATCGGTTTCCCCTACAATATACAAGCCATTTATCTGTCCTACTAAACGCAGGTTCCTTATCTGGAATTTAAAATTTGTTTCAGACTCATAATAGTTCTGATCATTGAATAGAGAAAGTGATTGCTGATACGATTCCGTTGATTGTTTGTAAGCTAACCCGTCATCCACATCATGTTCCACGGCAGGTGAAACACCCATAAATTGAGTATATGGGACCGGTGACATAGATATTAATGCATTTCTTATTAATCTTTGTATAGAGCGAAACACCTGATTTTCATCCTTCAATCTAATTTCTACTTTTGCAGGATGAACATTAAAATCTAGATCTTCTTTAGGTACATCAATGAATAAGAATGACAGTGGATGCCTCCCTACAGTCAGAAATCCTTTATAAGCATCCTCAACAGCAAAAGCCAAGGAACGATTTTGAACGCATCTGCCATTGACCACAAGATTTATAAAATGCCTATTGGATCTAGTTGTATCCGGAGAACTTATCAACCCATATATTGTCGCATAACCGAAGTCTTTGCCAGATTCAACCACCATCATTGAATCAGCTGTTCTTGGATCGAATATCTCCGCATAAGTGTTTCTTAAATCACCATTGCCTCTAGTGTTCAATCGGATCTTGCCGTCCACATCAAAACGAAAGCTCACTAAAGGAAATGCCATTGACAATTGCTGAACCAATGAGTGAATTCTTTGAGATTCAACAGATGGAGATTTCAAGAATTTTAGTCTAGCCGGTATCCGAGCAAATAAATTTGTTACGGTCACTGTAGTTCCAAGAGGACAACCTATTGATGAAACCTCAATCAAGTTGCCATTATCAATATGTACACTCGTACCATTTTGTTCATTAGCCACTCTAGTGACCATTCTAATTGAAGCTACTGATGCGATACTTGGCAGAGCTTCTCCTCTGAAACCCAATGTTTCTATACCGAATAAATCTCCGTTCTCTGGATATTTACTAGTGGCAAATCTATGGAAAGCTAGTTCAACATCATTGGAGGCTATCCCACTACCGTTATCAGAAACCGCTATTGCCTTAATTCCGCCTGATTCGATGTGTATAACAATGGTATCTGCTCCAGCATCTATAGAATTTTCTACTAGTTCCTTAACTATGGACGCTGGACGTTCAACTACTTCACCTGCAGCTATGGCAGATGACTCTTGTTTTGACAATACCTTTATACTCATTTCCTATATCTCATTCCGATTTCTCGTATTGTCTTATTTGGTATTTCAAATCATTAAGCTTGTTAATGGCTTCTATGGGTGTCATACTCTCGATATCCAGACTCTTTATTGACAGTATTATGGGATCTGGAATGTCAAACATCGGTAGCTGCTTTTGTACAATACCCTGATTTTCAATTTCCAACTTCTTTAAAATCTCCCAAGCCCTTATGACCAAATCCCTTGGCATCCCCGCAAGTTGAGCAACATTGATCCCGTAACTCCTATCTGCCCCACCTTGCATGACTGTGTACATAAATAACAGTCTCCCATCAGATTCTTTAGCCGAAACATTTAGATTATTGACACAAGGGAAAACATCAGACAACTCGATCAGTTCATGGTAATGCGTGGCAAAAAGAGTTCTGCAATTTAATTTTTCGTTATTATGTATATGTTCAACTGTCGCCCTTGCAATCGCCAAACCATCATAGGTGCTAGTTCCTCTGCCAATTTCATCCAGTATTATTAGAGATCTGTTAGTAGCATGGTTAAGTATATTGGCTGTCTCAATCATCTCTACCATAAATGTTGATTGTCCTACAGACAGATCATCTTGAAGGCCAATACGTGTGAATATCCTGTCAACAATACCAATGTCAGCTGACTCAGCTGGTACAAAACTTCCAATCTGTGCCATAAGCACTATCAGGGCCACCTGTCTTATGTATGTGGACTTACCTGCCATATTTGGGCCGGTAATTATAGATATCCTCGCATTCTCAGCACCAATGAGGATGTCGTTTGGAACAAATGATCCCAAAGATACATTATGCTCAACTATTGGATGCCTTGCCTGTTTAATATCCAAAATGTTGCTAGTGTTAAGCCTAGGCCTAGAGTATCTGTATTCAGAGGCCACCAAAGATAAAGATAAGACAACGTCTATTTTCGCAACTGACAACGCAGTTCTTTTTATAGAATCTCTATGTTTATAAATATCTTCGCAAATTTTCCTGAAAAGAATTGACTCTAATTCATCGATTTTGTCCTGAGCATTTAACAGCTTGGCTTCATATTCTTTGAGTTCAGGAGTGATATATCGCTCTGCCCCAGTCAGAGTCTGCCTCCTAGTATAATTATCTGGCACCTGGCCTATACTGGAGTTATTGACTTCTAAATAGTAGCCAAACACCCGATTATAGCCAACTTTTAATGATCTTATCCCTGTTCTAGTTCTTTCAGTTTTTTCCAAACCAGCGATGTAATCTCTCGCTTCTGAAGAATCGTCTTTTAAGAAATCGAGTTCAGCAGAAAATCCTCTGCGAATCAATCCATGTGACCCCGAAGTGGCAGATTCAATATTTTCTATGCCGTTGGATATGAGTGATTGCACCGTTTCACAAGGATCTAAATACTGTTGCAGGATATGCGGCAAGGATTCTTGTTTATTTAAGAAATCCTTGAGTCCGGCCACCGCAAAAAGAGTAGATGCCAGAGATACAATATCCCGAACTGAAACAGAACCCGAACCAATACGGTTGATCAAACGTTCTACATCATACATATCCTTCAAATAAAAACCTATCTGATCTTTAACCAATACGGCATCTATCAAAAATTCAACTCCGTCATGCCTGCTGTTGAGTTCATTCAAGTCAAGAAGTGGTTGTCCTATCCATTTCTTGAACAATCTCCCCCCCATTGAAGTTTTAGTCATGTCTAAAAGTGACAGTAATGAATTTTTCTCGCCTCCCCATCTCCCAGACATATACAATTCCAGACTGTTTCTAGACTGATTATCTAATACCATAAAATTGGATGGGGAATACGTGAAAAGTGAATTTAATCCATCCAAGACGTATTTATCAGTATTTTCCAGATAAAACAAAATAAGTGCTGCAGATCCTATTGCCAAAGGCATATCATGACACCCATAAGATTCCAGACTTTGGACTCCAAAATGTTGCTTCAAATGCATTTCAGAGTCTGTAACTATAGCACTTCCTGAATCCACAACTGTAGTTATAAATTCTGTGCCCGTTTCTGGAAGGTCAGTATTATCAATTAATATAACTTCAGCAGGACGTAGTCTGCTTAATTCCATCGGAAGGTCTTTTCTATGTATTTGAGTGGTAGCAAATTCATTGGTGGTTATATCAACATAAGATAAACCTACCAGATTCTCCTCGAATACAACGGCAGCTAAGAAGTTGTTAACTGATGTTTCTAACATTGAAGTTTCAGTTAATGTCCCCGCAGTCACAACTCTAACAACTTGCCTTTCTACCAAACCTTTCTCTGTAGAATCTCCCTTTTGGTCACATATAGCTACACGGTGACCACTCTTGATCAATTTTGGAAGATAGTTTTCTAATGCGTGTTTGGGTATGCCTGCCATAGGGATTTGATTACCTTTACCCATTTCCCTCGAAGTGTATGCGATCTCCAATTCCGCTGACGCAATTTTGGCATCTTCATCAAATGTTTCGTAGAAATCGCCCATCTGAAAAAGTAATATCGTATCTGGATTTTGATTTTTTATTCTAAGGTATTGTTCTCTTATCGGAGTATTTTCTGCTACCATCTCATAACCTATAGCGTCCTAAAATAAAACCCGGAGTGGTACTTTTACTACAATTGCCACATCAATAGTTCCAAACAGATGCCCCATGAAACGCAAATCCAGTTTGCATGAATACTCAGATGCTAACTTCCCTGTTTAGATACTCTAACCGCCTTTGTTTTCAAAGTCGGAACGTTACCCATTGGATCGGGATCTTCACTGGCATCAAGTTGAGTTATAAGTGAACCGAAAAGAGTTGTAGACGATACGACTCCCACGAAAGACTCTTTAACAATCCTAGCCTGGAATGTCAGTTTTTCATCTACTGATTCTAATTGAATCATTTCAAAGTCCCCTATATCAAGACGTTTGGCGTCTTCAGGATTTAGTTGTAATACTTCATCTCTCACAATTACATTCTTATTATTTATAACTTCTATTTTCACGTCATCTGAATCGTGCAACACCCTTCCTGGCACAAACAACAAAGGGTATTCCTTAGTAGTTACACTAGTTCCATCCACAATTTCTAGTGATTGCATTGAAAACTTATTACTATCATCAATATTAGTATACAAAACCTTTACACCAGTATGCTGAACATCCAAACATGGCCACTGAATACCTGTATTCCGCCCGCCTGATGCAGGAATCATCTGGCTAGGTATAGGGAAGTTAGGTATGCCTGCAGGTTCCAGTATGCCCTCTTTAGACAACAAACGATCATATTTTATACCAGCATAAAAAGGGATATTATTGGATATCTCATCTAGAATTTGGGCTGCACAGTGGTAATTAAATGAATCATATCCCATAGCCTTGGCAAGTTCGGTTATGATCCACCAATCAGGCATTGCATAAGTGTTGTTAATTTCCAATACCTGCTTTAATGGTTGGACTCTTCGTTCCATATTGGTAAAAGTACCCTCTTTTTCAGCAAACGTAACTGACGGAAGAACGACATCCGCCAACATACCAATGTCAGTTAAAAACGCATCTTGGACAACCAGAAATTCAAGATTTTTCACAGATTCTAGGACATCACCCAAATCACCATTCGAGAAGTTGGTACTGTTGCCAACAATCATCATAGCTTTAACATCACCAGTTATGATTGCTGGAAACATTTCTTTCAGACCAAGCCCGGTTTCTTCAGGTATATTCAACCCCCAGTTTTGTTCCAAACTTGCTCTAGCGGCTGAATCGTGCAGATTTTTATAGCCTGGCAATAAATGAGGAACACATCCCACATCCCACGATCCTTGATCATTAGTGCCTGATCTCAGAGGGTATAGACCCCCGTTATTTTTCCCTATATTACCAGTTGCCAATGCCAAGTTTATGACAGACCTGGTTGATTCCGACCTCTGGGCGTCATTCAAATTGTCCAGGGCATATATGAAAGAAGTGGAATCACTCTCCGCTATATACCTCGCCGCTGTACGGATATCGGATTCATCAACTCCAGTGATTTCTTGAACTTTTTTCAAGTCAAATTTCCATAAAGAATTCTTGAAATTGTCCAGATTGTCAGTTCTGGCATTCATGAATTCTTGATCTTCTAAAGACTCATCGAAGATGACTTTTAGGATGCCTCCCAGTAGAACCGAATCTGTTCCTGGTCTAGGCTTGAGCCATAGCTTAGCAGATCTAGTTAATTCAACTTCTCTGGAATCTATAACAATCAGTTTAGACCCATTCTTGGATCCCCGTTTTACAGCAACTGATGCCACATTATGTTCTTCGGTAACGTTACTAGAAACCACCAATATACAGTCGGATTCTTCTATGCTCCAAATCGAGTTAGTAGCCGCCTGATAACCAAGGACATCTCCCAAAATCTCTGTGACTTCAGGCCTCATGTTTGACGAGTGATCCACGTTGTTGCTATTCATCACCGACCTAGTAAATTTCTGCAATATATAGGCCTCTTCATTAGTAGACCTAGAGGAACTCAATGCGGCGAACCCAGAACCTTTGTATAGATTAAGTTTATCTGCCACAAATGACATTGCTTCTTCCCAAGATACATCTTCTAATGCACCGTCTCTTCGAATCATAGGACTCTTCAATCTAGATCTTTTGTTTATAAAGTCCAGACCAAATTTACCCTTGAAACAAGCCTGCCCTCTGTTTGCTTCAGCCTCCAATTCGGGGATCACGCGTATGACTTTACCTCTTTTATTTACTTCCAACTTCAGCTGACAACCAACTGGACATTGGGGACACGTTGTGGAAGTTGATTCAACTGCCTTGTCCCATTTGTAATCTGATTCTACTAACGCCCCTACTGGACAGACGTCTATACAAGACCCACAAAACTCACAGCCGGACTCTAGTAATGAAGATCCATACGCTGGACCCACCAAAGATATTCCTGACCTTTCTGTGAGTGTTATAGCATTGTCACCTCTTAATTCATCACAAGCTCGCACACACCTAGCACAAACTATGCATAAGTTGTAATCCAAATCGTAAAATGGATCCTGATTTAACACGGGAAGGTTCCTATATTTGTAAGTCATAGGAGTAGTAAGTCCTGTACCGACATATATAGTCGTGTCTTTAAGTTCGCATCTTTCATTCTTTGGGCAAGATACACATCTGTCCGTAACCGAAACATGCCTGAGACATATATCCTCAGGTCCACATAAGTTTGCTCCATTAATATCTGTCCGGTGGCATGTCAAACAGCCATGTGGGTGTTCAGATATAATTAACTCAGTTATACCTTTCCTCAAATCCTGTATTTGCTGTGTATCGGTATTAACCACCATTCCTTCCGCTACAGGAGTGGTGCATGATGCCGGAGTCCCTCTGCCGTTCTCGACCTCTACAACACACATGCGGCAAGCACCATAGGGCTTCATTCCCGGGTAATAGCAAAGATAAGGTATATACAACCCAGACTCCATTGCAGCCTGCAATATAGTGTTGCCTGTCTGAGTGGTTATTTGTTTGCCATCTATAATTAGATTTATTTCACTATTTTCAGAAGCCATCATTCTCCTCTGGCATCGTTATACTTTCAACTCCAAAAGTTGAACAGGTGACCATCTGGAACGGGTTCTCTGTGGTGTCGTTATTTGTTGAGCACATTGACCAGTTATACATCTTTTCTCTTCCATATGAGCAGAAAAGTCATCTGGGAAATATTTTAATGCTGACTGAACAGGATTCCAGCCTAGTTGACCATGGCCACAAAGAGATCCGGCAGCCATGTTTTGCCCTATATTGGTCATAAGTTCCAAATCTTCGGGGCGACTTGCGAAGTTCGACACCCTTTCCAATATTTCTATTAAGTTTGTCATTCCTAGCCTACATGGAAAACATTTCCCACAAGACTCATATTGACAAAATGCAACAAGAAGCCTAGCCATATTTACTGCGCAAGCCCTCTCATCCGCTACAATCAAACCTCCCGAACCAAGAATCGCTCCGGCTTGCGACATAGCACCGAAATCTAACTCGACATCCATTTTCTCGTCTGGAAGAACTCCGCCCAAAGGACCACCAGTTTGAAGAAATTTTACCTTTCTACCATCTGGTGTACCACCAGCAATATCGTAAATAACTTGATTTATAGTCAGACCCATAGGAACTTCAATCATCCCAGAATATTTTATATTCCCTGACAAACATAGTATAGCAGTGCCCTTACTGCCATCAGTGCCTATGCCTGCAAACCATTCTCCACCTTTTGCAATTATTTCTGGAACATACGAAAGAGATTTTATATTGTTTATATTGCTAGGCAGTCCCCACACTCCATATGCAGCAGGAAAAGGTGGGCGAGCACGCGGCATCGCTCGTTTTCCTTCTATTGACTCCATCAAGGCAGTTTCTTCTCCAGCAACATAAGAATCTCCAGTTAAGGACACTTCCATATCAAAACTGAACGACGATCCCAGTATATTGTTCCCTAGTAAACCTAGTTCGTAAGCTTGTTCTATTGCTGCCAAAGTTCTGTTAATCGGACCTTCGTGACCGTGTCTAATAAATACTATGCCATTTGAAGCTCCACTAGCGTATCCGGCCAGTATAGTTCCCTCTATCAATGAGTGTGGATCACTCTCTAATATACCTTTGTCATTGAAAGCCCCGGGGTCTCCCTCTTCACAGTTACAAAGTATATATTTTACCGGTCCTGGGGATCGAGCAAGGAAACTCCACTTTGTTCCAGTCGGAAATGCTGCCCCGCCTCTTCCTCTAAGCCCAGAGTCTTGTACTTCCTTCAAGACTTCTTCGGGAGTCATACTGTTAACAGCTTTATCTAGAGCAGCATAGCCACCTGTAGCGATGTATTGACCTATTTCCATTGGATCTATATTCCCACAATTACGAAGTGCAACTCTCACCTGTTTACTCCACATGGGCAGATCCTTCATGTTCATCACTCCGTCCACATCTGATTCACTCATAGCAGCCAGAGCAAGATCTGGTCTATAATCGTCTTCCGATACATAAGACTTTACAATTTCAGACGCGATATCCGGATTAACATTGCCGTAAAAAATCCTCGGCCCACCAGGTTTAATCACGTCTACAATAGGCTCTGCGTAACATAGACCGATACATCCTACCTCGCTGACATTGGCATCTACGCCAAGACTACGAAGATCCGATTTGATGCGATCAACTACTTCCTTAGAACCAGCAGCCTCTCCACAGACGGCGGTACCGATTCGTATCCAAGGTTTATTACCAGATTCTAACTCTTGATAACGAGACTTCGATTTTGAATATATTTCATCAAAACTAGTCATTAATTCTCCGAATATCCATTAAGATTTACTGCTATCAACCCTTTTTTAGGTCGGAAATTATCTTTACAACACTATTCTGAAAATCCTTAGGATTGGCGTCTCCTATCAGCTTAGGTCCGATTATTTTGTGATTCACGCTCACCAAAGGACCCTGAGAACAAGCACCCAAACAAGTATTGAACTTCAGAGACACTTTTCGGTCTCCAGTATCTCCTTCTTCTTTCAAACCCAGCTCTCCAAGAACACAATCTAGCACCCCTTGTGCCCCCAACAAGTGGCATGTAGGACCCCAACATACTTCAACAAAATTTTCCCCTGGAGGCGAGAAGCGGAAGTTGGTGTAAAAGGATGCAACTCCCCATACATCATTTAGTGTGGATCCTGTGTAAGAAGCAATTTGATCTATGGCTCTACCAGATATGTAACCAAGTGAATCTTGTATTGCCAACAACGATGATAGAACCGTCACAGTCTTGGCGTTTTGTTTCATCAAGGCGTCTTTTATACTTTGATCATGTTGCTCTCGAGTTTCGGCCAAGTTTTCTCCAAATCTAGTGTGGATTTTTGACTAGTGGATATTATCACAAACACGGTTATGGTTCAATGGTAAATGAGTCGCAAATACTACCCATTAAAACAGAAAAATAAAAGAATCAATCTCCATCTTATAATCTTCAATGCCTACTGTTCAAACACTAAGCATTCCTATCTACATCGTCCAATATCAAATCAGCAACTAAATTACCCATTCTAACGCTATAATTCGTTCCCCTATCTTCTGGATAAATCTGTGTTGTATTAGCCAAATACAAATCCTTTACTGGAGTTCTGTGTTCAGGAATTCTTTCTGAATAATTCTTGCCTATTATAGGTTGGGCAGCGGAGACTTTATGATAATACCAATCTTCGATCCAAGATTTGTCGAAAAGCGGATTAATTTTTTTCAAATGAGGTATATATTCCTCTAACAAGTCTTTTTCAGAGAAATGGAACAGTGGATTACTCTCATCCAGATAATTGGATATATAAAGTATGTTATTCCCACCATAAAGTTCAGGAGACACAAAATTAGTTTGCTCTATCAAACCGACAAATGGTATAGATCTGTCGGCTATGTTAAGCCAATATTTATTGGTAAATGGTCTTTTCAGAACCAATATCACCAATATAGCAGACAAATAATCGACATTTTTTAGTTTATACGAATAATGATCTGGTAATTCTGGCACCAGTTTATCGAATATATAGGACGGTGTAGTTGACAAAATTTTGTCGTGATACTCTGCAAAATCTTTACCATCAACACCCCTGATTAACACCCCTTTTGCCTCCCCATCTTCAATCAATATATCCCTAACTGATGTGGAAAGGTTAATTCTTCCGCCAGCATGTGTTATCTTTTTTTCCAGTTCTTCAAATATTTCTGCAAAGCTTCCCATAGGATATCCTAGTTTTTCACCTTGCATACCTTTCAAACCTGTTCCCCTAGAAGCAAGTCTGGTATGCATCTTCCCCCAAAGCCAAGGCATGCCAACTTTGTCAAAATATGACCCGAATTTCCCCCTGAGCAGAGGTCCCCACACCACATTGTAAGCTCCAGCCCCGGCATATTTTCGAATCCACTCGGAAGCTGTGTATTTTTCCAAAGATCGCCAATTCTTATATCTGCGCAGATACAAGGTAATCAAGCCTAATCTAATCCTGCTGAATAAACTTAAGGGTTTAAATTTTATTAGATCCTTTGGTGTAATAAAATCGTATATTTTCCCTCCGTGAAAAATGCCTACACTGGAATCTATCCAAGCCAACTTGTCTGTTAATCCTAATTCTTCTATAAGGTTAATTATATCAACATCGCTGGTGAATAAATGATGGTATCCTTTTTCTAATCGACCGCCTCCAACATCAAAAGTTGAAGCTTGTCCCCCCAAAAATGGGGCTCCTTCGTACAGAGTCACCTGATGACCCGCTTTTGTTAGCCTGAGAGCTGCTGTCAATCCAGCTATCCCGGCACCTATAATTCCTATATTCATTGTGAATCCTTTGCCTGCAATCAAGTTAATTATTGCTAGTTTCTTTTGCTAAACCAAATATCGACACTTTATCGAACCAAATGTAAATAAGACCTAAGAAAGTAACCGGTACAAGTAAAGCAGCATGTAAAACAATTATATACGCTCCCGCAACATTCGAATCAATACCTAACAAAATCAGAGTCGCCACAGCGGATGCCTCGAAGGTTCCTATGCCACCACCAGCTGTAGGAATTGAAGTAGCCAGGTTCGACACAGAAGTTAACAATATAGATATACCTATTAATTCGGTTGGAGAAACAAAATTGTTTAAGCCAAAAGAAAATGCTACCAGATAGTACATCCCGCATTCCATTAACCAAACTGGTATAGAAAATATAAACACAATTAACACTTTTCTGGGTCCACGCAACACCCTCAAACCGTCTATAAACATACCAGCTAAATTATTCACTTTTGGCGATACTATTCGAGGTAGAAATTTAGTTATAACAACAATCAAGTCTTTTAATTGCCGTGGGTAATATGAACCCAAAATCATAAAGATTGCTACAAGCAAAAAGGGTGTGGACATTAAAGAGGTCAACGCAAACCAATTTAGTCCTATTCCTCCACCCAAACCCTCTAACAAATCGACAAGTGGGATAAACAGGGAAGATATCCCTGCTAGAAACAGCAATGTTAGACCGTCAAAAACCCTCTCAATTGCCACAGTGCCAAGCGAAGCAGCCTTATTGATTGATTGTTTACGGTCAAGATAAAAAACGCGAACTAACTCACCAAGCCGCATTGGCAGTATATTATTGGCCATATAACCTACTATAACCACAGGGTACAGATGTATTACTCGGACGTTTTTTATAGGACTTAGCAAAAATCGCCATCTGTAACTCCTAAAATATAAGGCCCCAAAATACAACATAATAGCCGGTATTATGTGAATATAATTAGCACTCATCAGATTCCCCAGTGTGTCAGAGAAATCTAGTTGTGCAAAGAAAAAAACAAGAAATGCCGCAGTAATAAGTAAAGCAAGCCAAAACTTATAATCTTTAGTCAAATGCACCCCCTGAGTGTATCTAAAACATAAACTAAACTGGACAGTTTATAGATTCCCATAGTATGAGTGGATATCCAACCCTACCACACAGAAACTAGGTTTACCACAATCTACTCTTTATCACCCATGCCTGTATAAAGAATGGCATCATGATGCAAGAACTCGGCTTCAGTTTCCCTATGAATCATATATCTGAATAACTCTTTCCATTTTTCAGAAGTTGCCATATTCTTTATTGCTTTTCCTGGGGTAACACAACTATCTTTTTGGTTTTCCTTACAGGGTTTGTATTCCTCCGGTGGCCACCATAAATAATTAAACCTCTCCCCTTCATCATAATTTCCTAGACGGGCAAAAAGATTATTCTCGTTGTATTCGCTAAGTATTAGTACAGAAGATTCAGGAGACTGAATAGGCCATCCATCTTGTGACACCTCTATATAACTAAAATCCTCGTATCGTATATTTTCAAATGCCCTCAAATACCAGGACAATCCCCAGTAAACATCTTTATCAACAATCACGTGAAATTCTTTATTGTTTTCCTTTGAGTAATCTAATATAGACTGAATCTTTCCAATCATGATAGGAACCCTCTGGGAGGTCTGTGCATAAACTATCATTTCATTCGGTTCTACATGATCGTCAAAACTCGTGATTATGGCAGATCTGGCCCCAAATAAGACCAATACAAAAGCGAAACTTAAAACAACCAACCCAAATGGATTAGCAGCAGAAGCCCTGTTCAATACTCTTAGGGACAGACCAATGACCAAACAAAAAACAAACGTAGTGATGAAAATTTGCAGCAAATCACCAAACGATTTCCCATAAGAAGTAATAATCAACATCCTATACAACAAATACAAAAACAGCCAGGATAAAGGTATAAGCCATAATCCTCCTTGTTTACGAACTTGTTCCCATCTTAAATTTGATGCGATATCACCTAGAAATTTCCCTGATACCAGGATCATGGGTAGAGCTATATTAACCAAGAGCCACGGCATTTTTTCGCCAGCCATAGAATACAAGACGAATGTCATAAAACACCAAAAAGCCAGAAACCTAGTAAACTTAGTGCCCTTAAAAAAATAATATGTGATAGCTATAATTGATAACACAAACGGTAATAATTCGTAGACTGGGGATATTACCAGATAGTAATACCAAGGTTGATCACCTCTATTGACATCTTGCTGAACAAGCCAATAACCTAGTGACTGCCATATACCAGAACCAATACCAGATATATTGGTGAATATTGTTGTGTAAAAAACAATCCATATAGAATAAAAAAGCAGAGCACATTTTATCCATACCATCTTGTTCCAAGCGGTGCCGAATGCAGCAGAAAACCAAATCAAAGTAGCAACCAACATCAAGGCTATAATTAAACCTTTGGTCACTTGAGTATCATAAATGTCAAATATTATTTGACCTGAAGGATACCCTTCAGGAGCACTAGTATTGGCCAATATTATCCCTGATTCATACAAAAAATCCCGCGTAAATTGAAGCAAAGTGGATAATACAGGTATTGGGAACGTGCCAATCTGTATCAAACTTATAGCTGCAGACATCTGAGGAACGGACAAACTGAACAGTAGTATCATGAAGATACCAGATCTCGAAAAATTCTTTAAAGTCTTTTTCCGTGGCAGAGATCCGTAATAAAAGCCTCGGTTTTCTGAATACCTATAAGCTTCATCATTACATTTGTTAAATGAACCTTCATTGATAAACACTCGCTTACGCAAAATCCATGGAATCCAGTCTGTGGAAGAAGTTATCAGAAGATAACTTCCCACAATAGCCAATACTATAAATGTCGTCTCTTTTGTAGCAAAAGCCAGCGACAGAAAAATTGATGTCATATACAAGTATCTAGATTTTCCACAATCCAAATATCTCCAAAAACAAACTATAATAGCAAACGTCCAGAACACCATTATCATGTCATTCCTAGCGTAACGACTATAAAACAACATTGTTGGAGAAAATGCCAATAAAGCAGAGGTAATCACAGAACCATAAGAACCCAATTTATCCCTTAAAAAGTAAGGCATAAGAACAACCATGGATCCAAAAATAGCAGAAAGCATGCGAGACGTATATTCCGTGTCCCCAAACAAAAAATGGAGCAATGCTATTCCGTGGAATTGAAATGGGCCATGTGTAACTGGTGTATGTTCATAACCTAACCCTTGAAACAATTGATAAGCATAAAAAAGATGCAGACTCTCGTCGTAACCAACGGATCTATATCCTAGATCCCAAAACCTCAAGATAACGGCCAATATGCCTATAAACATATAAGGAATTATTTCATATCGTGACCTCATCAATCCAATCGGATTAATATGGTAGTAGCCGGTTTTTTCGTTCTTTAAATTGACTGAAAACATCTTTATAGTAGTATCAAAATTCAGATTCAGAAACGTAATATATCTTAAAACCGCCTTGTGAGAACACAACTTCTCCAAGACGCGACATTCTGCTTGAAGTGTTCGTTCCATATTTTGCTATCTCTCTTGGCCCAACTACTATATAGTTTATTCCATAAAAATCAATCAAATCAGACGATTGAGGCTTATTATCGCTAGAATATATTTTCATCACGTCAGATTCTCTGACGCCAAAAATGTCGCTTGGTCCTCTCCACTGCTTTTCATGCCAAGGCCAACCTAGTACTGTTGGAATCCCCGTACTGCTGGAAATGCGGCTGAATGAGCTCCAACTCTCTCCAACGGCCTCCAGTAAAACGCTATGGGTTTCAGCATGCTGAGAAAGCCATATTATAGCTTCATATTCATCTGGATCCTCTTGAAACACATGTGCCAATCCGTTAAGCGTAAGATTGCCGTTCGAGCCAGACATTTTGTCATTGTAAACGGCCAGTGGATAATAGAATACAATCAAAAACGACAAGCAAATCATTGCCTTGAATACAATACTAGATATATACGTAACTTTATTATGAACTATTCGTATGGTTGTAAAAAAATAGATTGCAAAAACTGCTACCAAAGAAAGAAGCAGCCATGATTGATAATATGTTTTAAAAACAGTATTCATTCTGTTTCCATACAAATCTGACACGCGCAAGAATTCCGTGTATGTAATAAGTGACAGAGCCACTACGATCATTAAGCTAATGAAAATTTGTACTCGACCCTTAAATTCAGCCAATTGCTTTAAAAATACATACAAAGACCCATAGAAAAGAATCAATAAAGGGAGTTCAGCTAACAATCTTGAAGGTATTACATGTAATAGATCTGAGGAGCCGATGAACAAACCCCTGATTATTTGTGAAAGCACCCACGTCAATATAGGTAACCCCAACACAAAGAAAATTCTATAAAACCAAGGTCGCCATATGAAAGACATTCTAATATTTGTATTGGTTATACATATTTTCGAGGATGAATTGTCTGGTTTTGACAATAACGAAACCACTAAAAACGGTGTTATTATTATGAAGAAAAATCCCCACACTGCAAAAAGATGTATAGGGCGAGTTCCATAATCACCAGTCGGAACTATCCCAGACGCTTGGCTGTCTAGACTCAAATAATATGGTATGTACATGAAGAAAGACAAAAATATAACCGCCAAAATGTATTTCACAACCTCAACATTCGGGAACCTATAAGTTCTGCATTGTACTAGTGAACCTTCATAATAAGCTTTTATACACACCAATACCGTCCAGAACAAAAGAAATGGCACAATGTCCCAAATGTTAATGAATGGTAACCCTCCCAATACCAGTGCTGTGAAGAATATCAGGGATTTATTGGATACCGTCCATCCAGAAACCATCTTGTTTGGGTCTATAAATGTGTTAAGAGAAATCAAACAAAACGAAAGGATAAAAGGCAATGACATCACATGAGGGTGTAAGTCTCCTAGAATTAAACTGAAAAACGGAAATTCGGTAATAGTATAATCCAAGCTCGATCCATAAACACTAAGCGTATCAATTACCCTTGTAGCTCTCCACCACCACATAGGATCTACAGGGCCCCACCAACTATTATCCAGAGGTTCCAAATTCTTAATTCCAACCCATCCCCAAAAAGATTCCGATCCCAAACCTCGAAAATTTATTATCTCAAACAAAGTCTCCATGTTTCCTATAAAAATCAGCACCAGCGGTCCGAGAAAAGAGAAAAGCACCGCTCTGCCAGCTGTACAGCCGTGAAGTCTTATGAGGTTATATGAAAGTCCAAATATAGCAGTAGCGGATAATGCTCCAACCATAGACAAAGCTAAATTATAGGCGATGGACGGAGATATAGCAGTCAATTCCGCTAGATTAGCCATTATCAAGTACCCGAAATAATAGTAAGGAATACTATGGCCACTCAACCATGGATCCGTTGGAGGAAAAAAATTTGACCGTAACGATGCATTAAAAAACGCGAAGTCCATCGGCTGTTCCGTGGTATTTATAAACGGATCATGAAATTTGTAATATACCCAGAAAAAATACACCAATAGAAAAATCAATTCGCTGAATATAAGAGCATGCCCTTCCAATCTCAAGAATCGTCTAATATCGGACCAATTCTTTTTAACCACTAAAAGTGCCAACACTCCAAAACACGTCAAAACTATCCAAAGGGTAAAAGAGGTGCTCGGTAGTAGTTTGACTGATCCAGATATCCACATGAACCAAGAAAATATTAAAAGACCAATTACTTTGGCTGATGAATATCCTCTATCCTTAATGTTTGGTAAAAGCAAGAACAAGAACGGAAATATAATAAGACCAACCAACTCTACCGTTAAAAACCAGTAAATGGCGTTAACCAAAGGTTCTCCTTTATATTTGAAGAATTCTCAGTATCATAAAAAACATTATTGATTACCGTATTATTTATGAAAACAAATCTTGAACAAATTCGTTGCTTGAAAATGGAGCTATATCAGAAATTGATTCACCTGTGCCCACAAACAAAACAGGAATGCTTAAATCATGAATTATAGGTACAACTATCCCACCTTTCGACGTACCATCTAGTTTGGCAAGGAACACTCCAGTACAATCCACAGTTTCTACAAAAGATTTGGCCTGAACAAGTCCATTCTGTCCCGTGCAAGCATCCATAACCAAAATCACCTCATGAGGTGCATCTTCATCCACTTTGGAAATGACACGTTTAATCTTCTTTACTTCATCCATTAAATTAGATTTGGTATGCAACCGGCCAGCAGTATCCACTAAAACGATATCTACACCCCGAGCCTTTCCTGCTTCAACTGCGTCAAAAGCAACAGCTGCTGGGTCGCCACCCATAACATGGGATATTACATCTACGTCAATTTTATTGCCCCAACTCAATATTTGTTCTATAGCAGCCGCTCTATAGGTATCAGAAGCCGCAATAATTACAGTCTTACCGGAATCCTTAAAATATTGAGCCATTTTAGCTACGCTGGTCGTTTTACCTACGCCGTTTACACCTACTACCAAAACAACTAAAGGTCGTTTAGGATGAGAACCAAAGTTATCTGGAACAATATCTCTGCCAGGACCAATAATTTCAACGATCTCCTGCTTTAACATATCAAAAACTACAGATACTTCTGGTTTATCAAATTGAGCACACTTTATTTTTATCCTATCAATTAGGATGTTGGTTAATAGTGATCCTAGGTCTGATGAAATAAGTAATTCTTCTATATCCTCCCAAATTCCCTCATCGACACCGGGTCTTGTTAAAATATTTGATATTTTTCTCATCCAAGATTCCCTAGTGGGAGTCAAGGCGGTTCTGATATTGTTTTTTCTTCTAAATATACTGAACATCACAACCAATCGTAATCAAGTATCTAGCTCTTAGGATTCAAATACTTGAGTGCTTTTTCTGCTGCTTCACGCTCCCCATCAATTTTTCTACGACCAGCGCCAGTAGCGATTACTGTTTCATTTACAAGGACTTCTACCGTGAATAATTTATCTCGTACAGGACCTGACTCTTTTACTAGTTTGTATTCTAAATCACCTTGACCATGAGCCTGTACAAATTCCTGCAACAGATTTTTAGGATCCATCTGCACCCCATTTTTTATTGACTCATCTAATTCAAATCCTAAAATACATACTGCTATTTCGTATGCTTCTGACAATCCTCTTTCCAGTAAAACCGCTCCAAATAACGACTCCAATGCAGCAGATAAATTTGAAGTTCTATCGCGACCACCGCTAGTTTCCTCTCCATG
Organism: SAR202 cluster bacterium; assembly: GCA_009391535.1. Lineage (GTDB taxonomy): Bacteria > Chloroflexota > Dehalococcoidia > Lucifugimonadales > UBA2985 > VFHP01. The sequence continues at coordinate 200,588 of VFHP01000024.1, read as the reverse complement.
TCCTAGAATTAGGAATTTGCCAAGGTTTATCTTTCTGGCAACTTTTGCTAAGGTCTGACCTTTGACTACAGAAGCTCTGAGTTCCGTGAGTTCACCTTCAGAACAGTGAGGCATCCTAATGTAAAGCTCTCTAGCAACTACAAGCCCAATCACAGCATCCCCTAAGAATTCCATCCTTTCATTAGAAAGGATGGGACTATGATGAGTTTCATTTGTAAAGGACGAATGTGTCAAAGCCTGCCTCAAAAGGCTGCCTGATGCAAACGATAAGCCGATCAGCTTTTCCAAATCTTTTATATTTTGTATATCTTTATTACTCATCCTTTTAAACCTAATGTCACATTTTATAACTCCTTGAAAACAGAGTCAAAGCATAGCCTATATTATTTTTCAAATAAGACACAATTGATTAAGCAATATTGTATATTTATAATGCGGGAGTTAAATACAGTGAAGTAAATGGAGATGATATTGCTAAGCGTATATGTGGAAACTCATGGATGTAAACTGAACCAAGCAGATTCTCAATCCATCAAGAATAGTTTCAAGAAGTCAGGGTATTTACTGTCGGACAATCCAAAAACCTCCGACGTTTATGTCTTAAATACTTGTACAGTTACTAGTGAAGCAGACCGTAAAGCAAGGCAAGCATTAAGATCTATCCGCAGGGCAAATACCGACTCATTTATAGTAGTGACTGGTTGCTACGCTGAAAGAGATCCTGAAAGCCTTGGTAACCTTGACGAAGTAGATCTAATATTAGGCAACCAGAATAAACTGGAATTAGTAAATACTGTTACGGATAGGTTAGATAAACTGGAACCTGATTATTTCGAAATCCAACGTAACGCAAAATTGCCTGAACTAAAAACCCGTGCGATGGTGAAAATACAAGAAGGCTGCGACCAAATATGTTCCTATTGTATTGTCCCTAAGGTGCGTGGTAGGGAGAGAAGTATTCCAAGCCATATAATAGTAAACCAAATATTGGATTTAGAAAAAGAGGGATTCAAGGAAGTGGTTTTGACAGGTACACAGTTGATATCCTATGGATTCGAATACGGAAATACTAATCTTCGGCAACTTTTGGAAACAATATTGTTGAAAACCAATATACCGAGGATACGGGTGTCATCCTTGCAGCCTCAAATAATAGATCACCAATTTTTGAATCTCTGGAAAAGTGAAAGGTTATGCCCTCATTTTCATATACCGCTTCAAAGCGGAAGCGACTCCATACTGCGAAAAATGCGGCGCTTATATGATACAGCGGAGTATGCTGAAAAGATTGCCTTGGTAAGATCTGAACTACCTCAGGCATCCATAACTACAGATATAATTGCAGGTTTCCCAGAAGAATCAGCTTTGGATTTTGAAAAAACTTATCAGCTATGCGATAAACTTCGATTCACGGACATGCATATCTTCCCCTACTCAGCCAGAAATGGAACTTCCGCGTGGTATTTCAAGCCGAAGGTTGAACCAGTAATTAAGAAACATAGAGTAGACTCTCTCATAAAACTATCTACTGAAAACTCCAAGACATACCGTGAAAGTCTGCTTGGGCAAACCCGTAAAGTTCTATGGGAGAAGAAAATCCGTTTAGGTCAAAGTAATTACTGGTCTGGTTTAACAGATAACTATGTAAGGGTATATACTGAAACCACCAAAGATCAATCCAATGAAATAAGATCTACGATTCTAACATCTATCTCGGATGACAGACTATTTGGGAAATTAGTGGTAAATTCAAGTAGTATAAGCCACTAAAGATTCACGGGTTTCAGCAATACCGAACCATTTCTTTCTTCCAAATAACCGGCTTTCTGATTATTCGCATGGGAAAATATTAATAGAAAACCTTCTTTGATCGCTCTTCTCATAAGATCTGTTTTCTCCTGAAAGGTATCTTCCGGAGATTGATCGTAAGCAGATATGCAAGTTGGGTCAATGTGCAAGCTGGTAGGAATGATATCGCCTGTCAGCACAATCTTTTCACCACCTGAGTCTATTTGAATTATCTGATGACCTGTGCAATACCCATCTGTTTTCCTTACGGTTATCCCAGGGAGTATCTCTTCAGATCCACTCACAAAAACCAATTGTCCAAAATCTTTCAAACAGTTAAAATCCCTACTGTTATAATAAGCTTTACTTCTAATACCTGGGTTAGCCGCATATTCCCAGGCGGATTCTTGCACTATATATTTCGCCTTTGGAAAAACTGGTATTGGTTGACCGGATCTATCAATTTTTGAGCATCCACCTGAATGATCAGACTGCAACTGCGTGAGCAAAACAAAATCAATATCCTGGGCGGACAAGCCAACTTCCTTAAGCCCAGACAAGAGTTTGCTACGAGAAACACCATATTTCTCTTTCATCACGGCCCGGTCCTTAGTCCCTGCACCGGTATCTATTAATACATTTCCGTTTTCAGTTTTTACCACAAGGCAATTCAGTCCCACATTAACCCGATTCAATCTATCAGCTTTTATGTAGTTTTCCCAACGAATTTTGGGAATCTGACCGAAGAAAGACCCTCCGTCATATTTTATGGTTCCATCAGTTATTAGATGAATTGTGTTCTTATATTTCAATTACAAACCTTTAAATTGATAACTACACGACTTTAACGATTCGAGACGTAATGTGATGGAGCGAGACAACCTTATATGCTGCCAAAAGGCTAACGTGAATAAATACTATTGCCTGTCAGCATTCATAGTCAAGACAATAATCAACTAATTAAGGAATTGACAATTATTAATCTTCAAATTCTATGACGAAACTCATCGGCAAGGAAGCAGAACCAATGCTCGTATTATTCACAAGCACATTAAATTGGTATAAACCATCCTCTGAAACTTCCATATCTAAATTAGCTATGCATCTGTGTAAATATTCATCAGGCAATATGTTGAACTGTTCCAAATCCACGGCAGTTGACACTCCCCCGGAAGGTTTGGATATAACAAGTTTTAGAGTATATGCTCCAGGAGGACCGTTTATTCCAAGAACCATTTTAAGCGGAAATATTTTTTCCGGAATCATCTCGGTACTCTTAATTGTACCCCGCACATCTGCCCAATCTAATATGCCAATTGCCGAAACCTGATCATTGCTTTCAATAAAATCAGAACAGAAAAACGCATACTGTAAGCTTGGTTTACTTTTATTGGATATCATTTTAACAAGCTCGCCAAAAACTCAATAACATGCAAAGGATCGCGCTGAGTCCCGTGCTGTATTTGTTGCCTACAAGAAGTTCCACTAACCACAACGACCGTGTCATCGTTGGAGGTGTTCACTGTAGGGAAGAGCCTCTGAGATCCTATATTCATTGAAACGTCATAATGTTCTTTTTCATACCCAAAGGCTCCAGCCATTCCACAACAACCAGAATCAATATCTTGGATTTTTAATCCTTCTACCATTCCTAATACTGACAACGTAGGACTATTACCAACTAACGCCTTGGCATGGCAATGACCATGAAACAAGATCTGCTGATCTGTCTTCTTGAATTCTAAACTAAGTCTTCCTTCATTATCTAGCATGTGCAAGAATTCCTCGATTAGCAGCGCCTTATCAGCCACGACTTTTGATTTTTCATCCTTCAACATGTCAGGATATTCATCTCTTAGAGTTAACAAACAACTTGGTTCACAACCCACTATATATGCCCCGGTTGAGGCATGAGAATATAACAGATCCACATTGTATCTAGCATTGTCTTTGGCCTTGTCCAACATTCCTTTGGATATCATTGGTCGACCGCAACATTTCCGGTCAACTAAAATCACTTCAAATCCAGCTCTTTCAATTATCTTCACTGCAGCGTCCCCAACACTAGGGTAGTTATAGTTCATAAATGTATCGTTGAATAAAACAACTTTGCCTTGTATTTTCTTACCATATTCCGAACTGCGGTTCTTGAATCTCTTGGAAAATGTATTCCTTACAAAATGCGGAAGAGGTCTTCTCTTATCTATTTTCAAGAATGTGTCTAAAAACCATCTACTGATCTGTAAGTCTGACATCCAGTTAGAAAAGGGGGCAAAGTAACTGCCGAACTTACTCAACAATCCGATGTTAGCAAACAGTTTCGATCTCAAAGGATATCCTTTGTTTGAGTAGTAAGTATTTAGAAATTCATATTTTAATTTAGCCATATCCACTTGCGAAGGGCATTCTGCTTTACATGCTTTACATTCTAGACAAAGGTCCATAACGTCAAAGAGCCCTTTGCTTTCAAAAGTATCAGACGGGAGCTTACCAGAAAGGACGGATCTAAGTGCATTTGCACGACCTCTAGTGGAATGCTGTTCATCTCTAGTGGCCATATAAGAAGGGCACATCGTACCAGTTAGGTGTTTTCTGCACTCGCCCACCCCGTTACACATTTCAATAGCACGCGCAAATCCGCCTTCCTTACTGAAATCCAATACTGTTGGAGGCTCAGGGGCTCGGTATTGAGGACTCAATCGCAAATTCTCAGTCATAGGAGGCGTGTTTATAATCTTGCCGGGATTAAGTATATTGAGAGGATCAAATGTGTTCTTTAGATCTTTAAATGCTTGGTATAGAGTGGATCCAAGCATTTTCTCCGTCCACACTCCTCTCACTATTCCGTCCCCATGTTCTCCACTCATTGATCCATTAAATTCCAGAACCAAATCACTGATTTCGCTGGAAATTGAAACCAAATCTTTCAACCCGTTTTCGGATTTTATATTAATCATGGGTCGTATATGTAAACACCCGACACTAGCGTGACCATAATATCCTGCATACGTATTATGGGACCTGACTATACTATCAAATCTGCGAACATATTCTGGTAGTTTTTCTGGTGCAACAGCTGTATCTTCCACAAATGGTAAGGGTTTGGAATCTCCTTTTACACTCATTAACAGACCCAAACCAGCGGACCTTATTGCCCAAGCATTTTTCTGATCACCTGCGCTCATGGCTTTCAAACAAGCGTAAGACAGATTTCTCCTCTGTAAAGCGTGGTTCATATTATCTATCTTGGATTCTATTTCTTCCATACTGTCACCGAAGAACTCTACCAACAATATTGCTTGTGGGTCTCCTTGTATAAAAGTGGTCAGTCGAGAAAATCCTAATGATTCTCTACTCCTGTCCAAAATCATCTTATCCACCAGTTCTATGGCAGAAGGTTCATGGTCCAATATCATCACGGTAGCTTCCATGGATTTAAATAGATCTTCGAAATGTAGAACAGCCAGACCTTGATGAGTGGGTATGGGCTCTAACTTTACTTTGGCAGCGGTTATCATACCTAAAGTACCCTCAGATCCCACTATCATACGTGACATATTTATAGGACCACCATCCTGCAAGAAGTCCAAATTGTAGCCCGATACTCTCCTTTGAATCTTTGGGTATCTCAGATCTATTTCAGTTTCGTGTTCCGTAGCCAATCGTAGAGTCTCCGAATATATTCTTTTTTCTAAAGTATCATAGGGAGAAGACAGAATTCCCTCTAGAGCCGGGCCTTCAACATCACCAAAATGAACTTGCTCTGCATTTGATAAAACCACGTCCAATTCCATAACTTGATCCGATGTCTTCCCATATACAACAGAGTGAGCTCCACAGGAATTATTGCCCAAAGACCCTCCTATCGTGGCACGGCTCTTAGTGGTAGGATCGGGAGTGTAATATAGACCATACTGTTTAATAGCAGCGTTTAAACCATCTATAGTAATACCTGGTTCAACTATAGCCCACTTTTCTTCAACATTAACTGATAAAACTCGATTCATGTATTTTGTAAAATCAATGACTACACCATGGTTAACCGTTTGGCCAGCTAAACTGGTACCACCACCTCTAGGCAAAAAGATGGTTTTGCTATCGTGACAAACACGCACTATTTCAGCAACTTCATCTGCATCTTGCGGCAGAACAACTCCTATAGGCTCCATTTGGTAGATAGAGGCGTCCGTGCTATACATCATTCGGGAGTATTTATCAAATTTGATATCTCCACGAACCACTTTTTGAAGTTCTTTCTCGACGTGTATTGCTTCTTCAATCGTAGTCATGTTATCCCCTTGAAACTAAAATCAAAAACGAGCACGTTAATTATACATGAATCTTCAAATATTCATACAAAACAAGAACCCATACACAAAAAGACATTAGCTATGATAGAATAATATCTCGTTATCATGGTTATACTAAGAAGAGAAGGCAGAGAAGATCGCCGGAGAGGCGAAAGAAGAGCTCCTAAACTCAGCCGTCGAGGCCTCATAATTGGATCGATAGTTGTAGTTGCCATAGGTGCAGTCTCGGCTATGCTGATATTGTTCACTGGATCTGATGCCAAAATAGGACCAAATGTTGGAGACCATTTTCATGCAAAGTATGCCGTCAGGGTCTGTGGCGAAAAAATAATTGACTTCCCGTATTCATCCGGCGGAATCCACACGCATGGGGATGGACTTATACATATACACCCAACTCATGTCAGAGAAGCTGGATCCAATGCCACTATCGCCAGATTCATGGCAGGAACAGGGTCACAAATCACAGAAAACTTCCTTATATTACCAACAGGTGAAAGATACGAAACCGGGCAACCGTGTCCAGATGGTAAAATCGGGCAACTTTTACTTATGGTTGACGGAGTTTCACAAGACAACATAGCTGGGTATGTGCTTTCTGAATCAGACACAGAACAAATACACGACATAGAGATATTGTTCCAACAAGTAGATGAAGAATAACCAATCATCCAACATGTTCCACACTGTTTATACATGTTATACATCACAGTGATTTAACATCCGTTAGGTTTGACATACACCAGATTACTGAACTAGGATAACCTTAGGCTGTGCTACACGGGGAGCTAGCGGTGCCCTTTACCTGCAATCCGCTATAGCAGGGTGGAATCCCCTCTCTAGGTCTTTGCACATATCCTCTACAACTTCAGGTCGGTGTAGATAACTGGGTCTTGGGCGACGAAGGCCTGCGAACTCCGTCAGATCCGGAAGGAAGCAGCGGTAAGTAGAAACCTTTGGGTGCTCCGAGGCAACCTGGTTTGAGTCGCCTGTAGTTGCAAGATATATGTAATAGATCAAAAGGGGGTGCACAGCCGTTTTCGATTTTCAGATTCAGGAGTAACGGGTGACACATGACTAATATGCAGGCATCCGAGGATTACAGAAAACCCAAGAAATCACTTGGACAAAATTTCTTGGTGAGTCAAAAAGACTTGAATAAGATTGTCAATGCTGCCGATTTAAAACCTTCAGACACTGTTGTAGAAATAGGTCCTGGCACTGGCCTGTTAACTAAGATACTGACGGACAGAGCCAAATCGGTTGTAGCAGTCGAAAAAGATGAGCATCTAGTAAATTTTCTTGAACACAAATTTCAAGATGTAGACAATTTAAAGATAATAAACTGCGACGCGCTGACATGGGACCATTCTGTAGTTACAAAACCCTACAAAATTGTAGCAAATTTGCCATATTATGCCGCCAACCCAATAGTAAGAAAGTTTCTTGAATCTATCCACAAACCCGACTCGTTAGTAGTTACAGTACAAAAAGAAGTAGCCGAGTCTATGGTTGCAGTAAAAGGTAAAATGAGAACCTTATCATTGGCGGTACAATTATATTGCATGCCAGAAATCGTAGCATATATAAAACCCGATTCATTTAGACCAAAACCAAAGGTAATGTCTGCCATAGTTAAGATGTTAGTTTACAATGAACCATTACTTCAATTGAAGGATAAAGATATATTTTTTAGTTTAATCAAGGCTGGATTTGTTAGTGCAAGGAAGCAACTGCCAAACTCTTTGTCGAACAGCTACGATGTCTCTACACAATTCATTAAAACTGTAATTGAAGATGTGGGCATAGACCCTAAACTGAGAGCCCAATCTTTGGATTTATCAGATTGGGGAAAGTTATATCTCGCTTTCAGGAGAAACAAAATTTGTTAACAGCAAAATCGTTTGGCAAAATCAACATAACTCTTGAAGTAATAGGAAGGTTTCCAGATGGATACCATGAAATAGTATCTGTGATGCAAGCCATAGAATTATGTGACATCCTGTCATTCAAACACAACTCTAGTCAGAATATCAATTTTCAATGCAATATGCCTATTATACAAAATGATCAAAATTTGGTGTTTAAAGCAGCCCGTTTACTTAAAGGGTATTCGGAACATCCATATGGTGCAGATATACACCTTGAAAAAATTATACCTGTTTCCTCAGGATTGGGAGGTGGCAGCAGTAACGCAGCAATGACTCTATTAACATTGAATCAATTATGGAATTTAAACTTAAACCAGGACACTCTAGCTATGTTGGCAAAAAAAATAGGGTCCGACGTAGCGTTTTTTTTGAATGGTCCTTCATGCATTGCTGAACAAAAAGGAGATAAAATAACCCAAATCAAAAGTGTGCAACCCACTAATATTGTCTTGGTAGTTCCTAAAATTGACCTTAAGGAAAAAACCAAGAATATGTACAATCGCATATCCTTAAAGGACCACACTGATGGGACACTTTCATTCAAAACTGCTAAACTTATTGAAGCAGGAAAACTACCAACCCGTTACCCTATGTACAACGTTTTCAAAAAGGTGGCAATCGCAGAGTTCCCAGAAATATCGTTCGCCGAAAAAGCAATGATAGAATCCGGGGCCTCTCAGGTACAACTTTCTGGCAGTGGTCCTTCTCTATTTACATTCACAAAATCTACGAATGAAAGTAAAAGAATATCGGAAAAACTCGCTGCACTTGGCTATAATCCTATAATATCTAAAACATTACACAAAATTGATGGATATCTGGCAAAAAACACAAGTGTATAGTTCTTGATACGATCTGGAGTTAATAACATTTACATATCACTGGACATAGAAACTACAGGCCTGGACAACAAGACGGACGAGATAATAGAAATTGGGGCAGTCCGATTTAATGAAACCGGCATAATAGATAAATATGAATCTCTTGTTAATCCTTACAAACAACTTCCTGAATTTATAAAGGACTTAACTGGTATAAAGCAATATGAAGTTGACAACGCGTCAGCCTTTTCTATAGTGTCCCAAGATTTAGAATCTTTCATTGGTGATAACATCATAATTGGCCAAAACATCGAATTCGATCTTGGTTTTTTGTCTAATAAAGGATTAACATTACTAAATCAATATTACGATACCCGCGATATTGCGCACATAATATTACCGCGTGCTAAAGATTACTCACTCGGGTCATTGGCGAGAGAACTAAATATTACCCACGACAACCCTCACAGAGCATTGGCAGATGCTGCAATTACAAGTTCTGTTTTCTTGCAACTGAAATCCTTAGTAGCCAAATTAGATAAAACACTACTAAATCAAATCCGAAACATATATTCAAAATCAGATAGTCATCTCAAAACATTTTTCACCACAGTAAATTCAATTACATCAGATGCTCCATCCAAAATTGAATACGAAGCCGAAGAACCATACATACCTGGCCACAATGAAAAAACGTCTGCTAATACCAATCATATTCGCTCATCAACTGGAGATGATAGAATAACTTTGTTCTTTGATCAGAAAGGTCCGCTGAATTCGATTATCGAAAATTATACCCAAAGACCTCAACAAAACCAACTCGCATGCAAGGTCTACAAGGCAATAAATAACAGTGACACCCTTTTAGTCGAAGGCGGAACCGGCGTCGGTAAATCTATGGCTTACTTGCTGCCCGCAATACTTTTCTCACTAGAACAAAACAGTAGGGTAGTTATATCAACGAACACCATCAACCTTCAAGAACAACTCATAAATAAAGACCTACCTACCGTAAAGAAAGCTCTAACCAGCTTCCTAGACACAGAGAATGAGTTAAATTTCTCGTTACTAAAAGGCAAGGACAATTATCTTTGCCTTGAAAAGTGGGGAAATCTTTTAAGAGAAAACTCTTTTTCTAAAGATGAAGCAAGACTCGCAGCTAAACTAGCAATCTGGATAAACGATACCAATTCAGGCGACAGAAATGAAATTAACCTCTCGGCCAGAGACAGGATTCTATGGAGCAAAATATCGTCGGCCTACTCTAATGATTGTCCTTCACATCACCAAACTAGATCAAGTAAATGCTTCCTGGCCATTGCGAGACAAAAAGCAGAAGACTCTCATATTGTGGTAGTAAATCATGCACTATTAATGAGAGACGCCATAGATGGTGGAGGTGTAATCCCAAACTACAACAATCTAGTAATAGATGAAGCCCATAATCTGGAAGAAGAAGCCACAAATCAATATGGTTCCAAAATATCATCTAGAGAACTCATTGACTGGCTAAATGAAACCAATGACACAAAGGGCATTGTAGCTAAAACTGTAGCGGCTCTGGAAAAATTTGAGGCAGGATCGAGAAAAGACATCATAGATAAAGTGGTCGGGAAAATAAAATTGAATCTAAAACATTTAGAAGACGCGAACAAAATACTCTGGAATACGTTGTTTAATTTTGTTATGAATCAAGATTTATCAAAAGACCGTAGACAGACAATTCTTAGAATTAACCATGCTACGAGAAAACAACCCGATTGGTCCGCCATTGAAGTCTCTTGGGAACAAAATAATACTGTTCTACTAGATTTAAAAGAAAATTTTTTAGACCTATCTCTGGCATTAGAGAACACTCCCAAAAAGAACGCTGTAGACAGCTTATTATTGACAACCGAAATATCTGATATTACAACAAAACTAGATGAGTTCAAGAAAGCACTGCACGACTTTGTAATAGATCCTCACTTAGGAAATATATATTGGGTGACAACAGAATCGAACAATGAAGATGTCAACCTACATACTGCTCCTATACATGTAGGAGAAATTTTAAAAGAGAAGCTTTTTTCTAAGAAAGATTCTGTAATAATAACTAGCGCCACTCTGAGTACAAACGGGGATTTTGAATATACGAAAGATAGACTGGGACTAATAGATGCCGAGGAAATGAGTGTCGAGTCTCCATTTAATTATCAGAAGGCAGTCTTATTATGTTTACCAACCGATATGCCAAATCCTGACCATCATGAATATCAAAATAAACTACAAGAAATAATTGTAGAAATCTGCAATGCCGCCAATGGAAGAACTATGGTTTTGTTTACTTCACACTCAGCCTTACAAGCAACTAGATCAGGTATTAAGAACTTACTCGCACCAAAAGGATTTAAAGTATTAGCACAAGGACTGGACGGCAATCCTTATAACCTGCGGTCTATGTTCATGGAAAATAGCAATTCTGTACTTTTAGGAACATCCAGTTTCTGGCAAGGGGTGGATCTGCCCGGCGACTCTCTTAAAGCACTCGTTGTGGCTCGGTTACCATTTAGTGTGCCCACAGACCCAATATTTTCTGCGAGAGCGGAATTACTTGATGACCCGTTCAATCAATACACCATACCTCAGACCATATTGCGCTTCAGACAAGGTTTTGGGAGATTAATACGGACAGAACAAGACCAAGGAGTAGTGGCCATTCTAGACCATCGAATACTCTCCAAATCATATGGACCCATGTTCATAAATTCTCTACCTACATGTACAACTGTGAAAAGTTCTATCGTGGATATGTACGATGCAATCTCTAAGTGGATAAAATGAACTCCATAAAAATTGCTGCCAGACAGCCTATAGATATCGAGCAAACTCTTCAAAGTGGTCAGGTGTTCAGATGGAATAAAATTGGAGAGTGGTATTACTTAGTGATAAACCACAACCTCGTCTCTATTAAACAAGAAAGTTTAGAAGATATCTTAGTAAGAAGCGAGACTTTATCAGGATTAGATTTGGAAACCGCAGTAAACGATTATTTCCGGTTAGATGACGATATAGAATACATATACAAATCTATATGTACCGATAAACACATCCGATCAGCAATCCAAAGCTATCGTGGATTACGCATTGTGAGGCAGGATCCTTGGGAATGCCTAGTATCCTTCATATGTTCTGCAAACTCAAATATTCCAAGAATATCATCCAATATGACTAACTTGGCTGCAGCATACGGAAACAAGCTGCATCTGGACGAGCATTCCAACTACTCTTTCCCGTCGCCACACCAAATATTTCAGGCAGGAGAACAACAACTTCGGGAATTGAAACTCGGCTTTAGAGCAAGGTATGTGGCAGCAGCAGCTAAATTTGTCTTATACGGAGAATGCGATTTAGATTCACTAAAGAAATTGAGCTATGAGGAATCTAAACAGACTCTCACTCTAATTTCGGGAGTCGGACAAAAAGTTGCCGATTGCGTATTACTGTTTTCCCTGGAAAAACTTCAAGCGTGTCCCGTAGATAGATGGGTGAGAAGAGCCATGGAAGGCTGGTACTCGATTGAACCTAACTTAAGTTACGAAGAAATCAGCTCTTGGGCAATAAACAGATGGGGGCCTTTTACAGGTTATGCTCAGCAATATCTTTTTCAACAAAAAAGACTGGAAGTCAGCAATTAACGAGTCCCCTAAGATTTCGTTTTACTCAAATATATATCTATGGTTTCACCAACAATATTATTTCTGTTAATCAACGCAACTATCCTAAGGATAGAATGATCATAACAGTCCAGATAGCGTTGATATTGTAGATCACCTTTATCAGTCAATATTAATGAATCTGCCAAACATTTCAGTCTGTTTGTGGCCCAAATTATTTTTGCTAAACCACCCCTAAACCCAAATCTTGCGATGAAGTGTGAACATTCATCATAATTCATGAAGTAAGCTATGAGGGACAACCAGAATCTTTCAGTCTCCATTTTCTTATCCCATAACCAACTCTCTTTCCGCACAAATGTTACGCCTTGATTAAGGCCGTTATCCAAAGCCTCTATAACTCCCAAATCGGATGCCCTAACCAAAATACTGGAGCATAATGGTTCCTCAAACCAAAGCTTCAATTCTTTCCTCAATCTATATCCCTCTATGGTATCGAGCATAGATAAATTAGATATTAATGAGGATTCTGTTCCTTTTTCCAAAACCATTCCCAGCCGTTTCTCATATTTGATAGCTCTCATAATCCTTGTAGCATCATCTTGGAAACTTGTTTCTTGAAGGATTCTTATTTGGGAATGTTCTAAATCTTTCTGTCCTCCAAATGGATCAGCAATCTGTTCTTGGCCCCAAGCATTAATTCTTAAAGCCATAGCGTTAATTGAAAAATCTCTCCTTGCTAAATCATCTCTAAGACTACCCTGAGATACAATAGGTAAAGCCCCAGGACGAGGGTATGATTCTCGCCTGGCAGTTACAATGTCGAAAGCATTTCCTTTTATACGTAGTTTAGACGTTAAGAATCTGGAAACAGATAATACACTACCTCCCATTTTAGATGCCAAAATATGAGATAATTTGATTCCATCACCCTCGACAACAATGTCAATATCCCTAGGTGTTCTGCCTAACAAGATATCCCTCACAGTTCCTCCAACTATATACACAGAAACTCCATAGTCGGTAGCCGTCTTACCAATGTTATTCAGTAACTCCAATTTAATTGGTGGCATAAATTGTTCCAATTTAGTAAATATTTGCACTACAATGTCCCCGTAATTATTGAATGCTGGAATTATAGCATGCCGATTTTTTGCATTGATTTACAAATTTTATGTAATTGAACAAAAATCTGATAAAATAGATTCATACAGACTCAAAGACCAAATTTATTGCAATAACGAAAGGAATGTACAGTGAGCAAAAATGTTGTTGTAACTGGGATAGGTATAATAAGTCCTTTAGGATTGGATGCCTCGTCCACTTGGGATTCACTTATCGAAGGGAAGTCTGGTGTGGACTATATCGGAAGTTTCGATACTGAACAGTTTGAAACACACATAGCAGCCGAGGTTAAAAACTTCAACCCTGAAGATTTTTTAGATAAAAAAGAGGCTCGTCGTATGGATCGTTTCGTACAATTCGCTGCTGTGGCAACACAAGAAGCTTTGTTGAACGCTAAGATAGAATTATCCAATGAGAATCCAGAGAGAGTTTCAGTAATGATAGGTAGTGGTATCGGCGGTATTCTCACTCTATCTAAAGAAATGGAAGTCCTACTTCAAAGAGGACCTTCCCGAGTAAACCCCTTTTTGATTCCCATGATGCTAGGAGATATGGCCTCGGGCAGGGTTTCCATGTTAGTAGGAGCTAAAGGGCCAAATTTCAGTTCTATATCATCATGTGCAACTGGTGCGGATACCATAGCTGAAGCATCAGCCTTAATAAGAAAAGGTGAGATTGATATTGCTATTACCGGCGGAGCAGAAGCTCCGATCTGCCCTATAGGTATAGCGGGGTTCAACGCCTGTCACGCTCTATCTAAAAACAACTCCAACCCCATTGCTGCATCCAGACCATTCGATGCTAATCGAGATGGATTCGTGATTGGAGAAGGTGCAAGTGTTTTGATACTGGAAAGTTTGGAACATGCGATAGAACGAGGAGCAGAACCTTTGGCAGAGTTAGCTGGGCACGGGGCCACTGCTGATGCTCATCACATAACCCAACCCGCTCCAGGGGGTGAAGGAGGAGCCAGAGCCATAACAAAGGCTCTCAACCACGCAAATGTGTCAAAAAACGATGTGTCGTATATAAACGCTCATGGAACTTCTACACCACTCAACGACAAATACGAAACAATGGCGATTAAATCAGTCTTCGGTGAGCAATCCAAGAACATATCAATTAGTTCCACAAAATCCATGACAGGCCATTTGTTAGGAGCTGGAGGCGCTCTTGAGGCTTCGATATCAGTCCTCAGTATAAAAAATAACGTCATTCCTCCCACTATAAATCTTGAAAACCCAGATCCTGACTGTGACTTAGATTACACACCCAATAAACCCACCCGTAAACAGGTTAATGTGGTCATTTCCAATTCGCTGGGATTCGGCGGCCATAACACCTGCTTGGTATTTAAGAAATTTATCTGAAAACACGAGGACGGACCAGATTTGCCTCAAATATGTCATAATTGCAATACCAATATTGATACACGCTCACCTTTGGATGAAACAAAAACCAATATAAGGGTTGGATGCCGAGTTTGCAATTTAAACATTTGTTTTAAATGTGGATTTGACTACGCTATACGGCTCGGCATACAAAACAACTGTTTATGTCCAAATTGTAAGTCGGAATTAGGTCTGTATGGCGAAGTGGATGAACTGGGAGACGACAAGTATGGCTGGGGATATTAACATTGAAATAGATCCAGAAAATCCACTTATCATATTTAAAACAAGAAGGAAATATTAGATAACTATGCGTGTAATTAAATCATGGCATGTAATGCCTCGCATATCCTCAAAAATTAGCGAGGAGCTAGGTAAATACTCGCCATTATCGAATCAACTATTACACAATCGCGGGGTAAGAACAGCAACTGAGAGAGAGCGGTTTCTATCCAAAGGCGAAGATCTTCTAGAAGATCCTTCTTTGTTGCCTAATATTGCGCCAGCAATAAAAAGAATCAAACTGGCATTAGAAAAAAAGGAGTCAATATCCGTATTCGGTGACTTCGACGCAGATGGTACAACAGGCACAGCACTGCTAGCAGAAGGTTTGGAAACTCTGGGAGCAAATGTCATACCCTACATACCCCACAGAGTTAAAGAAGGCCATGGACTTAGTGAACCTGCCATTAAATTCCTCAATGATCAAGGCGTTAGTTTAATTATAACTGTAGACTGCGGAATCACTTCTTTCAAAGAAATCTCAATAGCAAATTCGTTAGGTATAGACACTATAGTAACTGACCACCACCCTGTGGTGGATATAACCCCTGATGCATTAGCAATAATCAATCCTAATTTACCAGATTCCGAATACCCATTCACAGGGCTTGCTGGCGTCGGCTTGGCCTTCAAATTGGTACAAGCTCTGTTCGACAATATGAATATTTCATGGGACAAGCGTCTATTGCAAATGGCAGCGTTAGGAACAATAACGGATGTGACTCCTCTTATAAAAGAAAATAGATACATAGTATCTGAAGGCATTAAATCAATGAATGAAAATCCTATCACTGGTCTCAAGGAATTACTTCGAATGGGAGGGGAATATCAGTACACCGTAGACTCAGAATCCATTTCTTTTTTTATAGGCCCTCGGATAAATGCTGCAGGTAGGCTAGACGACCCTATGCTAAGTTACAGATTGTTGAGGTCACAATCAACATCAGAAGCCTCAGATTTAGCAAGGAAATTAGACGTTTTGAATCTAGAGCGGAGAGATCTTACAAAAAATGCTATGGACATTGCCGAAAGAAAGATGACCGCAAGTAACTTAGAAAAACACATACTCATTCTATCGGATGAAACTTTCACACCTGGTATAGCTGGTTTAGTAGCTAGTAGATTAGTGGACAATCATCACAAACCGACTATAGTAATATCATTAGATGAAGAAACTGGAAGGGCAAGTGCCAGAAGTACATCAGGATTCGACATTTCTTCCGCCCTCGAAGAATGTGCTGATTTACTAATCAGTGGAGGAGGTCATCCCAGAGCCGCTGGTTTCACAATTAAGAAAAAGAATATACCCGCCTTAGAATCCAGATTATTTGCCATAGCTGAAAGAGACTTAGACAAATCACTAAGGCCTAGCCTCAATATAGACGCCTATATAACATTTGAGGCTCTGAATACCAGTAACTTACAATTCTTGACCGAACTGGAACCATATGGGGAAGGGAACCCAAAACCCCTTTTTACCAGCAAAAATGTCCTCGTACTCGACTGGGCTCCAATCGGTTCACAAGGACAACACATAAGATTCACATTTAAACAAGGCAACGAAATATGGAATGGCATTGCATTCAATCAAGGCGGCAATTTAACACAAGAAAATTTAAGAAACAACTCGGCTATCGACATAGTCTACTCAGTGGGTACCAATAAATGGCGAGGTAATACTGAAACAAGATTAGTTGTAGAAGACTTCAAGGTTTCCTGACAATTTATCAAAAAAATACAATCCCAGCGTTCACAAGTACTAATCCTTAGATACTATCTGACCCTTATATACAAGCAACGGAACTGATATAACCACCAATAAGATACAGATCAAATGAGCCTCTTGTAGCCCAGCGAACCAAACTTTGTCTTCTCTTAGGAAAGATATGAAAAATCGGCCGAAGGCGTAAAGGCCTATATACATAGCAAAAAGCATTCCATCTGGTTTGATCCTGTCCCTCATAGGCCAAACAACGGATAGGACAAGCATATTCCATATCATCTCATAGACCACAGTAGGATGAGAGGCCATTAAACCGTGAACTTGGTTCGAAAGGCTCAATGGGTGGTTGTATACAAAACCCCAAGACAAATCAGTAACTTTACTTACATGTTCCCCATTGATTACGTCACCAATCCTACCTATAGTTTGAGCAATTAACAAAGCCGGAGCAGCAAGATCTGCTAATTTACCTATCGGATAACCCTGTAATCTAGCATATATGGCTCCAGCTACAAATCCTCCGATAATTGACCCTAAAAGAGCTATCCCACCATTCCATAATTCGACTGCTTGGATTAAATTATCTCCGTAGTAATCCCACCTATCAATCACATGAACTAACCTTGCCCCTAATATACCCCCTATGATTGCCCAGATAGCCGTTCCATAGACGTCATCCGATGGCACACCTTTTGTTGGACCCCACCGCGTTACCAATACAACTGCCACAATAACTCCCAAAAACGCGAAGAATCCATGCCAGCTGAGAACGAAGCCGCCAGCATCGATCATATATGGGTTCATGCCTATATAAACCATTTAATAGCTCTTTTCGATGGTTAAAATCAGGCTAGATTCTACATTCGGCTATTCTCAGTGTCAATAACAAATAGCGATATTTACTCTGTCAAATTAAAGTTATGCTAGAATTACCAATGGAGGCAGAAGTGCAAGAAACGATTATTTCATTCATTGGTTACCTTGTGTCTGAGCGAGGTCTTTCCGAAAATACCGTAACAGCGTATAGAAACGACCTTCATCAATTCCTAGTTTTTCTAGAACTTGAAAAGCCTTCAATTCAAATTAAATCAAATATCTGGTCAGATATAACCCCAGATGACCTAAAAACATATCTGTTGGTATTACAACAAAAAGACTATTCCAAAACTACTCTAGCCCGAAAAATCGCTTCATTAAAATCTTTGTTCGGATTCCTAGTTGATGAAGGTTTAATCAATGAAAATCCGACAATAAGCTTAGTTTCACCGAACAAAGGAACGTCTATTCCAAAAATCCTTACAGAAAAGGATATACATAGCTTGTTAAAGAAAATGTCCTCAGATGATAGCATCAATGGGCGCAGAAATTTAGCGATGCTAGAATTGATGTACGCGACTGGTATAAGAGTTAGTGAACTGGTGTCCCTCAACACAAAGGATGTTAACTATGAAGAAGGTTACATCAGATGCTTAGGTAAAGGATCGAAAGAAAGGCTTATAACTATACATGAACAGGCAAGAAACACTTTACTTTACTATACTCTAGAAACACGACCGTTATTGGCACCTCACAAGAAAAATACACCCTTTGAAAACGCCCTATTCTTGAACAACAGAGGCCAAAGAATTACAAGACAAGGGTTTTGGACGATAATCAAGAGATGTGCCATTGATGCCAATCTTAAAATCAATCTAACACCCCATACACTCCGGCATAGTTTTGCAACCCATATGATACAAAATGGAGCACCACTGAGATTCCTTCAAGAGATTTTGGGGCATTCAAACATATCCACAACTCAAGTTTATACTCACATGGCAAAAACTCATATTTTACGAGAATATGATAAGGCACATCCTAGAGCATAAAAGTGGGAAACCTGCACCCTCTTCCATAAATTGACAAGAGCAATTAGAATTCCTATTAAAAGATGAAAAGCCCTGAAGGAGAAAAATCAGATAATGCCAAAAAATTCTAGACGCATAGCATCCAAACAGGCCGCGTTAGGACAAAAAAAAAGAAGATCTAGAAAACGTCCGTTAGATACTAACCAAGAAAACTCGAATTCAATAATTGCTCAACGCCCAACAGAAAACGAGACTGAATCAACCAAAGATTTCTCTTCTATTACCTCTACCCAACCGGCAGCAAACACTACTAGATTTGGAACGTTAACAGTGGATTCCAAAAGTAATGGTGATGTGGGCAATATTAATCCTCACATATGGCCCGAAGTGAAGAGAATATTACTAGTTACGACCTTGATATTCACTATAATGGGTGGACTGGTTGCGTTTGTAAGATAAAGCAGGAGTTCCTGTAATTTATCTCAAACTCTTTGGCAAAAGGAACGATACGTTTTCTTCCACCAATTCCACTGTGCTAACCTTGCTAGGGTTAAGCTTGTTGACGACCTCCCAGACCAAACGTTCTGGTGTGGAGGCTCCAGAAGTTATCCCTACAAATTCAACTCCATCCAACCACTCATCTTTAATATCCTCAGGTTCGTTTACTAAATATGCCGGAACACCCTGAGATTCCGCCACCTCCCTGAGTCTATTACAATTTGAAGAGTTTTCAGCTCCAATAACCATCACAAGATCTACATCCTTGGTAATAGATTTAATGGCATCCTGACGATTGGAAGTTGCATAACAAATATCATTTCTGGTAACTAGGTTCGGGTATCGAGTTTTCAAAACATTAACGATCTCTGCCGTGTCTAATACACTTAGCGTCGTTTGAGTCAAGGCCACAACCTTATCTTGATTTGTAACCTGAACATTTTTGGCATCATCAACATTTTGAATCAATATGGTAATATCTGGGGCTTCTCCCATAGTGCCAATTACCTCATCATGTCCTTTATGCCCAATCAGTAATATCGTATAGCCGTCTTTAGCATATTTTAAGGCTTCTAAATGCACTTTAGTAACTAATGGACAAGTGGCATCTACGACTGATAAATTTCTTTCCTTGCTCTGTTGCCAAACCTGTGGAGACACACCGTGAGCGCTGAATACAACCCTTTCACCATCGGGAACCTCATCTAGTTCTTCAACGAAAATGGCGCCCTTTGTACGTAAATCAGATACCACATGAGGATTATGAACTATCTCTCTTCTAACATAAACAGGAGGGCCAAAATTCTTCAAGCACAATTCTACTACATCCACAGCTCTGACTACACCTGCGCAAAAACCCCTGGGGGCAGACAGTATTACTTCCATACCACCTCCTAGTTTCAGCATTATATGAAAATATAGAAAAAAATGAAATAGAATTATTTGATCCGACCTGTGTTAAAATCTGTTGGTTATGGTTTCCCAAAATGTTAAAAGTCAACTCGATTATGTTCCAGAAAAACCTGGCATATATTTGTTCAAGGATAATGCAGGCACTGTAATATACGTTGGCAAATCTTCCAATTTGAAGAACCGAGTAAAATCATATTTCGTAAAGAGAAATAACGATGACTTTAAGTCAAGAAAATTATATGAAACTGTGGAAGACTTAGAGTTCGTAGTCACAGATACCGAAACCGAAGCACTTATATTAGAAAACAATTTCATAAAACACCTCATGCCGCGCTACAATTCAGCCCTTAAAGACGGCAAGACCTACCCATATATAAAGATAGAAACTAACGAGGATTTTCCACAAGTACACATCACTCGACAAATAAATAAGGACGGAGCACGGTATTTTGGCCCATATGCTGGCCCAGGATCAATTAGGAAGACCATGGATTTGCTTAAACGTTTGTTCCCCTACAGATCTTGCACCAAAGAAATAACTGGAAACGATGAAAGACCGTGTCTCGAATATTACATCAACAGATGTATTGGACCTTGTGTGGATATATCTCTAAAAAAAGAATACGACCAAATCATAGAACAAGTGATAATGATTTTGGAAGGAAAATCAAAAGGTGTCGTCAAAGTTTTAGAGCGGGCAATGACTGAAGCCTCAAACAAACTGAGGTTTGAAAAAGCCTCAGTCTTGCGAGATCAAATCAAAGCAATAAACCGTTTTTCCGAAAGCCAAAAAATGGTCTCTGTATCTCAAGAAGACCAAGATGTTATAGCTGTGGCCAAATCAAATGATCACTCTTTAATCGAAATATTTTTCATTAGGGCTGGCAAACTTGTATCTAGAGAACATTTCATTATGACTGGAACACAATATGATAGCCCTCCAAAAATATTGGAAAGTTTCGTAAAACAGTATTATGAATCCTCTTCCAATGCACCCAAAAATATACTGATGGAACACAAATTAGAAGAAGAAAAACTTGTCACTAAGTGGATGAGTGAGAAATTCAAAAAGAAAATCACAATCACGGTACCATTGAAGGGTTCAAAGCTGAATCTTGTGCAGATGGCGGCAGAAAATGCGGCAAGAGAACTGTTGCGGACTAAGGCAATATCGCTCTTAAAACCTGATTTACTTGAATCTGCTATAGATGACCTGCAAAAATATCTAAACCTCCGGGTGGCTCCCAAAATCATCGAATGTTACGACATATCCAACATTCAAGGTACCACGCCAGTAGGGAGTATGGTGGTGTTCGAAAACGGAGTGCCCAAAAAATCTTCATACAGAAAGTTCTCTATCAAAAACGTAACGGGACCCGATGATTATTCGATGATGCAAGAGATGCTTCGAAGAAGATTTAAAAAGATAATACTCGATGATGCCAACTCGAAACAAGATTCTGCATTAACAACAAGTAAAATATCCGCAAACAAATGGCAAAAACCTGACTTGATTATTGTAGATGGTGGTAAAGGTCACTTAAATAGTATCCTGCAAGTTATGCTCGAATTAGGAATCAATGACTTGCCCATAGCGAGTCTTGCAAAAGAAAACGAGGCAATATTTACTCCGGAAACCTCTGAACCAATCATGTTGCCTCGCCAGTCTAATGCCCTATTTCTAGTACAACGTATTAGAGATGAGGCACACAGATTTGCTATCAGTTATCATCGAAAACTCAGGAACAAAAAGGCTACAACATCCAAACTCGATTTTATACCTGGAATCGGTCCAAAAAGAAGAAAATCTTTGATCAGTCATTTTGGATCTGTTGAAAAAATAAAACTAGCTGATGTTGAAGAAATAGCAGCCCTCAAGGGAATCACAAGAGAATTAGCGGTGAATCTTAAGGACGTTCTGAAAACATGATCAGGTGTGCGCTTACCGGTTTCGGTATAACTTTAATTTGCGTATTAATACCTCTGGTTCATTTTGTATCTGGTCCTTTGGCGCCATTAATTGGCGGTTGGTTTGCAGGAAACAAACTCGGGGCCAACACTACCCAATCTTTCATATTAGGAATCTTAATGGGACTCCTTATGATAATACCTTTAAGCGGCATTATGTTTGTAAACATTACATATGCAACATTAATACCTCTGGATAATCAATCAATTAGGAATCTTTCTTTAGTGATATTGGTTTATATCTCGATATTGGGATCATTAGGATCTATACTCGGAGGAAAAATGAGCAACAAAAGTTGACTTAAAAGAATTGCTCTAATCAGATGAGTAACCAGAGGCCGAAGCCCTCTGAGCTTCGGCCTCTTCTAAATAACGTTTCAATATGGTTCTCGATTCTTTGATTTTCAGATCTAAATTTGATATGCCAACAGCACGCCATAAAACACCAGTAGAAACTTGAACATATATAGACTTACCTACTTCCGGTAAATCTACACCTAATGACTCGGCCATAAAAGCAGCTGTCCAAAGTCCGACTCGAGAACTATAACATCTAGCAATTAGATTGTTGTTCGCTGCCAGTGATACGGAACCTCTGTTTCGTTTCAACGTAACAGCTATCCTTGCAGATGGACGGCTTAAAACAATTTCTGCGTTATCTTGAATCTGAGTTTTGTTTATAGCCATAAATTGAGACTACTTAGCTTTGTAATTCATTCGAACATAAGTGTTGTAAAACAAACTACTTCCCTACGTACAAATCAATAATGAATGGTACAAAGAACATGTACATCACAAACTCTGCATAAGTACATTGGCCACTTCTGGTCTGGTGAACTCTTCAGGAGGATTTTGCCCTTTTGACAACATCTCCCTAACTTGAGTACCGCTAAGACTCACTCGGTCATCCGCAGGGTGTGGGCACGTTTTCTCAGTTGCCATTCCCTTACAATTATTACAGAAGAATGAATTTTCGAAAAAAAGAGGTGTTATTCCTAATTCACCCGCTTCAAAATCTTGAAAAATATGTTGAGCATCATATGGACCATAATAATTGCCTACTCCGGCATGATCTCGACCAACTATAAAGTGAGTACACCCATAGTTCTTTCGTACTAATGCATGGAAAATGGCCTCCCTTGGACCAGCATATCGCATAAAAGCTGGTAGAACAGACAACAAGACCCTATCTGACGGGTAATAGTTGTCTAGCAAAACCTTGTAGCATTGCATACGCACTGAAGCTTGGATATCATCTGCTTTTGTTTCACCGACCAAGGGATGCAGTAACATGCCATCCACAGACTCCAAAGCACACTTTTGAATATATTCATGGGCCCTGTGAACGGGGTTCCTAGTTTG
Source organism: SAR202 cluster bacterium (assembly GCA_009391535.1). GTDB lineage: Bacteria > Chloroflexota > Dehalococcoidia > Lucifugimonadales > UBA2985 > VFHP01. The sequence goes on along the minus strand of VFHP01000024.1, from coordinate 176,974 downwards.
GAATCCAACCATGGTGGACCAACCGAAATTTGTCATAACTTCTCTCGTTTGAAAAGGAGTTAAATAATACGGATCACATCCACTTTCCAGATCAGGTTTTTCCTGCAAGACTTTTAGTTCTCCGCCCAGAACCACATCTTCATCATTATATAGATTTGCTACCCCCGGGTGTTTTTCATCGGTAGTTCGATAAACTTTTCCTGCTTCCTCTTCTTTATCTCTTCTATATTTACCATGTAACGTCAAAATGGCTACTGGATCTTCTCCATTTAGTGTAAGGGTTATAGGATCCCCTTCTTTCAGAGGCGCAGCCTGATGCGAATTCACTGACAACGTTATAGGCAATGGCCAGGCTTGCCCATCTGCTAAATGCATATCCTTAACCACCGATGTGTAGTCTTCATGCCCCATAAATCCTCTTAAAGGGCTAAATGCTCCTTGTGCTATCATGTGTGCATCAGACAACTGTCTATTATTTATGAGGATTTTCGGATAAGACTTAGCCTCTTCTATTAGACTGTCTCTTTCATCTGATTCAGCATATCCATTTATTAAGGTGGCATCATGTGGAGTAATCAACGGTTCTTCTCCGCCGCTAGCTTTATACTATCTAGAGTTTCTATAACGTGTAATCCACATTCTTTAGAATTCGGATCACTTTCCCACCACCATCTTCCCGCTCGTGGATCTTCCTCGGGTGTTACTGCCCGAGTACACGGGTCACAACCAATACTAGGAAACCCATTATCATGTAGTTCATTGTAAGGAACGTTGTTCGCTTTTATGTAATCCCAAACCCGATCCGATGTCCAATCAGCTATTGGATTAAGTTTAACTCGATTATCATGAGCTGCATCAAGTTCAACTTTATCAATAGCAACACGTGTTACCGCTTGGTCACGACGCAACCCACTAACCCAACAGTCCAGAGTTCCCAAAGCCCTATTCAATGGCTCCATTTTCCTAATACCACAACAAAGTTTTCTGAATTCTTCAGATTTATAGAACAGATTAAATCCATTGTCTCTAACCATTTCATTAACTTGATCCATATCGGGATAATACGCTTCAAGTTCTATACCATATCTAGCCCTTATCTGATCCATAACTGTATATGTCTCAGTATGTAGCCTAAGTGTCTCTAACGTGAAAACTCTTACAGAGGGGTCTATTCTCCACATCATGTCTATAAGAGCTACGTCTTCGGCACCAAAACTAGATGACAGGGCCAGTCGCGCTCCAAATTTGGTGATTGCCCATTCTAATACCTCTTCGGCGGATTTGTTTTCCAACTCAACATTTGCAGCCGCTATATCTTCTGCAGACATAACTAGTTTTGTGTTACCTGACATATCTTTATCTCCTCTTAGTAACAAATTTAACTTACAAGTTGATCAATTCAAATTACATACATTCCAGTAGATCACGGTTTTAACAAAAGAAAAACGCCCCTGGTTAAGAATGAAGCGGGGCGTTACAACCACGGTATTATTGCCCTACTGCTATTTGTCAACATCGATACAGAACATTGAAAACAATTTCACATCCATAATCAAAACTCTATCACAATAGTTTGTTTATTTCAAATCCCGTGCCTGAACAAATCTAACTTAAACCATCTTCATCTTTTCTAGGAGAGTAATAGACTTTATTGGCATAAGACTCACATTCCCATATAGGTTTATGGTGTGCAACACACCATTTAGTGTCTTTTTCCGTAACATGACAATCTTCTGGTTTAAATAAATCTTGTATTACCAAACGAGATGCACCACTAGATACAGCATCAGATACTTTATCACTCGAATCAGTTTCACCCTTCAGCATAGCTATCCAGGGCTCTGTAGCAGCTTCATCCTGCCACATAAAGTCAAATTCTGCCTCAAGAGCATACTGCCTATCTAGTTCCCTATCACCCATATGCAAGTAATAATCGGCCTTAAATTTTTGCTTTACATCTGTTAGTAAGTGTTTATTACAGACGAATTCTGGTTCTATTTCTAGCTTCTCCCACATCAAGTTTTGAGAGGTTATAGCCCGGTCAGAAGCACTGCCGATTATGCATCCCATGTCCCTTGCGCGCCTGACCATTTCTATTGTAACTGGACCTGGAGGATCTCCAGTCTCCAACGTCCCATCTATATCGAAACTAAGTAAGATTTTCATCTCGTCTGTTTCTTGGTCTGGGATATCTGTATCTTGGTCTGTGTCCGATTGAAGTTTAAGAACCCAGGGTTCTGTAGCAGCTTCGTCCATCCATATGAAATCAAAGTCTGCTTCCAAGGCGAATTGTCTGTCTAATTCCCTGTCACCCATATGAAGGTAATAGTCCGCCTCGAATCTCTCCTTGATCTCTGACAACACATGCTTGTTAGATACAAAATCAACCTCTATGCCAACCTTTTCCCACATGACCTTTTGAGAACTTATAGCTCTGTCAGATGCACTGCCGATTATGCATCCCAGATCCCTTGCACGTTTAACCATTTCTAGGGTAACTGGGCCAGGAGGGTCCCCAGTTTCTAAGGTGCCATCTATATCAAAGCTCAATAAGATTTTCAAGATTGGTTCTCCTAATTTAATAGCTGTGTGTTTTTTCGTAAGACGTCCAATTGCAGAAAATTGGACTTTGATTGCAATAATTCTGAATATTAAAAGTACCGCAATGCCTTGTCAATATAGACACAAGGCATGGGCTATCCTCCATAAGCTAGCCCATGCCTTGTTAAGTTGATGAATTTACGGCAAGGCGTTGGACAAGGTCAAATATGCTGCACTTCTTGCGGGAGCAAAAGCGCATATGGCTGTTTCAGCCTTGACGTTCACTTGCCTCTTACCCGCAGTACCTCGAAGTTGTTGGATGCTGTCAATGTACATCGCTGTTCTTGTCCTACCAACCCCAAGATTACCACCGCCAGAAACAAAAGGATGAGGTCCTTCCACAGAGATATCTCCATTAAAGAAGTCGCTCGATTCTCCTCTGCCCACACCATGCCAACCAAATCCTTCTAATGTAAGTGGAAGGAAAAATGAGTAGCCATCGTAAGGATTGAAAATATCTATATCCTTAGCAGTCAGCCCAGATCCTTCATAAGACATTTGAGCAACATGATCCCTAGCGGCTTCAGACTCATCCAAAGTCTCCTGAGTGCTTCTAACGGTGCCTCCCATTCCCTGATTGTGGTTCAACACGTAAACAGGTTTCTGTTTCATGTCCTTTGCTCGTTCAGCTGTTGTGAAAAGGAAAGCACCAACTGCGTTTACTGGCCTATCACAATCCCAGATCCTACATGGCCACAAAACTGGTCTGGCATTTGCATAATCATCTTGAGTAAGACCAGAGGCTCCATGCAAGGTGTAAAAACCCCAGTCGTGCATTAATCCATTCCTATGCTCATTAATTATCACCGGACCCATCATTTCATCCCAGTCAACACCGTACCGATGACAATATTGCTGTAGAGTAATAGCTCCTGTTAACTGCAGTCCGTCTCCACTACTCCAGGGGGCGTTCCACTGACGGTTACCAGCTGCATATGGAGACGCATTATCTCCTCCATGCCTGTACCTACCCTCAAAGTTATTCATACCGTAGACAACCAGACAAATCTGAGTTTTGCCTTCAGCGACAGCTTGAGAAGCCATCCCCATCTGTTCACCTATAGCTGGAACGTTGTCAGGTGCATATTGTACGTTTGATAGTTCAGGCATCTGTTCTATCAACCATTGTGCATTTATCCTACTTAAACCCCATTCTGAATCATATGGAGCATCAAAATAAGGTCGAGAAGGACCCCAATCCGCCGATGCTCCACCAGTGGCACCAGCTCCGGTCTCAGGGCACGCCAATATTCCGTCTACTTCCTCGGGCTTAACTCCAGCATCTTCTAAGGCTTGTTTAATAGCAATCAAAGCGTAAGCACCATAAGTCTTATCCATTGAAACTCCATCCCATCTCCTATCCACAGGAGAGTTACCCCATCCGACTATTGCCACCTTACCCTGACTCTCCCAGACACCTAGGCCTAGTTTGTCTCGTCTCCATCCAGTTCCTTCTACTCCTCCAATAGCCATATATCTCCTTTTCTTATCGAATTATTATTCTTAAACAAAATTTCTTGGTCTGTCTATACCAATTTCCATTCGTGGATCAATTGACCTGGAGCTACTTCTTCAAAAGTAACCTCTACCGCTGCACCGACAGGCACTTCCTTTACCGGCGTACCTGCCAAATTGGAGTAAAAGTTTATACCAGGGTCGTCATCAAGAGTAACCACAGCTACATTGTATGGTTGGTCCGGTATTCTCACCTGATACCTTCCGTCGTAAACAACAAAAAAGGAAAGAATATGGCCTTTGCCGCTTGTCTCTTTCCAGCTAAGAGAGTTGGACCCACATAATTCACAAGCAGGTTTGGGTGGGTACTGCAATTTATTACAGGAATCACAATTTTGAACTATTAACTTTCTTTCGTTAACAGCGTCCCAAAATGGCTGGCTCAATTCATCTGGGACCGGGATAAGTTTCGACATAATCTACCTCCGTTAAAATTTGCATCAAACAACAGAATAATCCGTCTCTAACAAACATATTATACATTACATCACACGAACTGCGCGACATAAAAAACGAAAGCCTTGATCAATTAGTCAGGGCTAATCCCATAAACCATCCAGTCAGAAACGCCCGGGGTGAAAGCACCCGCCAGGCCCGTTTCGGCTCTGATTGTTACCTGCCTCAATCCTGCCCTACCTTGCAATTGTTGCATGGTATCCGTTTGATTCCAAGTCCTAGTACGCCCATTACCATTGTTACCTCCACTAGAACTAAAGGGATGAGGTCCCTCGACTCTGATATCTCCAGCCCAAAAATCATGAGCTTCTCCCCTTTTTACGCCATGCCACTTCAAACCTTCTAGATAGTATTGAGTGAAAAGAGTGAAACCGTCGTAAGGATTACAAATATCCAATTCGCTTGCTGTTAATCCTGAGCCCTGATATACCTTTTTTGCAATACTGTCAGTGAAGGCCTCTGTTTCTTCCAACGTTTCTACTAGGCTCCTCACAACCCCCCTCTGTGAACAATGATTCAATATGTAGACAGGTTTCTGTTTCATATCTTTTGCTCTATCAGCTGTAGTGATCAAGTAAGCCCAAGCAGTCTGAATGGGCAGGTCACAATCGTACAAATTCATGGGTTTACATATCCATCTCGCAGAAACATAATCTTCTGTAGTGATTTGTAAATCTTCCGGCCTATTCTGGTAATAAAACCCCTCCGGAAACATGGATCCATTCCTTCTTTGATTCAATATGAATGGAGCCATTTTATCGTGGTTTGAACCATATTTACGGCAATATTGATCGAATCCGAATGCTATCTGAGGTATCAATTGCCAACCCCACGGGTTAGTCCATTGAGAAGCGCCTGATGCCTGATCTGCTGCTGCTGCACCATATTGACCGTATCTGCCACCTATATTGCCTGTACCTCTTACTACCAAACAAGTCTTTGCAAGTCCATCTCCAACGGCCTGTGCTGCAACAACCAATGCATTCGAGATGCAAGCCGGTCCATGCATTGTAAAAGAAACGTTATCCAGGCCCGGAACATTATTAACTATCCAATCGGCGCTGGCTCCATCGAGTCCGTCGTTAGGGTCGCCGTCTGTAGGTTTGTATGTATTAGCAAAATCTTCTGGTATTGGTCTCGGAGCCCATCCTTCTCCCATTCCTTTAGGTGAAGAGACGACACCATCCACTTCTTCTGGTTTAACTCCAGCATCTTCCAAAGCTTTCTGAATGGCCTGTATAGTCAGATAACCAACACTAGTTTCCAGCCTCTCATCCCATCTTCTGAATGTAGGAGAGTGACCAATTCCTACTACTGCCACTTTTCCTCTGTGCTCCCAGACACCCAAGTCTTCTTTCGTCCTATATATAGATGCTGGTGCATTTTGAGTTACTGACATTTATACCCCCACAAACAAGCGAATTTGGATTTAATCTACACCACTCGCCATTCCGGGACTTTTTGACCTGTGGCTTCAGTGTCTTGAAATTCTACTCTGACAATTGAACCTATTACTACTTCATCTGCATCTGTGCCTGGCAGATGAGAAAACATTTTAATGTCCGGATCATCTTGAAGTTCTATCACAGCTATATTAAATGGCTGATCAGCCTGTAGTAACCTTATTCTAGAATCATGCATTACACAGTATCCATGAATCTTTCCCATACCACTAACTTCTTTCCATCCCATACTGGAAGATTCACATTTAACACATGTGGACTCTGGAGGGAACTGCATACGGTCACACGTTTCACAATGCTGCACAACGAGCTTGTTTTGGTTGCATGCGTCCCAAAACGGCTTACTTACTTCATCTGGAACCGGCGACTGTTTAGGCAAGGCAACCCCCAGTGGACTTTTGGTCTCTAAATAATATGCTACCCATCAGTACTAGTCAATGGATTGAAAGCAAAATCGTTAAATCCCAAACATGTGTACTTTACGCCAACAACCCTTACTTAATGCACGATTGTGTTACGAGTAAAAGTAACATCCATTATTTCTCTAGCTAATTTATCGGCATCATGCATTACCCTATCGTCCTCATTAATAACATCTTTCAATAATATCTTGACTGAAGGATCGTTTACAAAAGCTTCTGGATATATACAGTGCCGTCCAACTTCTTCAGGTATGTCTTTACAATTAGCATTCAAAATAACGTGTGAACATTTAACACCCGTAATAGTTTCAAAAATCCGAACATGATCTTGGGCATTTAAGCCATCTGTTTCATATAGCTCCGTAGCAACGTTGCATACGAATAACTTCGGGGCTTTTGATTTCGCAATTGCCATACCCATTCCCTGAAACAAGAAATTAGGTATAACACTAGTGTACAAACTGCCTGGGCCGAATACTAACAAGTCAGCTTTTTCTATGGCAGTCAAAACACTACTTGATGCCTCAGTTGATTTAGGCTCAATCCAAACATCTCGTATTTTTTCAGAAGAATTACCAATGACCGACTCACCAACCAAAATATCACCTCTTACAGTTTTTCCCATCAAAACTATATCGTTTCTATTAGACACAGGCAGTACAGATCCCTTGCTATTCAACAACGTAGCAGATATTTCTAAAGATTTTTCAAAATTCCCTGTGCCTTGTTGAACAGCAGCTAAGATTAAATTGCCTAATCTGTGTCCATACAAAGACGTACCTTTGTCAAATTGATACTGGAATAACTGTTTGGTATAGGAGTCTGGTGCTAAAGCTGTCAAACAATTTCTAGCATCACCCGGTGGGGGAATCCCAAGATCCTTCCGCAATCTACCCGAACTTCCGCCATCATCAGACACTGTAACTACAGCTGTCAGATTATTTGTCCAATACTTAAGACCCATCAATAGATTAGATAATCCAGTGCCTCCCCCTATAGCTACTATATTGGGATTCACTGGATCATTCATACTCGTGTCCAATATCAAGTTATCTGCGGCCAATAGATTTACTCCAAGTCGGATTCATGCCATCAATGGGTCATAACACATGGTGGGCCAGCCTGGACTCGAACCAGGGACCTCAGTCTTATCAGGACTGCGCTCTAACCAGCTGAGCTACTGGCCCATTACATATTTCAAAACATCGTCCATTGTCCAAATGGTATTCGGTGGACTACCAGATCGCTGATTATGATACTTACCTACTTAGATAGGTGTCAAGGAAATTACTGGGGCCAACAAATTATACTTGGTTGTGTTGACTGCGCATCGTATAATATATAGAATCCTGATAATGTACGGACAAATAAAAACCGTTTTAGAGGTATGAAATATGCCACTCACAATTAGTATATCGGAAAAAGCCGCCCGCAAGGCAAGAGAATTCGCGGACAGAGACAGCCTAGAAAGCTTTGGATTACGAGTAGGAGTGAAGGGTGGTGGATGTTCTGGTCTTACCTACACATTGTCTATAGATAACGAAGCAAGACCAGATGACAAAGTCATCGAAGAGAACGGCATCAAATTGTTCGTTGATAGAAAAAGTTACGTCTTTCTAGCGGGCACCATACTGGAATATGGGGACGACTTAAATGGTAAAGGCTTTGTTTTCAATAATCCAAATGCCAAAACCACTTGCGGTTGTGGAACATCGTTCTCTGTTTAACAATCGATACCAACTTTGATCATTGGCAGTTACACGATTCATTTAAGTTAATGAGGAGTTAATAGAAAGCCAATTCGATCCGGCACCACACGTTATAAACCCATAAACAAAAGGTCTAACATAATGCATTCTCCAAACAACTTTGGTAATACGCTCCAAGAATACCGAGACATATACCAAAATAATGCTTTGGCTAACATATCTGGCCATGGGATTCTAAGAATGACTGGACAGGATGCTCTAGATCTACTAAACAGACTGTCTACAAATAAGCTACTTGACCTAGAGGCAGGCTATGGTACTTCAACTATCCTAACAACAAACAAGGGTAGGATAATTGACCTGCTTAGAGTCATTAACACTGGTCAAGAACTTATCTTACTGACTAATCCGAATACAACTAAACGGGTTGTGGAATGGATAGATCTATATACATTTGGTGAAGACATACAAGTAGACGATATTAGTGCTAAAACCAACCTTTTCTCAGTATGGGGCAAAAATGTCCAAAGCATATTGGACGAAAATGGTGTGATAATATCAACGTTGTATCAAAATGAAAAAATATCTGTTGCTGGACAAGAAGTGACTATAATTAAAACTGACAGATTTGGATTAGAAAGCTTTGACATACTGTCCGGGAGTTCAGTTGCTGATACCGTTTGGCTGAGTTTAATAAACGCAGGTTTTTCTGCAGTTGGATCCGATTCTCTAGAGATAGTCCGTATAGAACAAGGGGTGCCAAAACATGGTGCCGAATTAGGTGAAGATTATAATCCTTTAGAAGCAGGATTGGAAAGTCACATTAGTGGCACTAAGGGATGTTACATCGGGCAAGAAGTTATATTGAGACTAAATACATATCAAAAAGTTCAAAAACGACTAAGAGGAATAGTATTGTCGGATGACCAACCTATAGACTCATGTGACTTAGAATTGGACGGTAAACAAATAGGCTTTATAACCTCTTCTGTAAAGTCCCCAATCCTAGGGAAGACATTGGCACTGGGATACATAAAGGCACCAAATACAGACATAGATCAAGAAGTAGACATTAAGAAGTCAAGAAATATGGCCGTTAGAGGGAAGATAATAGAACTACCACTGACATATAAGTAATCTATTAGTAAAATCACGTTACTGTACCCACTTCCTAAAGCGCAAGAAGTGATATCCCGCCGTCAACTACTATAACTTGTCCCCGTATCATACTGGACTGTTCACTGCAAAGAAATAACACAACATCAGATATATCTGTGGCCTTTATCATCCTACCTGCAGGAGTCCTACTTACTGAATCTTCTATCAGGTCTTTACTATTTTCAAAACTCCTTAAAGCATCAGTATCCACTAGTCCACCGGATACAGCATTAACTATTATTCCCTGAGACGAAAGCTCTACTGCTAAGTATCTGGTTAAAGCTTCTAATGCTGCCTTCGAGACGCCTACAGACACGTAATTAGGTATTACTTTATATGAACCTAGGCTCGTAATATTTACTATACGGGAACCTGGAGCCATAAGTTTCGTGGATGCAATAGCACATAACCAAGCTGCTCTTGCATTTATATCTAAAGTCCAGTCCCAATGTTTTATTTCCAATTCCGTAGCCTGTCTTTGAACCCCAGAAGCTGCATTATTAACTAATATGTCCAAACTACCAAATTCGCGCTGAATCTCACGAAACATTTCTTTTATCTTTTCAGGATCACCTAAATTGGCTCTAATTTTTTTGGCTTTAACACCTAATTGCTGCAAAGATAAGACAGTTTCATCCGCTTCCTTAGAATGGCGAGCATAGTTTACTATGACGTTAGCTCCATCACTGGCTAAGGCTAGACATATGGCTTTGCCAATCCCCCTGGACCCACCAGTTACCAATGCTACTTTTCCACTAAGAGACATGATATTTAATCAAATTGTTTCGTTTATTCATAACTCTATACCACCGTCAACCCTTATAACTTCCCCAGTAATATAATTGGCTTCTTCACTAGCCAAATAACCCACCATATTGGACACGTCCTCAACTGTACCAAATTTGTTCTGTGGAATTCTGGACAATATTAGTTCCTTAAATTCAGGGTTTAAGTCAGCAACTATTTCGGTAGATATATAGCCTGGAGCAACAGAATTGACAGTAATATTACGAGAAGCAACCTCCTTTGCTATGCTCCGAGAAAAGGCTATAACTCCAGCCTTAGATGCAGCATAATTCGATTGACCCGGATTACCTTCTATCCCAACTACTGAAACAACATTTATCACACGACCCCAACGTTGTCTTACCATATATCGCAACACAGCTTTAGTACAATTGTAGGATCCCTTAAGATTGGTGTTCAGAACCTCATCCCATACGTCCTCTGACATTCGCATAAGTAAGCTATCATGGATTATTCCTGCATTATTTACCAATATATCAACATTACCCAATGTACCTATTATCTGGTCAACCATGATGTCCACTTGAGAACTATCAGATACATCAGCCTGTACAGCCAATGCCTCCACTCCCATCTTGTTTGCTATGCCAACTACCAAATCAGCACTTTCCCTATCAGATTTATAGTTAATAGCTAGTTTAACTCCATCCCTCGCTAGCCTAACTGCTACAGCCCTACCTATACCCCTAGAACCTCCGGTTATAAGTGCGACTTTATTATGGATACTCAAAATATTCTCCTAATACACGTTTAATCTTGATCGGACCAAGTTTAGATCTTTTTCTATCAAATCCACTAAATCGAGATTCAACACCGTTTTAGCCAATTTGATTGCAGCACTTACAGAGGCTGATTTAGATCTACCATGTCCAACAATAGCTACTCCATCCAACCCCAATAAAGGCCCACCACCAACATGCTCAACAAAATTTGTCATGCTATAAAGCGCCTCGACAATTCCGTTTTCAGTAGGATTGTCAGACAAGCCTGAAGACCTTATATAATCGAACACAGAAACACCAAGGCCTTCTGAAAACTTCATCAGTATATTACCAATAAATCCGTCACACACAACCACATCCGCTTTGCCTAAAGGAATATCAAATCCTTCGACGTTACCTATAAAATTCAGACCACTCTTTTGAAGCAAGGGATATGTTTCTTTTACCAGTCTATTACCCTTTCCCTCTTCTGATCCCACGCTTAGTAAGCCAACTCTAGGATTTTCAATTCCCATGAAAACTCGTGAGAAAGTAGATCCCAACACTGCATAGTTTAATAACTGCGATGGTCGGTTATCTATACTAGTCCCCAAATCTATTAATATTGTCTTTGGGGATAAACCTAAGAAAGGTCCTCCTAAAGAAGGCCTCTCTATTCCTTTAATGTTTCCAATTTTCAACACCCCAGCGGCCATTGCCGCTCCTGTAGAGCCCATGGTAACAAATGCGTCTGCTCGACCCTCTTTTACAAGGTCGGCGCAAACAAACACTGAAGCCTTAGGCTTGGATTTGACCGCCTCCAATGGCTGTTCATCTTCATTAACCACGCCATACGAATAAACACAATGCAAATTTGAAAGTGGATCCGTAGGCAGGTATTTAGACATCTTGTCTTCATCCCCAACTAGAATAATTTCCACGTCGTTGCTTTCAACTGCCAGCAAAGCTCCTTTTATTATTTCTTCGGGAGCATTATCCCCACCCATGGCGTCGACCGCTATAATGTATTTTTTTTCAGTTGCGTATGTACTCATATAAAACTCAATTTGTTAATCTACTTTGGCCATGTAGAGTGAAGCCTGGCCAGTGATAACATCTTCTCCATCTATTTTCCTGCATCCAACACTGCAACTTACTTTATAACCTTTTATGTCCTCTTCACATTTTACTATCTCACCAAATGTCTCCACATTATCACCTGGATAAACAGGAGCTTTAAACCTCACCTTTAAAGTACCGTCTTCTATCCAAGATGTACCAAATTCATTTGTCATCATCTCGGATATATATGCTAATACTAACATTCCATGTGCAACGATACGTCCATAATGGGTAGCATTTACAGCAAAATTTTCATCCCAGTGGAGGGGGTTATGATCACCACTGGCTACAGCATAAGTGTTTATGTTTTCTTGTATTACCTGTTTTGACACTGATGGTAAAAGTTTACCGACTATCATATTAATCCCCTAACGAATCTTCTGATATAACAACAGTACTACGACCGTTAACAACTTGTTCCTCTTCAATACGATCCGTAGCCAAAATGCCAACGAAATCTATTGTAACAAATCGCCAACCGGATCTTACAGCATTTTGGGTCAGCGTTGCGTTGAATATCACAGACTGATCAGATTTTATCGAAGGAGCAAAAGACATCTCATGGGCGATGTGTATGGCCCCTGGAGGCAGTTCCAATTCCTTCAAGACTCCTCTGAGAGCGAATGCGGCTATCGCCGTCGGTGGCACTAATTTCTGATCTTCAAATAATGGGTTGGTCTCACCGGCTGATTGAAGATAAAGCTTAACTTCCCAATCTTGAAGATCGAATATTACAGGTTCCAGCTTATAACCGATCGGAAATTGTTCAATTTTAGACAATCATGTACTCTCTTGTATTTGTATTGGTAAGGGCATCCAAATTATAATTGCACGCGCTTCTCAAATCAAGGATTGGGGAATGTGGTATTTTTAGCACTACATGAATCATCATACGGGTTGACTTTCGCCCGAATATTAAATAGGATCTCGATTGCTAAATCGAGATTGGATTAGAAATTGTTTACTACATCAGTTAAGTTAGTTGGAGCGTTGTGGAGAGCTATAAATGATTTTTTGGGCAAGAATGGTCCACAATTATCCGCAGCCATATCCTACTACACATTGTTTTCCCTGTTCCCTCTTATAGTAGCTATAATATCTGGTTTAAGCTTTCTATTAGGACCAGAATCTATAGATGAACTCGCAAACCGAGTAGCACAGCAATCTCCTGTTTCCGAAGAAACTATAAGTGAAATCATAACCAGTGCGGTCAATAGCAGAAACATTGCGGGTATAGTAGGTATACTAGGTTTACTCTGGGCAGGAACTGCTGTTTTTGGTTCAATACGTAAAGGAATAAATGCCACGTGGGGTATAACCAGACCGAGACCCTTCTTGAAGGAACGCTTAGTAGATATTACTTTTATGGTTGCGGCTGCAATTTTAATGCTGATTTCAATTTTTTCGACAGCAATACTAACATATCTAATGGAAATATTAGAATTCATCACCCGCGAAACTTATGTAGACGGGGCATTACTATGGGAAAGGTTAGCCTCGGCTTTACCTCCGACGCTATCATTCATAGTATTTTTTGCAATATATTGGTTGCTACCAAATACAAAAGTCAAAATAACTGAACCACTACCTGGTGCTATAGTTGCCACAACAGGTTTCGAAATACTTAAAAATGTTTTTGTTTGGTTTATAGGAAATTCTTCCATATACTCAACTATATACGGTTCTGTAGGAAGCATAGTAGTATTATTGGTTTGGGTTTACGTGTCATCTATCATACTTCTCTTTGGATCAACCATCACTGCCCGTTTTTCGCAATATAGCCTTCTAAAAGAAAGAGAAATAGAAGACACAGTGAAATTCTGAATAAAGAACTTGAGATAGAGGTTGAACGGGGATTCAAAAATTCACAAGTTTTTCGAAATTTACATGTATAATTGCGGAAATTTATCAGAGATTAAAAATGACAAATTCGTTAGTTAAATTAATTTACTTGGCAGTAGTAATTATTCTACTAGTTATCGGATGCGATACGGGAAGTATTGACCATATAAAAACGGATGGAAACACAAATGAAGCTTCTCAACAAGGTCTCCCAGATTCTGGGTCAAATAACACATCTAAAGCAACCCAGATACCTATAGAGACATTGTCTCCAATGATACCAATACCAACAGCGACACTGGCACCCACACCAGTACCGACACCGACACCTACACCTGTACCTACACCAACACCTGTACCTTTGATAAAAGAACTTCCGTCAGTAGCTAAAATAGTGTCTGAAGTTAAGCCATCCGTAGTAGCTATTGCAACAGAATCAATAATAGAACAATGTGATTTCTTTTTTGGTTGCAGAAACATTGAACAAGAAGCTCAAGGCACCGGGGTATTATTTGACAAGAAGGGGCTAATAGTGACAAATAATCATGTGGTAAACGGTGCGACTGAAATTAATGTCTTTCTAGAAGATGGCCGATCTTTCGTAGCAAAAATACGCGGTACAGACCCGACATCAGATTTAGCTGTTATAGAAATACCTGAAGGCTCTTACGATGCTGTTAATTTTGCAGATCCAGACTCTCTGCAAATTGGAGATTGGGTTATCGCCATAGGTAACGCATTAGCCCTACCAGGAGGACCTACTGTTACTCTGGGAATAGTCGGTGCTCTTGATAGATACATTGACACTGAAGGAGGCAGGTTGTTCAATATGATCCAAACTGATGCTGCTATCAACCAAGGTAATAGTGGTGGCCCTCTAATTAACCTGGAAGGTGATATAGTTGGTATAAACACAGCTAGAACATCACAAGGAGAAGGTATAGGATTCGCTGTCAGTTCATTCACTGTAGTACCAGTGATATCATCGATCCTTGAACACGGAAAGGTAGTGTTCGGATGGATGGGAGTTGGAGTCACAGATGTTACTCCAGTAATAGTGAATCAGGAAAATCTATCCGTTAACAAAGGAGTTCTGATCACAAGGGTCGACATATCAGGACCCGCACAAGAAGCAGGAATATTAGCGGGAGACGTGATAACCGCATTCGATAATATTGAGGTAACAACTGTAAAACAACTACAAAAAGTGGTCAGAGGATACGACATAGGAACAGAAGCAAAAGTTACTATATCGAGAGGCAAGGAAATACTTGACCTAAATATTACACTTGAGGAACAACCTAGAGGTTCTTAGAAAACCAACTTACTATTATTCTCTTACCTGACCATCCCCAATTATTGTCCACTTATAAGAAGTTAATTCATTCAGTCCCATTGGACCTCTTGCATGCATTTTATTGGTGCTTATTGCCACCTCAGCCCCTAAACCTAACGCAGAACCATCTGTAAACCTAGTACTAGCATTCACAAACACCGCTGCAGCATCAACGTCATCAAGAAATTTCATAGCATTAGACTGATCCTCAGTAATAATCGCTTCAGAATGTCCGGATCCGTACCTATCAATATGATCCAAAGCTTCCTCCAATGAATTAACTACAGCCACTGATACTGTCAAGGAGAGGAATTCTGTACCCCAATCCCCATCATTTGCTTGTTTCAGTTTTAGCCCTTGAATTGAATCTAGAATACTCATTGATTTTTCGTCGCAATGTATCTCCACATCCGCATCTGACCATTTTTTTGCAATTTCTGTAAGGTAAGACGATGCCACAGCTGAATGAATAATTAATGTGTCCATAGCATTGCACACTGTGGGTCTCTGTACTTTTGCGTTATATGATATGGCCACCGATTTCTCCAAATCAGCAAACTGGTCTACATAAGTATGACAAACACCTATGCCACCTGTGATGACCGGCATAGTAGCGTTGTTTCCTACATAACGTATAAAATCAGCTCCTCCCCTAGGTATCAATAGATCTATTTCATTTTTCATAGTTAACATTTGGTCTACTATTGATCTGTCAGGGGAATCAACGAAACAAACCGAATCTATTGGTAAACCAACATCTGCTATAGATTGCCGAACTATATCAGAAAGTATTCTATTTGAATTTATGGCCTCACTGCCTCCTCTCAAGATAACAGCATTACCAGATTTTAGACATAAAGCAGATATATCTATAGTAACATTTGGTCGACTCTCATATATTGCACCAATAACCCCCAATGGAACTCTCCTCCGACTTACATTCAACCCATTAGGTAAAACCTTTTGATCAATAATGACTCCGACTGGATCTGGGATATTTACTATATTGCGCAAATCATTAGCCATGCCAATAACCCTGTCCTGATTCAACAACAATCTGTCTAAAAGTGCCTCAGTTAAACCTTTTTCTTTTCCAGCATCTATATCTTTGGCATTAACTTGTATTATATCTTCACAGTTACTTTCCAAGTTATTAGCTATCTTTAACAAAGCCTCGTTCTTGATATCTGAGGACAATTTTGCAAGCTCTTTTGAAGCCAATCTAGCATTAGACCCTTTCACCATTAATTCGTCGTCGATATTCGTCATGTTAAATCTCCCATGCTACATGTGCAGTCTTAAGAAATAACAATTGGGAAACTACAGAGTTATGAAAACTCATAACAAAACCATGTTATTTCTATGTATTATTTCCTCACCATAATAATACCCAAGAATCTTGAGAATATCGTCAGAATGCAAACCCTTGATGGCAGATATATCCTCAGAATCATATCCTGTAATACCACAAGCTATTGGTTTACCGTTCACATTTTCTATAGATATAATCTCTCCTCTTCTACAAACACCTACAACTTCTCTAATCCCAGAAGGAAGGAGGCTGCCTTTCCATTCCAACAACGCATTGGCTGCTCCAAAATCAACAACAACTTTGCAATCATTTGAAAGTGCACCAAGCATCCATCTCTTACGACTCTCCATCTTGGTTGAAGAGGGTTTGAAAAAGGTTCCTATGTTTTTGCCTGCTAAAACGGCACTCACAACCGATTGAGTCCTACCATTAACCAATATAACCGCTATGCCTGAGGCCGTGGCTAATTTTATAGCATCCAACTTGGCTTGCATTCCTCCTTTGCTCCTGGAACTGTGAGAGACACCAGCCATAGCTTCAATACTTTCGTCTATTGTATTTACTTCCAAAATTAACTCAGCATCAGGGTGTTGATGAGGATCCATAGTGTGTAAACCGTCAATATCACTTAACAATATTAAGAGATCCGCATCAATTAAATTAGACACCATAGAGGACAAATTATCATTGTCTCCAAAAACTTTGACCCCTATTTCCTCCAAAGCTACAACGTCGTTTTCATTAATAATTGGAACTGTATTGAAATCCATTAGTGTTACAAGCGTGTTCCGAACATTAAGATAGCCTTCTCTATCTGTAATGTCTGATCTAGAAATCAAAGCCTGTGCTACAACTATATTGTGGGCTTCGAATATTTGCTCGTATGCATGCATCAATCTACTTTGCCCAACTGCAGCTAAAGCTTGCTTAGAACGAACATCCTGGTTCTCTATATCAATTCCTAGCATGTTTGCACCGAAAGCAATAGCTCCAGATGTAACAATAACCACCTCGATACCTTGTTCATGGATATCAGCGATGTCAGATACCAGACTTTCAATCAAAGCCAAGTCTAATTGACCAGAATCATCAATCAATACATTAGTACCAATTTTCACAACTATTCTGCTAGGATTATTAATCTGATCTATCCGATCACTCATATTAATTCAGACCAATAGAATTCGAATGAAACACAAATTCCGGACTCATAAGTAAAGTACTCAATCTAAATCATCTTGTCCGAGGAGCCGTCGTGGCCATATAGGATATCCAATTGCGTTTTGTTTCTTCAATATGATCGCCCCCAAATTTCTCCAGCACTGCCTCTGCGAGCACCAAAGCCACCATAGCCTCACCCACAACTGCACAACTTGGTACAAATGTTATGTCACTTCGCTCAAAATGAGCTTTTGATACAAATTCACCTGTCAACAAATCCACAGTTTCAAGACCATTCATAATAGTTGCTATTGGTTTGACTACTGCCTTAATGACTAAAGGTTCTCCCGTGGTCATTCCTCCTTCTAATCCGCCTGAATTATTTGTCCTTCGTGGCCATGGTCTACCTATTTTTCCATCAGACTCGTTTCCCCATTCACCAACTGGTTTGACGACATCATGAACCTGAGAACCTCTTAAATCAGCTTGAGAGAATCCGGCGCCAAATTCAACTCCTTTAACCGCATTCATGCTCATAATGGCTCCGGCTAATTTAGTGGTTAATTTTCTATCCCATTGTATATGACTACCCAAGCCAATTGGTGCGCCCGTGGCAACAATCTCTATCCTGCCTCCCAAACTATCTCCTGATTCTCTAGCTTTATCAATTTCCTTTATCATGAGATCAGCTGCTACAGGATCTGCACATCTAACTGCTGATATCTTGGATCCCTCAATATTTTCTTTATGGTATGGTGATTCCTCTAGTGTTGCCCAATCAACATCCTCAGACGAGTTTGAGTGAATACCACCAATAGACAATACATGACCATGGACACTTATACCAAATTCTTCCAAAAATCGTTTCGCCACAGCTCCAGCCGCCACTCTAGCGGCAAACTCTCTGGCACTTGAACGTTCTAAAATATTACGGGCATCAGATTGCATATATTTAGTGACTCCAGGAGTATCCGCGTGGCCTGGTCTTATATGAGTAATGGGGTCAAATGGCACATCTGAAGGGGCAACGTTCATTTCATCCATCCAAGGAACTCCGTCTGGTCCCTTTCCTGTGGACCAATCCCTGTTTATTATCAACATAGTAATTGGAGAACCTAAAGTCAAACCATGCCTCACACCAGACAATATTTCAGCACGGTCTTTTTCTATCTGCATTCTGCCACCCCTGCCGTATCCTATTTGCCGACGTGCCATATCCCTTTCTATATATTCCTCCGTGATTTCTAATCCGGCAGGAATACCTTCAATTATAGTAGTTAAACTTTTCCCGTGTGATTCACCTGCAGTGAGAAACCTTAGCATTTGACACATCTCCTCATATCAGTTCAATACGTCTCATCAACAAATTTGAGACAAGTTCTAATCATTGATTAAACCATTATACCTCGATCAATCCTACTATTTACAATTGCATAAAGGCAACATATCTCTTGCACCTAAACGTTCAATAAGATCAAGTATACAATTATTCGAATGTAATAGTAGATTCTATCCCACCTCTTTATTCATAGCGGATTGGGCTGCAACAAACATTCGATCTACTGGTGCTTTCTTACCAGTCCATATCTCAAATGATATAGCTCCTTGGTAAACTAACATAGATAATCCTGTTAAAACATTAGCACCAGCTTTGTCAGCACCCTTTATTAGTGGTGTTTGCTCAGGGTTATAGACCAAATCTGTTATCAAAGATTTGGGAGATATAATATCTACAGGTACAGGTGTCTTTTCAGCGTCGGATCCGCCTTTCATACCTATTGACGTACAATTAACTATCAAATCAGCTTCTTCAACAAATCTTTTGAAGAGATCGATTTCCTGCATATCAATAACTTGTATCTTGTTTCCTTCAGGATTCATCTCATTCGCGAGATTTGTTGCCCTGGAAAATGTTCGGTTGAATATTATTACGCGGGCTACTCCAACACGGAGCAAACCTGTGATAACAGCTCTTGCGCTTCCGCCTGCTCCAATCACTACACACATCTTCCCAGATGGGTTAAGTGTGGAATTTTTTTTTAAAGACATGATAAACCCATCTACATCGGTATTATGGCCGATAAGTTTACCGGACTTATTCTCAATAGTATTAACAGCACCAACAACTTTCGCAGTGTCATCTACTTCATCTAATAAATCAAAAACTGTTTCTTTATGAGGTACAGTAACATTAGCTCCAACAAAATTTTCTTGTCTTAATAAATCTATGGTTTCTTCCAATTTGTCTGGGAAAACATCAATCGGTTTATAAACGATGGGTAAATTATGGTAATCCAAAGCAACTTGTTGAAATATTGGTGAGATAGAGTGGCCCACCGGATGTCCTAGCAGAAAAATCGTCTTTATCATTAATCAAGAACTCGCTAACAGTTTTAATTTCACTGGAGTATACCAGCATAATGAATCTACCATCAATAATTGTTAACTTCTGAATCTATTAGACTCTAGGTAGGACTGGAGTATCACTGCAGCTGAGGCGGAATCCAAAAGACCTTTGTTCCTAGAAGGCTTCTGACCCGCATCAATTAACAATCTATTTGCTTCTACGGTTGAAAATCTTTCATCGTGTGATTTAACTCGAACCGGCGAGGCATCAGTCAAATTTCGAGTAAAATCTTTGACTAACCTTGCCTGATGACTAAATTTCCCGTCCAAACTAATTGGTAATCCTACTACTACCAACTCGATGTTGTATTCATTTATGAGGGAGACAATTTTATCAGTGTCATCAGATATAGAAGATCTGTTAATAGCGACAAGTGGTCGGACTACTATGCCATCTGGATATGCTACAGCGACGCCAATTCGTTTTTCTCCAACATCCAAGCCAAGAATTCTTACAGAGTCTTGAGCCATAACGATATCTTCTGTTCTGCGTAATCAAGTGCTACATTTAGTTTCTCTGGTTGTTTACCACCGGCCTGTGCTATATCAGGTCGACCACCACCACCTCCTCCTACTATTCTGGCAGTATCCTTAATCACATCACCTGAATTAAAACCTTTACTAACTAGATCTTGAGTAGCCATTACTAATAGAGATGGCCTATTGTTTAAAATGGCACCTAGAACAATAATACCACTGTCTATTTCATTCTTTATCCAATCACCCACCTCCCTAAGTAAATCAGCGGAAGATACCACTAGCTCTCCCTTTATTAGAGTCGATTCTCCTATGATAGTTCTAACCAGAGTATTTAAATCGTTTTTCAGAATTTGTCTCTCCAGTTCGTTAATTCTTTTGCTGTTAGATTGAAATGTAGAGACGAAATCATCCAATCTGTTAACTATCTCTTGTGGAGCAGCCTGTATTCTCTTAGACACAGCTTCTACAATCCTTTTTTGACCTAACATAGCGTCTTCAGCTGCTCTACCTGTTAGAGCCTCTATACGTCTTATTCCTGATCCGATACCGGTCTCCGATATAATATGACAGTAACCTATATCTCCTGTGTATCTCACATGTGTGCCACCACAAACTTCCAGACTGAATATCCCGTTGTTGCCAGAATCAATTGATACCACCCTAACATCATTGCCGTATCTGTCACCAAAAAATGCTAATGCACCCATATTTATTGCCTCTTGGTAGCTAGTGGTTTCGAAAGAAACTGGC
Organism: SAR202 cluster bacterium; assembly: GCA_009391535.1. Taxonomy (GTDB): domain Bacteria; phylum Chloroflexota; class Dehalococcoidia; order Lucifugimonadales; family UBA2985; genus VFHP01. The sequence goes on along the minus strand of VFHP01000024.1, from coordinate 155,733 downwards.
AAATTCTCCCGTATTTTTTGATTAGTAATCTTCTGCACTTGCAAGAGTTCTTCATCTGTCAGTGAACTCAAATGGGTAAAGTCGAATCTCAATCTGTCGGCAGTAACAAGGGATCCCTGTTGCCTAACGTGTGAACCTAAGACTTCCCTGAGAGCAGCATGTAGCATGTGAGTGGCACTATGATTCCTCGCCGTATCCTGACGTCTCACATTATCCACCGAAGACTTAACATTTGACCCGACAGCTAAATTGCCCGACACCACCAGACATCTTTGGACTACTAAACCCGCTAAAGGTGTCTGAGTGTCTACAACTCGTAGAGAAACTGTATCATTATAGATAAATCCTGTATCTCCCTGCTGTCCTCCCATTTCAGGATAAAAAGGCGTTTCTTTGATTATCAATTCCAATTCGTCCCCTTCGAAGACATTATCAACTATCTTCTCGTTCATTATAATAGCTAAAACTTCTGATTCACTCTCAAAGCTCTCGTATCCAATGAATGAAGTTTCTATGCTATCAAGTTGTTGATAGATCCTATTTTTGTCAAAATTACCTTGAAATCTCGAAGATGCTGATCTGCCTTTATTTCTTTGGTTTTCCATATTATTGGCGAAATCAGGGTAGTCTATACCGTCCAAACCATTTTCCCTAGCTATTTCTTCCGTCAATTCAGGAGGGAATCCGTATGTATCGTACATGATAAAGGCTTCAGAACCGGATATTTTACTGGACCATTTTCCCAAGGTAATCTCGACATTTGAACTGGCTGCAATCTGTTTTTCAAGTTCATCCTTAGCCATTGATCCCCCTGCGGTTTCTACACCAGGTAGAGACCGATTTTGAGATACGATATCGTCTTGGATCTCAGTGATAGTCTTGCGATAGTCGACTAACTCTCCAAGAATTCCATTACCTTGATCAAAAACTTGTACAAATCGTTCTTCTTCAGTGTTCAATACCCTCAATACAAAACTCTCTCTATCCAAGAGGTCTGGATAGACATTCCGATTGAGTTCAATGACAAAACTAGCTAACTGAACAATGAAACTATTGTTGTCAATGCCGACGATTGGAAAGTCTCTTTCCTGTTCAAGGAAAAGGCTTTTATCGGTAAATAATGCCACGCCCAACTTGTTTGCATATCGAACAGCTCTTCGTATAAGCCTTCTGAGAACATAACCTCGTCCCTCGTTACTAGGAACTACACCATCACTAATCAGAAACACAGCGCTTCTACAATGTTCTGCGACTATTCTTATTGCTTGATCAACATCTATATCAGACCCATAGGTCTTACCGGTCAGATTACATATTCTTGCCACTATCGGATAAAACAAATCAGTTTCGTAGATATTGTCTTTTTGTTGCATTATTACAGCACACCGTTCCAATCCCATGCCAGTATCAATATTTGGAGATGGTAGATTGGTTCTAGAACCGTCCTCATCTTGGTAATATTCCATGAAAACTAGATTCCACAGTTCAACGAATCTTGTACATTGAATACCTGTGCTTTCGATCAAGTTAGTGCAGTTGGGTCCGCAATCCATCTTTAGGCACCCCTGTTCCATCCCAAAGTCATAATGTATTTCACTACACGGTCCACAAGGACCTTCTTTTCCTGCAGGGCCCCAAAAATTGTCCTCATGTCCAAATCTTTTTATACGGTCTCGGGGGACTCCTACATTTATCCAATAACCTAAAGATTCTTCGTCATCAGTGAAAATCGTTATCCATATCCTATTAGCGTCCAAGGAAAGAACACCAGTAACAAATTCCCATCCATACTCTATCGCCTCTTTTTTAAAGTAATCTCCTACACTAAAATTGCCTAGCATTTCAAATAAAGTTAGATGAGTCGCGTCACCAACAGAGTCGATATCTGTGGTTCTGAAACATTTTTGGACCGAAGTCATACGTCTGTTAGGGGGGTCCATTTCCCCTGTGAAATAAGGCTTAAATTGAACCATACCTGCGTTAGTAAGCAACAAAGTCGGGTCTGCCGCCGGTATCAATGATGAGCTAGGCATGCGCATATGCCCTTTGCCCTCAAAAAAGCTAAGGAAAGCCTCTCTTATAGAATCTCCAGTTGCGATCAAACCTTTAATACTTCCCTTGTAAAGTTAAACACGATTCTAGGTTATGGCAATATCACTGTCAAACGAGTTTGCTCTTGAGTATCCCAAAACAAGTCCATAGAAACTACTTTACTTAACTAAGACCCACAAAAACTCAGAGCTAGAGACATATTCAAGTAAATAAGTATTTGCCCATTAATGCAAATATGACACACTCAATACATGATATATCAAATGTTATTATATTTGTGCTTGCCCTGAATATTTTGATATATCAAAGTTAACACAGTATTATCAACATTGCTTATTCATCATATTCATTTTTATTGACAATGCACACACATTAATGTATATTGCCACTACACAGGTTTGTTATGAATAATGACTATTATGCAGTTCTAGGTATTAGCAGAAAGGCTTCGCAAAAAGAAATAAGCCAAGCCTATAGGCGCTTAGCTAGAAAATACCACCCTGACCTTAACAAGGGGAACAAAGAAGCAGAAAGCATATTCAAACAAATTAATGAGGCCAACGAAGTTCTATCAGATACCGAAAACAGGAATAACTACGACACATTCGGAGAAAACTGGAAAAACGCGGATGAATTGCATAGGAGAGAGAGGCCATTCCAAGGGAATAATTTTACTTGGGGATTTAGTAATGTTGGAGGGAACCGAAACTCCATACAAGACATAATCAACAGGTTCAACAAAACCAAGGCAAATAACGCAAAACCGAGGAAAATAGAAAAAACCATCAACATAACCCTTTTAGAGGCTTTCACTGGCACATCCCGCGTTATTAATATAGGTGACGCTGAGTCGTCGAATGAAAGAAAAATTGAAGTAAAGATCCCACCTGGTGTAGACAATGGATCCAAAATACACGTACAAGATAAACATACAACCAATTTTTATCTGGTAACAAAAATATCTAAAATGGAAGATTACAAAAGAATTGGTAATGATCTACACACCAAGATTGATCTGGATCTATTGGATGCCATATTTGGCATCGAAATCGAACTAAACATAATTGGAGAAAGAATCCTTTTCACAGTTCCTCCTGAAACACAAAATGGAACCTCCTTCAGGTTATCAGGAAAAGGCATGCCTTTGCTCAAATCTCCTGATAAACGAGGAAACATGTATCTGTCTGCACATATAAGAATACCGACGGCATTATCTAAGGAAGAAAAAGAACTGTTCCTGAAATTAAAATCCCTTCGAGAAAGTAAGGAGTAAAATGGTTGGTCCAAGAAATAATATGTGGGATGACAACGATCCTTGCTTTGTTATAAGTGTAGCTGCACGGATGGTTAGAGTGCACACCCAAACATTACGTTATTACGAAAGGGAAGGGCTACTTGAACCGGCTCGATCCAGAGGGAACATAAGGCTATATTCTCAAAAAGATATAGAAAAACTCAGAAGCATCAAGTCCCTTACCGATGAATTGGGCATCAACCTCGCAGGAGTTCAAGTAGTTATGCAATTGATGGAACGGATAAGTGACTTAGAAAAACAAGTGTTGAACCTAAATCAACAACTATCACATACCAGAAATATTAGACGCATGTAAATAATCATGAAGAAACAATAAGTACTTAGGAGGTCATTAAAATGGTACTTAAACCGGATGATTTCACAGAACAAGGACAGGAAGTACTGAACTTGTCTCAAGCAATTGTCAGAAGATATAGGCACAGTCAATGGGATGTCGAGCACGTACTGCTCGCGTTGCTAGAAATTAGCAATGGAGTAACTTCCAAAATACTCCAAGAAATAGGGTTGTCACTAGATACAATTACCAAGAAGGTTGAAATAGTTCTAGAATCAATGCCTAAGAACGCATATGAAAACTCTCAGCTTTACATAACCCCACGGGCCAATACACTAATAGAAAAAGCAAAGGAAGAGGCTGATAGATTTAAAGATGAATTTATTGGGGCAGAACATCTGTTAATAGCAATTTCCCAAGACACCCAAGGGGACTCACGCACTATATTAACCGAGTTTGGTATAACGCAGGAAAAAATATATCAAGCCCTCGCGTCTATAAGGGGAGGGCACAGAGTAACAGACCCAAGAGCAGAGAGCCGATATAGATCTTTAGAGAAATATAGTGTTGATCTTACTGAAATGGCTAATAAAGGCCAACTCGATCCAATAATCGGAAGAAACCTTGAGATTAAACGCGTAATGCAAACTATAACCCGCCGTACGAAAAACAATCCAGTAATCATAGGAGAAGCGGGAGTGGGTAAGACCGCAATAGCCGAAGCTCTCGCACAACGTATAATCTCTGGCGATGTCCCATCGGCTATAAAAGGTAAAAAACTGTTGGCGCTGGATATGGGATCACTAATAGCCGGGAGTAAATTTAGAGGTGAATTCGAAGAACGCCTAAAAAGTGTGATGGACGAAATCAAGCAAGCTAAAGGTGAAGTTATATTATTTATCGACGAAATTCACACTGTAGTCGGAGCTGGGGCGGCTGAAGGTGCTATAGATGCCAGCAACTTGATGAAACCTGCCCTAGCCAGAGGCGAATTACAGTGTATTGGTGCCACAACATTAAACGAATACAGGAAACACATCGAAAGGGACGCCGCACTTGAAAGAAGGTTCCAACCTATATATTTAGAAGAACCTGATATGGAAACTGCGATAGAAATGCTAAAAGGATTGTCCCCCAAATATGAATCTCATCATAGAGTCAAGATAGATGAATCCGCTTTAGTAGCCGCGGTTAAGTTAAGTAATAGGTACATCACAGATAGAAACCTTCCTGATAAAGCTGTCGACTTGATAGATGAAGCTGCAAGCAAGTTGCGCCTAGATTCTGAAAGTTTTCCAACTGAGTTAAGAGAAAAGGAAAATTCTATACAACAGCTTCAATACCAAGAAGAGGCAGCTTCACAAAGAGAAGATTACGAGAAAGCAGCCGAATTCCGTACCGAAAGGCTCAATCAAGAAAGGGAATATGACTACGGGCATCAGGAATGGCTGAAAGACCATAAAGTGGAAATGACTGTCACGGAAAAAGATATAGGTGATCTTATATCAGAATGGACTGGAATACCAACCAGAGAAATGTTGGAAAATGAAACTGAGAAACTGCTTCACATGGAGAAACGTCTCCACAACAGAGTAGTTGGTCAAGATAATGCAATAACTATAATATCCGAAGCTACTCGCAGATCCATGGCAGGACTCAGAGACCCAAAGCGACCCATAGGTAGTTTCATATTTTTGGGACCTACAGGTGTTGGCAAAACAGAACTAGCTAGAAGTTTAGCAGAATTTCTATTCGATCATGAAGATAACATGATAAGAATAGACATGTCAGAATATATGGAAAAACACAGTGTATCGAAACTAGTGGGTTCACCACCTGGCTACATAGGACATGATGAAGGAGGACAACTTACGGAATTAGTAAGGAGACGTCCCTTTAGAGTAATCCTATTTGATGAAATTGAGAAAGCACACCCAGATGTATTCAATATACTACTGCAAATACTCGAAGACGGTCGCTTAACAGATAGCCAAGGTAGAACAGTGAATTTTAAGAACACTATCATAATAATGACGAGCAATCTGGGAACTAATGAGAACATCAGAAGCAATATGGGGTTTCTCAGAGGAGACACATCTATCACAGAACAAGAAAAGATACGATCCCACATAGAAGAGTCTCTAAAGAAAACCTTTCGGCCTGAATTGCTGAATCGAATCGATGAAATTGTAATTTTTGATTCTCTGACCGTTGAACAACTGAAAGACATTGTTAATCTACTCGTAGAAGAACTTAGCAACAGACTTTCTGAACTTAAAATTGGATTGTTGATAAAAGACAAGGCCAAAACATGGCTATGTAGTGAAGCTTTCGATCCAGAATATGGAGCCAGACCACTCCGGAGAGCAGTTCAAAGATACATCGAAAATCCCATATCAAACAAACTCTTGTCCGGTGATTTTAGATCTGGAGATACAATAGTTATAGACTTGAAGGATAATAATATAGAGATAAAAAAGGCTAAAGGCAGAAAACCTGTCCTTGTAACTCAATAGACCCACATTAGAATATAGGTTTCACTATTATAGCCTCTTCCCTACCAGGGCCAGTCGATATCATGTCTATTGGACATCCTATTATTTCACTTAATCTCTCTATGTAATTCAAGGCTTCCTGAGGTAAATCATCAAGACTTGTAACACTGGCTGTAGGCTTATCCCATCCAGGCATATCTTCGTATACTGGTTCGCAATTTTCTAATATCAATGCATCGGCCGGGAATTCAGTCAACTGCTTACCATTATATTTATAACTAGTGCAAATTCTTATGGGTGATATTCCATCTAAAACATCCAACCTAGTCAATATGGCTGAAGTGAATCCATTTATCATGGAAGAATAACGTGCGGCTACTCCATCAAACCAACCACAGCGACGAGGCCTGCCGGTAGTTGTACCATATTCTCCGGCTTTCTCTCTTATAAATTCACCAATTTCGTCGTGCAGTTCTGTAGGAAGGGCACCAGAACCAACTCGTGTGGTATAGGCTTTGTAGACACCTGCTACGCCCGTAATATCTCTCGGACTAATGCCCAGACCAGTACAAGCACCTCCAACAGAAGGGGAGGATGAAGTAACATATGGATATGTCCCGTGATCCAAGTCTAACATTGCCCCTTGGGCCCCCTCCAACATAATTTTCTTCCCACTCGATAAAGCATCATATAACACTGGCTCAATTGGTTTGATATAACTCGCCAATTCCTCTGCCCATACCAAGCAACGTTCATAGGAGTAATCCAAGTCTACAGGATCTCCTCCATATAATTTCGATATAACATCATTCTTCTGCTTCAAAACCACTTCCAACTTATGAAATAGTGTGTTTTTATCCAAAAGATCTATCATTCTGAGACCTATCCTAGAGGTTTTATCCATATAAACAGGTCCGATGCCCATGCCAGTTGTACCAATTGCCTCCCCTATCTCGGATCTGCGACGTTCCTCCAATTCATCCAGTTTAATATGGTAAGGCATTATTAAATGAGCCTTTTCGCTGATGATTAAATTCGAGGTGTTAACATCACTTTCATGCAATGTGGCTAGTTCAGCTGCGAAGGCATCCGGATTAACTACAACACCGTTTCCGATCAAAGCAATACAATTTGGCCTCAAAATGCCTACAGGTATCAGATGGAATTTAAAATTCCCCATGTTGTTTATGACTGTATGTCCCGCATTATTACCGCCATTAAATCGAGCGACAATATCTGCCTTCTCAGAAAGAAGATCAACTACTTTACCTTTTCCCTCGTCACCCCATTGACCACCAATTATTGCGTACGCAGGCATTTTCCACCTAAATATTAAATTTGTGCCTAAAAAAGCCTCGATGAGTATACCAAACCAATCCTTAATTGGGAAGAGAATTCATACCAGATATGCAACACATATAGAAAGCTACTAACTTGCATTGTTATCACTGTTGATCCGATTCAAACGATTTGATTTTATCTTCAATGCTTTGCAGTTCAATGTAATCTTCTTCATAAAGTTTATAACATCTCTCCAAATACAACTGAGCCAACACTGATCCAGAATCAGATTCTAATTTTGTACACTGAATTAATGACTTTATATTATAATTTACTGGTAGGTATCTGGCTAAAGATAATATTTCGGATTCCACTTCCTCTATCAAGGATCTATTATAAAATCCTTCATGCCCTTCAGACGCAAACCGTAATTTACCCACTAATTTGGACAATTCACTTAATTTATCCGGTTCGCCCATGAATTCATATATTACGTCCTTAACAGAATCTAATACTTGTTCATCATTCTGATTTGCCAGAGAATTTTCCCATAACTTTGTATACTCTTGTTGCAATTCATTAACCATATTCATAGATTCCATTGGATCAGTCAAATTACCAGTCCCACCATCAATCAAATCATCACCTCGGATTTCAGCAAGATTTCTAACGCTCTCTATATTATCCATTTTCTCCGGCATTGGTGGAAACGCGAATCCATTTAAATCTTGAGTAGTCATGCCTTGCATTTGTGAGGCAAACATAGGTGGAATATACTTAGAAACATCCACAGATATGGGGAGAGCTATGATATAGGTAGCAAATATACTATCTGTGTCGTTCCGATCTCTAAAATACACTAACGCGTGCCCTTTAGGGGATGTTTCCTCGCCTTTTTCAAAATACATTAATAAACTCTATTGATTTCAGAATATCAAACATATCATACATTACCACAACGCCCAAGAAGACGAAAACTCACATGCTTCTGTTGACCTATGTTTATAGGTAATATATTATCAAATTATTCTCACAATTTGATGTGTCACAGACGAAGGAAATAAGAATGGACCATCTTACAGAACCTAAAGACAGACTCTTACTAGGCCCAGGCCCTAGTAACGTGAATGCCAGGGTAATCAACGCCATGTCCATGCCTATTATGGGTTATCTGGATCCTACCTTTCTAAAAGTAATGGATGAATTAGTCGCCATGCTTAAAGTACTGTTCGGTACATCTAACAAGTTTACGTTACCTCTATCTGGTACAGGCACATCCGGAATGGAAGCAGCTTTGGTAAATATTTTGGAGCCTGGAGATAATGTAGTAGTAGGAGTAAACGGATTATTTGGTCAAAGGATAGCCGATATAGCAGAACGATGTGGAGCAAACGTCACCACTGTTTCTGCTGATTGGGGCCACCCACTAAATTTGTCAGACGTTGAAAAAGCAGTCAAATCAACCGATAAATTAGCACTACTAGCAGCCGTACACGTCGAAACATCTACAGGTGTAATACAGCCACTAAAACCTTTGGCCGATATTGCACATAGACAAGGAGCCCTGTTTTTAGCAGATTGCGTAACATCCTTAGGTGGCATAGAGATGAAAATAGATGAGTGGGGAGTAGACATATGCTACAGTGCCACACAAAAATGTGTTGGAGCACCTCCGGGTTTGTCTCCAATAACACTTAGTGATAAAGCCGTAGAAAAAATCAAAAACAGGTCCACCAGTATTCAAAGTTTTTACTTGGATTTGCTCCTATTAGAAAAGTACTGGATTAGCGACCGCACATACCATCATACAGCTTCTATGCCAATAATATACGCCGTAAGAGAAGCCCTCTCTATGGCGATAGAAGAAGGCATGCCTAATAGAGTACATAGACATCAAACCAATGCCGAAGCATTAAAGGAAGGCCTCAAGGCTCTAGGATTTGAAATATTAGCACAGGACGGATATCAAGCCCCGCCTCTGACCGCTCCAATTATACCCGATACTGTAGATGAAGCCACCATAAGAAAGTCACTCCTATCTGAATATGGAATAGAGATTGCCGGTGGATTTGGGCCCTTAGCTGGCAAGATTTGGAGAATAGGACTAATGGGAGAATCGTCACAAGAGACTAACGTCCTCACCTTCTTAGAAGCACTAGAAGAATTATTAGCTAAAACGGACCACAAATTCCAAGTTGGCTCAAGCATAACATCAGCTAAACAGGTTTTCGCCAAATGGGACAAATTAGAAAACCTTAAAACCGGCTTCTACAACGATGGCAAAATTTTCTAAAAAGAATTGTCCCTGATATTTTTATAAAAACAACAGGACTCGTAGGTAAGAACGAATCACAAATCCAAAGTTGCTTTCATAGTGACCTCTAGTAAAGATGTTTTTATGAATCGTAACATTTTAGACGCTCGATTAAAAACATAGGCTGAGTTGATCTTGCGATTCCATATTATGGGATCTTTCACATTCATTCTAAGAACATTTTCTCATCCAATGTACCGCACCGCCCCATAAATATAATATATTCTGCTCTAGACATTGCTCAATGTTATCCGTTTAGCTCTTAAATTTATCTCAAACAAAAAAAGAGAGGGGTGCATAAACACCCCTCTCTTTTTACTTTTTTGATCTACGGGTTAACTGCCTCTTAAACGAGGGTCTAAAACGTCCCTAATAGCATCGCCAAATAAGTTGAATCCGTATACAGCAAGAGAAATGGCAATACCCGGGAATATAGCCATCTGAGGTGCTAGAACGAAATATTCACGACCTCTTTGTGATAGCATGCCACCCCATGTAGGCGTCGTTGGAGGAACACCCATACCTAAGAAGCTCAACGAGGCTTCTGATATTATTGCCGTTCCAAGAGCCGCAGTTGCGATAATCAACCAAGGAGCAACACACTGAGGCATTATGTGTTGAAACATTATGCGCATGTCCGTCGCTCCAATAGATCTTGCTGCGAGAGCGAACTCCGATTCTCTAACCGCCAAGGCCTGCGACCGTACTATACGGTTTGCCCGGGGTATCTGTACAGCACCTATCGCAATAACCACGTTATTTACGGAGCCACCCAACGCCGCCATAATAGCCAAGGCTAACACCAGCGTAGGAATAGCCATCATTGCATCCATGATTCTTTGTATGATCACGTCAGTTTTACCACCGTAGTAGGCACTAACCAATCCAACAATGCCACCAATACCTGAACCGTATGCTACAGACAATATACCCACGTACAATGAAATCTGTGCTCCATATACAATCTGGGCCCACAGATCCTGCCCAACGTCATTAGTTCCCAGCCAGTATTCCAGGTTAGGTGATTGGAATTTATCTCTCAGGTTCCATTCCATTGGGTCGTTCGCAATAACCGGAGCGAATACCGCCAGAAGAACCATAATTAATATAATAAACCCACCTATTGCCCCAAGAGGCTTTCTCTTGGAGAAACTCTTTACAGTCGAGAGTCCCCTAATTACAAGAGATCTCTCATCTCTCGCCCTGCGACCTAGTAATGCACCTGCACTAGGTGTTTCTTGCTCAGTTGCCATTATAACCCCCTCAAACGAGATATTAAGCTATTTAAATCTACCAATTTCATCAACTGTCATACCTTACCCGAGGATCCAACCAACCATAACTCATGTCGATCAATAAGTTGGTTATAACGATCCAACTGGAGAAGAATAACACTAAAGTCTGTACGACTGGGTAATCCCATCGTGTCAGACTATAAACCATGAATGATCCCATACCTGGTAACATAAACACTGTTTCCATAATTACAGATCCACCAATGGTCAAAGCTACTGTTATACCTATGATGGTAACAACCGGCAGCAACGCATTTTTCATAGCGTGCCTATAAACCACTACTGCATATCTCAAGCCCTTAGCGTGGGCCGTCCGTATATAGTCCTGCCTCAATACCTCGAGCATCGTCGAGCGCATCATTCGCGCTTTGGTAGCCTGAGAAACCCAACCGTTACAGGCCGCTGGCCAGAAAAACATAACAAAATTACCCATTGGATCATCGAAAAATGACACGTACTCCAGTCTTGGACTCCAGTTGAAATACATAGTGCCGACCAATATGATTATCGTCCCCGACCAGAAACTGGGTATAGACAATCCGCCTAATGACATGATCCTCAAGAAATAATCCAATTTAGAATCTTGTTGCAGAGCCATCAGCACACCTACAGGTATGCCAAAGAACACTGCGAAGAAAACTGTCAACCCAGCTAGTTCAAGAGTAACTGGTAGTTTTTCCTTAATTTGAGGCCATATCTCTTTACTGTCAACTAACGACTCACCCCAATTAAGTGTGAAAAAGTCTCCCATGAAATCCAGATACTGAACCGGTAAAGGTCTATTAAGACCCAGCTGCTCTCTTAACAACTCCTCCGTTTCCGGAGAGTAAAAAGCGTCCTCACCACCGAGTATAATATCTACTACATCTCCTGGTGCTATACGAAGTATAACGAAGACGATAATTGACACCAAGATCGCTGTAAGAAAACCTAAGAATATTCTACGTAACGCATACTGTGCCATAGTACCTCCCAGTTTTAATTAACCAGAATCTACGAATTCAGCCTGCAACCAGCGCTACTAGGCGCTATTGTTCATTGAATCAGAAGTTAACACTTATATAATTAAATGTCAATGATTTTGGATAGTTTTTATACGTCAGATATAATTTAGAGTCAGTCACAATCTACGTCACCATCGTTACGAGACACCAATAAAAAAGAAGTGCCTCCCAGTCGCCCGGGAGGCACTTCTATATTGTCAGCTAAATCGTAGCTGTCCGAAGGATAATTAACCTTCGTTCAACCACAATCTGTCATGTAGACGCTGCTGCGAGTAGGTGCCCAGGTTATAATACCTGTTACCCTTTAACTCCCATCGGTTTGGCCATGCAACGTTCATAACACCCAAAATAGCGGCTGTGCTTCGCTCTTCGACCAAGTATGCCTCAATCTTTCGAGCAAGTTCCAGCCTCTTGGCCTGGTCAAGATTGGTGTCGAGGTCTTCAACCCAACCATTTACCTTAGCCAATTCGTCAGCTGATGCTTCGCCATCACCTTTCCAACCAGTGTGCAGACACTTCTCAGAAGTTGTCCACTCACTATGCACACCCCAGAACGCGTCACTCGGATCTGAAGCGTATACCTGCTTGTTCGGGTTCGGGTTAGCCTCTGCCCTTATGGTGTAGAGACAGTCCGTGGCGATGTTACCGTAAGTGTCAACGTACTTTACATCGAATTCCCAGTTAAGATACTTCTTGAAGAAGTCGATGGCCCATACACTGATCTCACGTCGACTGAGCAGCTGTATTACATACTGGTCAGTCTTAGGTCGTACTCCTGCTCCGAAAACACCATCCAGCAAGGCATTAGCCTCAGCTATGTCAGCGTCTTTGGTTTCTGGATTCCAACCTTTGGTTTTCATGAATTCGGAAGCTGGTTTACCCCAACCACTGTCTATATGCAAGTAGTAGGCAGGGTTAGACATCTTGACGTCACCTACAGTCATGAAGTCGTCCCAGTCCATGCGGTCTAGAGCTATCTGAACCGCCCAACGTACTTCCCATTTATCAAATGGAGGAATCAAGTTGTTCATCCTAACACCTGATATGTGGTTATACCTAACGATCTGAAGTTCTATGATGTCAGCATAGGAATCCTGCACCTGTTTTACCTGGGCTTTAGTAATACCACTACTACCGTGACCGGCCTGGTGGATTTTACCAGTTACCAAGGCTGCGAACTTCGTGTTGTAGTCCTGAATGGCGAAGGTGTCAAAACCGTCAGCAAACGGTGCCCCAGGAATAAAGTAGTTAGGGTTCTTTCTTACCTTCATGACTGTCTGTGAATCAGCAGACAGAGGAATCTGAGGACCGGTTCCCATGTTAATCATGTAACCTTCTGGGTTTGCAGTTGACTGCACACCAGGATACTCAGCGTCCATCCACTCACGATATTCTTTGTCCCACACTGCAAAACCAGCAGCGAGCCAGTAGATAGTTGCATTTCGATATTTGCTGAAGTTCAACACAACTGTTTTACCTGACATACCGTCTGGACAGGTTGCCTCGTCAAGATGGCCCATAATGGTGTTACCAAACTTGATGTACGAAGCTCGGGTCTCAGGAGGCGGGTTGGCAAACCACTCGATACTAGCTTTAATGTCTTCACAAGCCAGTTCGGTGCCGAAGCCAGGTGCTCCCTGATCTTTAGCCCATCCTTCAGAATGGAACTGTACATTTTCCCTCAACTTGAAGGTGTACTTAAGTCCGTCGGCACTGATCTCATAGCTTTCGCAAAGATCACATACCGGTGCGTCTCTGATGGTCCCCCATGGGTCCATGAACAGAAGACTGTTGTGCGCCGCAAACTGCCATCGGCTAAACGCACTATATCCCAAGGTTGATTGGAACCTGGAAGCTGGCCTTGGGTCGGCGGTCTTAATTATACCACCGTACGTAGGCTCTCCCCACTCAGCTTTATAGCCTTTGTGCTGCTTCAGGAAGTTGATCCAATCGTCCCGGTAATCCGCAACTACTGCTGCTACAGGTGCTTCTGTGGCTGCTGCCGCAGGAGCTGCTGTCGCTGCAGGCTCTGCTGCTGCATCTGAGGTATCTGCTGCTGCAGGTGCCTCAGTTGCTTGTGGCAACGGAGCTGTGGTCGCGGGGGCAGGAGCTGACGTAGCTACAGGAGCTGACGTCGCTGCAGGGGCGGCGGCTTCTTCTTCACCACCGCATGCAAGAGCCACGAAAGTCATCGTGACTGCTAAAATCGCTACGAGCGGCCTCAATGGATACGCAAAACGCACACTCATATCTCCTCCTCCGAGAATGTTAGGGGGAATGTAGCATAGTAAAAAAGCGTTGTCAATATAATTTTTGCTAGTAAATTCGAATATTTAACCACATTTTTGGGATGTAACCCTATTTATCCTAACCAATCCGCAATGTTTCGCAAAACAGACACGCATTTAGACGATGTTTGTACCAGTTATACATTATAGAAAATACATTAAAGTACTTCAGTTTCCTATTGCATTACTTCATTTATCGAGAAATAAATGAAGCCGACCTAGTATCCTATTCTCTGACAAAAGTCAGTATGATAAGATTATTCCAATGGGCTGACACATTGATAAAGAAAAACTGGCGCATTCGTCTAGTGGCCAAGGACGCCGCCCTCTCAAGGCGGAGATCACGGGTTCGACTCCCGTATGCGCCACCAATATACTCTGAAACCAGTTGATTCTTTGTTGATTCTTTGAGGTTGTGCGCCGCATGCTCATCTGAATACTACAAAGTATGTAAGGCCGGTCAATCAGTTTACATGGTGAAAGGTTTACAGTTACAACATTAACTGTATTATTATATGCGACACATTTATAACAAGGGGGTACAAAAACATGTGCGATAGCTGCGGATGTGAGGGCGAGATAAAAACTCCGCCGACACCACCATACCCAAGGAGATAAAGAGCATTACACTGCCCTAGTACAGGATAGCTGATAAGGTATAGAAATATACCAAATAAACATCGTGCCTCTTCAAATCAAGAGTTTTAGTCTTTTATTATCCTGTGCGCCTGGTACTAACTCTATAGTCTGGTGCATCAATTGGAATTATCGAAACCATGGTTACGTCTTGCAACCTTGACATTATCGGGTCTGTTTTTCGATTCTCATCGAGTTCAACAGTCGTTATTAGGGTGGGCAATCTGGAATCGTATCTGTGAATAAGTAGTTGATTCAATTTTTCCCTTGCCCACGGAGTAACATGTTGCAGGTCAAAATCAAAGTCTCTCAGAATAAGTAGATCTGCATTGCGTACTTGTTCGAAGAGTCTATAGTAACTATAAGCACTGTCAGGACTAAAGGCCTCCCTTAGTTGGTCAAGAAGATCTGCTACCATAAAATATCTAACGTCCTGATGCTTGTTTAACCTTTCGTTAGCCACTGCAACAGATAGATGTGTTTTGCCAGAACCACTAGGACCAATAAAAACTAGCCATCCGTCAGGATCTTCTGCAAAATTAAGTGCAATCTGCAAAGCTACTTCCAAACTCTGTTTTTGATTAGAATTAGCTCTATTTCCTCCAACATCAAATGATTCAAAGGTCATACGCTTCAATAATTCCGCTCCAACTTTTCCCCATTCATTTGTGGGGCCAAAATTCGTATTCTTACCCAAGGAAACCTCATTGACTAAATCTAGGTCAGTTAACCTAGTCTGCCATCTAGGATCTAAATCTGATATTGGTAAGGCTAACGTAATAACTGTCGGCAATTTGTTGACATACCTATGATTCAAAATCTGGTATAATTTTTCATGTGCCCATGAGGTACTATTGTGGACACCAAGATCGTCCAAGACTAAGTAAGGTGCAGTTCTAACTTGTTCAAAAAATTCATTGTATGAAAACTCACTGTTAGGGGAGTATGTTGACCTTAGGTGATCCAATAGGTCAGGAACAAATACAAATAGAACCGAATTACCCTCATCAATCAATCTATTCGAGATAGCGGAAGCTAAATGAGTTTTGCCGGATCCACTAGGACCCGTAAATACAATCCATCCTGAAGGGTCTTGGGCATATTTCAGTGATTCGTCAAAAGCTCCATTAAATGAACCAGTAGCCGACTGATCAGACAACCTTCCCTCGGGCTTCGTCTTCTCAAAAGTAATTGCAGCCAAATGCCCCATATTGCTGTAATGTCGAATTCTTTCCAAGCGTGAAGAGTCAGGGATTGAAGTATGGCAGACACACCTGAATGCTTTGCCAAAATCAGGATGATTGACAGAAACGTGTCTTCTCACCCAACCAAAATCTCCACATATAGGGCATGAAGGCTCTTCAAATCCTTCTAGTGTCTCATTTTGGTTTTGGTAATCCATGTTTTCTGATCCATTCTCGTGAGTCAACCTTTTTAGAATGTCTCCCAAACTCTCCATTTCCACTTCCTTTTCCATTTTCAGTCCAGTTGTGCAAGATTGCCTTTATGTAACTCCAATTCCGTTTGTTTTGTATTACCGCCTCTCTAAACGCTTCGTTAAGCCAAGATTCAGGATATTCTTTTTCAGCTTCCTTTAATTCTTCCGCCATAATATGACCAATTATACCTATGTTTTCTTCATACAATGAGAAAATGTTAGGTCGGTCTTTCGGTAGAACGGTTGTTCCTCCGTTTAATGTTCCTTGACTGCCAATACCCGATTTACCATCAAACTTACCGCTTACCGACTTTATACCCCGTCTACCTTCTTCATTATTTATGAGAAAAGCATTAGCAACACTAAAGCCATCAATTGACTCATGCTTGTCAACAGACAATATTAGGCCCAATGAATCAAGTTCGTGCAAAATATTTGCCAACTTATAAACGTACGGATCGTGATCACGAATCGAATGATTCGGTATTTCATTGTGATCATAAGTGTAATCAGAAAGTGCAATTCGTAAAACTCTATCGGAAATTAGATCTTCCCAAGTTAGGAATCGAGGGAATCCCTTTTTCTGGTTTAACATAAACATCAAGCGCAGGAGACACTTCAATTGCCACATATCTATGACTTCTTCTAGCAATTGCCCGAACAATAAATTGGGTACAGGTGTAAATTTAGATTTATCAGGGAATCCATTGGGTGCTTTCATCATTGCTCCCTGTAAGTTGGAGTGTCTTCAAATCTTGCCATCGCACCATTGAACCTAAGCTTTATAGTGCCCAAAGGGCCATGTCTGTGTTTGGCAACTATTAAATCCGCCAATCCATTAGGAAATTCCTGATTTGGATGCTGTTCATACCACTCATTCTCAGTTAAATTTCTGTCCTCCCTATGTATAAACATAACAACATCCGCATCTTGCTCTATACTACCGCTCTCCCTTAAATCTGAAAGCTGAGGCCTATGCGATGGGCGGACATCCACAGCTCTGCTCAACTGTGATAATGCGAGAACCGGCAAGTTTAGATCTCTAGCGAGACCCTTGAGAGATCTAGTAATTTCACCTACTTCTTGGACACGATTTTCTCGCCTCCCTGTACCCTGTATTAACTGCAAATAATCTATAATAATAAAGTCTAATTTTCTCTCCATATGCATCCTTCTACATCGATTACGAATATCAACTATGCCCTGCAAAGGAGTATCATCTATATATATAGGAAGTTCTGACAGTGTGCCAGCAGCATTTACTATTCTCCCTTCTACCAAGTCACCATACAATCTCTGTCTAACCAATCTCAAATTAACATCAGCTTCACTGGAAAGAAACCTGTGCCCTATCTGTTCACGACTCATTTCCAAGCTGAATACCCCTACACCAAGCCCTTGTCCAGAAGCGTTCCTAGCTATATTCAATGCTAAAGTACTCTTGCCAACACTAGGGCCCGATGCCAATATAACCAAGTCTGAACGTTGAAATCCTCCTAGTATCTGATCCAAGTCCACAAATGAGGTGTAGACAGGTGTTTCACCCGCATCCACAGAACTATCTATACGGGCACTTTCTTCTAAATATTGATCTAGAACATCCCTAATTGCCACAAAATCTCTCGACTCCTGGCCTGTTCTTATTTTGAACAACAAATCTTCTGCCTGAGAAAGGGATCTATCAACATCTGTATAGCCATCATATCCAATAGATGCTATTTCCCCAGCAGCATCAATGAGTCTCCGTAAAGTGTGACTGCGGCTGACTATCTTCGCGTAATGTTCAACGTGAGATGACGTTGGTAAGGAACTAACTAAATAACCCAAATAAGAAGGGCCGCCAATAGAATCCAACCTATCTAGAATCGCAAGTCTATGGCCAACAGTAATTGGGTTTATTGCTTCATTGCTTTCCCACAACGACAGACAAGCCTCATAACACCATCTCGCTTTTTCTATATAAAAATCATCTGGCTTTAGCAACGTAGATACCGTAACTATGGCCTCTCCATCTATAAGCAGAGAGCCAACAACGGATTCTTCCGCTCGCTCATCATGTGGAGGAAGTTTCTCTACATACATAATAGTTCAATCCTTATTGCTACTATTGTTCTTCCGTATCCAAATCTGTATCTGAGTTTTCTAAGGAATCTTGAGTAGAATCTTCCGTAGAAGATATAGATTCTACTTCGCTCCCAGTAGAATCTATATCTTCTACGGACAATCTAATGTTCGCAGATATCTCAGGATGAACCTTAATCTTAGCCTCAAAAGAACCTGTTTCATGTATGGGTTCTGCAAGCATCACATCTCTTCGGTCAACATCCAACTCCAATGACCTAGATACTTCTTCTGCAATCATTACGTTGGTAACCGCTCCATAAAGTCTACCATTTGGGCCAGATCTAACTTTTATCGTGAATTTGGAAGATTCGAGTCGTTCAACCAGAGCCTGAGCCCCATCCTTAAGTTTGGATTGTCGTTCAAGTCCAACTTTCCTTATAGTTTCTATCCGTTTCATCTCTTCAGAAGTTGCGGCCACTGCAATACCTTTGGGTAACAAGAAGTTCCTTGCATAGCCATTTTTTACATCTTTGACATCTCCAGCTCTAGCAACATTCGGCACATCATCCAGAAATATGACTCTCATAATACTTTACCACCTTCTTGGCTCAAAATTAACCTGTCAAACAAACGTGTAACCTGTTCTTGAAGAAACTCTTTTCATTTGCGAGAGTGACAATTGTGACCAAAACAAAACCTACACATACTCGCTTTTATATAACAGTTAGCATTAAGGATAACATGTATCCAAAGTGACACCGTCAAGACTTTAAATACACATTTTTCATAATTTACGTATTTAATAACGTTACTTCATTTTTCGGAACAAATCCCACAGTATGGTAGTCCTTAAAACTTATTTGCAAAAATATTATCTATGCTTTGCTCCTATTGATCCTTACACTTACTCCATCTATACACGATCCTTCTATCGGAGGTCTGGGCTTTTCTATTTCTAGATTTAACTCGCTCACCTGTGGGAAGGTTTCAAAAATCTTATCCACCATCACGGCGGCCAGTTTTTCCAACAACCTGATACTAGGTCCTTCTACTATATTTTTGATCGACTCATACACTTTTGAATAATCAACAGTATCCTTCAAAGAATCTGATAAACCAGCTTTCTTCAAGTCTGTGAAGAACTCAAGATTTATCAAGAAATATTGTCCGTTTTCCCGCTCAAAATCATTAACGCCATGATATCCGTAGAGTTTAATATTACTTAATTTTATCGAATCATCCATGAATGGTCCTTCAGATTACAATTACACATCTACAGAAAATGTACCAAGTACTTTAGAGACTGTGTCCGATACCTTTAGCTATATCCAATATATTTTGTGCCCGTTTGACCACAGGATAATCTACCATTTTGCCATCCAAAGAAGTCGCTCCTCTACCTTCAGATAGAGACTCCTCAAATACATCAACAACACGACGAGCATATTCAATTTCCTCCTCATTTGGACTTAGTAATTTATTAATTGAATCTAATTGACCGGGATGGATAGCGAATTTACCTTTGTATCCCATATTCTTTCCTGCTATAACATCTTTTTCTAAACCATCTATGTCCCTGAAGTTAGCGTAAACGACATCAATTGGCACAACCCCTGCAGCAGTAGCAGCTATAGCAACCATTGATCTGGGAACCAATATTTCTTTACCTTCATCAGTACGATTGACTCCCATATCTACAGTAAAATCTTCCGCCCCGAAAGCTGCAGCTATAATTCTATCTGACGACAGACAATTTCTGTAGGCATTGGTAACCCCTAAAGCAGACTCGAGGTATATTATGAATTTTATCGAACCATGATCCAATCCCTGTTTTCTTTCTTGTTCGGCGACTAATCGTTCAGCCACAGTAACGTCTTCAGGTGTGTCAATATTCACTATATTTAAAGCAAATGTATGAGAACTAACTCCTGCTTTAATATCATCCTCTAGTAAACCTGTTGACATAGCATTTACGCGCACAATAATCTTCTTTTGCGCTTCCGCCAACACAGGAAGCATGTCATGTATCACATCCCTAGCACTTTGCTTCTCTGATAAAGGAACTGAATCCTGCATATCAGGAACTATAATATCAGCACGAAAAGAGAGCGCTTTTTCCAACATATCTCTTCTATTGCCAGGCACAAACATTAGGCTTCTCATAATATTCATATGAAACTCCCCTTCATGATAATCGGCATAATCGGCGAAATCATTGTGGATCCCTAAAAACAATCCGACTGATACAACAACTGCGTCTTTTAAATACGCGGTTACTGCAATCTAATGCCCTAAGAACGAGTGAATGTGAATCTATTTTTTATCAAAATCCTCAAGGTCGAGTTCGCCTATAAAATCCTGAAAAGCTGATAAGCGTTGAAGTTCGTCTTCACTCATGTTTTGCACTGCCCTGTCTCCCCTCTCGCCACCAACCACAGGTTCTCCAGTTTCGGCGTCCAGAGAAACTCCTGCCTTACTCATGACCTCATCTTCCACGTATATAGCCACCCCTACCCTAACAGCCAATGCAATAGCATCACTTGGCCTAGAATCTATCTCTACTTCTTTCCCTTCCAGCCTTATAATTATTTTTGCATAAAAGGTGTCATTTGATAGATCAGAAACCACAATGTGGGACACTTCTCCGCCCATTTCCTTTATTGTTAAATTCAACAAATCATGCGTTAACGGTCTGGGCACATCAACATCCTGCAGTTTCACAGCGATGGAATCAGCTTCCGATGGTCCTATCCAGATAGGAAGATACATATCTAGAGATTTCTCCTTGAGAATAACAACTCTTTGGTAATTCATCAGGCTGACCCTGATGCTATCAATTACTACTTCTTGCATATAAGAAACCCCGTAGATCTATTCTTGACTGAATTCTAAATCCATAAAGCTAGGCATGTCAACTTAAATGAATTAAGATTTCTAAGGTCATTCCATAGGAGAATTTGGGAAACATAAGTATACTAAAACAATATGGAATAAAAATGCCGATACACAAATCAAAAATCCAACATCCATCAAAGATAATATTCGTAACCTTAGTCTTAATATTATCATTGATCTCCGAGTCATGTTTATCAACAAAAGAAACAAGTTCAAATGATTTAAATACACTAGAAGTTCAATTAGAAAACATCTTGAATAATGTGGAGCAGATTAGGGGGTTAAAACGAACTGAAGACATAAAAGTAAATTTTTTGGATAAACAAGGTCTGAAACAAAAACTAACTGCCGAATTGCTCACTGTAGACAATAAGGAGAGCACATACAAACTGGAGATCTTACTTAAAACGCTCAAACTTATAGGGTCTGATGTAAATTTGTCCGAATTACTGAACTCAATGTATCTTCAAAATATACTGGGGTATTACGATATAGAAACAAGGGAAATCTACCTGATATCAGAATCTAATACTATTACTCCGTCGATTGAATTAACGTTGGCCCACGAATATGTTCATGCACTACAACAACAACATTTCGATATACTTACTTTGACAAAGAATGCAGAAGGTATAACAGAAAATGAATCCAGTTTATTGGCTCTTATAGAGGGTGACGCCACCTATGTCGAGTTAAAATATTTGGACAAGTATCTAGAAAAAGAAGAGAGGCAAAAACTTTTACAGCATACTTACACAGAATCTGCTGGTTATGATACGCCAGAAATCCTAGAGAAAATCATGCTGTTCCCGTATGGTGAAGGGTTTTCGTTAGTAACAAATATATTATCCGAAGGTAGTCTTTCCGGATTAAACGAATCCTATAATCAACCCCCAATCACTACAGAACAAGTAATACATCCTAGAAAATATTTTGCCCAAGAAACTGCCCCTGAAATAGCATTCCCCAACGTTGAGATCGTTCTTGGGCAGGAATGGAACATAATCCACCAAGAGGTCTTGGGTGAATTCTTTCTAAAAGCTTATCTAGAGATTGTAACGAATAAATCTATAGCAGCCACTTCTTCCAGTGGATGGGAGGGAGACAAATATCAACTGCTGTCCGGCCCTAATGGAAATATTTTATTGCTATCTCTATTGAGGTGGGAAAGCGCTAAAGACACACATGAGTTTCATAATGCGCTGAAAAAGATCAGACTTTCATCCGATGTTAATATGCGTTTCGAAATCTTAGGGTCAACTAACCAGGTGCTAGTAGTGGTTGGTAGCAACGAAGAAACTTATAAAATGATTGTCCAGGCCTTTCAAACATTTTGACTGCCTTTTCTCACTGATATTGTTATTTATTAGGTTTTCATGTGGACAGAGTGCAAAGATGACTGCTATAATTTTGACGTGCATTTTTCAAGAAAGGTAGATTTCTTTGATCACAAATGAACTATCAATAGGTGAAATGGAAAGCCTGTCAAAAGAATTAAGACAGGACATACTTAACACTATATTTGAGGCTGGCAGTGGCCACCCTGGAGGCTCTCTCTCAGCTGTAGAGATATTGACTAGCTTATATTGGAAAGAGATGCAACACGACCCCGCAAATCCGGGCAACCCAGATCGAGACAAGTTTATATTAAGCAAAGCTCATGCATGCCCGGTGCTATACGTCGTACTTGCTAAATGTGGATACTTCCCAAGAGAAGAACTCTGGACTTTCAGAAAAATCGGAAGCATCCTACAGGGCCATGCCCATATAATGACTCCCGGGGTGGAAATGTCTGGAGGCTCTTTGGGTCAAGGGCTATCTTTTGGAGTGGGTTCAGCTCTTGCTGCTAGACTCGATTCAAAAAAATCTAGGACATATGTACTACTGGGTGATGGTGAGTGTGATGAAGGGCAGATATGGGAGGCAGCTATGTCTGCAGCTCACTATAAACTAGACAATTTGGTCGCAATAATAGATCGTAATGGAATACAAAATGACAGGTTGACTAGCGAGGTAATGAATCTAGAACCGTTGCCAGACAAATGGCGCTCGTTTGGATGGAACACAATAGAGATAGACGGTCATAAATTTGAGGACATAATTGCGTCTTTAAAAACAGCAAGATCAACAAAGGATAAACCAACGGCTATAATAGCCACTACAATAAAGGGTAAGGGCGTTAGCTTTATGGAAAACAACCCTGGGTTTCATGGAAAATCCCCGAACGAAGAAGAACTGGTAAAGGCCCTAGACGAACTGTCTAGGTGACAAATAGAAAATATGACTACTACAGCAGCTACTAGAGAAGTATACGGACAAACATTACTGAAACTCGGTAACGACAACCGCGATATAGTCGTAGTAGGTGGTGATTTGAACAAATCTACGTTCATTCATTTGTTCGCTCAAGAATTCCCAGATCGTTTTTTCGACATGGGTCCTGCAGAACAAAACATGATGAGCGTTTCTGCTGGTCTGGCTAACGCCGGTAAAACAGTATTTGCTAGCACGTTTGCAGTATTCGGAAGTGGAAGACCATATGACCAAATACGGCTAGGTATCTCACAGCCCAATTTGAATGTAAAAATAGTGGTTACACACGCAGGTATCATGACTGGAGACGATGGCATGTCGGCACAGAGCATTGAGGACCTGTCCTTAATGTGTGCCCTTCCGAACTTCACTGTTATAGTGCCGGCAGATGGACCTGAGACAGTGAAAGCAGTGGTAGCAGCGGCCAATACGAAAGGCCCATTCTATATAAGACTTTCCCGAGCTGCCACTCCCGTTATCCATGAGGAAAATTATAGCTTCGAAATAGGAAAGGCCGAAATTATCAGAAGTGGCCCACAGGCCACAATTATAGCCTGTGGAATAATGGTAGATGCAGCATTAATGGCAGCTGATAAACTCTCAACTGAAGGAATAAATTGTAGCGTAATAAACATGGCGACTTTACAACCAGTCGACAAAGAAGCGATAATCACAGCCGCAAAAAACACAGGGGCGATAATCACCGCTGAAGAACATCTCCATCACGGGGGTTTGAATAGTATAGTTGCACAAGTGGTAGGAGAAAATTACCCGGTCCCCATAGAGGCTGTTTCTCTTACGAGATATGCAGAATCTGGAGATCCCAAGTTGCTTCTAGAAAAATACGGATTGACTCCGGATAGTATCGCTAAAGCAGTTAAGGTAGCCATCGAACGTAAATAAGATCTGGACCAGATATTCAACTACTAAGATTCCTGTAACTCACTGGTTTAAGTATGTCTTCACAATCAAACAATAAAGTTAATCAAACATCCAAAGTTGCCGTTGTGTACACCAAACCAGAGACAGTAATGGACGATATAGAGAAAGCCATGGATCTAGCTGGTTGTACAAATGAACTTCAACAAACAACTTCGACATTATTAAAGGTAAATGTCTCCTGGCAACATTATTACCCAGCTTGCTCAACATCACCCTGGCAATTGGAAGGGGTAATAAAAGCACTTAATAATAAAGGCTACAAAGATTTGATAGCTGCTCACAATGGCACAGTTGTAGTAGATTCCTTCGAAGGAGAAATTAACAACAAACAAAAACCCGTACAGGATAAATACGGCATACCTAGTGTTCATTTGGACGTAGACCCTAATAACTGGATGCCATTCAAACCGAAAAGCAAAATGATGGTCTTAGATGAGATCTTCCCAGAAGGACTTGCTATACCGAAAATATTCCCAGGCACAAACATAGTCCACTTGCCTACAGTTAAGACTCACGTTTTTACTACCATAACAGGTGCCATGAAAAACGCTTTCGGGGGACTACTAAACCGAAAAAGACACTGGACACATTCGGTAATACACGAGACTTTGGTTGATCTTTTAAAAATCCAAAAGGAAATACATGAAGGAATATTTGCCGTAATGGACGGAACATTAGCTGGAGACGGTCCAGGCCCCAGAGCAATGAGATGGCACGAGAAAAACGTATTTTTGGCGAGTTCGGACCAAGTAGCTATAGATGCAGTAGCTGCCAAGTTAATGGGTTTCGATCCAACCTCCATAAAATTTATAAGACTAGCTCACGAAGAAGGCCTAGGTTGCGGAGACACTAGAGATATTGAAATCGTCGGTGAAGATATATCAAATGTGAATTGGAATTTTGCATCAGGGCAAAACACATTAGCAAGTAGAGGTCAGAAGTTAATTTATTGGGGCCCATTAAAACCCCTGGAAAAAATACTACTTCGAAGTCGAATAGCACCTTGGTCTTTCATGGCATCAAATCTCTATCACAATGGATATTGGTTGCCATTGATTGGGAAACGACGAGTTAAAAAAGCCATGGAAACCGGATGGGGCAAACTATTCCAACAATACTGATTTATAGATCCCACTAAGCTCTGAAACAAAAAAAGTAAAGGGACTCAATGAATCACATAAAGAAAAGGTTAATATCAGGTTTATTTATATTGGTACCTGTCATCATGACGTACGTGGTACTAAGTTGGTTCTTTTATAAAGTAGACGGTTTGCTGCAACCCATAGTAAGTAGATCTATTGGAAGAAACATACCAGGTTTAGGGTTTTTGGCTTTATTAATTATTATCTATATAACCGGTATGTTGGGAGAAAATTTCGTTGGTCAACGAGTAATCAACCTTATTAGAAGTGGAATCCTCAAAGCGCCGATAATTGGAACCATTTATTCCTCAGCAAGACAACTTATAGAATCCTTCTCTGGAGGGGAGGATTCCAGTTTCAAATACGTAGTCTTAATAGAATATCCCAGACAAGGCGCTTGGACAATCGGATTCCTCACTGGTACCACCGTAGATGCAAATGGTGCTGCACTATCAATAATTTACATGCCAACAGCACCCACTCCTAACAGCGGGTGGGTAGCGTTAATACCGTCTGGAGAGGTGTACTATACAGATTTGTCAGTATCAAACGCTATGCGTCTCGTTTTGTCCGGTGGAATTATGAGCCCAGATAAAATAGGTGAAGGAGATGGGCCTAATGCAAAAAGAGAAACCAATAATTAAGAAACACATATACCAAATATTTAGGTTAAAATGCGAATCAGACCAAATATAAAATCAAAATCCACTAACCAAACTAACATAGTTAAATCATTGGCTTACAAACTAGGGTTTGACGATATACGCATAACTAGTGCAAAACCTTTCGATCATCATCGAGAAGTAACGTTGAAAAGAATTGATGCAGGTCTTATGGAAGGACTTGATTGGTACACGGAAGAGAGGGTCGAACGTGGCACCAATCCCGAATCCATACTACCTGGAGCACTATCAATAATAAGTCTCTCTCTAAATTATTTTATAGAAACACCTCAGAATCAAGAAATACATGGCCCCACAGGGAAAATAGCAAAATATGCCTGGGGACATGACTACCACAAAGTAATGGGAAAGAAATTGAAACTCTTCATAAAGGAACTAACTTCACTACTTGGGCGAAATTTTGCATCTAAATCTTATGTGGATACTGGTCCTATGTTGGATAGGTCTGTCGCCGAGAGGTCAGGGCTAGGTTGGTATGGTAAACATACAAACATAATAACTGCAGATCATGGCTCTTGGGTATTTTTGGGCCAAATAATTACTGACCTTGATTTGTCAGAAGATCAGCCCTTGAAAAAAAACTGCGGGAGTTGCCAAATCTGTATAGTGGAATGTCCAACACAAGCAATAATCGCACCGTATGTATTGGACAACAAACGATGCATTTCGTTTCTAACAATAGAATCCAAAGGGTCCATACCAAAAGAACTGCGCAGATTAATGGGAGATTGGGTGTTTGGGTGTGACATCTGTCAGGATGTCTGTCCAGTCAATCACCAAGTTCAACCAACCAAGGAACCTTTATTTCAACCTGGCGAACACGGTTTCAATAGTCTAAGTTTAATACCGCTACTGGATATAACTCAGGAGGAATTCGACAGGCAATTTAAAACAAGTCCGATCAAACGAGCAAAAAGAATCGGCCTGATTAGAAACGTTTGTGTTGCTCTAGGCAACATAGGGGACACGGAAGCTGTGGAGCCACTTGGCAGAACATTGAATCACGAAGACCCCTTAATAAGAGAACACGCGGCGTGGGCACTTTCACAAATAGGAACACCAAAAGCCGTTCAATTGTTGGTCAATGCTTCACTAACCGAAACAGACCGCGAGGTAAAAAACGAACTACTTAATTTGGTCGCCACAAAACAGGATGACTAATCCAAATAAACTCTTCTGTCTAATTCGTCTACATCATTTATGCTTAAGTTAAAATACTTGGCCAGATTATGATGAAAGACAATCGCACTCACGGAGGCTTCAGGATCCATCATGAATTCTTCAGTCAAATTCACATTTATAGTTGAGTCCGGTTCTAATAAATCCCATAGCTTACTTTGATCTTCCAATCTAGGACAAGCCGGATATCCAAAAGAGTATCTCTTGCCCATATATTGTGCTCTGAAAAGATCACTCTTATTGATATCGGGCGAGTCCGGAAATCCCCACATAGCACGAATCCTCTGATGAATTATCTCAGCCATAGACTCAGCACCTTCAATTGCCAAAGCCTGAAGAATATGGGCATTAAGGTAATTACCTTGTTCCATCCACTTGTTAGCCAATGACCTAACACCATCACCAATAGTAGTCACAAATGAAGCTATATAATCAGGTATTCCCGTACTCCAAGGCTGCACATAATCCGATAGGCATAAACGTTCTCCAATTTGTTGCCTGCCAAATTGAAACCTCTCTATAACTAAGTTTCCATCTGGTGACAAAAATAGTAGATCATCACCATCAGATGCACACCTGAAAAATTGGTATACACAATCAGCCGCAACATCATCTCTGCCTAACATTATATCTTGAACTTCGCTAACCTTCTCATGAAGTTCTCTTGCCTTCGCATCCCCATTTTTCAAGGCATCTTCGAATCTTCCCCTGTAACCTAGATGTCTAGAATAAAGCATGACAGGATTTATGAAATCGAAAACCTCTGCTAAGTCAAAATTTCTTAGAACATGCCGTTTTAGATCGGGGGGCATGGGTGGAGTATCAATTGGTATAACAATCTCTGCAGTCGAATCTTTGGATTCATATATATATGGACTATGGGTTCTTTTGCCCTCGTCTGCCACCAACAAAGATTTTTCTTTCTCAATTTTATCTATAAACTGCTTTTTAGTAGCAGAATCTTGAATTTGGTTGACAATATACAATCCGTCCATGGCATCTTGAGCATAAAGTACCATCCCCCGGTATTCTGGTGCTATACGCAGATAAGTAAATCTTCTACTTAGGGCAGCTCCTCCAACAACTAATGGCACATTTATGTTCTCTGCTGCCAAGTCTCTAGCTGTCTCAACCATCATTTGAGCAGATTTAACCAACAAGCCAGACAAACCTATCATATCAGGACGATGTTCCTTGAAAGCAGATATCAAATCTTGTGGTGGCACTTTTATGCCCAGATTAACAACTTGATACCCATTATTGCTAAGAATTATCTCAACCAAATTCTTGCCTATGTCATGAACGTCACCTTTTACTGTCGCTAATAGAATAGTGCCCTTAGTAGAAGTCTCGTCAGTACTCATAAATTGTTCTAAATGACTAACAGCAAATTTCATGCTCTCAGCCGATCCCAACACTTCTGCTACGATCAATTCGTTATTAGCAAATAGCCTTCCCACCTCATCCATACCAGCCATTAAGGGACCGTTTATGACATCCAATGGAGATCGTTCCAACAAAGCCAGGTCTAAATCATCTACAAGCCCTTCCTTTGTACCTTCTATGACACAGTTCGCTATTCTATCATCAAGAGGGAGTAGATTTCTTTCTTCTACAGTTCTGGCAATTCTCTTTCCACGAAAATGGTCTGCAAATTCCCCTATAGGATCTTCTCCAGTCCACCAAATTAAATTTTCTGCGAGTTGCCTTTCGCGTTCAGGAATGGATGCGTATCTCTGCAGAAGTTCGGAGTTAACTATTGCCATATCCAATCCAGCTTGTACACAATGATATAGGAATACGGAGTTCAGAACCTCGCGACCTGCAGGAGGTAATCCGAACGAAACGTTTGAAATACCTAAGACTGTCTTGGCATCAGGTATCTGATCTTTTATAAGACGTATTCCTTCTATGGTCTCAACGCCAGCTCGTATATAATTATTGTCCCCAGTGGCAATAGGGAAAACTAATGGATCAAAAATAATATCATTCGGAGAGATTTCATGTTTTTGAGTCAATAACTCAAATGAACGTTTGGCAATAGACAATTTTCGGTCTCTAGTGATGGCCTGGGCTTGTTGCTTGTCCTCATCAATGCATCCAACTATCACTGCAGATCCAAATTTCTTTACTAAAGGCACCACAGAATCAAATCTATCCTCACCATCCTCCAAATTTATTGAGTTTATGATACATTTTCCTGGTGTACGTTTAAGAGCCTCTTCTAACGCTTTGGAATCCGTGGTGTCCAGCATTATTGTAACCTTAACCTTCTTAGTCAATGCCTCAAGAAATACGTTTAGATCGGAAACCTCATCTCTGTCTGGATCTTGCAAGCACACATCCAAGACTTGAGCACCACCACGGACTTGAGACCTACCAATTTCCGCCATCTCATCCCACTTACCTTCAGAAACTAACCGCTTGAATTTTCTACTACCAAGTACGTTAGTACGCTCTCCCACTATAACCGGCCTAGTGTCCTCGTCTATTACAAAAGATTCCAAACCAGCAATGGCAGTAACATGTCGGTCAGTAATTTTCCTAGGATTCAGAGTCTCTACCGCAGAAGACAGTTTGCCAATATGATCCGATACCGTACCACAACATCCGCCAACTAGATTTATCCAGCCATATTCGCAATATTCCTTAATCGTACCTGCCAATGAATCAGGATCTTCGTTATATTTACCATCTTCGTCCGGCAAACCAGCATTTGGAACAAGTGAAACTGGAAACTTTGAAATGCTTGCCAAAGTACGTACATGATCTCTCATGAATTCAGGACCCGTTGCACAATTCAGCCCTATCCATAACAAATTTCTATGCTCTAGAGAAACATAAAAGGCTTCAATATCCTGACCTCCCAACGTAGTACCCATTGTTTCTATAGTACATTGAACTGCTGTAGGGATTTCATAACCTAGTTCCTCACTCAGTCTGTCAATGGCTATTAATGCTGCTTTTACATTCAACGTGTCCTGAGAGGTCTCGATAAGCAATAAATCGGATCCGCCATCTATCAATCCCTTAGCCTGTACATAATAGTTTTCTGAAAGCTCATCCCAAGTGATACCACCAGTCACAGATATTGCCCTAGTAGTAGGTCCAATTGAACCGGCAACAAAAATCATCTTTCCATCGGTTTCATATTCCATTGCGGTTTCCTTAGCCAACTTAGAAGCTGATACACTTATTTCATAAGCCATCGCGCCTAATCCATATTCCGAAAGAACAAGCGGTGTGCTACCAAATGAGTTTGTCTCAATTACATTAGCACCAGCTTCTATATAGGTGCGGTGTATTTCCTTTATGCAATCGGGGTTAATCAAATTGAGGTATTCATTACACCCCTCGTATTGTTGTCCACCGAAATTATCTTCAGACAAGTCAAGGTTTTGAATAGACGTGCCCATAGCTCCATCTATCACAACAATACGGTTTTTCAATAAACTTCGTAACTTTTCGATTCGTTCTTTTTCAACCATAAATAAACACCAAGTTGAGCAATATGCCAAAGTGCAATTTTTTATATTGACTCTTAATACACCTTAGCATCATTTCTGTCAAACATATTACTGCGTGCAACGCAGTTCAATATTCAATGCAAGGTTTAAGACGATTCTGAGCTATTGAGCCATGAATCTCGACTGGGCAATGCAAAAATAAGTGCTGCAGTCAATATTGCATGTATAACAATATAGACTGTCAATATAAAACTGTAACTTCCAGTGGAATCGTATACCAAAGTAGCAGCAAGAGGGCCAACTGAGTTAGCTACCATCTGCCATGGAAATATAAACCCCCTTATAGTTCCGAGCGAGGCAGATCCATAGTAATCTGCCACCAATAATTGCAACATCAAAAACAGTCCAGCAAAGCAAGCCCCATGGAACACAGCGAAAATAAGACCCGAGAAAAAACCTGATACTAACAACATAAGGAATATGCCAGCTCCGACTCCCATAGTCAAGAAAATCATCAATAACCTGACTGAATACCTCTCGGCCAATAATCCAAGGGTTAAAGTCGAAGGAATTGCTATAAGTCCCCAAACCAAAAGTACAATCGCAGCCTGGCTACCACTCAAATTATTGTCTGTGAGATGTGCAAAAAGATTAAAGTTTACACCAGTATTTACAAAATTGGTTAACAAAAATGCAGCAGTAATAACCCAAAAAGGTCTACTCCTCAATGCTTCACTCAATGTATAATTCCGTTCAGGAGAAGTAACTACTTCACTGGCATCTGCATTCATACCAGAATCATTAGAAGTGTCTGGCTTATCACCATCTGGAAGAAGTCCAATATCCTCCGGTCTTCTCCTCATCCACATAGTAATGGGAATTATTGTTATCGCCCAAACCCCTATCCCTAGCACTAAACTCGCAGAACGCCAACTAGACAAAAGTATCAATTGCTGAGTAATTAACGGTATTACTCCACTGGCAACCCTCATTCCTAAATTGGAAATTGCTAAGGCTCTGCCTCTTTGTTTCACAAACCATTTCGGCACAACAGCTTGGTTGCTTATATTAATAGCACCTTGCAAAGCTACTCTCATTGTGAATATGGCTACATATAGTTCTACTATATTCGAGATTTTCCCAATGTATATAATTGCAGAACCGGCAAATATAAATGCGGCAGTCAATATCCATTTCGGTCCGTACCTATCTATCAATCGGCCCACTCCTATCGCAACAAACCCACCAACAAATGTGCCTACAGTAACAGCTAATGCGACGGCAGAACGTGTCCAGCCGAATTCTTCTGTAATGGGTTTCAGGAAAACGCCGATTGTAGGATTTATTAGAGTACCTGAGGCAAGACCGCTCAATGCTACAACTGACACTATTACCCAGCCATAGTAAAAGTTACCAGAATATAAACTTTTGTGAGATTTTTTCATTAACAAATCTAACCCTTACCCTTTACAATGTACAAACACACGAAAGCCAAAGATACCACAGTCTACAATCTATATAAAGAGGTTTTTGAGCCATTCAATCGAGATTTGCATAACCTCTGGTTCACTTCGAAATCTATGCTTTACTCCTGGAATCAATCTCGATTGTGTTTCAGTGCCAGAACAATCTTGCAAAATTTGTAATGCGATAGGATCCACCACTGTATCTTCGGTACCGTGAAGCAATAAAAGTGGTCTAGGATGAACAAGCCCTACCCATTTCGAAGGATCAAGTTCCTGCGGCTCAGCTGCCCAGTCTTGTAATGAAACGGGGAATTCATAATCTCTTATGATTCCCATACGTCTGTATCTGTTGAGTGAATGTTCGGGATTTTCCATCACACTCATAATGGCAGGACTAGCAAAAGAAACAATACCAGCTATCTCTTTCCTATGAGCAGTCACATAAATAGCCACCGCAGCACCCAAACTTGATCCTAACAGACATATCTTATCAGGGTGAACATAATTTCCTGCCAACAACCAATCAATTACTGCATTTAGATCTTGAACCCAACCCATATAATGAAAGTTACCACCACTTTCACCAGTACCACGAAAATTGAATATGATGGTTGTTATACCCTCCAGCGCAAACCATTCGGCTAAATCAATATAACTAATTTCCTCTACGCGATTGGTATCTGAATCTCTAGCATTATTTTTGTATGACGGCATTCCATGACAAATTATCACTGATTGATTGTTATGAATATCATTGATCTCTGGCTTGAATATAGCACCAGAAAGAAATACATTATCACCAGAGTCAATCTTGAGATTCTGCCGAATAATCAATTTATGCCTCACCACCTAGTTTTATTACAGATATGTATTGTAATTTCTACATTCAACAATTTCCATCATCAGTGATCTATCGTATACTTAACTCCGTGACATTCATGATAAAAATAAAAAGGAGCGTCTTCTAATGGGTAATGCCAATTCCTATCGCCTATCAACAAACGTCAATCCCGTTAACTACGAAATTTCATTGAGCCCTGACCTAGAGAACTTTACTTTCCATGGAGCAGAATCCATCCTAATAACGGTTAACGAGCAAACAAAATCCATTTCACTAAACTCGATAGACATAAATATTACACAAGCGATCCTGACTACTAAAAACGGAGAGACTCAAGTTCCTGCTGAAACATCTTTCAACGAAGAATACGAGACCGTGACCTTTACATTCGAAAAGGATGTTCCATCGGGAGAATCTGAATTATCGATCGTATTCGAAGGAACTTTAAACGACCAGTTAAGGGGATTCTATAGAAGTCAGTACACTAACCCGGAAGGTGAACAGAAATATCTGGCTACCACTCAATTCGAAGCAACTGATGCTAGAAGGGCTTTTCCATGCTGGGATGATCCGGCAATTAAAGCCACATTTGACGTAACCTTGGTAGTGCCAAATGACTTAGTCGCCATTTCAAACACCCAAATTGAATCAGAAACTGATACAGGAACAGGTAAGAAATCCTTCCATTTTGCGAGAACTCCCAAAATGTCTACTTACCTCCTAGCATTTATAGTTGGAGATATGGTTTCAGTGAGCAAAAACAGCTCTAACGGGACCCTTGTCAGGGTTTGGGCAACCAGAGGCAAAGAACACCAAGGTCTTTTCGCAGTTGAAAACGCGGCCAGCATGCTTGATTATTTCAATGATTACTTTGGCATACCATATCCATTGGGTAAATTGGACCATATTGCTATACCGGACTTCGCAGCCGGAGCAATGGAAAACTGGGGCGCAATAACTTATAGGGAAACTGTACTTCTCTTTGATCCGGA
This sequence comes from SAR202 cluster bacterium, assembly GCA_009391535.1. Lineage (GTDB taxonomy): Bacteria > Chloroflexota > Dehalococcoidia > Lucifugimonadales > UBA2985 > VFHP01. Next base: position 121,357 of record VFHP01000024.1, on the reverse strand, counting down.
GAACTCTTCTGCCAGCACTAAGCAACGTATACTCGAGGTCATAGCACACGAGATGGCCCACATGTGGTTTGGTGACTTGGTAACCATGGAATGGTGGGACGATTTGTGGCTAAACGAGAGTTTTGCCTCTTGGATGGGAGACAAAGCAGTAGATCATGAATATCCAGAATGGGATGTCTGGACTCAATTTGTCTTTCAAGATACAAACCGAGGCTTAAGCTTGGACGGTTTACGTAATTCTCATCCTATAGAAGCAAAGGTGGAAAACCCAGCTGAGATCAGGGAACTCTTCGACGCTATAAGTTATAGTAAGGGAGGAGCCACACTAAGAATGTTAGAGGATTTCCTGGGACCAGAAGTTTTTCAGGATGGCCTCCACAATTACCTAACTAAACATCAATATGGTAATGCAAGGACGGAAGATCTTTGGAATGCATTAGAAGAATCTTCTGGCAAACCAGTAACAGAAATCATGAATACATGGGTAAAACAAGTTGGTTACCCATATGTCCAAGCGGAGTTTTCAAATGATGGTGACATACTCGAAATAAAACTGAATCAAAGTCGATTTCTATATGACAACTTACTGGATCCTAGTAGTGTAGACCAGTCTTTATGGCAGGTACCAGTCAAGATGATCACATCAGAACAAAACACATATGACACATCACTTCTGATGAAGACTAAATCTCAAAACGTTTCTACCAAAATTACTAATACCGTGCCATCATGGTTCAAAATAAACGCAGGTCAGACCGGATTTTACAGAGTAAACTATACAGAGGAAGGGTGGTCAAATATCAAAAAGGCAATCCAAGAAGGACATTTGTCTGCAGTAGATAGACTTGGCCTCCAGAACGATTCCTATGCCTTGGTCAAATCTGGACATCTCGAGGCCTCGGCATTTTTATCTCTAGCTGAATCCTATACCGACGAGACTGATTCTTCCGTATGGAGTGACTTATCTGTAAATCTCCGCGGGATGGAAAGTCTGCTGTCACAAGAATCTTTCTTGGAGAATTATCGTAGTTTTGCCCAAAAGTTATACAGTAAAATCGCTTTATCTGTCGGATGGGACGCTAAAGGAGATGAGGGGCATCTACGGTCTATCTTGAGAAATACTGTTCTAGGACAGATCGGCCACTACGGAAACCAAGACACACTCGAAATGGCCAAAACAAAATTTAATGAATTCATCAAGGAGCCATCAAGTCTTCACCCGGATTTAAGAGCACTAGTTTATTCACTAGTGGCTCAAAACGGAGGAGAGGCAGAATATCAAACTCTATGGGATCTCCACACTAAAGCTAATTTACACGAAGAACGCGTTCGGATACTGGGCTCTCTTACAAGATTTCAGGACAAGGAACTTCTTGACGATCTCCTACAGAGGTCACTCTCTGACCAAGTACGCTCACAGGACACTGTTCTAGTAGTGGTCTCAACCGCCAACAACATCGGGGCCAGAGACCTAACGTGGGAATTCGTCAAAAATAACTGGAATGAGTTCGACCGAAGGTACGGTAAAGGCGGATTCGCCATAATGAATCTGGTAACCATAACGGGTCTGTTCACGGAGATTGAAAAAGTTGAAGAGGTACAGTCGTTTTTCCAAACTAATCCAGCTCCTTCTGCTGAACGAACTATTCAACAATCTTTAGAGCGAATACAACTCAACTCGAAATGGTTAGATCAAAACCGAGATAACCTAGATAGGTGGTTTAACAAATAGTGGTCAAGAACATATTGCCTACTCTTGACCAATAGTATCCTCGTGATATAATTAACCCTACCCTATAAAAGGAATAGTCATGCAAGAATTTGAGTACGTAGCACCTACAAGCCTTGAAGATGCCGTCAAGTTGATGGCCGAAAAAGGACCAAAGGCCAAAGCTTTGGCCGGAGGCACAGACATTCTGATCCAATTGAGGGGTGGCAGATACCAAATAGATAGGTTGGTAGACGTAAAAAACATACCCGAGTTGAATCAGTTCTCATGCTCACAGAGTGACGGCCTAACCATTGGCGCATCTGTACAAAACTATAAGATTTACGAAAGCTCGGAAGTGCAAAGACTGTACCCCGCAATGGTAGACTGCGCGTCTCTAGTCGGAGGAATACAGGTACAAGGAAGAGCAACTGTGGGAGGCAACTTGTGCAATGCCGCTCCAAGTGGCGACACAATCCCTACACTGATAGCAGAAAGCGCCCAGGCCTTAATTGCAGGTCCAAACGGACAAAGAACTGTACCTGTAGAAGAATTCTGTACCGGCCCAGGCCGCAATCAACTAGCTGATGGTGAACTGTTAGTATCAGTTAACCTGCCCCCTGTAAAACCCAATTATGGGGCTGCATTCTTGAGGTTCATTCCTAGAAACGAAATGGACATAGCAGTAGCAAATTGTGGCGCTTCAGTCCAATTAGACGAATCAAGACAAAAGATAGTCTCCGCCAAGATTGCTATTGGATCGGTGGGACCAACCGTAATCTATTGTATCGAAGCTAGTAACTCACTAGCCGGAGCAGACGCAAATGAAGCGTCCATTGAAGCTGCTGCTGCTGCTGCGCAGAAGGCCGCAAGTCCAATCAATGACATGCGTGGTACCGTAGAACAAAGGATCCATTTGGTAGGAGTCCTTACCAAAAGAGTCCTACGTATAGCCATATCAAGAGCCAAAGGAGAGTAATAACCATGGCAGATAAGATTCACGTACAAAGCAATATAAACGGCTACGATGTAGACTTCCTCTGCGAGAGTCGACAGAGCCTTCTGGAAGTACTTAGAGATGTACTCAACCTAACTGGATCCAAAGAAGGCTGCAATGACGGAAACTGTGGGGCTTGTACTGTAACTATGGACGGCAGAATAGTAGAATCATGTTGCATCCTAGGGGTAGAGGCCGAAGGTAAAGAAATAATTACCATAGAAGGTGTTGCATCCGCAGATAGTTTGCACCCCGTTCAACAAGCATTCCTAGAAGAGGCAGCTCTACAGTGCGGAATATGCACTCCAGGTTTCATAGTATCCGCGAAAAACTTACTAGAGAGAGAACCCGACGCAGATGAAGAAAGAATTAGATTCTGGCTTGCCGGTAATCTCTGTAGGTGTACGGGGTACGACAAAATAGTAAGAGCGGTCCTCAAAGCCGGAGAAGTGATGAGAAAGGGATAAACACCCCCAACACACACTTATCCTAAGAACCATTTCGGAAACTAAACAAACTTCTTGCGACCGTACAGGGTCCCAAGAAGTTTGTTTGTAAATGGGACTTCCAACCCCATTGTGTCGAAATAAACAACAATCTCTGGAGGTAAATCAATTATGGCTACTGTTACTGGACAAGAAGTTGTAGATCCCGGGGAATATAAGATAATTGGCACTCGTCCCGTACGCCATGATGGTGTAGATAAAGTCACTGGGAGGGCAAAATATGGTGCTGATGTCCAACTAGCTGGCATGCTACACGGTAAAATCCTAAGAAGTCCTCATGCTCATGCAAAAATATTATCTATAGACACTAGTAAGGCAGTTGCATTGCCGGGGGTTAAGGCAATAGTAACTTCAGCTGATTTCCCAATACTTAAAGATCAAAGTCTGGATTTCGGGGAAACTCAAGGCAACATCAGAATGTTGGCTGAAAACATACTGGCCAACCAGAAAGTCCTGTATAAAGGTCATGCAATATTAGCGATAGCAGCAACTGATCAACATATAGCCGAAGAGGCGTTAGACCTTGTTGACGTCAAATATGAACAACTAACTCCGATATTTGACGTCAAAGAAGCGATGAGTAAAGACGCCCCTGTCCTCCACGAGAATTTGACCACAATATTCAGGGTGGATAGATTCGGAAAAGGAGAGGACACAGGTGTAAAAGGCAATGTTGCTGGTTTAATACAATTCAAAAGAGGTGACCTAGACGAAGGATTTAGTAAATCAGACATCGTAGTGGAACGGGAATTCACTACCCAAACCGTTCACCAAGGTTACATAGAACCACATACCTCCACTGGCCAGTGGTCTCAAGACGGCCATCTGACAATATGGACAAGTACTCAAGGTTCATTCGTAATAAGAGGAGCGACTGCAGCTATTCTTGGCATCCCTGAATCGATGGTGAAGGTGATACCAATGGAAATAGGCGGTGGTTTTGGAGGAAAGACCATAACTTACCTAGACCCTCTAGTGGCCATCCTGTCTCGCAAGACAGGTAGACCTGTAAAAATAACCATGACCAGAAAAGAAGTGTTTGAAGGTACAGGACCAACATCGGGAACCTACATGCGATGTAAAATGGGCGCAACGAAAGATGGGAAAATTACAGCTGGAGAACTATACCTGGCATACGAGGCAGGGGCGTTCCCAGGTTCACCAGTTGGTGGTGGAGCCATGAGCGGTTTTGGCCCTTACAAGATAGATAATCTGCAGGTAGATGGATATGACGTAGTTGTAAATAAACAAAAGACGGCTGCGTACCGAGCGCCTGGTCAGCCGCAAGCTGCTTTTGCCGTAGAACCAGTAATAGATGAACTTGCTGAAAAACTTGGAATGGATCCTATGGATTTCAGAATTATTAATTCGGTACATGAAGGTGACAGAGCCCCGAGTGGAGTTCCTCATTTAAAATGGGGGTGTGAAGAAGTAGAACAGGCTATGAGAGATCATCCACATTACAACGAAAAACTGGATGGTCCAAACAGAGGAAGAGGCGTAGCTGTCGGATATAGACTTAATGCTGGTGGCAGCGGCTCTTCAGCAACGATAAATGTGAATTCTAACGGAACCATAAACCTAATCACAGGCTCGGTAGATATAGGAGGAACTCGCACAGCCGTAGCTATGCAAGCAGCCGAAGTTTTAGGAATATCAATAGATGATGTTAATCCCACAGTTGTAGACACTGACGCTGTGGGGTGGACAGGTGCAACTGGGGGAAGTCGCATAGCTTTTGACACTGGTAGAGCGGCAATACTAGCTTCTTATCAAGTGATAACGGAAATGTCCGAACGGGCTGCACTTCTTTGGGATGTAGATCCATCCGACATAGTATTCGAAGACGGAATTTTTGTATCTAATAAAAATACAGAGGACACCATGAGTTTCAAAGAACTCGCTAGTAAACTTATGGGTACTGGAGGCCCTGTAACTTGTTCGTCATCGGACACACAAGGCGGGGTGGGTGCTCAACTTGCAGGACACATTGTTGACGTCGAAGTAGATCCAGAAACCGGAAAGGTGGATCTACTGAAATATACAACTTTCATAGATGCAGGCAAAGCCGCACATCCTAGCTACGTCGAAGGACAAATGCAAGGCGGAGCGCTGCAAGGAATAGGTTGGGCCTTAAATGAAGAGTATTTCTTCACCGAAGACGGTACAATGGCTAACGCGAGTTTCCTTGATTACAGAATGCCCACTTCACTCGATTTGCCAATGATAGACACCGTAATAATAGAAGTACCGAATGCCCGTCATCCTTTTGGTCTTAGAGGAGTAGGAGAAACCGTACTAATTCCTCCAATGGCTGCTATTGCTAATGCTATACATGATGCTATTGGAGTTAGAATGGATAGATTGCCTATGTCTCCTGGAGCAATATTAGAAGCACTACGTGATAATAAGTAGTGGGAATAATACAAACGGGATGCGTTAATAAGGCTGAGTTGGTAAATTTAATAGATTGAAGCAGAACGTAGTGCAAAAAACATCATACTTGTTTGTTCTAAGTCTCGATGGTGGAGAATACTATATCAACCAAACCCAAAACCTCCAACATGAAATCGAACAACACTATCTGGGAAACAAACCGGACACAAACAATAGAAATCCTCAATTAGTTTGGTCTGAAAGAATGACTGGTGAAGATTCAGATTTGGAAAAACAGGTTCAGTACACGAGGAAGATGTATCAACAAGACCCTGATGGTATGTTGTACAGGCTTCAATCTAGATTACCTCTAGGTGGAATAATCTGGGGTTAGCTGCCCTAACTTACTAGTACATATCCAAGGTTAATTGGGTTCTTACGTACAACTTTTTCTTTTACCAACTTCTCTAAATGGGCTACGATATTTCTGGTCGCAGCAGCCTTCAACCCCTTATTCAATTGAGGAGAGTATATCTCTTGTACAATTGACTCCACAGTATTAATTCCTCTCCCAATTGAACCAATTATAGCCCGTTCTCTATTAAGTCTATTCTCGATATATTTGGGAATTAATCGTCCACCGTCTGGAGGAAGACATACTTTACCATGTGCCGGACATATTGTACTGACCTTATGAGCAGAAAGTCTATGCATCGAATCCATGTACGCAGACATGTCCTGTACAGTGGATGACGAACTGCCCAGCACAGTGTCTCCAGTGAACATAATTTCCTCGGCGTTAATGTAATAACAAACGTGGGTTTCATCATGTCCAGGAGTGAATATAGATAACAAATTAACACCTTCAGAAATCGCTATAGATTGATTATCGAATATTGGATTTACAACCTTACTGCCGAGAAGTTTTTCCAGTCTACCGACAAGTTTGGGGTGGCAAAACACTGGAGCATCTATTTCACTCAAGATATGCTTTAACCCTCCAATATGATCATTATGTCCATGGGTTATGAGCACACCATTTATTGTTGGGTGACCAAGAGATGCATATCCGTTAAGTATGGTGTTTATCCACTTAGCATCATTCTCACCAGCGTCTATCATAAACATACCGCTGGACACATTGCCAACAAAAAATATATTAGACCCGCCAGGATGAAAAAAAGAGTCGTCATCAATATGGACTGAATACACGTGAGGGCTTATTTGCATCTAATGTTCCCTCACAAGTTATACTTTGATTATAGAGTTGCCTTCTCTGGTCCAACTCTTGGATAAGATTTCACTTGAATCCAAAAGTTTCTGCAGAGTTTTATACTTGGAAGAGCTCAGTTTAGATACTCCTAAAACTTTCGCTGCTATAATAGCTGCAGAAGGTCCAGGCATAGAATTGCCAGAACGAGAACGAGACGCTCGTTTAGACCATGCCACATCTATATTGGCCCATATCTCGCCGTCAACCTCCGTTGTTGACACTCCTGAACTAGTATCTTTGATATTGATGGAGTTTGTATATTCTAACAATTCAACCACTATATCCCCTGGACCCTTTGGCCTAGATATCTTAACATCCGGAGAAGATTCCAGATATCTTGTAAATGTAGCATGACCCAAAGTGCGAAAATCAAAACTTGGATCTAACCTCTGCAAGGTTTGCCTTAACTTGCTACCCACAACTCTACCTTCTTCGTCCATAGCAGACCTTACGGATCTAATCAGTAATTCACTTGATCTAGTTTGTTGTAGATCTGTTATGTTGTTCCTCTGGGTTGTGCTTTCGTCCAAATAGAAATATCTATCGCATGATATGACCAATGCTCTAGATGCCGTTAGTTTTCTGCCAGCACCAATCACTGTTTTGCCACCTGATCGTAATTTACTAACCAGTGGTACAAAGTCACTATCTGAAGAGACTATTACAAAAGTATCTATTGGAGATTGGTATAACAAATCTATCGAGTCTATAACCAATTTTATATCACTGGAATTCTTACCTGAAGATGCCATGTGGAATAAATGAACCGGTTCTATACCTAATTGTAAAACTTGCTCTCGGGTGCTACGCGCAGTAGACCAATCAGCATAAGCACGTTTAATCGTTATTCTTCCAATATCTGATATTTTATCAAAAAGCCACTGAATAGAACTCAATCCAACATTTTCAAAATCTATAAGAACTGCAACCTGCCGCTCAAAATTTGGATTAGTGCTATTTACCATATATTCTCATAACCTCCTTTATTAAATGAAATCCATCAATTATGAGTAATCAAATTTATCTAGATTATATACTCTCAACCGGGCGGCCAGTCAATTGAAACTAATTCAATTTCAAATGTTAACGGTAATCCTGCTAATCTATGATTAGCATCTACGGTAAAAGTGTTCTCATCAACATTGGTGATTCTACCGGTTGCTCCGTTGGTGAAGGTAACCTGACCACCAACATCTGCCCCACTAGGTAATTTGTCTATAGGAAAATCAATGATTAAATCTTGATCTGTCTCCCCATAAGCCTCCACCGCTTCTAATCTGACAGTTTTCTTTTCTCCCAATGCCATTCCTAAGACTGCCGCATCAAATCCTGAAATCATTTGACCAGCTCCTACGGTAAACGAAAGTGGATTCCGTCCAATTGAGGAATCGAATTGTTCACCATCATCTAGTGTGCCCGTATAATGAACACTAACATTATCACCCTGCTTAGCAACCAACACACCCTCCAAGTCTTCAGTTTCCCCGCTCTTGATCACATCTCCGTTTCCTGAGCAGGCCAACAGCAATAATAAAAGCAATATAGAATAGATATATTTACTCATAAAGTAATTATAGCGACTTTGCGGTATAGGGCAACACCCTCTGCAAATAGCATAATCGATTGACAAACAAATCTCCCAAAAAGCTGATACAATGTTGTAAAAAGGCACATGTCATGGAAATAACTGAAAAAGTACATACAGTCGACGATGTATATGGAAGTAATGTAGTTCTATTACTAGACACTGAAATAACTGTCATAGATACGGGATTTCCCGGTAATGGCCAAAAAATATTAGACTATATACGAGATATTGGCAGACAAACCGAAGACATAAAAAGAATATTGATAACTCATTTCCATTTCGACCATTCGGGTAGTGCACTGGAAATACACAACCTAACAGGGGCATCAATCATCGCCCACAAAGACGAAGTAATAAAGAACGTTGACGGTACTCTTCTCCTTAGAAAAGGAGAGGAAAATGAACCACCACCGCTCTGGTACAAACTGGCATTAAGGGCAACAGGCCTTGGAAGAAGAAGTCCTAAAAAGCCTGCTAGGCAATTACATGATACGCCTGTACATAAGACCGTATCACATGGTGATATTGTACCTGGATTAGGGGGTATAAGTATAATACATTCACCAGGACACACACCTGGTAGCATATCTCCATTTGTCTTAGACCCTAAAATAATATTCTTAGGAGACTCAGTTATAAACAATATAGACAGACTGAGTAGACCGCTAATGTGGGACAGGGCGAAAAGAAGGACTCTCGATAGATCCCTGCAAGAATTAAGAGAACTAGATGCTACAATAGCTTGCTTTGGTCATGGTCCTGCTCTTACCGAAGATGTAATGACCAAAGTTAGGGGCTTAACCGATAGACCCTACGATTTGCCCACATGGCAAATAGCTCTAAAGAACTGGAGAACCTTGAGAAAATGGAGATCGACAGGTCAACGACCTGGAGCTTGGCAGACGAAAAAGAAAAATCAATAATATTTTCATATCTAGTCATATATCCGAGCCGTATTGCGCCTCCTACTAAATCCCATCCAAAGAAACAATGCCATAGTTAAAATAGATCCCGTAGCCCAGCATTTTAGGCTGAGCCCCTTTATACCATTAAAAATATCTTGTAAAGAAGATGTTAATATCTCTACTAATTTCTCAATAATTATAGAGTCAGTGTAACTGGCATCTTTAGCATTTTCATTAACATAGTCCGATAGATATCTTACAGTGAAAGGTTCAAGAAGATTTGCAGTCAATAGGAATATAGCAAGAGAAGATAATGCCAAACTCAGAAATGGCCAAGCCAACTTACTCCACCAAACCCTACCTGCTAATAGCCCTATAATGATAAGTAGTAAACCTAATATCGAATACAAAATATAAGTATTGCTAGCTACCGAAAAAGTATTCCTAACTATATAATTTTCCCTGAACTCATTCCGGTCATCCCAAGTATATGACCATGAATTGTTGAATATAGATTTTGTGGTGGCTAAATCATCATAACTAATATTCTGTTGCAGATCATTTTGGGTAAGTGTAAACTCGAATCCAAGGATTTCATGCAACGAATCCAAGCTCCTGACCAGCATGTAATTTGGAGTCACACCTATTGATTCTGGGATGACTTCAAAAACTAAACCATTAACTACATTATCGGATGATAATGTTGCCAAATCTACAACTGTTTTTCTATTAGTCCAAGATGGCACACAAGCAATCTCCATATCTATAACTATGGGTGCTTTTCCTTTACAAACAGGCAATGAACTCACCCATTCATCTAGTTTCTCAGCTACAATTTGCTTCGAACTCTGGAGTGCGATTGAGTGCCTATCAGACATTACTACATCTAATTGTAAGCTTGATCTCTGGTTCAACAAATAATCCACAATACTCTCTGTAATATCCAGGGATGTTTTTCTTCGCCAATCGTAATTCAAAGTTTCTCCGATGATCTGCACAATATCATCGTTGCTGATCGATATGCTGGAATTTATATCTATTCCATCTTTATAATCAGAGTGTGCAGCGTTTTTTACCCTGTCAACTTCGTTTGTCACCATTTCCTGTGTAACTTTATAGATGATTGGGCCAAATTCCTCATGGATTTCATCTGATCGATCCTGGATTCCAAAACCTATTTTAAAACTATCTTCATCCCCAGATAGGTAATCAAACACTTTGTCTAAATCAGACGATGATTTTTCTATTATCCATTCCCTAGAAACAGCTCTGCCAAAAGCTTCTTGTAGATCTAATGCTATTGGGTCGGCCCGATATCCGAAACCCTCAGACATTATCAAATCATATGCAGAAGCAATCAATTGTCCCTGAACAACTTTTGCTTCGTGAATCAAATACTTGGTAGTATTTGATAAATCTGGCGCAATAACAAATCTTTCTGAGTGTCCAAGAGTATAGGAGTAAAAATCATCTATAGCTTTTTCAGTCTCTATCTTCAACCACGGAGAAGGGAAAACTCTGTTGACGGAAGCCACAATATCATCGACCGGAATATTAAGTGCCGATAATAGTGTCATGTTTTCCCTAGTTGGGACCAATTCGAAAGGAGCAGATTCTCCAGTTACCTGACTCCTATCACTGTTCTGCCCGAAAATACCAATCGTGTCTTGGTCAATATCAGTTATCAGTGATTCAGCCAGTTCATGTGTAATAAAATAGTAAGAATTAACATCAATTAGTTTTTGTTTGTGAAAATTTGGGTCCAGCAAAGTGCCCTGTAACGTACCAATTAACAAGGTAAGGAATAACAACAATGAGAAAATCAGGACCAGAAACAAAGCCAGAGAACGCCGTATCCAAATGACCATATTTGCCTTATCAGAATCCATCCATATTAAGTGTCATATAAAATTGCATCTCCCTGGTTTATAACAGGCTTTCCTTCAAAGAATGCGACCACGCTTTGTCTAAATCCTCCAAGGGAATATCCATCAATGTTCCAATATGCAAAGAATGTCCACCAACAACGCCTAATAATATCCAAGGTGTAGATTCCTCTGCCGCCAATGCTTCAAATTTAGATAGCTTGTCTTTAGACATGGATATAATTATTCTGGATTGTGACTCCCCAAATAAAGCCACATGCCAATCATTGCCAAGTTGTAAATCACTCCTGAAACCAATGTTTCCTGATACGCAAGATTCTGCCAATGCTACGGCCAAACCACCATCTGAAACATCATGGCTAGAATTTATAAGGCCTTCCTTGATGGCATCTCTACAAAGTTTTTGAACTTTGAACTCCATCGCTAAATCTATAGAAGGCACACCCTGAACTTTACCGTACATTGCTTCCAAATAGGCACTACCAGACAACCCAGTGATATCTGACGAGACATTTGAGGATCCCAACATTAACACTATATCGCCTTCATTATCAAATTTAATATTCGTTCTATCATTAGCATTCTCTAATATTCCCAAGGCACCTATCACAGGAGTAGGCCAAATCGCTGTTCCACGAGTTTCGTTATACAAACTTACATTGCCACTTACCACAGGTATATCAAAAACTTTGCAGGCCGCGGTTATACCTTTAACACATTGTTCTAGTTGAAAATACACGTCAGGACGTTCTGGATTACCAAAATTAAGGCAATCAGTTATAGCTATAGGCTCAGCACCCACGGCAGATAAATTTCTACAGGCTTCTGCTACCGCAATTGCTCCTCCAACATAGGGGTCTAGATAACAAAACCTACCATTACCATCATTTGTAACAGCTATCGCCTTATTTGTTCCTTTGATTCTCAAAATCGCTGCATCTGCCCCCGGACCTTCCAAGGTGTTGGTTTGAACCTGATGGTCATACTGCCTAAATATCCATTGCTTCCTTGCGATATCTGGAAAAGCCAAAATCTTGAGCAGTATATCTTCGGCTGAATATCCTTTATCAAAAACCATACCGAAATCAAGTGTTCGTGTTTCTTTGAAATACTCAGGTTCCACAGCATCTATATTATACAAAGGTGGTTCGGTCAGTATTTTTACCGGCAAACTAGCAACCTCGACAGATTCGTCGTAGATCGTAATCGTTTCGTCATCCGTAACTGCACCTATAACTGTACTATCAAGATCCCATTTTTCAAAAATCGCCTCAATATAAGATTTATCATGAGGTTTGACAACCAGCAACATTCTTTCCTGAGATTCAGAGAGCATTACTTCATAAGGACTCATACCTTTTTCTCGACGAGGAACCATATCTATGTTTAATTTAGCACCGGCGCCTCCTCTCGCGACCGATTCCACAACCGTACTAGTTAATCCAGCAGCTCCCAAGTCTTGCATAGCCAAAATTTTGCCTGTATCTACAGCCTCCAAACAAGCCTCGATCAACACCTTCTCCAAAAACGGATTTCCGACTTGTACTGTTGGGCGCATTTCTTCTGAATCATCTTCAAAGGTACGAGATGCCAAACCAGAAGCACCATGAATTCCATCTCTACCAGTATCTGCCCCGACTAATATCAAGAGATTGCCCGATCCCGAGGCTTTAGCTTTCATCAAAGAATCAGTACCTACAATGCCAACGCACATCGCATTGACCAAGGGATTACCTGAATAAACTTCGGAGAAATAAACCTCCCCACCAACATCTGGTACGCCTATACAGTTTCCATACCAAGAGATCCCGCTGACCACTCCCTCAAAAAGATATCTGTTACGACTTTCGCTCAAGGGACCAAATCTGAGAGAATTCAACAATGCCATTGGCCTAGCTCCCATGGCAAAAATATCTCTCACAATACCTCCGACCCCAGTTGCAGCTCCTTGAAAAGGTTCTATAGCAGATGGATGATTGTGAGATTCCACTTTCATAACTATAGCCAAGCCTTGTCCTATTTCAATAACACCAGCATTTTCTTGACCAGGTTGAACCAGCAGTCTAGGGCTTTCAGATGGTAATTCTCGCAATAACAGTTTCGAATGCTTATATCCACAATGCTCACTCCACAAGGCGCCGAACATTCCTAATTCTAAACCATTTGGCTCTCTACCTAAACCTAAAACAATTTTGTCATATTCAGCCCTAGATAGAGCAATGTCATTCAATATTTCGTCTGAAACAGACATTCTTAGTGAGTCCCCCAATAAAGTAAATTACGAAAACTTTTTTATAATAGATTCAAAAATGTAAAGACCATCCTTGCCACCCAATTCTGCTTCACAACAACGTTCAGGGTGGGGCATCATTCCTAATACGTTACGATTTTTGTTGATTATGCCTGCAATATTATTCAACGACCCATTAGGATTAGATTCTGCGGTTACCTCACCAAATTCATTACAATAACGAAACACTATCTGATTGTCGTTCAACATGGAATTTATAGTCTCCTGATCAGCATAATAGTTTCCTTCGCCATGAGATATAGGTACTCTCAAAATTTGTCCAGTTTCACATTGAGAAACAAAGTTATTTTTTCTATCTTCTACCCGTAAGTTTACCCACTCACATCTAAACTGCACACAATTGTTCCGTATCAATGCGCCGGGAAGCATGCCCGATTCACATAATATTTGAAATCCATTACAAATACCGATAACCAGGCGACCCTCATTCACGAATTTCTGCAGCTCGTGCATTACTGGAGAAAATCTTGCGATGGAACCTGTACGGAGATAGTCCCCATAAGAGAATCCTCCGGGTAAGACAACACAGTCTATATCTGACAAGTCTGTATCCGTATGCCAAATATATCGAGAATCTTGTCCCAAAACTGACTTAGTGACATGGTAGCAATCCCCATCACTCCATGTGCCAGGAAATACAACAATACCAAACCTCATATGGCACCTCCAAACCAAAAGAGCAATAAAGATGTCTCTACAGAGATTCCAATAGTTCTGTGACTACACTGTTAACTAAAGAACCATCAGCCTTGCCTTTGACTTCGGGCATTAAACTCTTCATAACCAACCCCCTATCCTGAATCCCTTTAGCTGATACTGCCTTTATAACGGATTTGGCTATAGTAATTAGTTCTTCTTTCTCTAATTGCTTGGGCATGTATGACAGAAGCACATCGAGCTCGGATTCTTCTTTGGTAACCAAGTCTTGTCTGTTACCTTTTCTGAATTCTTGTATGCTTTCTCGTCTTTGTTTCACTTGTTTTGCAATAACTCCCATCACTGCATCATCAGTCAATGATCTTTGTTGAGCAATTTCTTCATTATGGATATCTGAACGCACAGAACGCAGAACGGTTCTTCGTACTACGTCTTGCTGTCTCATAGCGTCCTTGAGGTCTTCGTCTAAACGAGTTAACAGTTCCATTTATCTGAATTGCAATTAATTTCTTGGGTTGCCTGCACTCATAATACGGGTATTACGGGTTGTACGGGCACTCTTACGTTTTTTTGCTGCCGCTTTTCTTTTACGCTGAACACTTGGCTTCTCAAAGTGAGAGCGTCGTCGTGCCTCAGAAAGTATTCCATCCATCTGAACTCTCTTATTGAAACGCCTCAGTAAACTGTCGAACGTTTCTCCATCTCTAACTACAACCTGAGACAAAAAACACCTCTCTCAACTGAAATACATAAGAACATAATATCGTAAGACATTAGGACATAAATTATATAAACGACTTATAGCAAGTGTCAAGTTCATCATCCCATTAAACCGTTACGTTAATCTGGACCAAATGGTGTGATAACTATCCCCACTAATAACCGTAGCTAATTCCTTAAGTTCAAGATCGTACAATTCCTCGAGGATAAGTTTGCTGCGTTTCAACAACCTAGAATCTCCCGAGTCAACTAGTTTGTTAAGTATCATATCCCATATCCCCAAATCTACCAAACTGTTAATGTATTTTGGCCATGGCAATACGGTAATCGATTGAGGTCTATCGAGACTAGGGCGCATCTTCTTTAAACTGCGGCTTCTTTCTTCCACTGATGAAGCCATAGGCACGATTCTTATTATAGGTGTTTCTTCAAATGAGGTCCTGATATCAACCAGCAGAGATTTACGGAGCATTGGAAAGTATACAGAAATCACCTCCGCTATCTCTATATTCTTGAGCGCCTCATCTAAATCTAAGCTGAAGTCACCTTCCATATATCACCTCTTTATAAGCAACATGATATTTTCCTATATTGGGTTGTAACTGAGTCCAGTATTTCCGTGTACAAATTAGATCAGTGTTACAACTAAATCCAACTCTAAATATAACACATCACAGGCAGTACAACTAATTCATTTGATCAATATTTAATTGATTTAATCGGATTATTAGGCTACAAAACCCACTAGTCAAATTACACCCAAAAAGTTAATATAACCTGCAATGAACGCTCGCACAACAATTTCACATGTATTGAAGTCGGCCACTATATCTATAAAAGAAGATATAAACCTGCCTCTTGATACGCCTGTTGATATCCTCCTGGAAGTACCGCAAAACCCAGACCACGGGGATTTTGCTACAAGTCTTGCGCTTAGATTAGCTAAGCCATGCAATATGAGCCCACAAAACATAGCTGATCGGATAATTGCTGCCTCAAAACCGTCGGAGGCTATAGAAAGTATTTGGGTAGAAGGCCCTGGATTCATTAATGTCTCCCTCAATAAAATATGGGTTTCCCATCAGGTTGAAAACATTAACTCCATTGGCCAGAAATACGGCAACATAGAACTAGGAAACAAGTCTCGAGTACAAGTTGAGTATGTCAGCGTAAATCCTACTGGACCAGTACACGTTGGGCACGCCCGAGGTGCTGTACTGGGAGACACTCTTTCTAACATACTTGAAACTGCAAATTTTAACGTCACTAGAGAATATTATTTCAACGATGCAGGGGCACAAATGGAACTATTTTATAAATCCTTGCACGCACGATATCTTCAAATTAATGGGCAGTCAGTTGAAATGCCTGACAACGGCTACATGGGAGAATACATGATCGACTTAGCCAAAGAATTAATTAATGACATTCTTGAACAGTCTGATAACGTATCCGTGGAATACACTCCGGAAGAAATTGGGCAACTAGGTTTAAATAAAATGCTTGAAAACATACGATCCGATCTGGACAGCTTGAATATAAGTTTTGATGTTTGGTTCAAGGAACATACCCTATACGACCTTGGCCAATACAGTGAAGCTATGAAGTTGTTAAAACAGGGCGGTTTCATAGCACAAGAAGATGGTGCTACATGGTTCAAATCATCGTTACTTGGTGAAGAAAAAGACAACGTGGTAGTGCGTAGCAATGGAACACCAACATATTTTGCAGCAGATATAGCATACCACTACAACAAATTTGTCGAGAGACAATTTGCCACAGTAATAGATGTCTGGGGTGCTGATCATCAAGGACACGTTAGTAGAATGAAAGCAGCAGTAAAGGCTATTGGAGTAGATCCAGAAAATTTGACCATCATTATCACTCAAATAGTCACGCTTAAAAGAGGCAACCAACAGATTCGTGCCTCAAAGAGAACTGGAGATGTAATAACCTTACAGGAGTTGATTGACGAAGTTGGACCAGATTGCTGTAGATATTTTTTCCTATCCCGATCGCCAGATAGTCAGATGGAATTTGATCTGGATCTGGCCAAAAAAGAATCCTCTGAAAATCCTGTTTACTATATACAATACGCTCATGCAAGGATATCTGGTATATTAAAAACTGCCAGTTTAAACCAAATCGAATACCAAACAGGTGACGTATCATTACTTCAGGATCCAATGGAATTAAACCTCATCAAGAAGATGCTAGCTTTTCCAGACTTGATCGAATATATGGCTACAGAGCTAGAACCACATCATTTACCCCATTACTCACAAGAATTGGCGAATATTTTTCATCTGTTCTACCAAAACTGTCGAGTCATTTCAGATGACCAAGATATGACAAAGGCCAGAATCAAACTAGTCAAGGCCACTCACATTGTCCTAAATAGATGCCTTACACTTATGGGTATGGATTCGCCTAATACTATGTAAGAAGTAGGTCTGCTTGCAACATAGTGCACCATTGTCTACAATAAACTTATACTTTAGCATGAAACACAAGAATTACTCTGGGATTCTCAGTTCACTTCTCGCAAAAACCTGATGGAGGCAATTTGATTTTGTTAACCAGTAATCAAAACAATCACCCAAAAGTACCAGAAGTAGTTGTTCTCCGACTTCCTTTGTACGTTAGAGAGTTGACCGATATGCTGCAATCAGACAAGAACGTGGTAAGTTCCCAGCAACTAGGCGAAAGATTGCAAATGACCCCAGCCCAAATCAGAAAGGACCTAAGTTACTTTGGCAAATTTGGCAAACAAGGGAGAGGCTACCCTATATCATTTTTGGTCAACCAACTAAGATCTGTCCTGGGACTAGAAAAAGAGTGGAACTGCTGCATAATCGGCGTAGGTAAACTGGGAAAGGCCGTGATAAGTTATACAGGTTTCAATCCAGAAGGTTTTAACATACGAGCGGCATTCGATGATGATATCAGTCTTATAGGACAAACTGTGGGTGGGTTATATGTACAACCCATAACGGAACTGGAGAAGACGATCAGGGATAAGGACATTAGTATAGGTATTGTTACGGTTCCTGCACCCAACGCCCAAAAAGTCATAGACAGGATGGTTGCCTCAGGCCTAAAATCTATACTGAACTATGCCCCAGTCGGATTGCACATTCCGCCCGGGGTACACATCAGGCACGTCGATCCTTTGTTATCACTACAATCCATGACTTACTACCTAAAATAGTCCTCTGTAGTTGTAATTACAACTACTAAGAATTCACAGCAGAATCTGCCAAGATAGTTACTTGATTATCTTTAACCTCCAAGAAACCCCCACCTACTGAGTAACTATTAGCCTGTCCATTCACAGTCACTTTTATATCACCAGCCTGTAAAGCAGTCATAAGAGAGGCGTGATGAGGTAATATTCCTAACTCACCTTCACTACCTGGAGCTATCACAGATTCAACATCTCCAGTGTATATGATACTCTCAGGTGTTATTATTTCCAATTTCATGGTTGCCATAAATTCACCTTACTGTAATCAGGATTCGCTTGCCGTAGCTTTGCCGGCTTCCACAGCCTCTTCTATGCTACCCACCATGTAAAATGCCTGCTCCGGTAAGTCATCATGCTTCCCGTCGAGAATTTCGCCAAATCCCCTAACAGTGTCGTCTATAGATACATATCGTCCTTCTCGGCCTGTAAACACTTCAGCAACGAAAAACGGCTGAGTAAGGAATCTCTGTATTCTTCTTGCTCGAGCCACAGTCAGTTTATCTTCGTCTGACAATTCCTCCATACCCAATATCGCTATGATATCCTGCAGATCTTTATATCTTTGCAGTACTTGTTGGACTCCTCTGGCAACTCTGTAATGCTCGTGCCCAACCACATTAGGATCCAATATTCTGGAGTTAGAGTTCAGAGGATCTACCGCCGGATATAATCCTTGTTCAGTCAGAGCTCTATCCAAAGATATAGAAGCATCTAAATGTCCAAATGTTGTAACGATACCCGGGTCAGTATAGTCGTCAGCTGGAACATATATAGCCTGCAATGACGTGATAGACCCTTTTTTGGTTGTTGTGATTCTTTCCTCTAAAGCGCCCATTTCAGTGCCTAATGTGGGTTGATAACCTACTGCTGAAGGCATTCTACCTAACAAAGCGGAAACCTCCATACCAGCCAGTATATATCGGTATATATTATCTATGAAAAGAAGTACATCTTGGCCTTCCTGATCTCTAAAATATTCTCCCATAGTCAAACCAGTAAGAGCTATGCGCAGTCTTACACCCGGAGGCTCATTCATCTGTCCAAATACCAAAACAGTACTTTCTAGAACTCCAGACTCCTGCATTTCGTGCCAGAGGTCATTGCCTTCTCTAGATCTCTCACCCACACCAGCGAATACAGACCTTCCCTGATGCACTGTCGCAATATTTCTTATGAGCTCTTGAATGATAACCGTCTTACCGACTCCTGCTCCACCATAGGCACCAATCTTACCCCCTTTGGTAAAAGGCGCTATAAGATCCACAACTTTTATACCAGTCTCCAACATCTCGGCACTAGTAGCTTGATCTTCAAATGAAGGAGGTTCCCTATGAATAGGCCATCTCTCTTCGGACTTAACGTCCCCTAGATTATCAAGAGGGTCGCCAGTAACATTAAAAAGCCTTCCTAAAGAAGCTGGTCCGACAGGAACGGAAATCGGAGCACCTGTGTCCGTAACTTCTGCTCCTCGAATCAAGCCTTCTGTAGGACCTAATGCCAAGCATCTCACCCAATTGTTGCCTACATGTTGTTCTACCTCTAATACCAGTCTATCTCCACTATTATCAACCTCAAGCCCATTATAGACTTCAGGGAGATCATCCGATGGAAATGCCACATCCACCACGGTTCCTATTATCTGAACAATTGTTCCTTTATTTCCTTGCGCCATTATTTGCCTCGCTCTCCTCTCGTATAAGAAGACAGTCGCTACCCTTCTAAGGCAGCAACACCTCCTACTATATCTAGAAGTTCTGTAGTTATTGAAGCTTGACGAACCTTATTCATCAGGAGCGTCAAATCTTGAATCATTTCATTAGCACTATCAGTGGCACTACTCATTGCAACCATTCTTGCTGACTGTTCGCTACCAATTGATTCCAGAATACTCTGAAATATTTGCATTTCCACAAATTTTGGTACTAAAGCCTGCAGAACACTGACAGCCTTAGGTTCATATATGTAATCAACATTAGACGATCCGTCCAACTCAACTGGTTCGACCGGAAGTATTTTCACTACCGTTGGTTGCTGCACAGTAGTAGATACAAATTGACTATAACAGAGGTAAACTTCATCAACCTCGCCATTCTCATAGCTTTCTATCACAGTTTTAGGAACGTCTGCTATATCTGCTGCAGAAGGAGTATCACCAATTTCGATATAGTCAGCCTTAATATTTAGTCTCGATCTTGCGGAAAAATCCCTGCCCCTTTTACCCACTGCAACTACACTAATATCGGCTGATTGGTTCCTAACAAATTGTAAAAAGAAACGGCTAAGATTGGCATTTAACCCTCCACATAATCCTCTATCAGGGGTTACTAGGACAACCTGTATATTACGAACTTCCCTCTTTGTCATTAGTGGGTGCTGTTCATCAACTCCTGCTGTTTGAGACGCCAAATTGCCCATAACGTTAAGCATAGCGTCCGAGTATGGTCGACTATCCATCAGTCTTTGTTGAGCGCGCCTCATTTTTGAAGCAGCGATCATTTCCATAGCTCTGGTGACCTTGGCTGTGTTCTGGACGCTCCGTATGCGACCTCTTATTTCTCGAGTGCTTGGCATGCTATGTTATTCTCTTTCTCATTCTTTCTAGTAAATACTTTAATATGGTACTGTTTTCTTGAACGAATCTATGGCTTCTCCCAATGATTTACTCAAATCGTCATCCAGTTGTTTTTTCTCAATGATTTCATCAAGTATGGAAGATTGAGAATCTGCCATGAAAGTATGGAATGCATCTTCAAAATCCTTAACTTTTTCTACTGGGACATCATCCATATATCCATTAGTCGCAGCGAACATTATTGACACTTGTTTCCCTATTGACATAGGTTCATACTGCAATTGCTTCAAAACCTCTGTTACTACTTGACCTCGTTCCAACTGCGCACGAGTAGCAGCGTCTAAGTCCGATGTACCAAACTGTGCAAATGTTACAAGTTCTCTGTATTGAGCAAGATCCAATCTAAGCCTTCCCGCCACTTGCCTTACCGCCCTAGTTTGAGCTGCTCCACCTACACGAGATACTGAAAGACCGACGTTCACAGCAGGTCGTATACCAGAGTTAAACAAATCCGTTTCTAGATATATCTGCCCATCAGTTATTGAAATCACATTGGTAGGGATGTAGCCTGAAACGTCCCCTGCTTGGGTCTCAATAATAGGCAATGCCGTAAGAGACCCGCCTCCATGTGCGTCATCCAATCTAGCGGATCGCTCGAGTAAACGGCTATGAAGATAAAATACGTCCCCGGGATATGCTTCTCGCCCTGGCGGTCTTCTAAGCAGCAGAGACATTTGCCTATATGCCCAAGCATGTTTTGATAAATCATCATAAATAATTAAAGCATCTTTACCTTGTTCCATAAAATGTTCACCCATGGCTGTTCCAGCAAAAGGTGCAATATATTGAAGTGCAGCGGGATCAGCCGAATTCGCTGCTACTACTATAGTGTGATCCATCGCCCCATTCTCTTCTAATATACCTACTGTCTGTGCCACTTTGCTGGCCTTCTGTCCGACAGCAACATATATACATATAAGGTCCCCGCCCTTTTGATTAATGATGCTATCTATTGCTATAGCCGATTTACCCGTGGATCTATCCCCTATTATCAGTTGTCGCTGCCCTCTACCAATAGGAGTCATTCCATCTACTGCTTTAATACCGGTTTGCATGGGTACAGACACAGATTTACGTTCAGCCACATTGGCAGCTATTCTTTCCACAGGTCTATTTTCTGAAGATTTTATGGCCCCTTTACCATCCAATGGTCTCCCCAAAGCGTCTACTACTCTGCCAAGAAGCGCATCGCCAACCGGAACTTCTGCTATTCTTCCAGTAGATCGAACTTCATCTCCTTCTTTGATCTGTGTATCATCACCTAGTATAACTACCCCCACACTATCTTCTTCCAAGTTGAGTGCTATACCCATGACATCGTTTGGAAACGATACCAACTCGGTATAACGAGCACCACTTAGTCCCTGAACCGTGGCCACTCCATCTCCAGACGCAACAACTGTGCCCACGTCAACCATTGTGATTTCGCCTCCGAAATCTTGAATCTGTCGTTTAATTACTGAAGTTATATCCTGTCCTCTTACTGCCATATTATTACCTCTAACTGGAAGTTAGGACTCCTCACCCAGAGAAGCCTCTACCAAAGATTTACGCAAACCCTGAAGTTTCGTTTTGATACTACCATCAATTATTTTGTCACCGACCCTGGCCACTAACCCCCCTACTATCGTAGGGTCTACCTCTGCTGTTAATTCAATCTTCTTTCCAACAATATTGGATATTTGATCTACCAAACTTTTTTTGCTAGATTCATCTAGTTCCACTGCACTTCTGACATGTGCTCTTTCTAATCCATTTTGCTCATCCAAAAGCCGTCCGTATTCAGTTACTATAGATGATATGGATCCTGCTGAATCTCTAGACACTAGCAAACTAATTAAATTACCTACCATCTCGTCTAAATCAGGGAGAATGTGACTCAACACAGCCATTTTTTTAGACAGAGACACTTTCGGCATAAGCAAAAAGCCTGCGAATTCCTGATTGTTCAATATTTCCTCGCAGGATTTAAGTTGGCCATGCCAACTATCCACTGTAGACCCCTCTAGGGCCAACTCGTACAACGCTAACGCGTATCTTTTTGCAGAAGGTTTTGCCATATTTTACCTAAGACCGATTTAAATCGGCACTTTCCCCCAAAACTTTTTCGATTATATCTTTATGTGTTTTACCATCTAAAGACCTATCTATAACTCGTTCGGCCGCAAGTATCGCAATCTCAGCAAAATGCTGTCTGACCTGATCAATTGCTTCGTCTCTTTCTTTCTGAACCGACTCCCTAGCTTTAGCCACTATTTCATCGGCCTCCTGTTTGGCCTTAGAAGTAGCTTCGTCTCTAATTTTTTCTGCAATTTCCCTAGCTTGGGTCAACATAGCCTGACCCTCTTGTCGCCCTTCTTCCATCTGCTGCTGCATCTCTACCTGCTGTGCGGCTGCCTCTTCTCTCACTCTGTCTACCATTTCAACGCTATCTTTGATACTTTCAGCACGTTGATCAAGCATGCGTAATATAGGCTTGTAGCCAACCACATAAAGCAGAGAGAGCAGTATAGTGAAGTTGATCAAGTACACAACCAAGCTGGGTACATGAAAACCCAGATCTTCCATACTGTCCTCCCGAAAATTTATAGAGCTCTCAACTCAGAGCCTTTGTCTTATGCTACGAACAGCAACAAGAAAGCAACGATCAAAGCATATATCGCAATTGCTTCAGCGAAAGCGATAGCCAAGATCATGTTGGTAAGAATTGCCCCTCTAGCTTCCGGGTTCCTACCTATAGCATTCATAGCTGCAGCACCTAGTATACCTATACCTAAACCAGGTCCAAGTGCACCTAATCCGATCGCCAGAGATGCTGCCAATAGTTTTATTGCCTCTACGTCCATGAATCCTCCTTTAATTATGCCAAATGTTTTTAGCTATTGAAATTTAACATATTCACTCTATCTTAGAGTAGACAGCCATGACACCAGCCAATATAGCTGCCAACAAACCTACTGAAACTACTGCACATACTACAAGAATTGCATCCATACTAGTGCTCCTCCTCTGAATGCGGTGTAACCGCAACTACTACGAAAACTAATGTCAGACCTGCAAATATTAACGCCTGTACTAATCCTACCAAAAGTTCCAGTCCATAAAAAGGCAGAACCAAAACAAATGGTACCAGATAAGTTATTACTAGTAATAGTATTTCACCAGCCGTCATATTACCAAACAACCTGAAAGTAAAACTGACTATCCTTACGAATTCACTTAGCAATTCCAAAACACCGACAAAAAGGTCTATTGGAACTTGAGCAAAATTACCCTTTCTCAAGTTATCTAACCTAACAAATTTGGTTAGGTAATTAAGTTTCAACAGTTTTAAGCCCCAGAATTCTACGAATACAAACGATATAAGAGCAAGAGCTAACGGCATATTCAGATCTGTTCCCGCAGGTCTCAGAAGGTGTCCCTTCATGTGTCCATGGTCAATAAACCCTAACGCAGGGTATATAGGAAGAAGACCTACCCATGCATTCAACATAACAAATAAGAAGATTGTTGCTATTATTGGAAAAAATTTCCTTGAATTTTCCTCTCCTGCAACTCCTTGAACAAAATTGTATAAGGATTCTAGTATAAATTCCAGAAAGTTCTGCAGGCCACTGGGAACTATTTTCATGTTTCTAGTGCCCATATAAAACAAGCCAATCAGTATTATCATTACAACCCAAGAAGAGAGAATTGTATTAGTTATAACGAATCCATCAGCACTTGTTACGGATTCCCCCCCTTTACCACTTGGAAATCCTATTTTCTGAGGTGGTATATGTGGGTGAGGGGCTTCAAGAAGTGGTGTGCCTTCGCCTTCACCGGACGTTAAAGAGGTTCCTATAGCTCCATTCATTAATCCATATACTACGAGAGACAATAAAAGGACAAAGATTAACAAAACTGCAGGTCTCTTAATAGCGGCCATACTTGAAAGTCACTCCTTTTTAATTAGTCGTCTCGTTTAGTTGCACCTATCCCAACCAGCAACGGCAACAACATTTTGTAAATTCCGTAGAAGGCCAACACAGTTCCTACTATCACTCCAATGATGGTAAATGCAGGAATACTACCCAGTCTTCTATCGAGCCACAGGCCCAAAAAGAGGCCACCCATGATGGAGATTCCTATATACCAGCCGATCCCCACCAACTGGATAACAACCGTAAAATTCCTCTTATTCAAGGACCCCGCCAAACAGTGTGCATATTATCACATGCCATCTCCATGGTCAACGGCATTTAGCCATTATGTGGTAGTCACATTGACGTTAAAAAGCTACTATATCTCCGCTCTTACCACCAGTTTTTTTCAGCAGCTTAACACCCTCTATGTGCATGAATTTGTCCACACCCTTGCACATGTCATATATCGCCAAAGCAGCGATAGAAACTGCCGTAAGAGCCTCCATTTCAACTCCAGTTTTTGCTGTGGTACTAGCTGAAGCTCTAATTATTATACTGCTGTTATGTTCGTCTGCCTCCAGATCTATTTGAACTTTATCTATCGGCAATTGGTGGCAAAGAGGTATCAAATCTGAAGTCTTTTTGGCCGCCATTATCCCAGCTATTCTTGCCACGGAGAAAACACTCCCCTTTTCTATAGATCCCTCGAGTACCAATGCTAAAGTATCGGGTTTCATCACAACAGACCCGGTAGCAATTGCTTCCCGCCTTGTTTGTCCTTTTGATCCAACATCCACCATAGACACATCACCTTTGTCATCAATATGTGTAAGTTTACTCATACCTTTACTCTCCGCCATAAATGAAGCTAGTTTGTCCGCTCTCTCATTTTCACTATGACCACTATGACCCTTTACCCATTGCCATTCTACATCAATCTTAGATGTAAGTGCGTCAAGTGCGTCCCACAGATCCTTGTTTGTATTCTTTTTCCATCCTTTTGTCATAGTATTAACCAAATAACTACTATCGGAACACACAACAGCTCTAGCACCGGAAGGCAAAATCTCCAAGCCTTTTATGGCTGCAGTAATCTCCATCTTATTGTTCGTTGTATCTGCAGCATAACCTTTCAATTCGGTATCTAATCCCTCAAAGCGAATTATAGCAGCCCATCCTCCAGGACCTGGATTACCCTTACAGGCGCCATCGGTAAAAATATAGTAGGTCTCTGAATCATTGGGCATTAGAGCTTCCATTCTGAGTAATAAATATAAGTAGAACGATTACAATAGGAATAATCCGTTATCCCCCAATCTGATACATTTCGACCTTTCTCCTAGCCTGATCTGTGATGGATGCCCTAATCTCTGAATATCTGTCATCTCTTTTGTTCCAAACACTTGTTATTAATTCCCTGATTTGTTCATCCGAATAACCATCTCTAATTGGCCCTCTCAGATCGAATCCAGATTCACCAAAAAGACAGGTGAATAATTTACCGTCAGTAGATATTCGAGCCCTCGTACAATTTTGGCAAAAAGTTTCTGTGACGGAGGAAATGAACCCTATTTCTCCACTTCCATCTCTGTAACGATATCTATCAGCTACCTCGCCTAAGTAATTTTTACCCACTGGTTCTATGGGCAATTCAGCATTTATGATTTCCACCAGTTCTTTAGAAGGGAGGACTTCTTCCATTTTCCAACCATTCAGATTGCCCACATCCATATATTCTATAAACCTAACTATTACACCTGTACCACGAAAATGTCTTAACATATCTATCACTGTATGATCGTTAATACCTTTTTGCACAACTGCATTGACCTTTATAGGAGTCAAACCTACCTCAATTGATCTCTCTATACCTTTAATTACTCTGTCAACTTTGAATCCCCGCCCATTCATAACTCCGAAAACCTGATCATTTAAGCTATCTAAGCTAACTGTTATCCTTTGCAGCCCTGCCTGTTTTAAACCCATGGCCTGATCTTCCAAAAGATAACCGTTCGTTGTTAAAGTTAGATCTTCCACACCATCTATACGTGTCAATAAACTTATCAATTCGTCCACGCCCGTACGCACCAAGGGTTCTCCGCCGGTAAGTCTGATTTTCTTAGTTCCAAGACCAACAAAAACATTAGTCAGTCTCGCTATCTCTTCAAATGATAGTATTTCTTCCCTTGGTAAGAATTGATATCTCTCTCCGTATATTTCAGCAGGCATACAGTAAGGGCATCGGAAATTACATCTATCTGTCACAGACACACGTAAATCTCTGAGAGGCCTCCCGAAAATATCTTTAATTATTGGGTTGCTATCGATCATCACTAATGAAAACTATGCCTTACTATAATTAACATCCCTATAATAGATCAAATAATACGGTTTTTAAATCCAAGACAAAATTTATCCGTAATAATGTTTATTTGAGTCAATTAATCTGGTTCAAAAACCTTACAGCTTTTTCCATTGCCAAACCCCTATGGCTAATCTTGTTTTTGTTTTCAAGGCTCAACTCAGACATAGATTTACCCTCAAGCGGCAAATAAAATATTGGGTCATATCCGAAACCATTAAGACCAACTGGTTCAAATAATATGTAGCCCTCACATGTGCCTTCAAACATCTCGATTACACCTTCTGGATCTGCAATCGCTATTACAGATTTAAATCTAGCTTGCCTTTTTGACCATTCAACATCTTTCAGTTTATCCAATAAGTACCAGACCCTGTCAATGTCGCTAGCATTTTCACCAGCATAACGAGCGGATCTTACTCCTGGCTCTCCATTCAGATATTCCACCTCCAACCCTGAGTCATCCGCGATTGATAACAAACCAGATGTTCTAGCGAAAGCCAAAGCTTTAATTGCAGCATTATCTTCAAAAGTCTGCCCTGTTTCTTCGACATCCATTTGAATATTTTCTTGCTTAGGAGTAGTAACAATGAAACCACTAGACGCCAACAACTTGGACAATTCAAGAACTTTTCCTGCATTATTCGTAGCAATCAGAATTTTATCATTAGATGTATTGGGCACGACTTAAGACCACCCGTAATTTAAACTTTGGATGTTCTCACATCCATTACGGTACGTATACTCCGTCTCGTGCCGCACTTGTTAATTTTGCCCGATTATAAAATGCTTCCTTTGCCTGTTCAACGTTAGAAGATTGACCGCTCCAGGCTTTTAGTGGTGCAGCCTGTAATCCTCTCCCATAAGAAAAACTCAATGCCCATGGGGCACCAAATTCGTTCGCTCTTTCATTAATAGCGTTTAGGTTAGCAGTGGCCTCTTCGTCAGATTGCCCTCCTGACAAAAATACTATACCTGGCAGAGCTGCTGGAACAGAACGCCTAAAACACTCTATTGTCTTCGCAGCAACTTCCTCTGGATTAGCACGATTAGCGGCCTTATTGCCAGACAAAACCATGCTGGGCTTAAGTAAGGCTCCTTCCAACATCACTCCTTGTCTGCTTAAATTCGCAAACACCTCTTTTAAAGTAGCTTCATTAGCTTCAAAACACTGATCTATACTATGATCACCATCCATAAGAACCTCTGGTTCAACAATTGGAACGAGTCCAGCTTCTTGACTTAAAGCAGCAAAACGCGCAAGCGCATGAGCGTTAGCTTCTATACAATATGGCGTTGGTATTCCTTCTCCGATTGTTATTACCCCTCTCCATTTCGTAAAACCTGCACCCAGTGAAGCATACTCTTCTAGTCGTGCTCTTAATCCATCCAACCCTTCAGTGACTAATTCAGATGGTGAACCTGGGAGGGCTTGGGTACCTTTATCTACTTTTATACCTGGTATTATGCCTCTATCTAAAAGTACTTTAACTATTGGGGTGCCGTCAGCTCCATTCTGTTTGATAGTTTCGTCGAATAAAATTACGCCGCTGATATAGTCTGACACTCCTTCGGTTCTGAAAAGCATCTCCCTGTAATCTCTTCTATTATCTTCAGTAGACTCAACGTTAATGGAATCAAATCTACGTTTAATAGTGCCACCACTTTCGTCGGCAGCAAGAATCCCTTTGCTTTTAACCACCAAAGCCTGAGCGGTATCGATCAATTTTTGTGAATCCATTTTCGACTCCTTAATATGTATGGTTTACTTTGTTCAAATTTATATCTTCTTTGGATAGGGTCCCATGTACAACAGCCATACCTCTGTCCTTAACCCTAACCACCAATAGTGTTGACTGCGTCTCCTACAAAATCCGCATTACCAATTATCAGAGCTGTTCTCTGATGCAATTCCTTCGGTAATATATCCAAGATTCTCTCGCTACCTGTAGACGCAGAACCACCCGCTTGCTCAGCAACAAAACCCAGTGGATTAGCTTCATACATTAACCTTAACCTACCATTTGGGCGCCCTTTATCAGCTGGATATAAAAAGATACCCCCTTTTAGTAAGTTGCGGTGGAAATCTGCTACAAGTGACCCAACATACCTAAGAGACAGGCTATTTCTTAGATTCATTATCGCCTGTCTAGTATTATCATCTAAATTCCCAAAATTACCTTCATTGGTACTGTAATAAGGGCACTGATCAGGTATTTTTAGATTTGGATGTGTCATTACAAAATTACCTGTTTCCGGATCCAAGGTAAAACCTTGGACATTTGAATGAGTTGCTATAACCAAAACCGTACTGGAACCATACACTACATATGCAGCCGCAATTTGTTCAGAACCTGGTTTCAGTAGCGAATCATTATTGACCTCTTCGCCAAGGTTTCTTCTCCATATCCCAAATATAGAACCTATACTAACGGCAACGTCTATATTAGAAGATCCGTCTAAAGGATCCATCAAAACTATATATTCATGAAGATTACTGTCACCAGCAATCACAGGATCCTCTATCTCTTCGCAACCTATCACTGCTACTCGTCCACATCCATTAAGCACGTCGACAAATGTGTCTGAACTTGATTTGTCCAGTCTCTGCACTATTTCTCCCTGCACATTGGTCTCTCCAGTAGTACCAAGAGCATCTGCTAGTGCAGCAGCTTGAACTTGAGAGTGAACATGAGCCGACCCTTCGGCGATTGCGGAAATTACTGCGTCTAATCCATCGAGCTCAGAGCCTTTGAATGAACCTGCAACATAGTCCGAAAGGGTTTTACCGTTACTAGAATCCG
Organism: SAR202 cluster bacterium; assembly: GCA_009391535.1. Taxonomy (GTDB): domain Bacteria; phylum Chloroflexota; class Dehalococcoidia; order Lucifugimonadales; family UBA2985; genus VFHP01. The sequence goes on along the minus strand of VFHP01000024.1, from coordinate 91,480 downwards.
CCATGCTGGCACACCCACCTTTAAAGAAGTACAGTAATAGCAGTTGTTAGCAATTTTTACTGCGACAAACAACAACCAATTCCATGACTAGAATTCTAACTTGGGCCTATATCAGTGTCAATATTGTGGATTGACAAAGTTTTTGTGCATAAGTACAATCCTGTCGCCATTAACTTCAATGAAGTAGTGAGCTTGATCGACTCAGTTTGGGGGCCGCGGGGATCTTGAGACCACGACGGCATAACATGTGGACTTATAGGCATAAAGAAGACCCCCGCCTTATGGTGGCTGGTCTTTTTTTATTTGGAAATATTACCGAATCGACAATAGAATCCGTACTAAGAAACCACAATATGAAAAATAGATTATTAACTTGGGGTGTTACATTTACCAGCTTTGGTGTTGGAATGACCGCTGCTTCCTTCATTGGAGAAAATGACCTCAGAATGCTGATCTGGGGTGGGACTCTTTGCTCAATTGGCCTTGCATTATCTAGTGTTTATATGTGGATTAAATGAAATGTGTGACGTAGAAAACGAAATTAATAGCGAGAAAATAGGGTTCATAGGCGCTGGCAAAATTTGCAGGACGCTTGCACCGAATTTAAATTCTGCGGGATTCAATATTCACGGAGTATATAGTTCAAACAAATCCTCATCACATAACATCTGCAAACTGATTTCCAATGAATGCAAACCATACCAAACACCTCAAGAGTTGGTAGACAATTGTGACTTAATCTTTATAACAACTCCAGATGACTCCATACAAAAGGTTACTGAATCTATAAAATGGCGAGGCAACATGGGAGTAGTTCACTGCTCAGGGGCTGGAACAAGTTTTTGGCTATATAAAGCAAAATCCGATGGAGCTTCAGTTGCCTCTTATCACCCTTTACAAACATTTTCGAATGACAACTCTGATATAACTCTAAAAAATGTCTATTTCGCCATAGAAGGTGACTTAAGTCTTATAGAATATTTAAAGAATGTTACAGATAAACTTGGGGGATTTCCTTTATCGATAGCATCTGAACATAAATTACTCTATCACGTATCAGCGTTTATGTCGTGTGGACTAATTGCTACAGTTATAGGCAAAGCAGTGGATATATGGAAATCTATCGGCTACAGCGAAAAACAAGCGTTAGATTTTCTCACTCCCTTAATGGAACAAACTATACATAATGTCTCACAAAACGGAGTGTTGGATTCCCTAACTGGACCAATATCAAGAGGAGACATAGGAACTATCAAAGGACACATAGATTCTCTCAAGAAACACAAACCCTCTTTACTGTCTACATATTGTGCATTGTCATTAGCAAATATATCAATCGAGCTAGAACGTAAGACGGATAAAACACTTGAAGAAATAGAATTACTACTCAAATCAACTATAAGTGCCATACACACGGAATCTGTCGCTTAGAGTATCTATTGAAGATTTATGAAAGGATGACAATATGCAGATAACTATAGATCACCTAAGAAATATGAAAAAAGCCGGTGAGAAAATACCTACTATAACGGCATACGACTACACTTCAGCCAAATTAATAGATCAGATTGGCATTCCTCTGATATTAGTAGGAGACACACTTGGTCAAGTAGTCCTTGGCTATGGTTCGACTTTACCTGTAACTATGCAAGACATGGTTCACCATACCAAAGCAGTGTCTCGAGGTAGCACAAATGCATTAATAGTTGCAGATATGCCATTCATGTCTTACCAAATAACTGTGGAAGATGCCCTATGGAACGCTGGCATACTTGTAAAGGAAGCCGGTGCTCATGCCGTCAAATTGGAGGGTGGCATATCGGTATCAGAAACCGTAAAGCGTATTGTCTCTACTGGCATACCGGTAATGGGTCATATAGGTTTGACTCCTCAATCCGTAAATCAATTAAGTGGTTATAAAGTACAGGGCAAAACTCTGGATTCTGCGAAAGCACTGGTCGAAGATGCAAAAGCTTTGGAACAATCTGGGGTTTTCTCCATAGTATTGGAATGTGTGCCTGCAGAATTGGCAAAATTAATAACTGATACTGTATCTGTTCCCACTATATCCATTGGTTCAGGAAAGGATTGTGATGGCCAGGTGCAAGTTTTCCACGATATGTTGGGCCTCTTCCAAGATTTCAAACCAAAACACGCTAAGAAATATAGCAACCTAGCCGAAAACATAGAAAATGCCTTGAAGTCTTATGTTTCAGAGGTTAAGCAAGGTATTTTCCCAGATGATTCACATAGTTACCAAATAAAGAAGGCGGTGTTGGAAGAATTACGATCTGACCTCAAATCATAAATGATGAAAATTGTAAGTAAAGTATCCGAAATGTTGGCAATCCAAAAGGATTTATTACGTCCTGTGGGCTTAGTACCTACTATGGGGGCTCTCCACATAGGACACGAATCCCTTATAAATCAATCTTTGAAAGACAATAATTCTACTGTGGTAAGTATCTTTGTCAATCCCTCACAATTCAATGCGGCTGCAGACCTCGAAAAGTACCCTAAACCACTTAATGCTGATCTAGCATTGTTAGAGAAGGCAGGGGTAGATATAGCTTTCTTGCCTGACAACGAAGAGATGTATCCTAAGGGCTTTGAAACCTGGATTGAAGCAGAAAAAACTTCAGTTATACTCGAGGGGCAATCACGGCCTGGGCATTTCAAAGGTGTGGCAACTATTGTAACCAAATTATTCAACATAGTTAAACCCGACAAGGCATATTTTGGCCAAAAAGACGCCCAACAACTGAACATAATAAAAAGGCTGAACGAAGACCTGAATTTGTTTGTATCTATAATTGATATGCCCACTATCAGGGATGAAAATGGATTGGCAGTGAGTAGCCGTAATGCATTTTTGACAGATGCCGAAAGAGATGCTGCTCATATCTTATTTCAATCTCTCTCACAAGCCAAAGAAATGATCATGGAGGGAAAATACGACGCAGGTATTATAAGGAATAGAATAACGAAAATGCTTGGTGGCAGCGATCTGATTTCTGTGGATTATGTCAGTATATCTAAATTAAGATCTCTTGAGGAACTAACTATTATAGAAAAACCAGTGTTAATATCATTGGCGGTTATAATAAACAATACACGTTTAATAGATAATATAATTGTAGAATAATTGAAATTAAAACAGATTGTGTAAAACATTGATGCGTATTTTAGTAACAAATGATGATGGGATACATGCCAAAGGGTTATGGGAAGCTGTTGATGCAGTAAACGACTTAGGAGAAGTCATTGTTGTAGCACCAGACAGGGAACAAAGTGGAGTAGGGGCTGGAATATCAATGAATAAACCCATCCATGTAACTGAAGTTCACCCTTTGGTGACTGAAGTGCAAGCTTTCTCTGTAGATGCTACTCCCGCCGACTGTGCAATATTAGGTATAGAATCTTTGTCAGAAAACAAAATCGACATGGTAATATCCGGGATAAACCAAGGCGCCAATTTGGGACAAGATATATTCATTTCGGGAACTATGGGAGCTGCACTACAAGGGTTTTTTAGGGATATTCCATCGTTAGCAGTTTCTGTAGTAGCTCTAAAAACGCCGATTTTTGAACCAGCAGCCGAAACGATTCGAAAAATTTGTGAGTACATACGAGATAACAAAATCAAGGACCCTTTGTTACTGAACGTAAACGTGCCTAACCTCCCATATGGGGATATCAAGGGAACACGCATCACCAACCTCGGAAGCAAAGTGTACGGAGACGTCATAACAAAATTCAACAATGGCAAAAGTGATTACTACTGGATATCTAGAAGCAAAAAATCTTGGACTGAAAAACCAAATCAAGACATATCGGCAATAAATGAGAATTTTATATCCATAACACCACTCAATGCAGATATGACTCTTAAGGAGTATCCTGATAACCTACAAAACTTGGCTAAATACCTAAAATTTGACCATAAAACCGAATAGAGGAATTGATATTGAGTATAACAACCGATTACCTTAAACTTACTATCAACAAAAATCGAGCTTCTATTAATCAAGAAGTGGGACTATTACACTAAAAATGTACAACATATTATTGGAGGACAAATGGCAACAATTCGTATAGGACACACACCAGATGCAGATGACGCTTTTATGTACTATGCAATCGCACATAAAAAAGTATCTCTAGGGAATCATGAGGTAGAACATGTTCTTGAAGACATTCAAACTCTTAACCAAAGAGCTTTTTCGGGAGAACTTGAAGGAACTGCGATCTCTGCAGCAGCATACCCGCAACTATCAGATAAATATCGAATTATGAGAGTAGGATCGTCAATCGGTAGAAACTATGGACCTACTGTGGTAACTACTTTAGATAAGGCTGGGTTGAATCTTAATGGGTCATCTATAGCAATACCGGGAGAATATACTACCGCATATCTGCTGTTAAGACTCTATTCCCAAGGTTTTGAACCAGTACCCATGGCTTTTGATAGTATCGTACAAGCTGTTAAAGAAAACCAAGTGGATGCGGGTCTACTTATACATGAAGGCCAAATCACTTACGAAGATCTGGGACTGACCCTTATACTAGATTTGGGTAAAGAGTGGTGGCAAGACACCGAACTACCATTACCTCTAGGATTAGACATGGTAAGAAGAGACCTGGGACCTGAGTTATGCTCTCTGATGGTGGAAACACTGAGAGATAGCATCCAGTATGCTTTTGATCACGAAGATGAAGCTCTGGATTATGCCATGAACTTTAGTAGAGGCACCGAAAGAGAAACCGTTAGGAAATTCATTAAAATGTATGTTAACGAAGATACAATTGACATGGGTGCAAAAGGAGAGGCAGCTCTAAATACTCTTTTCACGAAAGCTAAGGATAAAGGCATAATCCAAAACCTACCTCCTATAGACTTAATATAACGCATGTACGTATTTAGTAGCCATCAAAAGTTTTAAATAAATGCTACTGAGTTTAATTGATCTACTGTTCGAAAGTCCAAGACTTTTTGCTATAGCGTTTTTCATGGTTCTCACCACGAGCGGTATTTCCTTGTTGATATCAATAACCATACACGAGTTTAGTCACGCATTCGTCGCATACAAACTAGGAGACATGACCGCGCAAAGATTGGGTCGCCTCTCTTTAAACCCATTAAGACATCTGGATCCGGTTGGTTCAGTTATGCTCGCATTAGTTGGATTTGGTTGGGGCAAACCAGTTCCTTTCAACCCATTCAATTTAAGAAATGGATACAAAAATGGCACGACCATGGTTGCGAGCGCAGGTCCTATCTCAAATTTCCTAACGGCAGCGGTATTCGCGATACCTATAAGGCTAGGTGTAATTCCTTGGGATTCACCATACACGCTAAATATTTTGTATGACTTTACTATGTACAACCTAGTTGGAGACATCATAGAATTAGTAATTCTTTTCAACATAATCCTAGGAGTATTTAACCTTATACCTATTTTCCCTTTAGATGGATCGAAAGTAGCTCTGGGTATACTGCCAGATAAAATGGCTTACAAATTCATCCAGTGGGAATCCTATGGCCCCATAATACTACTGGGAATAATTATGTTAGACTGGTTCAGTGACCTAAACATACTCTGGAATATCATAAGTCCTTTTGTTAAAGCAATAGGATTTATCGTTTTGGGACACGAGATATAGTCACAGATTATTGGTTATAACTTCGCATCCAATAATGAAGAAGAGCGTAGGAGGGTTGAGTTGGACAGAATAACGATTGTAGGAATGGGATTAATAGGGTCATCTCTAGGAATGGCTCTCAAACAAGCGGGCATACCTGCGGAGATTGTTGGCACCGATCGAGATCGTGGAGTAGCGCGGAGAGCCCAACAAGCAGGTGCTTCAGATCGAACAGAAACTAACCCGATAAGCGCCATCAGAGGTTCGAAAATGGTGATACTGGCTACTCCAGTTGGTGGTATAAGGGATCTCATGGAATTGTACGGTCCTGAACTGGAAGATGGATGTATTGTCACCGATACCGGAAGCACTAAAGCCCAGGTATTAAGATGGGCGGAACAATATCTGCCTGATCGAGTCAACTTTGTAGGTGGACACCCTATGGCTGGCCGAGAAATATCTGGACCAGAGGGAGCTCAAGCAGACCTGTTCAAAAATGCAACTTACTGCATAATACCAGGCAAAACTTCCAGCAAAAAAGCAGTAGAAACAATCGTTAAAATGGCTGACACGATTGGAGCGAAACCGTATTTTATAGACCCAGTGGAACACGATAGCTTTGTAGCATCCGTCAGTCATCTTCCGCTGGTTTTATCTAGCCTTTTGGTGAAAGTCAATGCGGATAACCCATCCTGGCCTGAAGTATCAAAAGTAGCCTCCACTGGTTTTAAGGATCTGACTAGATTGGCATCTGGTAGCCCTGAAATGAGTAGAGACATATGTGCTACAAACCCTGAACTAATAATACGATGGTTAGACCAATTCAAAAACGAGATAGATTCATTCAAGACATTGCTGCAGGAAGGTGATCCAGAAGTTTTGTGGAAGTTCTTTGACGATCTATGGGAAGCTAGAGATAGATGGCTCCAGGATAAAATCTTGGCGAAGGGAGTTGTGCAAAGCCAAGGACTCCCTACTACCGTTGAAATGATGGGTGGCATGGTTTTGGGTGATAGATCAGCCGGAAAATTAAGAGAAATGTGGGACTGGCAAAACGATCCTAAACAGAGATAAGAAGAAAAACAATAACATGGTTAACAAAATAGTCATGCCATCTAATAAAATCGAAGGTACCCTATACCCTCCAGCTGATAAATCAATATCCCACCGAGCAGCTATTCTGAATAGTCTTGCTGAAGGCCAAGCTGTGATCACAAATTTTTCCGCGGGGGCTGATTGCATTGCTACCATACATTGCCTGGAATCCATGGGAGTAATCGTGGAAAGTTCTTCTTCCAAAGAAGAAACAGATCAGATAAAGATAATATCTCCGGGGATCAAACATTTTGAGGAGCCATCGAATGTGCTTAATGCAGAAAATAGTGGTACTACTATGCGATTTCTACTCGGAGCGCTAAGTGTAACGCCATTCCTGTCGGTTATAACCGGTGACTATTCGCTAAGAAACAGACCTATGGGTAGAATAGTGGAACCTCTGACACTTATGGGGTCTAACATAGTAGGTAGAATCAATAATACTAGAGCTCCGTTGGCAATAAGGGGAGGAAGCTTAGTAGGTATAGAATACGAAATGCCAATAGCAAGTGCTCAACTCAAATCAGCACTCATGATTGCGTCATTATTCGCTAGCGAAAAAACAACAATCCATCAGCCTGCTAAATCCAGAGACCATACTGAAAGAATGTTGTCAGCAATGGGAGGACGGTTAAGTGAAACAGATAATACAATTGAGGTGATGCCGAGCCCTGAACTTGTTCCAATCAATATAAATGTGCCTGGCGATATAAGTTCTGCCTCATTTTGGATAGTCGCCGCCGTTGCACATCCAAATGCAAAAATTCGATTGAACAATGTCGGTATCAATCCTTCGAGATCAGCCATAATCGACATACTTAAGACTATGGGTGGTAATATTTCTTTAGAAAATAACCGCACCGAAGGCGGAGAGCCTGTAGCCGACATTTTAGTGGAATCCAGCGATCTAACTGCTACTGAAGTGGGAGGAGACTTGATACCTATAATCCAAGACGAAGTACCCATATTGGCTCTTGCAGCCTGTATGGCAAAAGGCACTACTACAATAAAGAATGCCGAAGACTTGAGGAATAAGGAATCTGATAGACTCAATACAACGGCCTTGGAACTGTCCAGCTTAGGTGCTAAGGTAACAGAAAATATTGACGGGCTTTCTATACATGGAACTGGCTATATTCATGGGGGATCAGCCAAGGCACATAATGATCATAGAATAGCTATGACACTTGGAATAGCAGGGCTTCTGTCAAAAAATATGGTTACAGTAAATGGATCTGAGGTAGTAGACATATCCTATCCAGATTTTTGGAGAGATTTAGAATTTATTGCCTATCAATGACATTAATATTCCGAAAGAGACTCTATTTTGGACAAAACTGAAGGAAATTACCAACCAATATTACTAGTAATATCTGGCCCATCTGGCGTGGGCAAAGATTCAGTTATACAGCATCTGAAAGCAAACATAATCAATTGTCATATCACCATAACTGCTACTACTCGCGATATAAGGCCTGGTGAAATAGACGGAAAAGATTATATCTTTCTAGACAAAGTATCTTTCGTAGAAAAAATACGCCTAGATCAGTTTCTGGAATATGCGCAAGTCTATGGTAACTGGTATGGTATACCGACGAAACAGGTGACAGATGCATTAAGTGGTGGCAGCGACGTAATAATTAAGGCTGATGTTCAAGGTGCTTCAACAATAAAGAATAAAGTTGAAGGATCAATATTGATTTTCCTTAAACCTCCTTCTACTCTGGATCTAGAAAAAAGATTAAGGAAAAGGCATACTGAAGACGAAGGGGAACTGCATCTACGATTAGCGACTGCAAAAGAGGAATTATCAAAAATCGACCTTTTTGACTACATTGTCGTTAACGACAATGTAGCAGAGGCATCAGAACAGATAAAACATATTATAGATACAGAAAGATTTAATCAACACCGCACGAAAGTCAAAATATTGTAAATGATCCATATTCTGGCTTCACAACCTTGAAGAAAAGTGAAGTCTGGATTAAATAAAACGCGATTTACCGTAAGAAAATGAACTCAAATACTAACACAGAAAATCACTTCTCTTACGGAGGTGTAGTCTACGATAATAAAACCCATCAAATTATAATATGCGGCTGGGCTCACGGGGCCGAATGGTTATGGGGATTACCTAAAGGGACTCCTGATGTAGGCGAGAGTAACGAGGAAACTGCAATACGCGAAGTTACTGAAGAAACCGGATTACACGTATCAATAAGTCATTTTGTCGACAGTATAAATTATTCTTTTATACGCACTTCAGATAATGTATTGTGTCATAAAACCGTTGGTTTTTATCTAATGAATGCCATTGGGGGGTCTATAGAAGATCATGACGCAGAATTTGATCAAGTAAAATGGGTTGTCCCAGAAGAAGCTGCTAAAATGTTAGTACACGAGAACGAAATAAATGTGGTATATAAAGCTATGGACATTATAGGTAAATCCATTCGCCATGAGAAATTAAATTGATACAGGGTAGATTAATCACACTTAGAGAAAAACACCTGGATGATGCCTATCAAGATTATCAATGGCGCATCGATGAAGAATTAGCAACACTAGACGCTACTACACCCCTGAGAATGTCGTATGACAACTACTTGAGGCTCATAGAAGATGAATTGAGACGTCCGGTTCCTTGGTCTAGAAGATTTGCTATAGATACACATGACGGGAAATTAATTGGCAACTGCATGTACTACGATATAGACACCATAAGAAAGCAAACCGAAATAGGCATATTGATAGGAGACAGAGAATATTGGAACAAAGGCTATGGAACAGATGCAGTTGACACTATATGCCGATATATATTTGAAAGTACAGACTTCAAAAAGATATACCTTCACACCCTTATATGGAACACAAGAGCCCAAAAATCTTTCGGAAAGTCAGGATTTGAATATGTACGAGAAGTTAGAAAAGAGGGATATGACTTCTTGTTAATGGAATTGCTAAGAGAAAAATGGGAGAACATGAACACGTAGGCATGAATACATTAAATACAACATGTCTCGGACCACTGCATTATTTACATCGCAATCCTACTAAAAGGCAAACTGCAAATCATTAGAGAAGGACCAAGATCTGTAATGCATCTCCAACACTACACCCTCTCATCAGTTTTAGCTTCATTGATATTCTTGTCATCATGTGGACCAACTGAAGTTTCCGTAGAGGCAGAAGAAATCAACGTTAACACCGAGTTCAACACCTCGATTGAAGTCCCGGACCGAAACCAGATTGTTCTGCCAACAACCGATGCCCCAACACCGGTCATTATACCAACCCCAGTAGGTCTAGAAGCCATGAATGAAGCTCTACAAAGTGCGTTAACCGTATCTGAAGAGTTACAAAAAACAGCTGATAGTTTCGGTGAAATATTCGCTTCTATTGACCAATCAACTCCGACGGTGAAAAACAGTATGACAGATGAGCCAAAGAACATAGATCTAAATCATTTGTTGCTAAATGGGTTCTCGGTAAATAAAGAATCTACTGACAAATGGAGTTTCTCAGGTCTGAAAAACAGTTATATAGGGGTAACAACTTTAGATGAAGACGGCACTATAGAAGTACTCATATTTGAAAGTCCTATCATTGAACCGTCAACAATTGCATCAATAACCGCAGATATTTTATCGACAAATGGATACTCGAATAACGTTCTTAATCGTAACAATCTCTTTATGAGTTGCGCCCAATCTACTCTATGCATAGATTTTGTCAGCTCTTTGGAAAAAAGACTTGCCGAACTTTCACTAACTTGAATAAGGAATAGTCTTCGCGTATTTTAACCTTCCTATGAAAACATGTATGCTATATAATACGCATCCAGTTGACACATCATTTGAGTCGACAACAAATTTTTATTCGACATGGCTAAATCAAATAAAGCACGTTGTAACAAAAACGTCCAGAAAGCCCCTGTAGCTCAGCGGATAGAGCATTGGTTTCCTAAACCATGTGCCCCGGTTCGATTCCGGGCAGGGGTACCATATTTGGCATAACATGATAAACTAGTAGCCGCCTCATTAGAACAACGTACTACATGTTATTTTAATGTCATCAAAAGGCAAACTATCAACGACTTATAATAGGAGTGTAGCTCAGTTGGAAGAGCATCGGTCTCCAAAACCGAGGGTCGGGGGTTCGAGTCCTCCCACTCCTGCCATCTCTTAAAACGATGGGCATCACAGAAATAACCATAAAACACCAGCTGCCTTACTTGCCAAAAACTATCTTGGATGATTTAAATGTGGCATTAAAATATGCTGGTTATCAGATGGATTCGACCGACAAATATGTCTTACAATTCTCACGAACTATCCCGGACTCCAACGTCAATTTAACACTGGAGATTGTCCTCGGCCCTGAGCAAGATGGTCCACAAACTCCATTTTGGATCACGTTTTACTATCAGATAAACCCAGCCGCATTACCGAATCCAGAAAAATACAAAAACCTGCTACAATTTGAAGTCAACGAAATCCTGCAGACCATCATATGAATAGCTAACCCACTCATTTAGTATAAAAACTGTTCCAATGCACTTACACTTTCCCGATCCATACCGTTTATCATTGCCCGCTCCAAAAATCTTGTAATTTCATAGGTTGAAGAACTCTGAGAATCCAATGATCCAAAATCCCTCATCTGCAAGAATTTTGCCACTAACCACCTTGCTTTAACATTTGATTCTTCATATTGCAATGGGATCAAATGTTCCGGAAGAGATTCAGATACAAGCCAAAACCATTTAACATCATTCACGGACGGTCGCAATAAAAGTCCTCTCTCATATTTCTTGTCTTCACGGAAATGATTCTCGTCAATTGACTGGGAATCGTTGAGTTTCAATAGTTCTAAGGCGCTACGGCTCATATACCACGGTAAGTAACCAGCCTCCATACTTTCAGGCCAGAGCACCTCCCGATAGCTATTCTTTTCTTCTGTTTCCATTTTTGACCACTCGTTCTTCAATACGCGTCCAATCGTAGCCTCCGATGGTCCATCATATTCGTATCCTGCAGCACGCTCCATAGAACGCAATGCATCCAGAATCTTTACAGCTCCATATGTCTCATTGTTGGCCTTAATCATCTTTATTCTTTCTTTCCAAAAAGAATCAATTATTATAGGCATAATCCACTCCTTTATGCTACACAGTATCGTGTTTGTGATCGTATCATACACTTTTCCGGGCATCTTTTGCGCAAGTATAAACTTTTTTTGATTGTGCGTAAACCGGTCTATTTGCTAAAAGAACACATATAGACCCTATGATCACCAAAACCGCTACTATTTGGAACTCTAACCTATAACTTGTCGTATCTGCGATCCAACCAACCAAAAACGGAGCTGCGACTGTAGCTGGTAAATCAACAAACTGTAGAAACCCTCCAATAGTGCCAAACGATTTACGTCCAAAAAAATGACCCTGTATGGCAGGTCTAAGTGGCAGACTACCACCGTAAGCCGGTCCCAATATAACTAGTGCGACTGGGATCCATCTAGTGTTATGTATAAAAGAAAACATCAACAAACCAACACCCATCATTACAAATAGTAAAGCCAACAAATATTTAAGGTTCACGTAATCCCCTAACCAACCCACAGGGATTCTTCCAAATAGACTTATGAAAGCGAAAGCCGACAAAGACAATGCCGCTACAGCCGGAGATGCTCCTACTTCTTGCTGTAAATATGGAATCATATGTGCAGTCATTGTGGGAGGTACCATAGACCAACAAGCGTATACGGGCGCCAACATCCAAAAAGCACGCGTAGATAACGCCTCTCTCGCAGTAAATGATGGCTCTTCATCATAAGTCACTTCTTCTTCATCATCTCGATTGTATAAACTCGTTGAAGGAGCAAAATTATCGGAATCACTGAAACCGTCTGGTCTAAGTCCCATATCTTCCGGTTTGTGCCTAACGAATAAGGATAGAGGTAAACTTATAACCCATATTATTATTCCTGCAACTATACAGGCATTTCTCCAACCGAGAGATTCTATTACCCACGAAAATACGAATACAAAACTGCCCCCGATGCCAAATCCTGTCATCAGAAAACCCATTGCTCTACTACGTCTTCTAATGAACTAGTTCGCTAGAGAAATTTGTATTGGGCGAGACGATCCGAAACTAGAACCAGTGGACATTACCACTATGAATACCAGATAAAACATAAACAGGGAATTCACCTGGGATAATAAAATGAAACCCAGACCCAACAACGTCAAACCAAATAACATCAATTTTCTTGGTCCGTATTTGTCAACTAAAAAACCGGCCAAAGGAGCGACTAATCCGCCTTCCAAACGAGCCAGACCTAAAACAAGCCCTATTTGAGCCCTGTTAGCGTTAAATGCCTGCTGAAAATGGACAAAAAATGCTCCGAAACCATATACATAGAGCGCTCCATGAATCATAGTTATCAGCATCCCAGCACTAACTATGTACCAGCCGTAAAATATCCGAGGTTTATTCAAGAGCACCTCTCAATTGTCCTAATTTAGGTTCAAATTACTAAGATATAAATTCCCTTTGTCTGTACATAAATTTGTAAACTTTGTTCGCATATACTCTACAACCTAGATAAATTCCATCCATTGACGTTACAGTTACACCGTACATTACAATCGCATTGACGGCAATGACCGTTATTTACACACAAATTACAACTCTACTAGATTGCAAATACACCAACCGATACTCATTTGGAAAATGTAATTGACTAGTTAGTTACACAACACTATACTCGGTGTTTAGCGACACATCCAAAAAAATAACAATCCAGCTTAAACCACTGCTGCCCCAAGTCATTCACTACAATCAAAAACTTTCATGAAACATATAATTGTTTAAAATTAGAGTTCCCTATTTACTTCGAACTATTCGAATGCCAATCATAGTACTCCTGCTTTCAAATTTTATTACGATGACGGGCATGGGATTCGTGGTTCCTTTCCTGCCAGTATATGCAAGAGAACTAGGAGCCTCCGGGTTCGACCTGGGAATACTAGTGGCTGGATTTTCTCTAGCAATGGGACTTTGTCAACCGTTCGCTGGGTCGTTATCAGACAAATATGGTCGTAAAAAATTCCTAATGACTGGTTTAGCTATTTTTTCCACTTGCGGCTTTGCATATACCATAAGTGAATCTGTCATTGATATAACTATAGTTAGATTTGTACAAGGATTCGGGGCCGGAATGGTATTTCCTGTTGCCATGGCTTATATGGCAGATTGGACTCCACCAACATATGAGGGTCGCTATATGGGAATATTCCATATATCACTTATGGCTGGATTCGGTTCTGGTCCGGTAGCTGGCGGTATATTGAACGACGCTTTCGGTACTCAAACCGCATTCCTTGCCATGGGAATATCCGCCTTTGTTTCATTGCTATTGATACTATTATTCTTACCAGAATCACAGCAATCTGAAAAGAATAAACAGGAAGTACACTCCGTATTCAAAGTATTCATTTATATACTTAAACAGTCTAGGATGAGAGGGGTTTTGATAGTTCGAATAGCAATTATGCTCGCCATGGTCCCTAGTTTTATATTCTTACCTGTAATGATGACGGAAAATATGGAAGCCTCAGGAACAATTATAGGCATTGCAATTGCTATTAGAGTTCTGATAACCGCGTTGCTACAAATACCTTGTGGGATAATTGCAGATCGTTATAATCGGGTATATATCACTCTTATTTCAATTTTCCTTGTGGCTATAACTGTTTCCTTCTATGGATTCACCGAGACAACATGGCAACTTATTGGCACATTCATCCTATTAGGTATATGTGAAGCAGCATTTCTGCCAACTACAACCGCCATAGCAATGGAAAGCGGAGAAAGTTACGGAATGGGGGCAACAATGGGAGTGTTTAATACCGCTCAAACTCTAGGTATGTTTATTGGATCCATAGTAGGAGGACTTCTAATAGATACATATGGATTTGGTCAGGCATTCCTTATATTAGGATGTGCCGTGGGTTTTTTCAGCTTATTAGGAGCGGGAGTTTTGCTGAAAAACCCCAGAGCCTCACACCATTAGAAACTATGGTTATAACGTCTAAGATCATAAGTCCTAACATTATTCCCTAACATATTTTCTGATACCAGGGAAAAGTAAAACGAATACTATAACGACCAACAATCCTATGGATGATGACAAAGCCAAAGCGTTTTGAGCACCAATCTGATCAGCTAAATATCCCACTGCTATCACTCCTATAGGACTAGCTCCAATACCTAATGCCACGGATCCCATGGCTCTTCCCCTTTCATTAACGTTTACAACTCTCAGAGGTATTGCAATTTGCATGGTAGCGAAACCAGATGATCCTAATCCCACGAAAATCAACAACACTATCGATATTATATAATCCTGTGAAAAGGAAAATATAAATAAAGAACACAACATCAAGGAAGCACCCATTACATAAATCAGTCCTAGTTTTTTAACGTTGATCGAGGCTAATATCAGAGCGCCACACATTGCTCCAAATCCTGAGGAGGATAGTAGCACGCCAAAAAGTAATTCGTCACCTTGCAGAACGTCTCTAGCTATTACTGGAACCATTTGCATATAACAAAAACCGAATAGATTAAGTATTAGAGTAACAACAAAGACTGACATTAGAACTTGATTATGAATAAGTATTGATATTGAGTTCTTAACCTGAATAAAAACGCTTTCCCTGGCTACTTTATAAGGTACCGCAGGTTGTATTAATGGTAGAGAGATTAATATGATCAATCCCATTGAATATGTCGAAGCCAAAAACAAATAAGTCCCAGAATACCCAAACAAGTATATTAGAATTCCTCCCAATGCCGATCCAGCCATCATACTCCCAGTCATAGCTACTGTATCCAACGACGCGGGATTAACTATCTCAGACGGTGAGAATAATTCCGAGTAATAGGCTCTACGGGCTGCAAAATCTAATGTCCAAAGAGTACCACTAAGAAAGGTCGCTATATAAGCATGCCAAAATTCAAATCTGTCAGTAACAAGTAACAAAACCACTGAAATCACCACTACCATATTTATGGCCTGAACTAATTGCAATAACCTTAACTTCTGTACTCTGTCAGCTATACTTCCAGAGCTGATGCCAAGCAAAAACATTGGCAACATGCGACAAGCACCAACAAGGGCAACTTTAGAGGGTGAGTTTGTAATTTCCAAGACAATCCACGATAACGTTACAAGTTCCGCATTGCGAGAAATATACAATAACCAATTAGACACCCAAAGCCTAGCAAATGGGCCGGATTTTAAAGCAGTAAATGTTTGTATTTTGCCGATCAATATTGTTCAGTAGAAGGAATCCATAATTAACGTATGTTTTTATTAACTCGAGTCAGTTTATCACCTATGAAACTAAAATCCAAAACGAGATTGAAAGCCTAAGATTCTAATGATAAAATATTCCGGCTGAGTTTAATTACCTAGACAACATAATTCCTAGCGAATACATCTACTGTCGATTGATAAAATCCATTGATAGAGATCTAATCAAACTCTGGCATGAGTAAAGCCGAGGTGGTGGAATTGGTAGACACGCGGTCTTGAGGGGGCCGTGGGTGCAAACCTGTAAGGGTTCGAGTCCCTTCCTCGGCACCAAAAGTGGTATAATGGGATTGTAAGGCGACGTGGCCAAGTGGTTAAGGCGGAGCTCTGCAAAAGCTCTATTCGGCGGTTCGAATCCGCCCGTCGCCTCCAAATCTAATCTAACTGCCACCAACGTTCCATCTAAATCCTAAATGTTTCGACTGGCCCAGGTGGCGAAAGGGCAGACGCGACGGACTTAAAATCCGTTTCCCGACAAGGGAGTGGGGGTTCGAATCCCTTCCTGGGCACCATAAAACAAACAATTAACTACCACTTAGAATACGAACAGGATCTCCTGCTAACCAACAGAGTATATCTTCCAAAGTTTCTGTATAGAAAATTCTATAAACCTCTTCTGTCACATACCCCAGATGTGGTGTAAGTACAGTGTTATCCAGATTCAAGAATCCGTCATCTTCGCTAACAGGTTCGGAGTCAAAAACATCTAAACCAGCTCCTTTTATGGATTTAGCCCTCAAAGCGTTCAGCAGAGCAGCATTATCCACTATTGGACCTCTAGATGTGTTAATCAAATAAGCCGACTCTTTCATTAAACCAAGTTCGTATTCTCCTACTAATCCTTTTGTCCTATCACTCAGTTGCAGATGAATTGTAAGAACATCAGAATCAGTGAACAATTGCTCTTTAGTGACAAGTTTTACTTTATGCCTTGAAGCCACATCGTCAGTCAAATTCTGACTCCAGGCTATTACTGACATCCCAAAAGATAATCCAATAGCTGCCACTTTCCCTCCTAAACGCCCTAACCCTAAAACCCCTAAAGTTCTCCCTTCCAAATCAATTCCTAAAGACGTCTGCCATTTACCAGATCTAATATTCATATTTTCCCAAGGTATGTTACGAGCCAGAGAAAGTATCAACCCCCAAGTGAGTTCAGCCGTTGAGTAACTGGATCCACTAGTACCACAAACAATTACATCGGATTCGCGGGCTGCTGTCATATCAATAGAAGCATTACGCATTCCTGTTGTGATTAATAGTTTAAGATTTGGAAGGCTTTCAATGGTCCGCCTGTCAAAAATGGTCCGTTCTCTCATAGCCGCGATGACATCAAATTGTTCTAGTTCATTTGATAAATTCGACGGATCTATCCATTGATTAAAAAAGGTCACATTACAATCTGATGGAAGTGTGCTCCAATCTACAATATGTTCAGCAATTTTTTGATAATCATCTAATACAGCTATTCTTGTCATACCATCACCCCTAATCAATCTTTTTGCATCAACTTAAATACCATATAATGCTAACATGAATTCTTTACTGATAATTTATGATTTGACTGTATTACTAACCTTATTGTCCACCCCCAATCTAGATGTAACATACGCACAATTACTGTCAAAGACCCAATCCTGAGATACAAGTATAGGACAACAAACACACACAATCTCGAACAAGCTTTGAATGCGTTAGCGTCAAAATGATATTAGAAACAAATTTAATTATATTCTTGATCTTTGTAACGTTTTTGGGATCTACAGTGAAAACAACTACAGGGTTCGGTTTTGCCTTAATATCTGTACCATTATTACTACCTTTCATGGATCTTCCAAATATTGTGGCTATAATTCTGCCGTTGGTTTTAATCAACGACTACGCAATCACAATCACCCACAAAAATACATTGAAGCCAAAAACCATAGCACTAATGGCGACTAGTGCAATAGTTAGCATACCAATAGGTATATTCACACTATATGTAATCTCCACATATATCCTTAAACTAATAATATCAGCGTTGATACTGATAATTGCATTTTTTTTAATGTCAGGCCGAACGATTACTATTAAAAGAGAGAAAATAGCAACAATAATAGCCGGTTCTTTAAGCGGAATCTTAGCAAGCTCTTCAGGTCTATCCGGTCCACCAGTAACATTGTTGTTGATAAACCAAAAATGGAACAAGGTGGATTTCAGAAGTAACTTAGCACTCTATCTATCCATCATTGACTCAGCAACAGTTTTCTTTTTCCTGCTAACTGGTTTGGTCAATGCAGAGTCTTTATATGTCGATTTACTGCTTATACCCTCGGTCATAGGTGGTTATCTGTTTGGAAGGATCCTAGTAAAACACATCAGTCAATACATATTTACCAAGGTCACCATCACAATAATCATAGGAGGAGCTACGTTTACCATAATAAACACATTAATGACACACATATGATGCTAATTTTGCTATAATTGATTAACTTGATATTAAGATAGAAATTGGGAAATTGGCATGACTGGCTTTGATACTAAATTAAATGAAGCTATAAAAAAATACAATTCCCTGTTGTGCATAGGACTAGATCCAGATCCAAACCTTTTACCAATAAAAGACGTAGCATTATTTAACAAGGAAATAATTGACGCCACAAAAGATCTTGTGTGCTGCTACAAACCCAACTTAGCATTCTACGAATCTCTAGGAATGGATGGATTGCAGGCACTAGAACAAACAATAGCATATATTCCAAGTGACATACCGATTATAGGAGACGCAAAACGCGGTGATATCGGATCAACCGCACAGGCATATGCAAAAGCACTCTTTGATATATGGCAATTTGATGCCGTTACAGTTAATCCATATTTAGGCAAAGATTCATTAGACCCTTTTATTGCCTACAAAGAAAAAGGAATCTTTGTGTTATGTCACACCTCAAACCCTGGGGCATCAGATTTTCAGGAATTAACTATACAAGTTGATAAAAACCCACATACATTATTCCAACACATAGCAGCAAAGGCCGAAACTTGGAATGTTTATGGCAATGTTAGCTTAGTAGTAGGAGCTACTTATCCAAAACAGTTAAAACTCGTGAGAGATATCTGCCCAGACATGACCATATTAGCGCCCGGCATAGGAGCACAGGGAGGAGATCTGAGAGGCACAATTCAGTATGGATTAAACGGTGATGGTGCAGGACTCATCATAAATTCTTCCAGAGGTATAATCTACGCGTCTAAAGACAAAAGTGATTTCGCTAAAATAGCAAGACAGGCAGCAGATCAGCTGAGGACTAATATAAATATACACAGATGAAGTAACGAAAGTGAACAACAAATTAGCCATTGGTAATGTAATAACTCTCAAAAAAAAACACCCGTGCGGTGGTTACGCATGGACTATTTATAGACTTGGTGCAGATGTAGGGATCAAGTGTCTCAAGTGTAGCCATCAATTATTTATAAATCGATTGAAATTCATTAAAAGCATACGTGCCTAAAAGAAAAGAGTTCCTTCCTATCCATATAACTATCGTAAGTAAAATGGATCATTAATATAAATTGCGATACGATGAGATTAACTGACTTCATTTTGTCTCTACTTGTCTGTCGTGTCAAACCAATCTATAATTATTCGCAGCTTGGAAACAAGTTAACCTTGTCACAAGGAGACTATTGCCTAAAATATCAACTATATCTATAGATGGACCCGTAGCAGCCGGAAAATCCGCTGTTGGAACTTTACTAGCCTCTAGACTAGGTTATAGATTCATTGATACGGGTATGATGTATAGATCAGTTACTTGGGCGGTAATCAATAACCAAGTTGATCTGGAAGATGAGGAAGCTGTAACAAACATAGCGAATCAAACAATCATAGAAGTAGGTACAGGCGAAAACCCAGAGATTAAAGTTGACGGGGAAAACGTCGCCGGACAGCTGAGGACTAGACCTGTAGAACAAGGTGTATCTCGAATATCACGCTTCCTAGGTGTAAGAAAGGCAATGGTTAGTCGTCAAAGATTATTGGGCACTAATGGCAATATAATTATGGCAGGTAGGGATATAGGTACAGTAGTATTGCCAGACGCAGATCTCAAAATATTTCTTACTGCTTCTGCTGAAGAAAGGGCTAGAAGAAGACATCAAGAGATACTTGGTTCTGGCCAAAGCATAACATTTGACCAAGTCCTGCAGGATTTAAAACAAAGGGACAAATTAGACACAGAAAGAACAAATTCACCACTAAAACCTGCAGAGCATTCAACTATCCTTAACACGGACAATATAGAACTAACCGACGTAGTAGATCAGATAATAAGCATAATCGAGAAGCTCAGATGAATTTGGTTTACGGAACCTCAATATTTATGTTAAGACGAAGTCTGAAGCTATTCTCGAATTGGACCGTGGAAGGCACAGAAAACGTTCCAAAAGTAGGATCCGTCCTTGTCGTTGGCAATCACCTTAGTAATATGGATCCCGGGTTATTATCTGCATCTTTTCCCCGGCAAATACAATTCATGGCAAAAAATGGCCTTTTCACTAATCCAATAGCCAGAAGGTTTTTCCTGGCTTATGGTGCATTCCCTATAGCTGAGAATGGGAAGGAATTTTCTTCAATTCAAAGAAGCCTCGACATACTTGGTAAAGGCGGAGTTGTTGGCATGTTCCCAGAAGGTGGAAGAAACCCTTCGGGGCTTGGTAAGGCTATGCTCGGAGCAGGCATGATAGCCATTAGATCAGGAGTTCCCATACTGCCGGTAGGTATAACTGGCACAGAAAATCTGAGCCACTGGATAAGGGTGTGTTATCCGACAGGATCATTAAATGTTAAAATCGGCAAACCATTCAATGTGACTACTTCTAAAACCAAAAAGTTAAGAGACAATCTAGAATATGTAACAGATACAATTATGGGAAATATAGCAGCATTGTTACCACAAGAATACAGGGGTGTCTATAGTGAAAACTGGGAAGGCGCCCGCAGTTACACCTCTCCCCCACAATGGGGAACTTAAAATGGAGTAATATAATTGTGCGGCATAATCGGTTATACAGGTAATAAAGAAGCTACACCAATTCTCTTAAAAGGACTGAGTCAACTCGAATACAGGGGATATGATAGTTCAGGAATCGCTGTGTCCAACGGTGAGACTGGGGTATCTGTGCGGAAAGCTTCCGGCAAACTAGAAAGCCTAGTCAGTAACATTAGGCATGACTACCCATCTGGCAACCTTGGTATCGGCCACACAAGATGGGCTACACATGGAAAGAATACCGAAAATAATGCCCACCCTCATGGGGACTGCACAGGAAACATTTTGGTTGTCCATAATGGTATCGTGGAAAATCACTCAGCACTTAAAGATGAACTTAACAAAAATGGGCATACATTTGTATCAGAAACTGACAGTGAAGTAATACCACACCTAATAGAGGCCATCCTGCAGTCAGATTGTACTTTAGAAGAAGCCACTCTTATGGCAGCCAGGCAATTAGAGGGATCTCAAGCCATAGTGGTTATGAGTAAATCTGAACCTGAAAAACTCCTTGCCTTGAGAATAGGTAATGCTGGTGGCATTACGGTAGGCTACGGAGAAGACGAGGTAGTTATTGCCAGTGACATGACCGCAATAATCCCTCACACAAAAAAAGTCAACTTCTTGTCGGATGGTGAAATGGTTTCCACAACTCCATCAAATACTAAATTTTTCACCCTAAACGGAGAAGAGTTTAATAAAACCCCACAAACTCTGTCTTATGACCCGGTATCGATCGCAAGAGGTGGTTTTAAACATTTTATGCTTAAAGAAATTCATGAGCAACCCGAATCCATAATTTCCACATTACGGGGACGGGTAATCTTCGGATCCTCTAATATTCTTCTTGAAGAAATACCCTTAGATAAGAAAACTCTAAGGGATATGAATAGGGTTGTACTGGTGGCTATGGGTACTAGTTTCCATGCAGCTTTGGTAGGTCAGCATATGATAGAACAATTATCCGGTATTCCGGCTACAGCAGAAAACGCGTCGGAATTCAGGAATCGCAATCCAATAATAGATGAAAAAACACTGGTAATTTCAATTAGTCAATCTGGAGAGACAACCGATACATTATTGGCTATGGAGACAGCCTTAAATAATAAAGCTACAGTACTAACCATATCCAACGTGGAAGAGAGTCAAGCCAGTCGGCTGGCGCAGGGTAATATATATCTCAGGTCTGGACCAGAGATAGGAGTGGCTTCTACTAAAACTTTTACTTGCTCCATGGAAGCATTATATATTCTTTCAGCATATCTGGGACGCCAAAATGGATTTCTTTCAGAAGAAATGTTACGTGAGAAACTGATGGATCTAGAAAAACTTCCAGATAAACTTGGAAGGATAACCTCCGGCTCAAAATCCTATATAAAATTAGCCGAAATCTATCACGATACATCAAATTTCTTGTACCTTGGGAGAGGGATAAACTACCCAATAGCTTTGGAAGGGGCACTTAAACTAAAGGAAATATCATATATCCACGCCGAAGGCTTTCCAGCTGGAGAAATAAAACATGGTCCCATAGCACTAATTGACGAAAATATACCTGTAGTCGCCATAGTTACATCTGGAAAAATGAGAGAGAAAATGGTGAACAACATACATGAAGTAAAAACACGTGGCGGGAAAATAATAGCAATAGCGACTGAAGGGGACGAAGAGATAGAAACATTGGCAGATCACACCATATACATACCTGACGCCACTGAAATGCTTACTCCGTTACTTACAACCATACCACTGCAATTATTGGCTTACCATATAGCGGTGAAAAGAGGATGTGACGTGGATCAACCTCGTAACTTGGCCAAGACCGTGACGGTGGAGTAGAAGGAAACAGTGATTTAAGATGAGAACATTTTGGAAGGATTAGCAGTAGTGGGTTTTGTGTTTGACATGGTCGGAGTGGTCGCACTAGTACGTCTAGAAAAACTTACAAGGACTTTAAAAGAAAAAGGAATTCTCGAAGAGAATTACAAGGAAGAGTAAATCACTGTTTTGTTCAAATCAGTAACCGTAGAATAATCTTATATGTAAAACAAGTAGAATAGATTACTTACTTCAAGACGGATCAATAACGATTCAGATAATACTGGTATAATCATAATATGCAAGAGAAATTCGATTCACTAATAAAGTTCAGGGATGATCACCTCTCTCCACATGCTATAAAATCAAGAGATGCTTCTGAGCGATCAAAACCTGAAGATAGATCCAGAGTACGAACGGAGTTCCAAAGAGATAGAGATCGGATAATTCATAGCAATGCGTTCCGCAGATTGAAACACAAAACTCAAGTCTTCATAGCTCCAACAGGTGACCATTATGTAACAAGAATGACTCATACTCTGGAAGTTTCTCAAATAAGTAGAACGATCGCCAGAGCACTGAACCTTAATGAGGATCTTGTCGAAGCTATTGCATTGGGACATGATCTTGGGCACACTCCATTCGGACATTTGGGTGAAGAAGAATTAAACGAATTACATCCCGAAGGATATCGACACGCTGAACAAAGTGTACGGATAGTTGAATATCTCGAAAAAAATGGGGAAGGCTTGAACCTAACTTGGGAAGTTAAACATGGCATGAGATCACACTCCAAACCCAAGGGAGACATTATGGGTAAAACTAATGACGAAAATCTCTCTCTAGAAGCTCAGATAGTACGGATATCGGACGCTATCGCCTACCTAAACCATGATATAGGGGATGCGATCAGAGCGGGGGTTTTAAATGAATTGGATCTCCCACAGGAATGCAGAAATGTTCTCGGCTCTAGACACTCTGAAAGGATAGACACACTAGTTACGGATATAATAACCTCTTCTTGGGCCGTTACAGGTCAAGACTCAGGCAGTAATATAGAAATAACAATGAGCCCCCAGGTAAGTGATGCTTCTAACCAACTCCGCGATTTTATGTTTCAGAATGTTTATCTTCCTGAAGGACAAACAGAGGTAAATAAGAATTCCAGACAAATAGTGCGGTTTCTATATAATCGGTTTGTTGATAACCCAGACGAGATACCCATCGAATATCATATTAGAAATGAAAATCCTTCAAGAATGGCTACTGATTATGTTTCAGGCATGACAGACTACTTCGCAATACGGCTAGCGGATCAAATAGAACCAGGGATTGTCAAAGATTCCAAACTCTGGAAAATCTAGATTACTTTTTGCAATTAATAAAGCGATTTGGTTCACTTTAAATCAATACAATCTGATAGAATTGGTACTATATATAAAATAGAAATACCTATTAAGGCTAGTGACATATTATGACCGTAGTACAAGATATAAAGAACCGTTCAGACATAGTGGATTTGGTTTCTAACTACGTAACACTGCAGAAAGCTGGCAATAATTTCAAGGCTAACTGCCCTTTTCATTCAGAAAAAACACCATCCTTTGTTGTGTTCCCTGAAAAACAAACTTGGAGATGCTTTGGCGCATGTGCAACAGGCGGAGACGTGCTTTCGTTCATAATGAAGGCAGAAAACGAAGATTTCAGTGAGGCGTTAACGAGACTCTCTCAAATAACAGGGGTAGCCCTTCCAACAAAGAGAGAGAATAATCAATCTGAAAAAATTTACCAAATTAACCAAGAAACTATGGATTTCTTTAGAAACATACTGAAGTCCGAGGAAGGGGTATCTGCAAGGTCATATATCCAAGAAAGAGGTATCGATAATGAAACTGCTGATAAATTCAGTATTGGACTTAGTCCAGGTGGAAGAGAAAGCCTAATCAGGCATCTCTTAAATGTAGGTTTCACAAAAGAAGAGATATCAACTTCTGGAGTGGCTACAACTGGGAGAGACGGTGCTATAAGAGACCTTTTTACACAAAGATTAATGTTTCCAATTATGAACAGTTCAGGAAGAATATGTGGATTTGGTGGAAGGACACTAAATAATTCGAACCCCAAGTACCTGAACACTCCTAAGACTTCTGTTTTTGATAAAAGTAGTATCCTCTATGGTCTAAATGTTGCAAGACAAGACATCAAAGATTCAGAAACTGCTATAGTAGTCGAAGGATACATGGACGTAATCACAGCACATCAATACAATTACAAAAATGTAGTTGCACAAATGGGAACGGCCCTGACAGAGCAACAAGTTTCAACATTGAAATCTGTGGCAACAAATTTCATATTGGCATTGGATCCAGACCAAGCTGGAAGACAAGCCACATTAAGAAGTTTGGAATCATCTTGGCAAGCTATGCAAATAAGCTTTATAAGAGCAGGTCGAGGTCGAACCGAGACAATATTTAATGAACGAAGAGCACCGAATACTTTACGAATAGCAACCCTTCCTGCTGGAAAAGATCCAGATGTGCTGATCAGAGAAAACTCAACTGAATGGGAAAATTCTATAAAGATTGCTCTGCCGTTAATGGATTATCTATTGAATGAACTCCCTTCAAGATTCGACGTAAGTAGGGATGACGGGAAACTACAATTATTGGAATCTTTGAGCCCCTTTGTAAGAGGTGAGCGTAACCCTTTCATATACAATAGACATATAAATAAACTATCGGAAATCCTCTCCACAGAGTCGAGCTATATAGAAAAACAGGTTTGGAGCAACACTAATATAGATATGAACAGACGAAACATGAGATCAGTTGCATCCAGGAATATACAAAAGGTACCGGATATTCCTCTTACTGATTTACTAGAGGAGTACTGCATATACCTGTTAATTAAATATCCTGACCTAAGAAACGAAGGTCTGGAGATATCCGAAACTTGTTTTGAGTTATCTGAAAACAGAGATATCTTCACAAAATGGATTAAATGCTCTACCATTGAAGAGTTAAAAATGGAAATACCAGTCTATTTGAGTGACCACTTAGAAACAATAATAAATATCAACCATCCTCTACTGGACACTAAAGAACGATATAAATCTCTCAAAGAAATAATGAAGCGATTAAATGAACGTTCCTTAAAATTGCAAGAACAAGCCTTACTAGACAGACTTGAACAAGTTGATTGGAAAAATATATCCGCTCTCGAAGATTCGTTAGATCAATCAACATTAATAAACAAAAACCTGAAAGAACTTTTCTTAGACAAAAACAACTGAGGTATCCCTATGAACAAAAGACAAAGTAAAAAAGAATTGGATGAGTTATTGACTCAACTTACCGAAGATGAAGTAGAAGAAAATATTGAATCCCCTCTGACTCCAGCTGAAAGTCTGGTCCCGGAAGATTTTTCTGATGCCGACAGTCCTATGTTGACCATTACAGAGCCCGACCCTTTAGTACTTAAAGAAGAACTCGATGAAATAGCTACTGAAGAATTAGAAGATTCAGAAGGACCCTTGGACCAGAATCTGGATATACCGGATATGATAGACGATCCCGTAAGAATGTATCTTAGAGAGATAGGAAGAGTCCACTTACTAACTGCCAGTGACGAACGAACTTTAGCTCGGAGCATGGAATGTAGTAATCAACTACAGCTTATAGCAAAAGAAATGACTATAAAAGATGGATGGGAACCAAAAGGGTATGAAATTATATGTTCAATAATTAATAGGATTAGCAGTGCTAATCCAGCAGCCAATATGATTGGCCACCAGTTGGAATATACTGAATCAGTAACATTGTCACATGTTCGCTCAGACCCTAAATTCCTAGCTGTCTTGGATAGCGAAATGGAGATAGAACTTTTGGTAAGCCTTACGGAAAACACGACTTTCGAACCTGACGAGTTCAGACGTGCAATACTCAACCTTTCCGTAAACAGTAGAATTATACCTGACAGTGTTTTGCTATTAATTAATCAAGATATCCCATTAGAGAAGCTTGCAGATTTTCTAGATGATCCAGAATTCTTACGAGATATACGTGTTCAAGAAACCGAGCTTAAATCGTATATAGAACAGCTAGTACTAGAAGGCTACAAAGCCCACCGACATTTGGCTGAAGCAAACCTTAGATTGGTTGTTAGTGTAGCCAAGAAATACATAGGTAGAGGAATGTCACTCTTGGATCTTGTTCAAGAAGGCAACATAGGACTTATAAGGGCTGTTGAAAAATTTGACTATCGCAAGGGCTATAAGTTCAGTACATACGCCACGTGGTGGATTAGACAAGCTATAACCAGAGCTATAGCTGACCAGGCTAGAACAATACGGATACCTGTTCATATGGTTGAGACCATAAATAAATTAATGAGAACTAGCAGACGTCTAGTTCAAGAACTAGGCAGAGAACCAACTAGTGAAGAAATCGGCAGTGACATGGAACTGGCCCCAGAAAAAGTTAGGGAAATCTTAAAAATATCTCAGGAACCTGTATCACTAGAGACTCCCATAGGAGAAGAAGAAGACAACCACCTAGGGGATTTCATTGAAGATAGATCTGCAATTGCACCAGCAGACGCAGCGTCCTCTCAGCTATTAAAGGAACTTGTAGAAGACGTCTTAGAAACCCTAAACATACGGGAACGCAGGGTACTACAAATGCGATTTGGCCTAGAGGATGGCAGAGGCAGAACATTGGAAGAAGTAGGTCGCGAATTTGGTGTAACCAGGGAAAGAATAAGGCAAATAGAAGCGAAAGCTTTGAGAAAACTAAGACATCCATCCCGTTCACGAAAACTCAAGGATTTCTTGGAATAGTTACATCCCGTAAGTAAAAGGAATAACAGTTGCTTAGTTTATACGAAATTCAAGTGTTGTCTGTAATAATGATGTTCGGTAGCATGGTAATAGCCTTAATCTCACTGAAACTTGGCTCTACTCGAAAAGATGCTTCTTTGTATCCATTCATCGCTGCGACATTCAGCTTTTTCACCTGCATACCATACGCAAGCTACATAGCCGGCGCTTGTTTTTTGGTTAACACCATCGTCGGTGTTAGTCTCTACCGGGATGAATAACTAACAGATTGGTACCCCAGGCAGGACTCGAACCCGCAACCTACGGGGTAGAAACCCGTCGCTCTATCCAATTGAGCTACTGGGGCGAAAAGCTAAGTCATATTCTACCAAGTTAACGTTACAGCGCCAAGAGATCAAGTCACATTTTTTCTATTTCATATAATATTTTATCAATATTTCGGCGATCATTTCGATTCTTAAGTCAAGAACGCCAATAACTCTACACCACTTACAAAAGCAAACGATATCAAACAACCCGCCAGAACAACACCTATAGATAGCATAATAATCGATTTGATTACAGGCACTCTAAAAACCCAAGATACCAAAGCCCCAGTCCATGCACCAGTCATTGGCAGCGGTATTGCTACCAATATAATTAGAAGAAAACTTCCATATTTGCGGAATCTGTCCGATTGCTTTGTCTGAATTTTATTCCACTGCCAATTGAATAAATCGCGTATCGGGTTATCAAACCTTAATATAAAACCGGAGAATTTATTCAATCCAATAACGAGGACTACAACTGGAACTAAATTACCTAGAATAGAAATCCCAAGTGCCCAAAACCACGGTGCCTCATAAATAGATATTGCCAAAGGTATGGAAAGTCGCGATTCCCCTATTGGAGTCATGGCTGCCAGAAAAATAACGGCAATTTGTGTAAGATCCATAATAAAACATCCAAAGAAAGTGTTCCATAAAGAATTGCAAATCTGTTATTCTGATACGTCAGCATATAACAATAATAAATATAATAAGGGCGGTGTAAACATGTACGCAATAGACTTGTCTGGTAAACACGGTTTGGTTCTCGGTATCGCCAATGAGCACAGTATCGCTTGGCCCATAGCTGAAATATTAAATGCCGCTGGCGCAAAACTGGCAATAACTTACCAAAATGAGAGATTAGGCAGTAGAGTCTCTAAATTAACAAACTCATTTAACGACCCTTTATTGATTGAGTGTGACGTAACACAAGACGACTCTATTGACACCGCCTTTAACACTATAAAACAAGAGATGGGATCTCTGGATTTTGTGATACACAGTATAGCTTATGCTGACAGAGACGATTTACAAGGCAATTTTTCTGATGTATCTAGAGAAAACTTTCTTATGTCACTGAATATCAGTGCCTATTCTCTCATCCCAATAGTAAAACAAGCCTCCAAATTGATGCCTAATGGTGGAAGCGTCATTGCCATGACTTTTCAAGCATCTGAAAGAGTCTTCCCGGGTTATAACGTTATGGGAACAGCTAAATCCGCTCTGGAAAATGAAATTAAACAGCTCTCATATGAATACGGCATCGATAATATCAGGATAAATGGAATATCAGCAGGACCATTGGAAACCCTAGCATCAAGAGGAATTAGTGGATTCCCAGACATGAGAAAGATACACGCGGAAAAAGCTCCATTAAAAAGAAATATAACGCACAAGGAAGTTGCAACAACCTCACTATTTCTAGCCAGCGATTTATCTTCCGGAATAACGGGAACTATCATACATGTGGATGGAGGATTCCACGTAATGGCTGTATAGTTAGCGGTTCTTACACTCACTACCAGCCAAACCTAGCTGTTCCCATCACAACATACGCAGAGACGTATTATACTAAAATCTGATGCGGGGATCCAACCAACCATACGAAAGGTCAACAAGTAGATTGGTTAATATGATCCAAGAAGCAAAGAAAAGGACCAGGGTTTGGACAACTGGGTAATCCCATCTGCTCAAACTATATACTAAGTATTGTCCCATCCCTGGGAGTAGAAATATGCTTTCCATGATAACTGATCCACCAAGTATCCCGGCGATCTGAATTCCTATAATTGTTATAACAGGAAGCAGAGCATTCTTCATGGCGTGTCTATAGACAACTAAGAAATATCGCAGCCCTTTAGCATGAGCCGTCCTAATATAATCCTGTCTTAACACCTCCAACATAGTCGATCTCATCATTCTTGCTTTGGTAGCTAATGAGGAGGTACCTGTCGCGACAGCGGGCCAGAAAAACAT
Organism: SAR202 cluster bacterium; assembly: GCA_009391535.1. Taxonomy (GTDB): domain Bacteria; phylum Chloroflexota; class Dehalococcoidia; order Lucifugimonadales; family UBA2985; genus VFHP01. Next base: position 61,373 of record VFHP01000024.1, on the reverse strand, counting down.
TTCAAGATTTTTGTAAGGATTATCAAAAAAGGAGACATATTCCAATCTGGGACTCCAATCAAAATACATCATACCAACCAGTATAACCATAGTGGCTATCCAAAAATTGGGTATAGATAACCCAAGCAATGATCCAATCCTAAGGAAATAATCATCCCATTTATCTTGTTTCAACGCCATCCAAACCCCTGCTGGTATACCTAAGACTACGGAGATGAGAACAGATAAAATTGCCAGTTCCAATGTAAGAGGAAGTTTTTGTGCGATCATGGGCCAAATAGGTTTACTATCTACAAGAGACGCTCCCCATTGGAATGTTAAGAAGTCCTTCATGAAAGTCACATATTGAACCGGCAATGGTTTATTTAGACCTAACTGTTCCCTTAGAAGTGCTGCTGTTTCCTCAGAATAAAAAGCGTCTTCTCCACCTAACAGTACGTCAACAACGTCTCCAGGGGCTATACGTAATATAAAGAATACAATTATAGACACCAGGACGGCTGTGATACCACCTAACCAGATTCTTCGAAGTGTATATTGAAGCATGATTCCTCCCCGTTAAGTAAATCCCTCTAATCGGGTTTTACATTTGTTTGTCTTTCAGTTAATGACTGCCACCCTACTCTAGTAAGAGAGTACAGTTAAGGAATTATATCATTATAAGAAAAATACACAATAGAATTTCATGGGATTTTATTAATTAATGTGCCCCAGGTATCGACAAATTATCGATAATCGAAGTTATAACACCTGGGCCATTAACGCCTCTTGATCTAGCTTCCGGTAAAATTATTAATCTATGCCCAAGTACAGACACGGCCAATTCTTTAACGTCATCTGGTAAAACAAATTCCCGTCCCCTTATCAATGCCAGCGACTGAGTAGCACGAAACAAAGACAGCGAACCTCTATGAGATGCCCCCAACACTACGTCTTGATGCTGTCGAGATGATTGAACCAAAGAAACAATATATCTCCTGACCAAATCATCAACATATACTTCCTTAACCTGATCCTGCACTAATATTAAATCCTCAGGGGATGCAACAGAGGATAAACTGTCTATCGGATCCGTCTGTTCTTGACGTTCTATAATGGCCAATTCTTGTTCAAAACTTGCGTATCCAAGGGTTACACGTACAGTAAACCTATCCAGTTCAGCTTCAGGTAATGGGAATATACCGTGATATTCAGCTGGATTCAATGTGGCAACGATAAAGAATGGCCTATCCAGTTCGTGGGTAACTCCATCTACAGTGGCCTTGCGTTCTTCCATGGATTCCAGCAATGCCGCCTGTGTCTTTGAGGGAGCCCTATTAATTTCATCCGCTAATACCACTTGAGTCATGATAGGACCAGGTCGAAACTCAAACTCTCCAGATCGCTGATTATATATATTTACACCAGTTATATCACTAGGTAACAAATCTGGTACAAATTGTATCCTCTTGAAACTACATCCTGTTGACAAAGCAATAGCTTTAGCAAGAGTAGTTTTACCTAAACCGGGGACATCTTCTATCAAAAGATGTCCTCCAGACAAAAGAGCGACCAAACTAAGTTCAACCACTTTTTCCTTCCCAACTATGACGTTATTAATATTGTCCATTAAAGACTGAGCTATAACAGACGATTCTCTAAGTTGATTCAAAGTTTTGCCCCCTAGTCGTATAAGTTTACCATCAAATAAAGTAATATCATTAACAATATTACCTTCTCGTTAAATGTTCCATGTTAAACAATGAAAGACGCCTTAATACGCTTCCATGCTAAAACTAAATTCAATCTCTCTAATGGACTGCTAACAGCCCTACCGTACTTCTCCCTAACAAATGTATCCGTTATCAAGTCCAATTCTTCACGGTGCTCGGGCATAACTGAGTGAAGATCCCTAGATAATTCAAGTGCAGTACGTGATTCTAATACTGGAAATCCCAAGAATGTTACAATGTTACGTAATTTGGTATAGAACGTTAATGCATCAGAACCCCCATTGCCAAATTGATGAGCCCAATATTGACGAACACCCACAAAGAATGCAAATAAAGCCAATATGAAAGCTAATCCACCCAATCCCAGAGGAGTACCAAAAAATCTCACTGGTATAGGTGGAGGACCTTCACCGCCTGATTCTGGACCCCCAAAATCATCCCTTTCCAAAGATTCACCTGATTGGTCAAACATACCACCGGACTCAATGATATTATCTCCTTCTTCACCAATATCCGGCATCACAACGCTATACGCAAACGGACTTTCTGGTATGCCTCTAGGCCTAGTTTCATATATAGGAGTTGGCTCAAATGGAACCCAACCTATCGAAGGAAAATAAACTTCTGGCCAAGAATGACTATCCTTATCCCGTACAAGAAATCCTTTTCTATCCATATCGGCGGTACCTGGGCCAAAACCAAGAACCAATCGAGTCGGTATATCTTGAGTCCGCAACATAATAGCCATTGCCGACGAGAAGTAGTCACTGGATCCCTGTTTGGAGTCAAAAAGAAAATGATCAACGGTATCAACGTTATGAGATATAGACTGAGACTCCAGGCTATACTCCAAAGTTCTAATATATGATTCTATTGCCACCGCTTTGTCATAGTTATTCACATAGTTTTCCGTTAGATTTAATGCCAATCTACTAACCCTAGTTGGTAAAGATTCCGGTAATTGAAGATATCTCTCAGTTATACTTGGTGGATAAGTACCGGAAGCATTACGTAATTCTTCCTCTGTTGAATAATTAAATTGAGCTACTATAGAATACTTATCTCCTTTACCAAATCTATCTGATGGGTCTATAAAAACAGACGACCCTTCCAGAGGTTTTCTGACCAAATCTATTTCTTTAATTGTGCCCACGTTCTTTATGGATTTAATCAGGTCTACTCTGTAGTCAGGGGAATCTATATCAATATCAAAAACCACAGATTTTTCAGAAGACGCTATGACTCCATCTGATGCAGCTATAGTTTTCCTCATTTCATTCACAAGAATATCCTCATCTAATAGTAGAGAGGCTAATCCTTCCTTATCATTCCTGATTGCTAAGATGTGCGAGGTCAATATCTTTAAATCATCTGGAAGTTCGTTAATGCTATTTGCATCATCTAGATCTATATTAAACGTCGCACCTGGTAAAAAGTTATGCTCAGCGTCTATATCCAAATCAACTATCTCTCCAGAAGAAAGTACATAAGGTGAATCAACATGCATCTCAACTTGATAAGAAACACCTGAAACACCTTCTTCGTCTTCAAGCGATAATTGTTGAGACTCTGATACAACGGGTTTACTTTCTGTATCCTCAAATTTCCAGGCTTTTGAGGTATAATTATCATAAGCCAGTGCAGACCAGTACAAGGGAATCTTGGCGTTAGAAAACAACACAGCATCTTCATCTACGGGAATTGGTCTCACCAATGGTAGAATCGATCCAAAAAATCTTATCGACGTCGGCTTATGGCTAGGTACAGCCGCAAATATCCGATACAACTCGTCTTGGAAACCGTAAAATGCTCTGTCCAATGGTTGAAATACCCATTCCAAAGGAGCGGGCGTGGATTTTGTAATTGGAAAAGTCAACATTGTTGCAACCATTAGAATCGTTAACATTAAACCATTCAAGTAAGAAAACAGTTTAAATCGTCTTATGTTATTAATACCCATAGACCTTACTACATCACTTTGAATAATGTTGGTTAAATGCAATATCAACAACAAAGAAAATATAATAAAAGCTAGCAGATGGACCCAGAAACTGTCGGGCAGATATGTCAAGTTCAACACAATTAGCGTACCGATCGGAATTATACTAGCCCACAAATTTCCATGTCTAAATAAACCCCAAGAAGTAAAGTAGGCCGTTATCCAAGTTATAAACATGATCGTCATAGCCAAAGGAAGTGTATCTGTAGTGGCATCTTCTCCCTTGACAGCAGATATCCAGTCACGGATTCTCTCAATCACTTCCTGGGTCCGCAAAACAAATGTATCTGACTCTGCCATTGAAATACCACCCACGTAAGTGAACACAAAACCCAACGACAACACCAAAACCATCCTGTAGTATAGAGATGGTATCTCTGTCAACAAAGTCGCCAAAATCGCACCAAAGAAAATAAAGGTAAATAAAGGCGGAGAATCTACCCATCCAGATGCTTCTATAGACCACACCAAACTGCCCAGCAATCCAACTTGAAGCCAAAAACTTACACCGAATTTATTGATTAATTCAGTATTAAAATTCATGCGTTGTTCTATATTTACAGTGTGATTATTCATTAAACTTCGTTTGGTTGTAGTGGTTCTTCGTTCTTGACCATCCAAATATGACTCAGTGAGTCCGAAAGGTCGTCACCGTATTTGGTCAAATAAACTGGTATGCCGTTCATAGCTAACTGATTTGCTAAAGGCCTCACATCAAACTCTGAGCCAAAAGAAATTGGGTCTACAAAAATAACCACCGGTGAACAGCCTTCTAACTTAGAAGATGAAATAGATTCGATCCATTCACCGTTAGTTGACGATGTTATAATTATTAAAGAAACGTTAGATAGAGACATTTCTGATTTAAAGTAGTTAAACAGATCGATTAATGAAACATTCTCCGCACCTGAAACTTCAGCTAATGCGAATAACATATTGTCAGGATATCTATTCTCTTCTTCTGGTCTGATTAAGTATTTAATGTTCCCACCAGCGATCAGACCTATACCTCTATTATTATTACAATATGTCTTCACCAAAGAGGCGGCTATCATCACAGAATATTCCTCGGTGTTATCAATATTGTCACCAACTAAGAAGTTGGTGTCCATATCAAGCAATACCCAGGTGACATCTTCAGAGTCGGATTCAAATTGTTTGATCATCAATCCATCTTTCCTAGCAGTTGTAGGCCAATGTATATGTTTAGCACTCTCGCCAGCCTGATATTCACGTATCGTCGAAACCGAAGAAACTGAACTGTTTCTACCATCCTGGTTGTTCCCATCAGCATTCACATCACCACTGGATAACAAAAATGGTTGAACATCCACAGTATAAGGCAATACCAAAACCCTTTCCCTAGATGTAACTTTTTTGTAAATCTGGTACACACCCAGAGGATCTCCGCTACTAACAGAAGGCTGTCCTATCTGGTATATGCCTCTTCTTCTCACTGGTATATTTAGATTGACTACCTTCTTCGAAAAAGGCATCAAATTCAACATTGCTCCGACGTTATGTCCTGGTAGTTCTATCAAATCTCTGACCTGCAAGTTAAATTTTGGGAACGGACTAAAATTCTCTATTACTATTTCACTTTCTACATTCCTGCCAACTTCGGTTTTGGTAAGATCTCTCCTACCGGTTATACCCACACCAAACAAATTTACACGATTCCAAACAAAAGTTATTCCTAGCAATAGGAACATGAAGAAGGAAATGCGATAGTAAACTGGCAGACCAGAGCCGAGAGCCAACACAAATGTAACGCACATAAAAAGCAGTATTGTATAAAAGCGTTTCACTTAACTTAACTCGACTTCATGAGCAGGAGTAGAAACATGTTCAAATGTAGCCACTCGGGAATCCCTAATAGCTACAAGCCCAGAAGTTGCTATCAGAATGCCTGGGATTGTACCTGCTACAATTGGCAACATCGGGAACATCTTATAGAATATTCTGTTAGAAGTTTCAATAAAGTACGGACCGCTATAAGCCCACGTCGATATTAGTTCAGTAGCCAATCCAACAAAAAACAGTATCCCAACTCCGAACAACAAGAAACCTTTCCTGACCGCCACCAATCCAAATATTGCTGCAAAGCTAGCCAACAAAGGAACCGTAATTATCCCAAAAAGTCTTTCCGGCATGAAAATCAATTCAGATATATTGGCTACACTAGATATCAAAACGGTCGACATAAACAATAACAGTATAGATGCAAATAAACCTATCACCAGAAACATTACAGAGCTGTGAATACTATTATTAGAAGGTAAAGCTGTTTCAAGTATCAAGAACACCAGTAGCGGCATTACAAATGTATAAGGCCATATTGGAGGACTCATTGATTTTAATCTCAAAAGTTCTACGGTATCATATTCCATGGGCAGGAATTGGAGATAAATCAATCCTAGTATCACCAACAAACACAAAAACCAGCCCATAACAGCAAAAACTCGATTTCCGGATACTGCGTGATAGCTAGCATAAAAAACCAACAATCCAACCATTCCAGTCAATAAAACTGAAGGAATTTGAAAAAAAGGTCTGGGGTGATTCATAGCCTCAAAGGATACGGTCACCGCGGCGCTGAAAAGCAATATGCAAGCTGACACAGCAATCAACCTAATAAGACCATTGGACTGCAGAAAAGACATTCAGACCATTCCTGTACTCGAGAATTGGACAGAGACATCCGAGAGTTCGGAGCATTATACATGTGCTCAGCATATAAAAGAACCCTACTCATTCATATCAGAGTGAAAGGTTCTACCTATCACTCCGCAAGGTTTCAAACGTATTGCTGAAGAGTTAGGTTTCTATTTTAACGGAATAGTTGGTTTGTCCCAAAGAAAACATAAGCTTACGTAACTCAGATACCTCATCCCGTAACATAGCTGCCTGTTCAAATTCCAATGATTTCGCAGCTTTTTTCATCTGAATCTCTAATCCTTTAATTACCTTTAACATAGCTTCTTTAGACATATTGTCATTATTAGCAAATACTTCAATTTCATTTTGGATAGACGTCCTAACTCTCTCTGAGATATCTTTAACTGCTTTATGAATACCAGTAGGTGTGATGTTGTTGTCAATATTGTACTTCTCTTGTAGTTCCCTGCGCCTGTAAGTTTCACGAATCGCTTGGTTCATAGAATCAGTGTTTCGATCTGCATACATTATGACATGCCCATCTGAATGCCTAGCTGCTCTCCCAATAGTTTGTATAAGAGAAGATACAGATCTCAAGTATCCCTCTTTATCAGCATCTAATATTGCTACCAATCCAACTTCAGGAAGATCCAGGCCTTCCCGCAGCAAATTGATTCCTACAACCACGTCATACACTCCTAGTCTCAAGTCTCTCAGTATTTCACTTCTTTGCAAGGTGTCAATTTCGGAATGCAGATAATGGGTCTTTATATTCATCTCCTTCAAATATTCTGACAATTCCTCCGCCATTCTCTTAGTCAAAGTCGTAACCAAAGTTCTTTGACCTATCTGAATGCCCTTGTTAATTTCTGTATACAAATCGTCTATCTGCCCATGTGTCGGCTTTATTTCTACTGTGGGATCTAGTAATCCAGTGGGCCTAATAACTTGTTCAACCACTTGTTCACTGGAACTATATTCATGGTTACTTGGAGTAGCAGAAACATATATAACCTGATTGATATGTTCAGAGACTTCCGAAAACTGTAATGGTCTATTGTCTAGGGCAGATGGCAATCTAAAACCATACTCAACCAAAGTACTTTTCCTCGATTTGTCTCCCTTATACATGCCGTGTAATTGAGGTATAGTCATATGACTCTCATCTACAAACAACAAGTAATCGTCTGGAAAATAGTCCAAAAGGCACCAGGGCGTACTGCCTTTAGCGCGCCTTCCCAGTGGCGCAGAATAATTCTCGACACCTGAACAGTAACCAGATTCTCTAAGCATTTCGATGTCGTATCTAGTCCGATTCTCAATTCTCTCAGCTTCTAATGGTTTTCCTAAATTCCTGAACCATTCAATTTGCGCCTCCAACTCACTTTCTATTTCACTGATGGCCAAGTCCAATTTTTCCTTAGAAGTTACAAAGTGTTTCGCAGGGTAAATGTCTACAGAATCTCTTTCTTGCAAAATCTCCCCGGTCATAGGATCGATTTCTATGATTTTTTCAATCTCATCTCCCCAAAACTGTATCTGAATCGCTAAATCCTCATAGGCAGGCAGGATTTCCAAGGTGTCTCCTCTGACTCGAAATCTACCTCGAGATAAATCCATGTCATTACGTTCGTATTGTTGATCAACCAATTTACGGATCAATTTTGTCCTATTATTCTTATGCCCTTTTGATAATGAGAGAACAAAATTCTGATACTCTTCAGGCGCTCCTAGCCCATAAATACAAGATACGGAGGCCACTATTAGGACATCTTCTCTTGTTAATAAAGACCTCGTGGCAGAATGCCGTAATTTATCTATTTCGTCGTTTATATCGGATTCTTTTTCTATATACGTATCAGTCCTTGGCACATAAGCCTCGGGTTGATAATAATCGTAATATGAGACAAAATATTCCACTGCGTTATTGGGGAAAAATTCTCGAAATTCAGTGGCCAATTGAGCAGCCAAGGTTTTATTATGCGCAATAACTAGTGTGGGCTTCTGTACTTTCTCTATTACGTTAGCCATAGTAAAGGTTTTCCCGCTACCCGTAACACCCAAAAGTGTCTGATGTTTCAATCCATCAGACACTCCTTGAACCAACTTAGCTATAGCTTTAGGTTGATCTCCAGTTGGAGCATAGTCTGCTTGCAATTCGAATAATGACATATCAATGGACCCCAAAATCCAGTTTGTCAGTCACCAATAAATAGATTATATCTTAGGTGACAACATCCAGACCATTTCCTTACTTTCTGAGTCAATAGATTGATAAGAGAAGTCTCCGTATAATTCCAGCATATTATACCCTGTCAATTCGATTAAGTATTGCAATTCCAATCTATGAACATAACGTAATTGAAAATCCCTGTAGATCTTATTGAGCAAGAATCCATTCCGTCCTAATTCTTCAATTATCATTCTGACGTTCATAATCTGATTGTAATTATCAAAGCGACTTTGATCCCAAATGACAAATTTATTCCCTGTATCAAGGTCCAACGTATCCCAAGAGTGTACTGCATTTAGTGTATTGTCGGTCAATGTATCCAAATCAGGAACAAATACATCAAGAATCAACCTGCCATCTGGTATCAAATGGGCCTTTATATTTTCGAGACAGCGCCTTTGATCAGCAATAGTCAATAGAGACAAGAATCCATTAAATGGGATTATAATCAAAGAAAACTTCCTATCAATGGAAAACGTGGTCATATCTCCGTCAATAAATTCAATATTTTTTTCTATTCCTGATTCTTTACTCGCTTTGTCCTTAGCAGTCTCTAACATCTTGCCTGAATTATCCAATCCTGTAATTTCAAGGCCAGACATAGCAATCGGGATAGTTATCCTTCCAGTACCGCAACCCAATTCTAAGATAGGACCACCACTAATTCTGGCTTGGTTTACATAAAAATCAATATCATCGGACTTCCAAGCATATACCTTGTCGTATATATCGGACCACTGATCAAACACGTTCACGAAGAGACCTCCGTAATTCTGATAACAAGAAACTAGTAATCACTAAAGGTGACATATAAATGTTGGTTAGGTTAAACTAGAACCCTGTATTTAACCGCTGAACTGTTCCAAGAATTCCACCGCAAAGTCAGCATTTGTATACACTTTTTGTATATCATCTAGGTCCTCAAGTTGATCAATAAGTCGCAAAGTCTGTCCGGCCACTTTATCTTTAACACTTATAGTGTTTAGTGGGACCATAGACATTTCCGCTGATGTGACGTTAACACCAAGATTTTGCAATGTTGTACGTAAAATGTCCAAGTTATCCGCATTAGCATAGATCTCAAGATAGGATCCATCTGATCTAAAGTCGTCGGCACCTGCGTCTATTACAGCTAAAGCAATGTCGTCTGATTCTTCGTTTTGGACCTCAGCCGTGATAACACCTTTGAATTCAAAATTCCAAGATACACAGCCGGTTTCTCCCAGATTACCCCCAGCCTTGTTAAATGAGGCCCTAATGTCGGAAACAGTTCTTTGTTTATTATCCGTTAGAGCTTGTAACATTATGGCTACACCACCAGGACCATAACCCTCATAAAGAGCCTCTTCTAATGAACCGGCTTCTCCGCCTCCGACACCCCTTTTTATGGCCCTATCTATATTATCCATAGGCATATTGTTATCTTTTGCATTCTGAACAGCCAGTCGCAACCTAACATTCATATCAGGATCGTTCCCACCTGATCTAGCTGCAACAGTAACCTCTCTAGCCAATTTAGTAAAAAGCTGCCCGCGTTTTGCATCAGTCGCGCCTTTTTTATGTTTAATTGTAGCCCAATGAGAATGTCCAGACATGAATAACCCTCTAGAATAGATTTAATTTTACTGGTAACTGACTATACCATCGATGTATGATTAGGTCAAAGTCGGATTATGCTCAGAACATTCATACAAGACCGTTTGGTAAATCCACTGTAATCAGATGATTCTTAACATCCACTGCCAAAATCACACTTTTGATAGCAGGGATAAGAATTTCTTTGCCTGAATAATCAACGACATAAACATCGTTACTGCCAGTATTCAGTATATCTACTACCTGGCCGATTAAACCCATTTGTTTGTCTACGACCGCAAGGCCAAGTATTTCAAAATGATAGAAAAAACCTTGTGGTAAATCTGGAATATCAGCCATTGGAACTTCCAAATTTGATCCTATAAGACGCTGAGCTAAACTGGGATCATCCACACCCATGAACTTTATCAAAACCAAACCTTTATGGTTTCTTGATTTTGTGATTTCAAAAATGGTATCACAAATTATCATTTTGTTACTGGGGAAAAATCTTTCGTCGTTGTCAGAAAATGACTTGACTTTGACTTCACCATACCGACCATGAGCACCCACAACCACACCCACAATAGCCCTCTGTTCCGGGTTAGGGAGATTGTCCGTTCGGGAATTACCACCCTCACTCAAAAGACATAACTTTCCATAATAAAATGCCGACAAACGTAAGTGGGTTAAACTATCTCCAAACTTGCCCTTACATCATCTTTAACGGCTCGAACTCGCAGCAAAACTCTCATAGCCTGTGCGACTCTACCCTGCCTGCCAATTATCTTCCCTTTATCATCTTCTGCACATTCAAGCCTCAATACAACCTGCCCGTCTTCTTCCGATATCTCGGTTACGGTAACTTCATCAGGCTTGGACGCCAAAGACTTAGCAATGTATTCTATAAGCTCTTTCATCAACTATCAGTAGTGTTGATAATACCAACCCTCTCCAACATTCCTTGAACAGGTTCCGACGGTTGAGCACCGTTATTAAGCCATTTAGTTATCTTTTCTTGGTCGAGGTCCACAGTCGGAGGGTCGGTATGGGGATTGTAATGTCCCACTTGATCCACAAAGCTTCCATCTCTCGGTGCTCGCGAATCTGCCACCACAATGCGATAAAATGGATTCTTTTTTGCGCCCACCCTGCGAAGCCTGATCCTTAACATATATAATTCCCTTGTATTTAGTCTAGGTATTTTCTCAAACCGAATTGTAGATTGGGCAGGGCACATTGTCAACATCATGCCTCACCACACTATCCATGAAGGTTATTCTCGATAAAAGATGTATAATTGCCATTATATAATTTTGAGGCACCTAGCGGGAGAAGTGTCATGAATAGAAAACCGACAAATATACTGGATTACGTGGGGAATACTCCCTTGATTAAATTGTGCAAAATCAATGCCAACAAGAACGTGAACGTATTCGCTAAGTTAGAAGGGCATAATCCAACCGGTAGCATAAAAGACCGGGTTGCTAGATATTTAGTAGATGACGCTGAAAGGACGGGCCGCCTCAAACCTGGAGACACAATAGTAGAGGCAAGCACCGGAAATACTGCTCTAGCACTTGCGCTAATAGCCAAACAAAGAGGCTATAGATTGAAAATAGTAATGCTTCGAAAAACTACCCCTGGCATGTCCGACCTGCTCTCAACCTACGGGGTAGAAATAATATGGTGTGATCCAAGTGCAGGTATGAAAGGCGCCATACAAATGGCACAAGAAATTGGCCTGAAAGAAAATCACTGCAATACCCATCAGTTTGAAAGCAAAGCAAATCTTTTAGCGCATTATGAAAACACGGCTGAAGAAATCATTCAGGATCTTCCATCCGTGGATATGCTAATAACCGGCATAGGTACCGGAGGCACCTTAATGGGAGTCGGAAAAAGACTCAAAGAATATAACCCACAATTGAAGGTTATAGGAGTTGAACCCAAGATGGGAGATCAGCTTCAAGGACTTAGAAGCCTAGAAGAAGGGTATATCCCTCCTTTACTTGATATGTCATTATTGGATGGTCGATTTATAGTAGACACTCAAGAAGCGTTTGAAACAGCTAGGAATTTATTAAATTTGGAAGGTGTGTTTGCTGGCGTTTCTTCCGGAGCAGTCCTAAGCTGTGCCATGAAAATGGCTAATCGAGTAGACCAAGGAAACATACTAACTATATTTGCCGACGGAGGATGGAAATACTTGGCTTCAGGTCCTTGGAAAGAGGAGATGGAAGAGCGGTTGGTAAAACCAGACGAAACAGCTTGGTGGTGATGTTAAGAATCACATTCAAGAATGAATTAAAAAATACTCAAAACTATCAGCTAGAGCCATCCAACTAGCTTCTATGATGTTGCTAGAGGCCCCAACAGTTTGCCACTGAGTTTTACCATCAGTAGATTCAATTAAAACTCTCACCACTGCCTTGGTATCCTGACCTTCATCTACAACCCGAACTTTATAATCTAAAAGCTTAACGTCAATCAAAGATGGGTAAAATTCCAACAAAGCCTTTCTCAAAGCGTTATCAAGAGCGTTAACCGGTCCATTACCTTCGGCAACCGTATGCATAATATGACTATCCACATTAACTTTTACCATTGCCTCTGCTAACAAATCGTCATTACCATCGAAGTCTTGTAAAACTGATACTCGACGATTATTTTCTACCATGACCATGAAATCCACCAGGTCAAATGGAGCTTTGTAATTATCCAATATTCTCCTTGCCATCAATTCAAATGAGGCTCCTGCTGTTTCATACTGAAAACCCTTACTCTCACGAATTTTTATATTTTGCAATAGATTCAGTTCTTGTTCACCGGACAATTTGCCTTCCAAACCTAAACCCGTTAATCTATGGCGAATATTGCCTCTGCCAGAGAGTTCCGAGACTACTACACGGGTCAAGTTACCTACGAGGTATGGAGGAACATGTTGGTAACTTTCATCCATTTTGGCCATCGCAGCCGCATGAAGTCCACCTTTGTGACTAAAGGAGCTTACACCAACATATGGTTGCTGTCCGTTAGGCGGTATATTGACAATATCACTAACGTAATGAGACACCTCAGTCAAGCTTTGCAATTGAGAGTCATTTATGCAGTTTATACCCATCTTTATCTTCAAATTGGCTATCAGAGATACGATGTTCGCGTTACCGCACCTTTCCCCATATCCATTAACAGTACCCTGAACGTGCACCGCTCCGGCTTTCAAAGCAGCAATAGAATTAGCTACTGCCATATCTGTGTCATTATGGCAATGAATACCAACCGATCCACCGACGGATTCTATGATTTGCTCCACTATCTCTGTAATTTCACTAGTCAACACACCTCCATTTGTATCACAGAGCACCAAACAATCAGCTCCGGCTTCCAGCGCTATCTGGAGACACTGTAAGGCATATTCTTTATTAGATTTATAACCATCGAAGAAATGTTCAGCATCAAAGAAAACTTGGCTACCGGTATTTTTTATGAAGGATATAGAATCATATATCATAGATAAGTTCTCTTCCAGGCTTGTTTCAAGTATGTTCACCACTTGGACATCCGAACTCTTACCAACTATTGTCACAACCGGCGTGCCTGCGTCAATGAGAGCCTTTATATTCGCGTCCTCGTCTACTTTACTATTGGCCTTCCTTGTGCTACCAAAAGCAGCGATTTTAGCATGAACAAGTTTCAAAGACTTAGCGACTGAAAAATATTCTTCGTCCTTGGGATTAGAACCTGGCCATCCACCTTCTATGTAGTGAATGCCCAATTCGTCCAGTTTTTTTGTAATCTTAATCTTGTCTTCTACGGACAAGGATATACCTTCTTGCTGCGAACCGTCCCTCAAGGTAGTGTCGTACAACTCAATATTCATATATCCCTCAAAACAAAAAATCTCGTCCACAAGGGACGAGACACGTATCCCGCGGTACCACCCTTTTTCCCCAGAAGGGGCTCTTCATTAAACTAAGCAAGTCAATCGCTTCGTATTTTCTAACGGATTACGAATCCGCCTAAATCTAATTACCTTAAGCTTATAGGTTTTCAATAAGGAGCTCAGGAGTGATTTTCGGGATATATCTCCTCATCTGCTTACACCGTACCAGATTCGCTGTCAGGATTATTTGTCCCTACTCTTCTCCATCATAGCCTTTAACCCTAGGAAGTTAACACACTTGCCATAAAACGGTCAAGCTTAATAATAGCATCACTGATCAACAGGCAGCCATTGAAGTCGAAATCTGTTATTGCCCATCCAGTTTCTGAGTTATTTCTCTTAAGAATTTTTCAACATCTGGAGAAAGCTCAGAATTCTCTTGAGATCCGTCAGGTGGTTGATTATTATCGTAATATTCCTCAAGTTGAATCACCAAGGACTTGACTCGTTCATTATATTCAAGATCTGCTCCTATCTCCATGTATTGTTCATAGCCACGTTCTTTATCTATCAAGTCTTTTGGCAAACCATACAGAGCACACAAGATCTCAGTTAACCTAGCGGTTCCAGAGTAATCCTCTTCGAAATTGAGATAATGAGGTAAATGAACCATGAAACTTATAGTTTCTATACCTTCCTTGTCCAATTCTTCATTTAATGAATTCATGATACTAGTAGGACCGGTATATCCACCAACAGATTGTCGAGGCGTTACCAATCCTTTCAAACTACTAATCTCCTCTACTCCAGGAGACCCAGTAACTTTCAACGGTCTAGTATGAGGAACGGCATTGTACATACCGCTTATCCTACAATATCTCTTAATATCGAAGGCTTTCAACAAATCCGTAAGTGATTTAATGTAAGTTTCAGCGAAAGCGTGTGGCTCCATAAGATGCAAAAACAGTAAATCTGGTAACCCATCTGTCCCTTTGGTGTAATAAATATTAGTGTTGGGCACTATGGTCTCACGAGAACCTTCTACAACATGAGTCTCTGGCCTGTATCTAGTGAAGTCAAAAAACCTACCTGGAGTCTTAAGCCTTGCGAAATCCTTGGCGTCAAAATAATCTTCCAAACGATTTAGAGTCAAAGTGCCGACATTTCCAGCATCCACCCAGGGATGGAGCATGGAAACTACTTGCAGGTTTTGGAATTCAGGAATGGGTTCAAAAATCTCAAATGCACCAATATTCATGGGGTTATCTTCCCATACTTAAAGTGGTTTAGCAACAAATGTGAACTTGATTTTCCAATCTTTGCTAAATATTGAAGCTGATGGTTTCTTGACTTATCAAGATACTAGGTGGTAGACTCTCGCGGAATTACACTTTGCCTTTTTGGCAATAAGTGTCACAAGTGGGGCTCGGAAGATCCGGTTGGGGTTCTGGGCAATTATACCTAAAGAGGTCGATAAGACCCAGAACAACCCAGGAAGGATTATAGAGCTTTGAGTGATAAGACGTTAGTATGTAGAGAGTGTGGTTCGGAGTTTTTGTTCACAGAAGGTGAACAGGAGTTTTACCAAAAGCGCGGGCTTCTAAACGAGCCGGGTCGCTGTTCTGAATGTAGGGCTGCTAGAAGAAAGTCAAGAAACGATGGCGGAGTCCGTACAATGCACCCGATAACATGTGCATCATGTGGACAAGAATCGGAAGTTCCATTCGAGCCTAGGTTAGGACGACCGGTTTATTGCAACGATTGTTTCGCTGCCGAGAGAGCTACCAGATAACATCCAGAATCTTTTGGTTTTAAGTAAAATATAATTCAAGCAAACTCTCAAAAATCTACACCTAGTTTCACGGATCCAGAGGCTACGGATTCGTGGTGCGTGTTGTAGAGGCTCGTATTTACTCGCAAACGTGACTGTGCTATAATAATCGCGTGCGAGAGAATATAGAAAGGTTATGACATAAATGCTGGGCACAGAGGGGAAACAGACCCTCATAAAGGAATACCAGATAAAAGAAGGCGATACAGGATCTACCGGGGTGCAAGTAGCACTCTTGACACAGCGGATCAACCACCTTACTTCCCACCTGCGAACACACCGCAAAGACAAACACTGTCTTCGTGGTCTTCTGAGATTAGTTGGAAGAAGAAGAAGACTTCTGCGTTACCTGCGTAAAACTGATAACAACCGTTACCTTTCGATAACGGAAAGTCTCCTTATCAGAAGATAATAAACTATCTCACCTTTTTCTTATTCTCCTTAAATAAAAAGACAAATAGAACCAATAAAAGGAGGATATTTTCATATTGATTCACAACGTCACAAAACAAATTGCTGGAAGAGAATTAACTATTGAGACCGGCAAATTAGCAAATCAGGCCGGAGGGGCCGTAACAATTAGGTACGGTGATACTATGGTTCTAGTAACTGCATGCGCATCACCTACCGCTAGAGATGGAGTAGATTTTCTCCCCCTTACTATAGACTATGAGGAACGTCTATACGCTGCGGGCAAAATCCCCGGAAGTTTTTTTAAGAGGGAAGGGCGTTCTACCGAAACTGGAACGCTAGCAGCACGTCTATCAGACAGGCCCTTAAGACCTCTATTCCCAAAAGGATTCCACAATGAAGTACAAGTAATTGTCACTGTGTTATCTGCTGATCAAGAAAACGATGCCGATATCTTGGGTGTTATAGGAGCATCATGCGCGCTCTCTATATCTGAAGTTCCTTTCGAAGGTCCTGTTGGAGCAACCAGAGTTGGATATGTAGATGGAGATTTAGTAATAAACCCGACCTATTCTCAAATCGAACAAAGTGATTTGGATCTGGTTGTAGCAGGAACAAAAAACGCAATCGCGATGGTAGAAGCTGGAGCTAGCGAGGTTCCAGAAGAAATCATTATACAGGCAGTAAAAAAAGCGCAAGAAACGAACGAGGAAATTATCCGACTCCAAGAAGAAATAATTAAGGTCGCAGCTAAGAAAAAAATGGACCTTCCAGATGCATCTCCTGTAGACCCACAGTTGATCCGCAAATTAACTGAATTGGTAGGAGATAAGTTAAAAAAGACTATATTTACATCTTCTGAAAAAGGGGAAAAAGATAGTGCTATCGGAGATCTTAACACTCAAATCACGGCTTCTCTGGCCGATGAATATTCGGAACAACAAGTAGCAGAAGCATTCGAATCACTGATGACCAATGAAGTAAGATCTGGCATTGTATACGAAGGCAGAAGACCGGACGGAAGGAACCCTACTCAAATCAGGCCGATCGAATGTGAAACTTCATTACTACCTAGGACACATGGTTCTGGTCTATTCACAAGAGGACAAACGCAAGTTCTATCTATTGCCACATTGGGCTCAATGGCCGAGGTGCAAAAACTGGACACCATAAGTCCAGACCAGAGCAAGAGATACCTGCATCACTACAATTTCCCTCCTTATTCAGTTGGAGAAGTGAGAAGAATGGGTGGTCCTGGACGCAGAGAAATTGGACATGGGGCCTTGGCTGAACGCGCCTTATTGCCAGTAATACCAAACGAATCAGACTTTCCTTACACGATTAGGGTGGTTTCAGAATCGGTAAGTTCAAACGGCAGCACTTCGATGGGAAGCGTTTGTGGTAGCACGTTGGCGTTGATGGACGCCGGAGTCCCTTTAAAAGCCCCTATAGCAGGTATAGCAATGGGGTTAGTCATGACCGAAGACGAAAAATACGTTATTCTCACAGATATACAAGGAGTAGAAGACCACTTGGGAGACATGGACTTTAAGGTTGCTGGTTCTAGAGAAGGCATTACAGCTCTACAAATGGACATAAAAGTTAAAGGAATAACTTACGAAATAATGGAGCAAGCATTAAGCCAAGCCAAAGAAGCTAGGTTGTTTATATTAGACCAGATTACTAACACCTTATCAGAACCTAGAGCAGAACTAAGTCCTTTTGCACCTAGGATGCACAGAATACGTATACCAATTGAAAAAATTGGCGCCCTTATCGGACCAGGTGGTAAAACAATAAGGTCAATCATAGAAGAAAGCGGAGCGACCATAAATGTAGATGACGATGGAACAGTAACAATTGGATCTAGTAGTCAAGAATCTGCTCAAGTGGCAATAAACAAAATAGAAATGTTGACTAAAGAAGCAGAAGTTGGAGCCATATACACTGGCAAGGTTGCTAGATTAATGAGTTTTGGGGCATTTGTTGAGATACTACCAGGAAAAGATGGACTGGTACATATAAGTGAACTTTCGAACGAACGGGTGGCATCGGTCGAGGACGTAGTAAACGTCGGTGACGAAATTACGGTATTGTGTACCGAGATCGATTCCCAAGGGAGAATAAATCTTTCACGACGTGCTTTACTTGGCTCATCTGAAGACAACTCCACAGGAGAACAAAACAAGAACTCCTCAGAAGGTTTCAGCGGGGGTGGGCGAGACAGAAGAAGGGATAACCGAGCTGGCAGACCCAACAGATAACTAAATCACTACCATAAGTAACTTTAGGATTAGATATGGGAACGTTATTAAAAGTATTAGTGCATGGAGCCACAGGGAAAATGGGCACGGAAGTACTATCAGCCGTCACCAAGCAAGCTGATATGATAGTTGTAGCTGGCGTTTCCAGTAGTACACAGGCGCCCACCTACATAGAGAATACTGGCAGTGATCCAATCCCCCTATCCAACAATCTAGAAAAAATGATTAAGGATCACGAACCAGATGTAATCGTTGATTTCACAAACTCTGAGGCCTCCATGAAGGCAAGTCGTATAGCCAGCTCCTTGGGAGTGAACCTTGTAATTGGTAGTACAGGGTTCACAAAAGACAATCTGGTAGAAATAGAAAAGTTAGCCGAGACCAATGGTACATCAGTTTTCATGGCATCTAATTTCGCTATTGGAGCAATTTTGATCATGCAAATGTCCAAGCTGGTTGGCAAATTTTTCGACTATGCTGATATAGTAGAAATGCATCATGAAGCAAAAATCGACTCGCCTTCAGGAACTGCCCTATCAATTGCCAACAAACTTCTGGAGGACAGGGACACTAGTTTTACAAGGACTACCACTGAAAAAGAAACAATTGAAGGTACAAGAGGTGGTGAAACAGGTGGGGTGACCATTCACAGTGTAAGAATGCCGGGAAGAATGGCCCATCATCAGGTTGTATTGGGTACTCAAGGACAAACACTTACGCTTAGTCACGATACAATCAATCGTGAATGCTACATGCCCGGTGTAATACTTGCAACAAGAGAAGTAGTGAAAAACAAGGGCGTTATGATAGGCTTAGAGAAATTGCTTGGTTTGTAGATTTGGAGTGATAACATGGGATTCAAAGTTGCAGTAGTAGGAGCTACCGGCTTAGTAGGTGGAGAATTCTTGAAAATACTAGAACAAAGAAATTTTCCAGTGGATGAATTAGTGCTATATGCGTCAGACAGATCCGCTGGCAAAAAATTGCCCTTTAAAGGTGATTCCCTGGAAGTCATGGAGACTGTAGATAGTTCTTTTAATAATATTGATATCGCCCTCTTCTCTGCAGGATCGAACGTTAGTAAATATTTTTCACCAATAGCAGCTAAAGCAGGCGCTGTAGTAATAGACAATAGTTCTGCATTTAGAATGGATAATGAAGTACCATTAGTGGTTCCAGAGGTAAACCCAGAAGATATAAGACTTAATAAAGGGATAATAGCAAACCCAAATTGCTCTACAATACAAATGGTAGTAGCTCTAAATCCAATACACCAAGTATCACCCGTACAGCGTATTGTAGTCTCAACATACCAAGCAGTATCAGGCACCGGATCCAATGCAGTAGAAGAACTCAGGAACCAAACGTCCCACCTAATATCCGGTCAAAAAGAAATTAACCCTGCAGTATACCCTCATCAAATAGCTTTCAATGCTCTTCCGTTTGTAGAAGGGTTTTTGGATAACGACTATACAACTGAAGAATGGAAAATGGTTGAAGAAACAAGGAAAATAATGCACCGCGATTCGATGGCAATTTGCGCAACGTGTGTTAGAGTTCCCGTATATTTCGGACATGGTGAGTCTGTCAATATAGAACTGGAAAACCCTATGAACCCAGAAGACGCAAAACGAATACTGTCAAATGCCCCTGGAGTGAGTGTGTTAGACAACCCAAGCAAAGATATCTATCCTTTGCCAATTGAAGCCGAAGGACAAGACGATGTATTCGTTGGTAGAATTAGAAAAGATGAATCTCACCCAAATGGCCTGGTTATGTGGGTAGTAGCAGATAATATAAGAAAAGGTGCTGCACTAAATACGATACAGATAGCTGAAAAAATGCTGGATCATTAATTTGTAGTTAATTAGGAGGAAAGTGATGGCAAACATAGGAAGATTGATCACTGCTATGGTAACCCCGTTTGATAGTTACGGAGAAGTAGATTACCCGCAAGCCCGTAGTTTAGCCAGTTCTCTTTTGGAGTCCGGTAGTGAAGGATTAGTTATATCTGGCACTACGGGTGAATCACCTACACTTACCAAAGAAGAAAAGCTGAAGCTTTTCAAGGAAATAAAATCTGAAATTGGAAATGCTGGGTCTGTCGTAGCAGGCACCGGAAACTATAGCACTGCAGAAAGCATAGAAATGACTAGAGATGCAGAAAAATGTGGAGTGGATGCCGCACTACTTGTGGTTCCATATTACAACAAGCCCACGCAAGAGGGCCTTTATCAACACTTTAAATCAATAGCAGAAAACACCAATCTACCGTGTATAGTCTACAATGTTCCAGGACGAACCGGGTGCAACATGTCCTCTGAAACCACAGTGCGTCTGTCTCAAGTGGAAAACATAGTTGGCGTAAAAGAAGCAAGTGGTGACTTCGACCAGATAACACGGATTATAGCCCAATCAAACAGTGACTTTCGGGTGTGGAGTGGAAACGATAATGACACATTGGGAATAATGACAATGGGCGGATATGGAATAATAAGTGTCGCCTCCCATATAGTAGGTTTACAAATAAAGAATATGATGAACCTTATACTAGACAACAAAACAGAAGCAGCAGCAGCAGAACATCTTAGATTATTCAATATCTTCAAAGATTTGTTCCTGATTGCAAACCCTATACCTGTAAAGTTCGCCTTAAACCACTCTGGGTTTCGAGTCGGCGGAACTAGACTACCTCTAACCGATCCCGACAAGGAAACCGCTGAAAAATTAGTACAAATGCTACAAAACTACAAGGTGGACTTACCAATTAAAGTGTAATTACTCCAACTTGATTAATGATATCTTTGAAACTGAATGGAGTGAACAAAACGCCTTGACATATTAGAGCCAAATAGCAATGCACTTGATTTAGCTCTAATATGTTTATTGTTAGTAGAAACTATGGCCTACTCTCAAAGTTCAATAATGATAAGGGTTCATGAAATAGCCCTAAAGGGCAAGAACAGACCCATGTTTCTGAGAAAACTCGAATCCAATCTAAAACTAGCACTAAAAGATTTCCCTGAGTGCAGTATTAAAAAGACCCACATCGGAGTTGGCATTGCAGATGTAAACGAAGATTCTTTGGATGAAGTCTTGGAAAAGATTAAAACCGTATTTGGCGTGGTCAAATTCTACAAGTATTTCAAAGTAGAGCCCAGCATAGAGAATATAGAAAACCTCATAGCAAGTGAAGTTCCAAAAGAACCATTCAAAACGTTCAGAATCACGGCCAAAAGAGGGGATAAGAATTTTCCACTGAAATCTCCGGATATGGACCGCCACTTTGGCAACTTCGTCCAAACTTTGACTGGAGCAGATGTCAGTCTATACAACCCGGAGCTGAATATATTCGTTGAGGTACTGAGAGACCAAGCATTGTTATATTTCAAACAAGAACAAGGACCCGGCGGATTGCCTGTTGGCGTAAGCGGTAAAGTACTAAATCTCTTATCTGGCGGAATAGACTCTCCTGTAGCTGCTCAAAGGATGATGAAACGAGGCTGCAGGGTATTGTTTATGCACTTCCACAGCTTCCCATTGGTAGACGGTTCGTCTCGAGAAAAAGCACAAGAATTAGTATCCAGATTGAATACTTATCAATTCCACTCAACGCTGTTTTTAGTACCTTTCGCGGACGTCCAAAAAGAGATCATACTCTCCGTTCCTCCCCAATATCGCATTATAATATACAGACGATTTATGACCCGGATAGCAGAAAAAATCGCGTTGTCCAATGGAGCACAGGCCTTAGTGACGGGAGAAAGTCTGGGACAAGTAGGATCCCAGACATTAGAAAACATAAATACGATAAGAGAGACGGTTTCAATACCAATTCTAAGTCCACTAATAGGAATGGATAAGCAAGAAATAATAAACGAAGCAAAGAATATAGGAACATACGAAACTTCCATAATTCCAGATGAGGACTGCTGTAGCCTTTTTGTGCCAAAGCATCCCGCAACACAAAGCACCCCGCCTGAAATTAACCTAATTGAATCTAACCTTGATGTCGAAAAGTTGATTAACTTGGCAATAGAGAACATTGAGGTTCAAACTATTAAATCCAATTAATGTAATTTCTTGATGTTTATCCTGCAATAAGCTAACATGTACCCATCCCCGGTGGGTACGGTTACAGGAGGATTACATTGATAAACGACACTAAAGTAGAATCTCTCAAAAGAATGAGTTACATAGAAGGGCATTTATCTGGCATCAGGAAAATGATATCCGAAGAGAAATATTGTGTGGATATACTGAAACAAACCTATGCCGTTAGACGAGCAATAGAAAAATTGGAATCTAAGCTTCTAGACGGGCATTTACATAGTTGTGTAATCTCCGGTGTAAAAGAAGGTAGAGATGATCAAGTGCTACAAGAATTGCTCGAACTATATAACTTGAATTCCAAGTAACTGTGGTACAAAAATGGAAAGCTTAAATTCACAAAAATTAATATTACCTATAACGGGTATGACCTGTTCAGCCTGTGTTTTACATGTGGAGAATGCTATCAAAAGCATTGAGGGAGTTTCGTCTGTGGTAGTCAACTTGGCAGTAGAGGATGCGTCTGTAGAATTCAACCCGGGTTCACAACCACAGACGATAGAAATATTGAACGCTATTAAAGAAGCAGGCTACGATACCAAAACAGAGAATACAAGTGTAGATATAATAGGAATGACCTGCTCCGCTTGTGTATTACATGTCGAGAACGCAATAAAAAACATCCCATCTGTTTTGAACGTCTCAGTCAATTTAGCAACGGACCAGGCATATATAGAACACCTTGACACTGCACATTTCTTAGAAGAAGTCAACAAAAACGTATCTGAAGCCGGGTATTCCATTATTACAACTGTCAATAACGACTATAGAAAATATAATAATGCCCTCTTAGATGTAGAATGGAAGCTCTACATTGCTATTTGTGTGGCATTATTGACGTTCGTGTTGAGCATGCAAGCTATTTTTTCTTGGGCCCCATCACACTTCCAAAACCCATATATTCTTTGGGCTCTATCAACACCTGTGCAATTTTGGTGTGCGTCACAATTTTATAGGGGTGCATGGAATGCTCTAAAACATCGAACTTCAAATATGAATACATTGATTGCATTAGGCACTTCCGTTGCTTACTTCTATAGTATGGCTTCAATACTTATGCCTAATCTTATCTCAGGAGATGAAGTCCATTTCCATACATCAAATATGATAATTGCACTAGTTTTATTAGGTCGCTATCTTGAATCCCGTACCAAAGGCAATACCTCAAAGTCATTGAGGAAGTTGATTGCATTACAACCTAGAACTGCCAATGTACTGAAGGGTAATATCGAAGAAATCGTTCCTATCGATCAAGTTATGGTCGAAGACGTGATTGTAGTAAGACCAGGAGAAAGCATACCCGTCGACGGGTTGATAATTGAAGGTTATTCAACTGTAGATGAGAGCATGATATCTGGAGAAAGTCTACCAGTGGACAAAACAGTCGAATCCAATGTATTTGGCGCAACAATAAACCAACAAGGCGTGCTAATAATTAGGACTACCAAACCAAATTCCCAGACCGTAC
This sequence comes from SAR202 cluster bacterium, assembly GCA_009391535.1. Taxonomy (GTDB): domain Bacteria; phylum Chloroflexota; class Dehalococcoidia; order Lucifugimonadales; family UBA2985; genus VFHP01. The sequence goes on along the minus strand of VFHP01000024.1, from coordinate 37,226 downwards.
TCGCCAACATCGTTAGACTAGTAAGAGAAGCTCAAGGATCCAAAGCTTCGATACAACACACTGTAGACATTATCTCGAGTTATTTCGTCCCAATAATAATCTCACTGTCATTAATCACCTTGATCACATGGATGATTGTAGGACCTGCACCAATCGTTACTAATGCTCTGATGAACATGACAGCTGTGTTGATAATTGCGTGTCCTTGTGCACTAGGACTGGCGACTCCTACTGCAATAATAGCAGGAATAGGCAAAGGTGCTGAAAATGGCATATTGATCAAAGGTGCCGAAGCTCTGGAAAGACTACAACATGCGGATACAGTTATATTCGATAAAACCGGCTCTCTAACTCTAGGCTTATTAGAAGTAGTCGAAGTTCATCCTATTTCAATACCAGAACAACAACTCGTTTCATTAGCATGTTCTGCTGAAATATCATCGGAACATCCTATTGGTAAGGCTATAGTGGATTATGCCAAGAAACAAAAGGTTGATTTTGTATATCCAGATAAATTTGAATATTTGCCAGGCCAAGGAGTATCAGCAAAAGTAGATAGTAAACAAATAATCATAGGAAACCACTATATGATGAATCAATCACTATATGATGTTTCTGATCTACAAACTACATGGGAAGTCTCTTCCTCTAAAGGACAAACCGCTGTGTTTGTAACCATGGATGATCAGCTTATAGGTATGATCTCATTAGCAGATTCATTACGACCAGAAGCAAATGCCACGATAGAATGGATCAAAACTAGAAATAAAGAGGTATTAATGCTAACAGGGGACAATCAAATAACTGCCAATACTATCGCTCAACAATTGGGTATAACAAATGTTATTGCAGAAGCATCCCCTGAACAAAAAATTGCTACAGTAAAGAATTTACAGGACAAGAATAAGATAGTCGCTATGATCGGAGACGGAATAAACGATGCCCCTGCCCTCAACCAGGCAGATGTAGGTATAGCAATATCAACTGGGTCTGAAATAGCATTAGAATCAGCCGATATAGTAATTACACATAACAACCTATTAGATGTGCAAAAATCGTTCGAACTTAGTAGGGTTACTATCCAAATTATAAAACAAAATCTTTTCTGGGCATTCTTTTATAACACCGCCTTAATACCGATAGCAGCGGGAGTGCTCTATCCACTCTTTTCCGATGGCTCTGTTCCTGTATCTCTAAACTTTTTGATTGGCGAATTCGGTTTCCTGAACCCTATAATGGCAGCATCAGCTATGGCCATTAGCTCAGTAACCGTAATTAGCAACTCTTTACGATTACAAAGATGGAGAATATAATTCCCTAAAGGAATCATATGAAACTACCTCTATTTAATAAGACAGGAAATCACGAAACCGCAATAGATCCAGTTTGCGATATGAATGTCATTACACAAAACCCTCCTGGAGGGAAGTACGAGTTCGAAACTGTGACGTACTATTTTTGTGGTCCCGGTTGTAGGGTAGCATTTTCCAAAGAACCGCAATCCTATTTGACTGGATCCAAAAAAATACAAATGTAAATGAAGCCAGCCGTGATCACTACTAACCACCGCCCCATACCAAAACTACCAATACGTTATCTTAGACCGGTTTTAATTATTGTATCGGTTTTAGCAGTATTTTTTTACATTGCCTCTTATGCTCAAGCAAATGGTAAAACCGCAACAATACTAGAGATCACAGAGGGTGATTACAGAATAGAACTTCGTTCTTATCCAACTGAAATTAGAAAAGGAAACATGCATTTTTCTATGGTGTTTAACTACATCAAGGATGAATCGCCCGCTGAAAATCTATCAGTTGATGTAATTTTAATTGGTCCGTCACCTGAAAATATTTTCATCGGACAGAAAAAACTGGTAAAAGACCCTCTGTATTCCAATTGGTACGATTTTTCGGCTAATTTAAACCAAGAGGGGACCTGGTATTTAGAAGGTCAAATAATTGAAAACGAAGAAATCACTAACTTCTTAATGCCACTAGAAGTCTATCCAGAAAATTTCAATTGGGGAATAGTTTTGGTATTCTCCTCTTCACTTCCAGTATTAATATCAATTTCGTGGTACTTTAGAAAGCTGAAAAGGAAATAACAACAAACCTAATACGATTGCATGCCTGAGGACAAGTTTTCCTGATGACTTTCCTAGCTAAAAACAAATTACTATTTCTGTTAATTGGTTTATTCATTGTAAATATTCAACCTGTTTATGCCCATGGTTTTGGAGAAAAATATAACCTTCCGCTTCCACTTTGGTTGTATATTTATGGTGGTGGTGCCACTGTAGCTTTATCCTTCATACTAATAGGATTATTCGTAAAGCTGTCGCCGGGTGTTGATACTTATCCTAAGATCAATTTGCTTAAATTTAAATATTTAGCAATATTTACCAGCACCTACTTCATATATTTCTTAAGAACAACTTCCTCTATATTACTTGGCCTGCTTATCTTAGGTGGATTATTTGGTGATCAAAATCCGTTCGGCAATATGACACCTACATTCGTATGGATAATCTGGTGGGTAGGAATTGCATTTATTTCTGCACTCATAGGAAACATTTGGCCGTTAATTAACCCATGGCGCAATATCTTTACCTTCTTTGAGTATATACACAACACATTCTATGGGAAGCAGGACGAAAACCCTCGACTAATATTGCCTGCCGGAATAGGAATATGGCCGGGTTTATTATTGTTTCTTATATTCTCCTGGTTTGAATTGATATATCCGACCTCCTACTTGCCGAGAACCATCGCATATCTAGTAATTTTATATTCAATCATAACCTGGTCAGGCATGTATCTTATTGGAAAAAATCAATGGATTGCGCGCTGTGACCCATTTTCGATAGCTTTTCAATTTTTGTCTAAGTTCTCCCCAATAGAAATAGCATCCAAAAACACGACCGTTTGCACCCAGTGTACAGAGTGCAACGTCCAAGAATACTGCAGGGACTGCTACCAATGTTTCTCGGTTTCCTCAAGCCTTGATAGGCAGATCAACCTTAGACCATATGGAGTTGGTCTATTATCCAGCCAAGATGTTGATATTTCCAGAATGTATTTTGTATTAATACTGTTGGCTGTAGTGACTTTTGATGGATTTACATCAACTCCACTATGGGCATCGGTACTAGATTCCATGTTTGACACATTCTCATTCTTGTTTGGAAGGAACGCTATAGTAGCAATAAATAGCGTAGGTCTTTTCTTTTTTCCAATAATCTTTTATATAATCTATCAAGTATTTTGCAAAACCATGGCCAACCTGTCCATGCCTGGTGTTTCAACAAATACAGTCTGCAGACTTTTTATATACTCACTAATACCAATCGCTCTAGCATACCATTTGTCTCACTATCTGACCTATATATTAATACAAGGGCAATTAATAATACCTCTTATATCTGATCCTTTCGGTTTAGGATGGGACCTCATAAACACAAAAAGTTATGAGGTAAATACATATATCGTGGGACCCAGATTCGCTTGGATCACCTCCGTAATATCCATAGTTACTGGGCACGTAATAGCAGTATATATTGCCCATATAGTGGCAATAAGAAACATAAAGGATAGGTCAAAAGCATTGATGAGTCAGTATCCGATGTTAGTACTAATGGTAGGTTACACAGCCGTGAGCTTGTGGATAATAGCCCAACCCATTGTAGAAAGGACTTGATACAAGTGTTAAAACGCACTCTACTTACCATATCCTGTCTTATTCTAATTTCGTCGTCCTATGGGTGCGATAGAACAAGCGACACTTTTGGCAGTACTCACGGCTCCGTAATTAAAGTGGAAGAACGTAATGAAGAAGAGATACAACTATTTGTCATAAAGGATGGTAAAAGTAAAACATGGGTTTTTCACACCACAGGTATCATAGATTTCAACACCCCTGATCACCTAGAATGGCACATGAACAATAATCAAGCAATAAAAGTCTTCTATGAAAGCACTGCAGATAAATTAATAGCTATAAGCATTTTTGACTACCCTTGAGATTATTTGACCAACAAAGATTATAGATATAAAATTATCAAAGTAGCGTCATTATGTAAATTTATCTAAAGAGAAAAATATGCCAATATACGAATATCTCTGTAATACTTGCAAAAATCGTTTCGACAAAATACAGTCCATGCAAACCTCTCAGGAGAAAACTCCTTGTCCAGACTGTGGGACTCTTTCATCTAGAACATTGTCTTTATTCGCATCAATTACAAAATCTCCAGGAGGAGATAGAATACCTGCTGAAGTTATGGCAGGCATGGAATCCGGAGGATGCAATTGTGGCGGGGCTAACTGTTGCTAGGCTTAAATTAATCTCGGCTGACGCTATTTGGACTCAACAACCTCTTTCCCAACCAAAGGGCACAATATATGAGAGACGCCTGTATAAAAACTGACACACCAATTAAAAGGCTCGCATCCATAAAAAATCCTTCAGTGAATAATCGAGTTAAATAATTCGTTCTAGGATCAAATGTCCACGTTCCAGCTTCAAAAAGTACTACATGAAACTGTTCGAATAAACTATCAAAGCCTATAAATATGCCGATTGCCAGAGTCAACACAAGTATCAATGTAAGAAGACAACCCCGGACTACACTACTAACAAATACCTCAGGCCATCTAAATTTGTTTCTAACCATACTCACAAACAAGTAGATTAATAGGTAAAGGCCACTAATTTCCTGAACTCTATTCATTTTAGACAAAACACCCTTAACATCTTTCATGTGTTCAATTTCTCTTTCATTAAAAAGATCGATGTTTTGTCCGCCCTCCATGACCTTTACATCCAAAGATGCTTCATTGGAGTTCAAATAATCCTTAATATCAAATGCAACCTTCATCAATGTATCTTTGCTAAGTCCGGTCTCTCTAGAAACATCATATTTATCAAAACCATATTCGTAGAGCATGACACTGTTAAAAGCAATTCGGACGTCGGAAGTAATTAAGAACACAGGAACTATGAATATTAACAATATATTCAAAGGCAAAATTGTTTGTTTGCTTATATTTTGAATAAGCGGCATGACAGATCTACAAACTGTCCAGAGATCCCCAATTTGTCCCAGTTTTTATCTCCACCTTCAAGGGAACCGAAAGATCCAAAGCCCCTGGCATTAATTCCTGTATGATTTCTAGCATAATTGTCTCTTCATCCTTAGGAACTTCAAAAATTAGTTCATCATGGACCTGTAATATCATCCTGGAACGCAATTGTTTTCGTGCCATAGCCTGGTCTATATTAATCATGGCTATTTTAACTATATCTGCAGCTGTCCCCTGAATTGGCATATTAACTGCCATTCTTTCAGCAGCCTGCCTTATTTGATAATTGGGAGAATTTACTTCAGGTATGTACCTTCTCCTACCACAAACCGTCTCTAAATATCCAGTCTTTTTGACTTCTTCTTTCATACCATCTAGGTAGCCTTTTATTCCTGGATATTTAGAGAAATACCCCTCTATAAATCTGGCCCCTTCGTCTCTGGGAAGATCGGTCTGCTGTGATATTCCATATGCACTTAAACCATATATAACACCGAAATTCATAATTTTTGCTATTCGTCTCATATCCCATGTTACTGAATCAATATTAACGCCATAAACTTGGGAGGCAGTGGCGGAATGTATGTCTTCATCATTCAAAAATGCTTCTACCATGCTAATATCCTTAGATAAGTGAGCAAGCACTCGTAGTTCTATTTGAGAATAGTCAGCAGCAATCAGTGCCCATTCAGAAGAATCCTCTGATATAAATGCCTTTCTTACTTCCCGACCCAGTTCACTGCGAACTGGTATATTTTGCAAGTTAGGGTAATTACTTGAAATTCTGCCCGTGGCAGAACCGGTTTGATTGTAATTTGTGTGTATGCGTCCTGTTGATGGGTTAACTAGTTGTGGTAATGCATCAACGTAGGTGGATTTAAGTTTCGACAATTCCCGAAATTCCAATATTCTATCCAAGACCAGTAAGGATCTTGGATCAGAATCTTCAGCATCACCGTTATTAACCATGATCTTCAAATTTTCCAAAACAGATGCATCGGTGGAATATCCAGTTTTAGTCTTTTTTGTTTTAGGTAAACGCAATTCGTTAAATAAGACATCTGCTAATTGTTGAGTCGAACTAATCATGAAACTGTGCCCTACAGCATCAAGTATGTCATGTTCAACTTGCGCTAATCTGATTCCAAGTGTGGAACTCATATCTTGAAGTATCTTATTGTCCACCACCACACCGTTACCCTGCATCTTAACAAGTACTGGTATCAGTGGTACTTCTACATCATTGAAGACACTGAGTAGTTTGTCATGCTCTTCCAATTCCTTTTCAAAGAGTTCCTTTAACCTGTAGGTAAGGTCAGCATCAGCAGCCGCGTATGGAGCCACATCTTCTATAGATACCTGATCCATGGTTTTTTGATTACGCCCTGTTCCGATCAAAGATTCAATACGTGTCATTTCCACGTTCAGCCGGGTAAAAGCCAAACCCTTAAGTCCCAAGGATTTCTCACCTAAAAGATGGGCCGCTATCATGGTATCAAAAGTCATTCCTTTGACCGGCATTCCGTTATTGGTTAGAACACTGATATCGTAATTGGCGTTATGAGCATATTTTTCTATAGTGACATCCTCAAATATGGGCTTTAACAAATTCATGGCGTCGTTCAAATTAATTTGAGAACCATCCACATGTCCCAATGGCAAGTAACTGGCAGTATTAGGTTTCAATGAAAATGAAATGCCAACTACAGAAGCTTTCATCGCATCTAAACTGGTGGTTTCCACATCAAATGCAAAACGGTTAACTTCTTTAATATCTGATATTAGGGATTCCAAATCCGTTATGGTTTGAATAGTCTGATAATCACCAGCCATCTCGATGATACTATCCGCTATTAATGTACCTTGGTGAGCCCCTAGGTTTTGGGTTCTCATAGGTGAATCCACCACAGGAACACGAGATACTATACTGCTGAATTCCATCTCCTTTAGAAATTCCAGGACATTCTCTCTGTCATACCTCCAAAAACGACAGGATTCTTCATCTAAAACTATTGGGACATCATTCACTATTGTGGTAAGGTCTAAACTCTGTCTAGCCGAGTCTTCGTTCTCTTCCAATAAGGTTTTTATACGAAGCGGAGTCACTTCCTCAAGATTAGCATACAGACCATCTATACTCCCAAACTGTTGTATTAACTTTATAGCAGTTTTAACTCCTATGCCGGGTACGCCTTTTATGTTGTCCGATGCATCGCCTTGAAGTGCCTTTATATGGGGTTGTTGGTCAGGAAACAATCCACCGTATCTGTCTAAAACGCGCTCTAAATCATAGATAACTCTATCCTGTACGCTCCTATTCAATGCCACTCTAACTGTAGGAGATACCAACTGCAGAGTGTCGGTGTCTCCAGTCAGTATTATAGTATCCATACCCTTTTGAGAAGCTTGCAGACACAGTGTTCCCAATATATCATCGCCCTCATACTGATCCATCTCATATATTGGTATCCCAAATGCCGTAACTAATTTTCGTACCAAGGGGAACTGGGATATTAATTCCTCCGGAGTCCTGGGTCTTTGTGCTTTATATTCACTATATTTGGCATGTCTAAATGTCGGACCAGGCATATCAAATGCTATTGCACAATGGCTAGGCCTCCATTCTTGTATTGCTCTAATAAGAGCGTTGGTAAAACCATATACAGCTCTCACGTCCTGATTAGTATTCTTCAGGGTCAAAGGATTCTGTATGCCATGCCACGCTCGATGAACCATAGCATGTCCGTCCATCAACATAAAAAGAGGCTTGCCAGATAGAAAGGGTTTTATAGTTGATTCATTCATTAAAATTCGCCATAGGATTTATCAGCTTCCTCGACTTAATCAATCCCCAACATTATACACTGCCAAACTAAGTTGTATAATATTTTATGATTCATTTTTGAATTCAAATATAAGATAAAGGAATACATAAACATTGACCGTCGTCACATTTTCCACCTATAATTAATCACCTTTAAAAAGCTTATACACTGAACTTTTAATCAGGTTTTAGATCTACAGAAGGTTGGTATTACTAAATTTTCACGTAAGTGAGGAGTATTGCAATGTCTCAACCACTAGATGACACAACCGTAATCGATTTCTCTTCAGGGTGGCCTGGCTCTATAGCGACAATGGTCATGTCGGACTTTGGAGCAAAGGTTATAAAAGTAGAACCTCCTGAAGGTGACCCATATAGAAAATTTCCACAGTTCCACCTCTGGAATAGAGGAAAGAAAAGCATTGTCATTGACCTCAATTCTCCAGAAGGAAAACTTCAGGCCTCTGCCCTTATAGCCAAAGCTGATGTAGTAGTAGAAAGTTTCAAGCCAGGAGAGGCTGAAAGCCTTGGCATAGGATATAAAGAGGTGTCCTCAAATCACCCATCTTTGATTTATTGTTCAATTACAGCGTTTGGCCCTAAAGGACCCTACTCACAGTACAAACCATATGAGGGCATTGTTTCCGCCAAAGTAGGCAGATACACGGTATTTACTGGCCAGTCAAAAAGGCAAGGACCCCATTACGGGGTAGTACAAGTCGGTAGCCATGGAACAGCAATGGCGGCTGTAAGAGGAATAGTATCGTCACTGATAGTAAGAAACAAAACCGGCAAGGGACAAAAAGTTGAAACAAGTCTGATGCAAGGTATAACTCCTTTCGATGTCGGCAACTGGCTAACCTGGCAGATGATGATAAAATTCCCGGACAAATTCCAAGACGACCCGCAATCCAATCCTGATCGCCAACCAGGTGTCGGTTATCAGCCTATACGAACCAAAGACGGACAGTGGATACAAATGGCTAACCTTATAGCTCGTCTCTTCCGATCATCTCTAGAATCCATGGGTCTTAGCGATGTCCTAAAAGAACCTCGCTTCGAAAAAGCCCCGATGCTAATGCCAGAAGATCGAGAAGATCTACGAAGAATAATATTGAAAAAAGGTCTGGAAAAGACCGCGGACGAATGGATGGATATTTTTGTAAACCAAACAGCCAACGTTGCGGCAGAACCTTTTATGACAACACAACAAGGACTTAATCACGATCAAGTGGTATACAACAAACATATAGAAGATGTCGAAGACCCAGTTGTTGGTCCAATGAAACAATTGGGTGTTCTCGTGCGCATGAACAACAGTCCGGGAAGCATAAAGGGTCCAGCTCCCACACTAGGCCAACACACGGAAGAAATACTTCAGAATGTACAAAGTGATGACAGATCACATTCGGATAATAAAAGAGAATCCAACCAATTGCCCGATCACCCTTTATCTGGGTACACCATTCTAGACCTGTCCACCGTAATAGCCGGACCTTTATCCACATCACTTAATTACGAATTGGGTGCGAGAGTTATCAGGATAGAAACCCTAGAAGGTGACACAATGCGACGGAATATGGATGGGCTAGGAGCTAACAGAACGCAAGCAGGCGCAGAAAATATGTCCATAAACCTTCAAACTCCTGAGGGTAAAGAAATATTCCGCAGACTCGCTGCTAAAGTTGATATATTGGTACACAATATGCGTCCAGGTGCACCAGAACGTCTTGGGATCGGCTATGAACAAGTACTGGAAATGAATCCTAATATCATATACGTCTATGCCGGAGGGTACGGAGATTCAGGACCTCATTCTCACAGACCTGCTATGCATCCAATAGGAGGAGCCATAATAGGAGGAGCCATGAGCCAATTAGGCAAGAATATTTTGCCTGATAATAATGAGCCCATGACAATTGATGAAATACAGGAGGTCGCTCGTAGACTGGCGCGCGCTAATGAAACCAACCCTGACCCGAACTCATCTATGGTTATATCCACTGGTGCACTCCTTGGACTTTATGCCAAAGAACGCTTTGGAGGATCCCAACACGTTTTGTCAACGATGATAGGTGCTAACGCATACGCTAACGCAGATGATTTCTTTTCTTACGATGGAAAGCCAGAACGCGCGATACCAGATAGCGACGGATATGGTACCCACGCTTTACATAGACTGTACAAAGCAGAAAGAGGGTGGGTTTTCTTGGACTGTCTATTCGAGGAAGAGTGGATTTCATTTTGTAAAGCGGTTAACAGAAACGACCTGTTATCCGACCCTCGGTTCAATTCTGAAGAATCTCGTATGGAACATGACTCCGAACTGATAAAGGAACTGGAAACAATATTTACCACGCTTAAAGCGTCAGATTGGGAAAGTAAATTAATCCCATGTGATGTTGCCTGCGTGGAAGTAGAAGAAAGTGGAATGTTTAACTTCTACTCGCAGGATAAACATGTCTGGGAAAACGACTTTATAAGACCAGCCGAAACTATGCGAATAGGTTCATATTGGCGTTACAGCCCTGTAGTAGAAACCTCTTTGACTCCAACTCGAGTGGGTTCTGGACCACTTAGGGGTGAACATACCCGTAGCGTCATGGAGGAGTTGGGTTACTCTGAACAAGAAATCGATGAGCTACACGAAAAAATGGTCGTTGACTGGGAAGACCCAACAACCTGGCAGGAAGCTGGACACTAACATACAAGCCAATAATTTTTGGGTTTTTTTATGCCTTTCTTACTGCATGCCCTCCAAACTTGTTCCTCATATAGGCTAACAATTTAGACCCAAAAGAGTTATTCTGTCTAGAGCGGAACCTCATTTGCAAAGCAAGTGATATTACTGGTGCAGGTATGCTCAATTCTATAGACTCTTGCACCGTCCACCTCCCCTCACCCGAATCTTCTACATAGGGCTGAACACTGTCCAAATTTCTGTCTTCTGACAATGCCTCGCCTGTCAGATCCAACAGCCACGATCTAACAACGCTGCCATGTCTCCAAATTTCAGATATCTGAGACAAATCTAGTTCGTATTCCTTCTTAGCATCCATGAGTTCAAACCCTTCTGCATAAGCTTGCATGAGACCATATTCAATCCCATTATGTATCATCTTCACAAAGTGCCCTGAACCTGAAGGGCCCACCAATCCATAACCTCTATCTTCTCCTGGTGCTAAAGCCTTGAATATCGGTTCTATTCTCTCGAATACACTTTTATCTCCACCTACCATTATACTGTACCCATTTTCCAATCCCCAAATACCTCCACTCGTTCCTACATCCAAAAAACCTATGCCAGATTCGAGCAGATACGACCCCCTTCTGACGCTATCTTTATAGTTCGAGTTTCCACCATCTATAATTACATCACCGCTATCAAGACCACTTGAAAGACTTTCGATGGTTTGTTCGGTGATTGAACCAGACGGGACCATAACCCAAATGAATCGCGGTGGTTTCAACTCTTGTATCAATTCCTGAAGTGAAGAGACAGCTAAAACACACTCTCTCTCCACATTCTTTCTGGCTTCTTCATCCGGATCATATGCCACTATCTTGTGACCGGCCTTAGATATTCTTAAAGCCATATTCAATCCCATTCTGCCTAAACCAACCATACCTATATTCATAACATCACCTTTCACTGAAGAAACATAGGGAAAACAACCCACTCAAACATTTCAATACCATCTATAAATCGAACTGTACAATTAGAAGCAACGTCAATAAAACTATGTTTTATTGAACAAGAGGAACCAGCACTGATCTTTTTGCTTCTAAGTTTGAGATTATCTGTTCAAATGACTTGGAAAAGGCATCTACTCCGTCTTTCAGTAATTTAGCAGTTATCTCATCCACATCTATTCCAGCATCCTTGAGGAATCCCATAACATCTCTGGCATCATCTATACCACTTAATATAGTATCGTTTGCTATCCCGTGATCAATAAAAGCATCAAGAGTCGCTGGAGGTATCGTGTTAACAGTATCTGAACCCATCAACTGTTCAATGTAAAGTACATCTCTGTATTCCGGATTCTTGGTACTAGTACTTGCCCAAAGAGGCCTTTGCACTAATGCACCTTTTTTTCGTAACTTCTCAAATCTCTCACTGCCAAAAATCGAGCAGAATGATTCATACGCCAGCTTGGCATTGGCTATTGCAGCTCTTCCCATCAAGATATCCGTGTTAATTTTACAATCTTTAGACATTTCTCCCAAAACAACATCAATCGAGGTGTCCAATCGGCTTACAAAAAATGAGGCTACTGAAGCCACCTTACTAACATCACCACCATTACTATCGAGGTCTTCCAATCCTGCTACATACGCGTCCATAACATTTCTGTGAGCCTCCAAAGAAAATATCAGAGTAACGTTAACGTTTATGCCTTGCCCTATAAGACTTCTTATAGCTGGCATACCCTCGGGTGTTGCTGGCACTTTGATCATAACATTTGCCTTGCCTAGTTCTTTGAACAGTCTTTGCGCTTCAGCAATTGTCCCTTCAGTGTCGTATGCCAATAACGGACTAACTTCTAAACAAGCATAGCCATCCTTACAGTTACTAGAAACATAGGCACTGTATAGTAAGTCAGCCGCCGAGCGTATGTCCTCCATGGCCAACGATTCATATATAGCTTTATTGTCACCGCCATTTTGGATTAGAATTTTAAGAGCTTCATCATACTCAGAACTTTCAGATATAGCCTTATCAAATATAGAAGGGTTTGAAGTAAGACCAGTCACGCCCACATTGATTAAACGTGCAATTTCTCCAGATAGTAAGAGCTCTCTACTTATATTGTCATACCACACTGATTGACCCAGATTTCTAACTTCCTCGAGTGATGCCATGGTTATCCTCCTTGTGGATTATTAACAATTTGCGGGCCATTTTTTTCTAGCTCTATAATCTTTCCCACTCTCCTAGCATGCCGTTCTTCTGCAGTGAATTCAGCAGACAGAAAAGCTTGGATCAGTTCCTTGGCGAACTCGGAATCTACAATTCGAGCTCCGAGACAAAGAACATTTAAATCATCGTGTTCCACGCCCTGAGCCGCTGAATATAAATCATGGCATATACTGGCCCGAACTCCTGGAATTTTGTTGGCGGCTATACTGGCGCCAACACCACTACCACAAAATACAATGCCACGCTGGGCCTCATTATTAGCGACCGAAACAGCCACTTTTGCTGCAAAATCTGGGTAGTCATCCAGTGGGTCAATAGAATGTGCTCCGACGTCTATAACATCTATATCTTGCCCCTTAAGCCATTCTTGTAGGTCTTTCTTCAAGGGATATCCAGCGTGGTCTGCCCCTACAGCTACTATCAATTTAATCTCACTGTTATTTTTTTGCTTCATAAATACAACCCAGAATAGCTATACAGTAATTTGCACTAAAATATTACCTTAATTATGTGATCAAATACTACAAAAAGTCCCAACAATTTTGAATGTAATTCATGGTTTAATTAAAATATTTCCTCCAAATAACGTTCCAGGGTTTCCTCTCCTATCCCACCTTCAAAACGCCTGATTATTTCTCCTTTTGGAGATATGAAAAGAGTGGTAGGCATGTAGAGTATTTGATAATCCAAGACAACGTCACCGTCTTCAGTGAAACCAGCCGGATAACTAACACCTAATTCAGAGAGGAGATTCCTGCCGTCTTCAGTGGAGCCTAAGCCTATATATGGACCAACATCCACTCCGACAAAAATTAATTTATCCATATTACGTTTATAGAAACGATCGAATCCAGGCATCTCAGCCCGGCAGGTGGAACATAAACCAGCCCAAAAATTCAAAACTACAGGCTGACCCCTCAAATCGTTTAAACTCACAGGGTCATTCCCTATGTGTTCACGTCCCTGGTATAACACTACATCAAAATCTTTAGCCATCAAGGGTGATGGCCTTATTAAATTAAACAAGGAGACCGTAGATAACACAAATATAACAAATACGATTAAATTAACGGGTAATGTTCGATTTTTCTTCATTTAGATTCCAAAGTTTAAATATAACTGACGATAAACCCTATACTATTTTAGATAAATAACCAAGCCAGCATGCGGAAAATCTACCTCCAAAACCGCCCTCATGTATTCATCTGCAGTTACTGAGTAGTCTATGAAGCCAGGGTCCTCTGGCGGCAATTTATGAGGACATTGCCGTCCTAATTCTGCCTGTGGACAAAGATGCATTCCATCAGCCTGTCTGTCCCAAAATCCAACCAGTTTAAGTGGGTTAAACAGAACTTCTGCTACATTACGAAGATCAGCAATAACTTCTGTAGCCCGAAATCCATGTTCGGCTTTTATGTTGATTTCAGCGTGATCCATTTCTCACTCTTCCCTATGATACTACATTAAGATTTAGAATAACCCAGTCTATTGACTACACGATACGACATTTATATCATTACCCAAACTCAGTGTCCTGGCTAATATTAGGAGGGACTCAATATGATTCTCGACGATAAGCTACGCAAAAATGAGATCATTGTTATGGATGGAGCAACTGGAAGTGAGATCGCGAGATTGGGCGGCGTGATGGATCCGGCAGCCTGGTGTGCGGTTGCCAACAAAACCCACCCTGAGGTAGTCCGCCGAGTCCACGAAGAATATATTCTCGCCGGTGCAGATGTGGTAACTACCAACACTTTTACTACCAACCGTCAAGTTTTGGCGGGCGCAGGACTGGCTGATGAAACAGTTAGCATTAATACAAGAGCAGTAGAGTTGGCTCGCGAAGCAGTGAACAATGTGGCACCAGGCCGGCCGATTGCAGTAGCTGGGTCAATGTCGAACATGGTTGCCTGGACTCCCGGCACTGTAAGTCCCGATCCCAGATTTATTCCAACCCCAGAAGAAGAATACGAAAATTATTGTGAACAAGCACAAACATTGGCAGCCGCTGGTGTGGATTTTATCCTAATGGAGATGATGAGGGATATAGATCGTTCCAGTCGCGCAATCACCGCCGCAGTCGAAACAGGTTTACCAGTGTGGATAGGCACTAGCTGCTCACTACTATACGACGGGAACGTCAGCGCATGGAACCAACATATCGAGGAACCAGCCAGTAGACTTTCTCCTGACCACGTTGAGCAAAAAAACAAATCCTACGCCTCGTTGGTAGAAGCTATGATGTCGTTCGATCCACAAGTTATGGGTGTCATGCATAGCACCATAGATGCAACAGATCCAGGAATCACAGCTCTATTCGAACAATGGAACGGACCCGTTATGGTATATCCAGAAACTTCCTCGCAAGTAAGAAGGGGAGTTAGGACACCAATAGAACCAGCTGTTTTCGCTGCTCATTGTCACAACTGGGTCCAGAGAGGCATCCAGATCGTAGGCGGTTGCTGCGGCACAACAATAGAACATATTCGTGCCATGGTGAATGAATTACCGGACGCCATAGGTCATCGTTCCTAGTTAATATTTTTCATATTCCTTCCCAATAATATATCTAGGTTCAATTCATCCTGTCTATTGACTACTGGATACTACATTTATATTATTAAACCGACTGGTCGGTCTAATAATATAGTTAGAAGATACAATTGGAGACGACATGACTACAGAGACAGAAGTAAAAGTGCCAGAAATAATATTCAAGGACGACGCACTAACCCCGATATGGGAAAAAGTGAAACGTGAAGAGCGCATAAGCTTCGAAGATGGTCTTGTTTGTCTTCAAACCGACGATATAGTTTCTCTTGGACAAATGGCAGATTATGCTAAGAGGAGACTATGGGGTGATAAAGTTTACTTTGTATTTAATAGACAGATAAACCCGACTAATATATGCGTCCTCTCCTGTACATTTTGTGACTTTGCCAAAAAGAAAGGTGATGAAGACGCGTATGAGATGGGGATGGAAGAAATTCTCGGTAAATTGGATCCGGAAATGCATGAGGTCCACATCGTAGGAGGTCATCACCCCGACTGGCCTTTTGAAAGATACGAAGGTATTATCCGAGGGATTCACGAAGCATATCCAAGCATAAGAATAAAAGCATGGACTGCAGCTGAGATAGACTACTTCTCAAAAAGGTTCAGGATGTCAGAAGAAGAAGTGTTCTCCCGGATGAAAGATGCCGGTATGGTTTCAATGCCCGGTGGAGGAGCTGAAGTTTTCTCAAACCGGGTCAGAAAACAGTTATTTCCAGGCAAGAATAGTGCAGAAAGATGGTTGGAGATACACCGGATGGCTCATACCATGGGAATCAAATCTAACGCTACTCTTCTATACGGACACATAGAGACATTAGAGGAACGGCTGCAACATATGATTCTACTCAGAGAGTTGCAAGATGAAGCCCCAGGATTCTTTGCATTTATACCGTTGGAGTATCAAGTCGGAACCACGAATCTGGTACCAAGACAAGCCTCAGCCCTTGAAGACTTGAGGACAATAGCAACATCAAGGCTTATGCTAGATAATTTCCCTCATATCAAAGCCTACTGGGTCATGATTGGTGAAGAAACAGCTTCCATAGCATTGAATTTCGGAGCAAGCGACCTTGATGGAACTATAGGCGAAGAAAGAATAGCTCACGCTGCAAAAGCAGCCAGTCCCGTTGGTCTTGCAAGAGCAAGAATGCTAAGACTGATTGGCGATGCAGGAAAAATCCCCGTTGAAAGAGATGCACTTTACAACGAAATCCATGTTTACGACAGTTAACATTGGCCAAATCCCATATTTGAACTGCGAGCCTTTTTTCAACGGATTAAATTTGGACGGGATAAACCTCTGCCCTATGGTGCCTAGTGCTATGGGCCCTCTTGCAGAAACTGGCGAACTTGATGCTGCACCATTCTCACTAATTCAAAGTTTTGGACTCACAGATGAATACGAAACGCTAGGAGATATGGGTATAAGTGTTAAAGGGGCGGTAAGAAGCATACTACTGTATTCCAAAATGCCACTAAAGGAATTGTCTGGATCTACTATAGGCGTGACTCAAGAATCGGCAACATCATCTCAGCTACTAAGAGTCATACTCGAGACCAAATACGATATCCATCCATACAAATACGTTGATCTATCTGATAAAACATCTTCAGCCTTCTTACTCATAGGGGATCAAGCCCTTGGAACTCATGACCGTGTCCCGGGTTTTGACTATAGATATGATTTATCCGAAGAATGGTTTGAGTGGCATAGATTACCATTTGTTTTCGCTCGATGGATGGTGTTAAAATCTCTAGATACAAACGAGAAAGACACACTCTCCAACAAATTAATTAGTAATTTAAACCGAAACATGGCTGGGGACTTAAGTGATATCATAAGTAAAAGAGAATCCATGAACATGGAGCCCGGGGGTATAGAGAATTATCTCAGAGCCTTCAGATATATATTCTCAGAAGAAGATCAAAAAGCAATAGAAGTTTTCGAGCAGGCTTGGAATGGCCTGCGCAATCTGGAGGAGACATTATGACTACGACTAAACCAAATCTTAAAGATATCTCATCAAAAGTGATGGCTGGAGAAAGGATATCTAAGGAAGAGGGTCTATTCCTGTTGAAAGACGCTCCTTTAATGGAACTAGGCAATCTGGCCCAACAGGTCAGGTTTCGGCATAACCCTGAAAGGCACGTTACTTTCGTAATCGATACCAACCTAAATTATACAAATGTCTGTGACGCGTACTGCACATTCTGTGCTTTTTACCGCACAGAAAAAGATTCAGACGCATATACCTATAACGTAGAACAAGTAATGGAAATGGTTGGACAGGCTGCATCCAAGGGAGTAACAACCGTCTTGATGCAAGGCGGACTAAACCCCAAACTGCCGCTTGAATACTACAAATCCTTGGTCAGTGAAACAAGGAAAAGATATCCAAATGTCCTGCCACATTATTTTTCGGCTCCTGAGATACAAAAAATATCTCAAGTTTCCGAAATGCCAGTTAGAGAAGTTCTACGGCATTTGAAGGAATCTGGACAAGAAACATTGCCTGGTGGGGGATCAGAAATACTTGCGGACAGTGTAAAGAGAAAGTTGAGTCGATTATGGCCGAAAGGACGAGTAAGTGAATGGGAAGAGGTCCACAGAGAGGCCCATAGTTTGGGTTACCGTACAACTGCCACAATGATGTACGGCCACTTAGAAGAACCTGAGGATGTAATTGAACACTTAGAGAGGACTCGGGATCTACAAGACTTGGCCCTCTCCGAAGGAAACGAAGGATTCACGGCATTCATACCTTGGAGCTATAAAAGAGGAGAAACACCCCTGGCTAAAAGGGTAAAGCAAGAATCCGGACCCACTCCATATTTAAGAATGATAGCACTTGCCAGAATCTACTTGGACAACATCAAACATATCCAAGCTTCCTGGTTCTCAGAAGGCAAAAAAACAGGAGAAGTGGCGCTCAATTTTGGAGGGGATGACTTCGGAGGCACTTTGTTTGACGAAAACGTCATGCAAGAAGCTGGATTTTACAACAGGACCTCTATAGACGAGATAAAAGACATAATCAGAGATGCTGGATTCAAACCAGTTCAACGCACTACAAAATATGAAATTCTGCAAGTTTTTGAGTAGAAAACCGTAGAATCATTAGGAGAAATCTATGGGTAAATTAGACGGCAAAACAGCAATAGTAACCGGTGCCAGTAGAGGCATAGGGGAAGAAATCGCTAAGGTTTTTGCTAGGGAAGGTTCCAAAGTTATATGCGTAGCCAGGACTCTCAAAGAAGGAGACCATCAATTAGCTGGATCACTGGAAACTACCGTAGCAGCAATCCGATCGGAAGGTGGAGAGGCCTCAGCAATTGCTTCCAATATATCAGAGGCTGAACAGTGCCAAAGTCTCGTTAACGAAGCAAGAGCAATCTATGGACCCATCGATGTACTGGTCAATAACGCTGCTCTAATGTATCCGTTGCCAACCAAAGACTACCCGATTAACAGATGGATGCGAAGTTGGGCAGTTAATGTTCATGCCCCTTTCATGCTAAGCCAATTAGTACTAGAAGACATGATCGCAAAGAAAAGCGGAAGTATAGTTAATATATCTTCAGGTGCAGCTATAGGTCCAGGTAGAGGACCATATCCGGGAGCAACCGGCGGCAGTTCAGCTTATGGCATGCAAAAGGCAGCACTGGAACGTTTTACACAAGGACTTGCTCAGGAAATGTACCAGCACGGGATTTCAGTTACCGCTTTCTCTCCGTCTCAATTCGTTCCAACAGCTGGGTCTATGTTTGCACAACAGAGAAAAGAAGTTGACCCCAACACCACTGAAACAACCGAAATAATGGCAAATGCAGCCCTTCTGCTTGCTACTGAACCGTTAGATAAAGTAACAGGACGAGTTACTTACAGCCAGCAAATACTCAAGGAATTTGGATGGCTCACTGATGCAAAAGGTACTGGAGTAGATCCCGAAAGAGTCGGGAGCGGTTACAGCCAGATTTAGATTTTGACTAATTGCATTTGAACTCTTTGTTTACACAAACCAGATAAATATCTTTCCATATTATTTAGTGCGAGGAATATAACTCATGTCCAACATTAAGAAAGCCACAAACTTACTGGATCTATTAGATATAGGATCCCCAGGCCAAGTCGCTATTAGAGAACCGGGTGGCCGGGAATTTACATATGACACCCTAAGATCTCAAGTAAACTCAATAGGAAAGCAACTTAGGTCAATGGGGGTTAAAAGAACAGATAGAGTAGCAATCGTCATACCTAACTCGGCAGAAACTATAATAACTTTTCTGGGTGTAGCGGCAGCTGCCACGGCAGCACCTTTGAATCCTGCGTATAAACCAGACGAATTCAAATTCTACCTTGAAGATACAAATGCGGTAGCAATAATAACAACGGCCGGTGAATCATCTACTGTACATGACGTCGCATCTGATAACACAATCCACATAGAACTCGAAGTAAAACCTGATAATACAGTTACTCTCTCAAACGATAAATCGAATGGCAGTTCGTCAGACAGCTACGAGCCGGATTCTGAGGATGTAGCACTAGTTCTACATACCAGTGGCACTACAAGCAGGCCAAAAATGGTGCCTCTAAAACATGGCAATCTCGCGAAGTCAGTAGATAACATAATCAACACATATAATCTGGTTGCGGACGACATTGCACTATGTGTTATGCCTTTATTCCACGTGCATGGACTTGTTGCATCTACCTTATCAACATTTGCATCAGGAGGAACAGTTTCGGTTCCACCAAAATTCAATGTTCTGAACTTTCTGCGCATAACTGAACAAGAGAAATTCACTTGGTACACCGCTGTTCCATCCATACATCAAACTCTCCTTGCAAGAGCTAAGGGACGAGAAAGTGCTTATAAGCTATCCGAATTGAAGTTCATAAGATCATGTAGTTCTTCTTTAGCTCCTGCGACTATGTTGGGGTTAGAAGAACTTTTCGAAGTTCCAGTTCTTGAGGCATATGGCATGACTGAAGCATCTCACCAAATGAGCTCGAATCCACTTCCTCCAGGAACCAGACTTCCTGGTTCTGTCGGACATGGTACCGGAGTGGATATAGCTATAATGAATGACACTGGCAACCTATTGGACACGCTTACCAGAGGGGAAGTAGTCATAAAAGGAAGCAATGTCTTCTCAGGTTATGAGAATAACTCTGAAGCCAATGCAACTTCTTTCACGGACGGATGGTTCAGAACCGGAGACGAAGGAATGTTAGATCAAAACGGATATCTTACTCTTCTAGGGCGTATAAAAGAAATCATAAACAGAAGCGGAGAAAAAATTTCTCCTAGAGAAATAGATGAAATTCTACTGTCCCATCCTGCAGTAGCAGAGGCAGTGGCCTTTGGCATCCCTCATCCTACCCATGGGGAAGAACCTTCAGCCGCAGTAGTGCTTAACGGCTCGGCTGATGAAAAAGAATTAATCAGCTTCTGCCGTGATCATTTAGCAGACTTTAAATGCCCTAGAGTTATACATGTTGTGGAAGAAATACCTAGAACCGCTACAGGTAAAATTCAAAGAAGAATGGTGGCCGAAGTAATCTCCAACAAGGCTAATAAATAAACGATGAAGTTCGCGGTATACGGAGCAGGGGCAATAGGAGGATATCTCGGAGCTAAACTTGCTTTGTCCGGAGAAGATGTTCACCTTATAGCCCGAGGACCAAATCTCACCGCGATTAAGAGCAATGGAATTCATATATACGGTGAGAACGAAAACATCGTAGCTAATCCAAATGCATCCGATAAACCTTCAGAAATAGGCCCTGTGGATTTCTTATTCTTAACGGTAAAGGCCCACGGTCTTACAGATATAGCCCCACAGATCCATCCCCTACTCCACGATGAAACGACCATCATCTCAGCACAAAATGGTATACCCTGGTGGTACTTTCAAAAACACGGAGGTCCGTGGGATGGATCAGATTTAGAAAGCGTGGATCCAAACGGTATAATATCTGAGAATATAGATATAAACAGAGTTATAGGATGCATAGTTTACCCATCTACAGAACTCGTTGAACCAGGAGTTATAAAGCATATAGAAGGAGATAGATTCTCACTTGGAGAACTAGATGGTTCAAGCAGTGACAGAATCAAATCCTTATCTTCCTATCTAATAAAAGCAGGATTGAGAGCCCCTATCCGACCCCACATAAGAAGAGAATTATGGGCAAAATTACTGGGCAATTTAGCATTTAACCCTATAAGTGCTTTAACACGTTCAACGATTGCAGAGATGACCAATGACAAGAACATAGAGGCAACTGCTAAAGCTATGATGTCAGAGGCGGATGCTGTTGCAACTGCCTTAGGCATAGACATACCAATATCAATAGATCAACGGTTCTCAGGTGCCCAGAAAGTGGGAGACCATAAGACATCCATGCTACAAGATCTGGAAATGGGAAGACGGATTGAAATAGATAGTGTTATGGGGGCAGTTTTGGAAATAGGAGCTAATCTCAACATACTCATGCCGTACACCAATGCCATATATTCCTGTCTAAAACTCTTGACCAAATAATAGTTTCAATATCTGAAACAGGTTTTTTTCGTGCCTATATGACATTTGATTTCTCACAAAATATGTATTAGGGTGTACTTACTTTATGAAGTCTCTATACCGACATATCTTCATATCTACGATGGTATTGTTTATAGTGGGATGTAGTGGATCCGCCTCTGATTCGCAAGGGTCAGATGTAGCAACACCAAATAATTCATTCTTAGTGAGTACTCCCACCGCGTCGCCTACTCCCACCGCGTCGCCTACTCCCACTCCAGAACCCACACCTACTCCCATGCCGAACGCCCAAAGCATTATAGACAAGTCAAAGATTGTTATGTTTAATTCCGAATCATTCATAATCGATGAAACTTGGAGATTTGAATCACCAAACCTCAAAATAGCACCGATAACATCTTCAAAATATCAGGCTCCTGGCAAATGGCAGAGCAAGATGGAACATGCAAACGATATTCTCAACCGAATTCGAATCTCTGATCAATGCTATGAGGAGAAACATTGGTTTGATAAAACCGAATGGATTGTTGCGGAATGTGAAGAGGAATTTGACAATGGATTCTCACCTGAAAAAATTACAATACTGGATCTGGATTTAGAATCGTACCCGGTAATCAAAGACTATGAAGGGGCAGCAACTTACTATGTTAATAGCGGTGAGTTGGAAGATTTCACTCTGATGAGGCAAACTGTTTGGTATGAAACTTTTTTCTTAGACGATGATATGATTACAACTCAGCCAACCGCTTATAAAGTCGAGTATTGGATAGATCGTGACTCCCATGTGCTGAGAGAAATAAGGTTCATATATTATATTGACTCCATAAGTAACCCAGATAGTACCTTAGGAAAGGTTGGGGAACCACTGGAAGTAGAAATAACCGCCATATTCAGTTCCGTCAACGATGTTAAAGAGCCAATAATTGCGCCTTCTGTGAATTCTGATGATCCTATTCCTACACCAGCAGCACCAACCGCCCCTGTGCCTACAGCAACGTCTGATCTTGCTACTGATATCTATAATTCCGATCTTGCTGCATCCAGCACACCAAACACTATCTGTGACAAAAATGCCATTAATTACGGTCACAGCTGGACTCCACTACTGTCTGACACTGATCCTCTGGAGATGAGCACTGGTGAAACTTACGAAACGATTGGCTACGGATCTTTACCAAATCAACTTTGCGTACACTATTACTCTTTCCAGGCTGTAATGGGCGTCAACTACTCTATTTCAGTCGATGTCGATTCTGAAGATTTATCGCGGACTGGGTTGATATATTTGTTTGATCAAAACTACTGGTTATGGGAAATCAATGACGATAGAATATCGTTCACCGCTGAATACGATGGCACTTACTATTTCTTAGTTGGTGAAATGGGTGAAAATATAACTCATGAGGACCAAATTACTGCCCCGCCCTTACATTACCAAGTTCAAGTATCTAAGGAGTTACCTGAAGCCATACCTACTCCTGACCCAGCTGCATCTAGCACACCAAACACTATCTGTGACAATGAAAAGTCCAGAGGCAACGGTTATACGTTTCCTGAAATGATTGATGCTGAATCTTTCTCTATGTCCACTGGTACTATTTACCAAATGACTGACGGAAAATATCCTCTACCAAATAACACTTGTGTGCATAAGTATTCTTTCCAGGCTGAGCAAGGTGTTAGTTATGCGATTTCGGTCTATATTCATTCGGAAGATTTAACTATGACGGATAGTTTCATAG
This sequence comes from SAR202 cluster bacterium, assembly GCA_009391535.1. Lineage (GTDB taxonomy): Bacteria > Chloroflexota > Dehalococcoidia > Lucifugimonadales > UBA2985 > VFHP01. Next base: position 13,541 of record VFHP01000024.1, on the reverse strand, counting down.
ACCTATATGATCAAAACTACGTATTGATTAGAGTGAACGATGACTATGCTAAAGGATCTCTAGGCTCTCGCATATCTTTCACAGCTGAATATGATGGACCTTACCATTTCTTAGTTGGCGAGATGGATGATTCATCCAATCTGTCCTACAGAGTTCAAGTATTTAAGGAGTCATCCGGTCGAAAAATCGCATTTATCTCCGATTTCAGAGGTACTCCAGAATTATTCCTAGCTACATATTCCCAAGAATCAGAATCATTTAACAAACTTATGCAATTAACTGATAATGGATATTCGGATGATGACCCCAGATTCGGATATGAATCAAAAGAAGCCTATATGGAACGGCAACCCGTATTTTCTCCAAACGGATTCAGTATCGCATACATGTCGAATGCTGAAGGAAATTACGATATCTATATCACGCATTCCAGAGGCCAGCATCTCGGTGTTATTAACTATAGATACACTTCTGATCCAGGAGATGATCTAGATCCTTCCTGGCATCCAGGTGGAGAACACTTAGCCTTTACTACAACGAGAAACGGAAAAGCAGAGATATACCTTCTAACCGTAAGCAATAATCAAAAAGAACCACTTATACAGATGCTTGGAAGACATGTGTACGATCCAGAATTTTCTCCAGATGGAACTTTGGTGGCATTTAATTCCAGAATAATTTCTGAAAATGAAATTTCGGATATATATATCCACAATCTAGCTACTGGTGAAAACACCAGTATAACCAATACAGACATGGCGAGAATAAGACATCTTGACTGGTCACCTGATGGTTCTAAAGTGGTTTTCATTGCAGATCCGGACGCTAATGACGAATACCACCCAGATCAACTGGAAATATTCACAATGAACAAAGATGGTTCCGATTTAGTCAAAATAACCACTGATGAAAAGCCTGATTACTTTCCTAAATGGTCCAACGACGGTGATTCTATATATTTCATGTCTCAAGGCAGTAAAGAAAAACCCAAAATATACGTTATGGATCCTGATGGTACCAATATAAGAAGAGTAACCTCATTCGTCGATTCAATAGAAGAAACCTATTTCGATATATATGAATAAGTCAATCACAGATGCGACAACTGATTATATGGTAAAATTAGAGTGCTAATGATTAAGAAGAAACGTACTTGGAAGGAAATTCTTATTCCCACTCTGTTGATATATGGGGCCTTTCAAGTGGTGGCGTTGATAGTAAATATATACAGAATCTAATAATATTTTAGCTGTTAGTAGGAGATAGAAAGAAAAATTGGACCCCGATCAATCGAGAGGAGTCGAACAAAAAGAAGGAGAACCTCCTTCTGGTATGCCCCCAAGCGGGAGCAAGGGTGGTATATTCTATGGGTGGTGGATTGTCGCGATATCCACTGCTGCCAGCACGATACAATCAGCCGTATTTAACGTCGGTGCACAAACCTTAGTTCTGCCACTGATTAGAGAGTTCGATACCACACGAACTGCTGTTTCTATCGCTTTTTCTCTAAGAAGACTAGAGGGTGGAGTAACAGGTCCATTAGAGGGGTACCTAATACACTGGATGGGGCCTCGGCCTTATATGGTAGTAGGTTGGATTATATTTGGATTAGGCTTCATAGCAATGGGGCTTTGCCAAAACATGTATCAGTTCTATGCTGCATTTCTGCTCGTTACCCTTGGGCAAAGTGTGGCGGGTTTTCTACCTATCGTCACTGTATTGGTAAACTGGTTTGACCACTGGCGCGGAAGAGCAATCGCGATATATCAGCTCGGAGGAAGTTTCGGCGCATTACTGGTACCGGTGTTGGCATGGGCTGTAATCAATATAGGATGGCGTCCAACAACCATATCAGTAGGTGTAATTGTAATGATAATTGGAGTCCCCATTGCACTTATGATGCGCCCTCACCCAGAAGAATACGGATATTTGCCGGATGGTGCAAAGCACACCGCAGATGAACAATCATCTTTGGAAGAAGGCGTATCAAGTGCAGATTCCACGTCTATATCTGAAGCGCTTAAAAGCAGAAGTTTCTGGTTCCTGGGATTTTCACACTCTGCAGGTATCACAGCCTGGGGCGCACTGCAAGTTCACCAAATACCTGCTCTTGTAGATATAGGTATTAACGAATTGACTGCAGCTGGAGTAGTCTCCTATACATTAGTTATATCGGCATTTGGCAGGCTGGCAGGTGGATTCCTTGGAGATATATTAGGAACGAAACGGGTAACTGCTGTAGCATTCATAGCCCAAGGTTTATCCGTGGTTATATTGGCATATGCACAATCCATGACTTCTGTCATGGTTTTCGCAACAATATTTGGCATAGGATTTGGAACACGCGGAACATTGATGACCGTATTAAGAGCAGAAGTTTTCGGTAGAAAAAACTTCTCCAGACTGGCTGGTCTTATGGATCCCGTAAGTAGTGTTTCTGTACTAATATCACCAATATTTGCCGGTTTTATCTTTGATTCTTCAGGTTCGTATCAGTTCGCATTTCTTGTATTAGCGGCAGTCAATGCATCCGGTGCCCTTCTGTTACTGGGCATTAAGATTCCAAAACGTGAAAGACGAGCGTCCCCAACTAATTCCTCCCCTAATAGTGAAGTTAACTCGGGTTAAAAGATACCTCTAAGGTAAAAGTTCTGTTGATTTAAACATGTATAAGCAAGTACCTAAAAAGCAAGTCGTTCTCACGTCCATAATCCTCGCGATTTCTGTTATGGGTGATTCAATGATTTATGGAGTATTGCCTTCCAATCTGGACGAGTTTGGACTGACCGCGGGACTAGGTGCAGGACTTATCCTTAGTGCTAATAGATGGATAAGATTAGCTTCCAATACATGGGCTGCAAAGATATACAACAGATTTGGTTTGAAAAAACCTTTCTACCTTTCGGTGGTTTTAGCTATAACTTCTACAGCAGCTTATGGACTATTTCAGGGATTTTGGCCTCTCCTCATAGCAAGAATCGCCTGGGGTATATGTTTTTCCATTCAACTAGTTTCCCTATATATGGTTGTCTTAAGGGAAGACGAACAATATAGAGGCCGATTGATGGGACTGTACAATGCCATATTTAGATTCGGAAGTTTGATAGCAGTATTAATTGGTGGCATTTTAGTGGACTTAATTGGCATCAGGATATCTTTCCTGATAATAGCCTCTGTTATGATCCTATGTTTCTCAATCATTCCTTTATTAAAAGAATCCGATACCTATCTTGATCCGCACATCAAACAATCTGAAGGCGACAGAAAAAAATTCCAAAAGAACGCTAATAAATCAAATACTTGGACTTTACTAACCGGATATCGAGGTGAGAACAGTGTCCAAAGATACAAATTACTAGCCGTCCATTACACTCGTTTTACCAACACATTTGCGATATCCGGCCTGATTACTGCAACTGTAGGATTGTTGCTCCGAGAAAGAATTGGCGAGTCTTTGGATATTAACGGGTTCGCACTGGGTGTTGCCACCTTAACTGGAATGGTCTTAGCAACTAGTTGGGCTAATGAAGTGGGGTTATCAACATACTTCGGGCATATATCAGATAAATTTGGCAGGAAATCGGTCATTTTGACCTGTCTGCCTATGATTATAATAGGCTCATCTGTCCTAATAATTGAAAGCGTTTTCGTAATAATTATAGTGGTACCCATAGTCTTTGCTGCTACTACTGCCAGCAAAATTACACTAGATGCATCGGCAGGAGACCTTTCTTCAGAATCCGACAGATCTGAAGTCATGAGCCGTTATGCTACCTGGACCGACCTGGGAGCTGCATCAGGGCCAGTTGCTGGCTATGCTTTATTGAGTGTGTTAAATATCCAGTGGATATATCTTTTTTCTTCGCTGTTATTAGCCACCGGACTTGTCTTTTACAGTATTGCTAATAGACCCAGAAAAGATAGCATCTAGTCAGCCAATTTGCGTACCATATCCATATCTAATTCAATACCCAATCCAGGCCCTTCTGGAACTGTCAAAAAACCATCTTTGATATTAAGTGGTTCGCTTAGAATGGGATAATCATCACGTATGGAGACATGCTCTATATTGTATTCTTGGGCATATGGGACACCCACTGTAGCTGCGACAAAATGGGCATGTGCCACAGTGCTGATAATTGGCTGGGTATTGTGACAAGTTATAGGCACTCCAAGAACCGAAGCAATCTCGGCAATCTTTAGGAAGGTTGTGAAACCGGGAGTTTTTACAATATCAGGTTGAATTATATCTACCTTACCTCTTATTATTAGATCCCTATATTCATATTCGCTGTATATCATCTCCCCGGATGCAATTGGAATATCCAGCGCGTCTGCGACTCTAGATAATCCTTCTAAATCATAATGAGGGCGAGGCTCTTCAAAATGAAATACTCCTAGATCCTGTAAGTGCTTACCTATCTCTATGGCATGATGAACCGAGTAGGCACCATTAACATCTACAAGTATATCCATATCATTTCCGACTGCTTTTCTAACTTCAGTTACAGTAGCGACAGTTTGGTCTGCATCGTCATCGATTTTCCCAGGGACAGCGCTATGAAGCTTGTATGCACCAAAACCCTGTTCGCCAAAATACACAGCCCTTTTAGCTTCCTCAATCGGTGTAAGGTCTCTTTTTAGAGAACTGGCATATACAGGAACCTTTTCTCTGACTTTGCCACCCAATAAGTTGTAAATTGGTTGACCCAAAGCCTTGCCTTTTATATCCCATAAAGCTATATCCAGACCGGCTATTCCTATCCAGATGGCTCCACCTATTTCAAGAGCTCGTCCTGCATTCACCATATCCCTAAAACGAGCATCTGTATTACAAGGATCTTTACCTATTATGGATGGTGCGAGTATTTCCTCTACTACAGTTTTTGTTAATACTGGCTGACGCCTGAAGCACTCTCCTATACCCATTAAACCATCATCTGTATGAACGAATACAAAAGGATATTGTTTATCTAAAATCAAATACTCCACTGAGGTTATTTCCATAATTACGTTCCAATCATAATAATGTCGCCGTTTTAGTCTAAAACGCTATAGAATAATATCATAGATATGATACGCCAATTCAAAAATATAAGCCTATTAATATCAGGAATGATAGAATAATAATATAGACGATAAGGATGATATATGAAGCCAGTAATACTTGAATCGATCCGACTTTCATCTATTGACGTAACTACTCGAACAACTTGGGTTTTTGCAGAAATATTCGATGCCGAGGGCATCAGTGAAGTTGTTGAAATCACATCGGGAAACAATAGTAACGTGGTAGCCAAAACTCTTAGAGAAATGGTCAACAATATACAAGGGGTATCTATATCAGGAGAATCAGAACCACAATCCCTTCTAAAAATCACCACTAAAGCACTAGAAACCGATACAGTTTTAGCAACTGCTATGAGCGCACTTCGCACATCTGTATCTTGCTTTCAAGCAAGATATGAGTCCCTAAGTTTAACGGAACAACTGGGTGGAAATGTCAAAGGCAAGGTGCCTTTGTATGCAAATATCAACCGATCTTTACTCGGTGATAATAGATCTCCGACACACTTTGCAAAAGCAGCTGAAAAAGCAATTGGTAATGGATTTACTACCATCAAATGTGCCCCTTTCGACGAAGTCACATCGGATATGGAATCAGAAGACATAATAGACGCTTCGAAAACAGGACTGGAAAGGGTTAGAGCCATTAGGCTGTCTATTGGCAATAGAATCAATATACTGGTAGATTGCCACAGCCGATTCACGCTGAAAACGGCTCCTCAAATATGTACTGAGCTCGCCTCACTTGACGTAAAATGGTTCGAGGAACCCGTTGCTCCGGAGACAAAAAGTGATGAGCTATCACAAATCGCCTCACTAATAGATTTGCCTATAGCTGGAGGCGAAAGCGGTTACGGTACACTATTTTTTGATAATCTGATGGATAAAAACTCTTTGGGAATAATAATGCCTGACATAAAGTTCTGTGGGGGTGTAAAAGAAGCAATTAATGCCAGCCTATCAGCTTCACAAAAAGGAAAAAGGGTTTCCCTTCATAACCCCTCTGGCCCTGTTTCTCAATTATTAAGTGCTCACGTAACTGCGGCCGTATCGGATAGTATGCCGCTGGAACACGCGGTTGATGAAACCGATTGGAGGGCAGATATAATGTCTCCACCCGAAGAGATACGTGATGGATTTTTTTGGATACCACTAGGACATTCGATTGGTTCCGTATTAAACCAAAAGATCATACAAAATAAGGGTACTCAATGGTGAATATATAGCAATAAGTACTGATATAATGTAGATAAGGAGATTAATTATGAGTAGTTTAAGTTTAGCATCGGCAGAGAAAATCATAGAGGGATCTCGACAGAAAAGTTCGGAATTGGCAGCTAATTTTTGCATAGTCGTAGTAGATCCGAGGGGCGATTTAATAGCGATGGTGCGTGAAGACAATGCACCTTGGAGAAGCATATTCATATGCCAAGGTAAAGCAGCAGCATCCGCTGCATTTATGCAACCAAGTGGAAACCTCACCGCCAATGGCTTCTCCCCAATACATCAGGGTCTTATGACAATGCTAGATGGAAGAATGATACCTGGTCAGGGAGCACTTCCTGTTTATGATGGTGACGAAATAATAGGAGCAGTAGGTGTAAGTGGTGGCCCGCCAGCAGAAGACGAACAAGTGGCATTAGCAGGTATAAACCACGCCGGATACAAGTGCTGCTAACGAAGTTTTTTTCTACATTACAAAGCTGATCTAGAGTTAAATCCTAAGGATAATGGAGTGGATTCATGGCTTTAAAAAGATGCCTCCTAGAACTAGGTAGTGGTGTTGACTTACATGGTAAAGATTCTACCAAAGCGGCTCGAAGAGCCGTATTTGATGCACTTCGCCACAGTAGTGTTTCTTTCCCTAGAGTATTCGGATATGAAACACAAATGATGTCTGTAGAGGTGAATATAGCAGTACCAAACCACGAAACCGTTGATACAGACGACGTATTAAAAGAAGTTCCTTACGGATCGAAAAGCATAAACATATCCGAGGGCGGAATGGCAGTACCAGGAGGACCAGACAGCACAGATGCAACTATTATTGCCAATGCCGCAATAATAGTGAGCCTAGATATTCCGGACTGATCACGACGGGTTCACAAGGATAAGTTTATCCTTTTATATTGAGCTCTTCACGTAAGTCAGTAATTGTTTGCTTTCTAGATCTGCTGGGTCTATTTTCTCGCAAACCTATGGGCAGATTCTCTATTTCTGGAATTACTTTGACGGCTACAAATACAGGACCTTCCTGTGACATTATCTCACCCATGCTAGTAGCCAAAGATTCCAAGTCATCAAAATTGTAGGTTACTGCGTAACCTATCTCCTTAGCCACCCCAGCATAATTAATGTTTTGGGCATTAGGAACCGGTTGGCCACCAGTGGTGGCATAGCATTCATTATCCAGTACAAAATGAACAAAGTTTTTAGGTTGCTTCCCTGCTATAGAAGCCAAAACCCCCAAGTTCATTAACAAAGACCCTTCAGCATCGAAAAGAACTACTTTTTCTTTCGGTAAGCCAAGAGCTAATCCAAATGCTGCGGATGCTGTATGTCCCATTGCACCACCTAAGTTTATATCTCTAGCTTCTTGGGTACTTACGTCACGCCAGTGCTTACCAGAGGTTCCTGTGGCACAAACAATTGCATTGTTCCTATGTCTGTCAAATGCTTTAAATACCTCTAATGCTTCCATCATGGCAGAGATACCTCCATTAAATATAAATTCTGAAAAACTAAATTCTTATCTATTAAAGCCGTGGTATTCGTCACCTATCAATATAACTACAGGCTTGTTAGTAGCCTTGGCTTCTTCAAAAGCTGTGCTTATACGAGGAGCATCTTCATCGTGCTCCACCAGGTAATAGTTCAATCCAAAAGCGTGAAGAAATGGTTCTGTATAAGTAGCAGCAGTGTCGGGAGTTATACCTCTCCTAGTCCAGCCCCTGTAACCGACCACCATCACTAAAGGAAATCCCGCTCCCAATGCCATTCCACGAATAGAATCACCGGATTCCATCATGCCTGTATTCTGGATTAGACAGACCGGGACTTTCCCTGCCACGTTTAGGCCTAACGCAACTCCCATAGTTTCGCCTTCACGGCTAACTGGTACTACATCCAACCACGATTCTTGTAACATCAATTCGTAGAGATAATTTGTTTCACTATCTGGGATAGTAATTATGTGAGTAACACCGTTTTTCTTGAACTCTTCTATCATTGTTGCCGGTTGTAATATAAGTGCCTGTTGTTCAGCCATACATACCTCCAAATCATGATTCTTAATACGGTACAATAGTAATTAATTTACTGTTTTTACTGGATTTACAGTTTAACATGTATCTACTAGATATGCACATGAAATGTTGTATCAGATTCTCTAAATACTCTATAATCTTTGGCAGTCAATTGAAGTAGGTAGATAACAGTAGAGACATGACAATAGTGGTTAAAAAATTAGAGGCACAAGAAGAATACGATTCCGTCCGCTCAATAAGAACTGAAGTCTTTGTTAATGAACAAGGAGTACCTCCAGAAGTGGAATTCGATAACTATGACGAAACAGCCATACACGCGGTCGCATACGAATACGATAAAATCGTGGGCACAGGCAGATTAATTATCGACACCGCTACAGACGCACGTATTGGTCGTATGGCCGTTAACGAGTCCTCTCGTCGAAAAGGTGTGGGATCACAAATACTAGCTTTTCTGGAAAACACTGCAAAATCAAACGGAATCCGTCATATAACCTTGCATGCCCAACACTATGTACGAGATTTTTACGAAGAAAACGGATATAGAGAACAAGGGGAAACTTTTGTAGAGGCAGGTATTCTACACGTAGAGATGAGTAAGGTAATCAGTTAAATCAGAGATCATAAACAAGCAGTTGTAAAATAGGCAGATCATTTGCCTTGTTTAATAAAATCTACGATCATCTCTGCCATCGCCATAACTGTGACATTTATATTGGCCCTCACACAATCCGGCATAATAGAAGCATCCACGACTCTAAGTGAATCCACACCATATAATTTACCGTATTGATTAACCACAGCCATAGAGTCGGACTCAGGACCCATTTTGGCTGTACAAGATACGTGATGGCCCGTTTTAACGGTTCTTCTCATCCAATCATCTAAATCCTGATCAGATGCTAACACATGATCGGATGGGTGAATTTTTTTCTCAATTATTGCCGAAAATTCCGAATCCTTTTCAAATGCAACGAGCATTCTGACACCATCCCGACATCTTCTTACATCCTCGTCGTGATTCAATAAGTTATAGTTAAGATAAGGTTGTTCTTGATAATTGTTAGAGTTAAGCTTTATCTCTCCTGCCGATAAAGCAAGATTTAGACCCAGAGTAGCTGTCATGCCTATAGGTATAATTCCACCTTGTGTAATTCGTCCCCAAGAACCACCTGTTCTAGTGGCAAACCACACAACCATATCGTTCCTAAGAGATGACGCTTCAGCTGTATATCTGAGTATGACCTGATGCCTAGCCAATACGTACTTACCGTCTTGGCCTTCACCATAAAGATTCACTTCAGGCTTAGTTTCCCAGGAAACATCCACGATAGGGTGATCCCTAAGGTTCTGACCTACTCCAGGAGAATCCAATACAACATCTATGTCATGTTCTGCTAAATGATCCTTCGGACCAACTCCAGATAACATCAGTATGTGTGGTGACCCTATAGCTCCAGCACTAAGTATTATCTCCTCCCCTTCTACCACAAATTCCTCACCATCAGAGACAGCCTCTATACCTGTGGCTTTAGGTTTCGATCCGCTTCGGTCAAATAAAATTCTCTTTACTGAAACATTCGCCTTTATGGTTAAATTAAGACGATGCCTGGATAAACCCAAATACCCAATAGCCGTTGACCATCTGACACCATTAGGATTGTTCAACGGTATAGGGCCAACCCCGGTTGTTCCTGGTGCATTAGCATCCTCACAGGGAGAAAATCCCGAATTTAAACAAGCCTGCTCAAATGCAGTGGCCGCAGGGTTCCATTCATCTCTAGGAAACCTGTGCATAACTATAGGGCCATCAGATCCATGGAAATCACCCGGATCATCTTTATAGGTCATATCGGTTTCGATTTTATTAAAATATGGTATAAGGCTCTGATAATTCCACTCATCGTTACCCCATTCGGCCCAGTTATCATAATCTTCCGGTATGCCTCTAAGGAAAATCGTAGCATTTATGGAACTTGACCCACCAATTACTCTGCCTCTGGGAATATTGATTTCAGCGGTATCTGTAGCTCTAGCTTTGAAACTCCAGTTGTGTTCTCCTCCAGGTTCCGATGCAAGATGGTACAAATTCTTAGCCTCATCCTGTGAAGATACATTCCTATATTGGTACTTGACTAAGTCAGGGATACTATCAAAATCCGGGTAGTCTGGACCAGCTTCAAGCAATAGAACGGATGTGTTCGGGTCCTCGGTAAGTCTCGTGGCTAATATAGATCCGGCTGATCCGGCTCCTATGATTACATAATCGTATTTCATATCATTACCTTTTATTGTTGTATTCTAGTCTCAAGATATTCGTAATCCATTGTTCAACGATTCTATATGTGCAGGTGTTACCCCACAACAGCCACCTATAATGGTTGCGCCCGCGCCCACCCAATCTTTGGCATAACCAAGATATTCATCTACACTCCTATCTATGATCCTTTCACCTTGGTTCCCGAGAAACCCTAGAGGCCGAGCTGCCTCAGTGTCTATCGAGTGAGCATAAGCTCCAATTGGCAAAGAAGTGTATTCCCGTAGAATCCTTAATCCTGTCTCTGTGTCTTTCACATCCGAATGCATAATGAAAAAAGCAGATATTCCGTGCGCTGATTCAACAGCCTCCACAGCATCCTTTATGGTTTCATTGCCGTGTCGTCCTTCATCTGTCCCCAAATAAAGATCTTCTCCGTCACTTTGAATTGAGTATCCAATCCAAATAGGCAAACCAATTTCACCCGCAGCCTGAACAGCTGCCCGTGCATCTAGCGTCCTCACAAACATCTCTAATGCGAAAAAGTCCACTCCCGATTCGGCCAATATTTGGGCTTGCTCTCTATAACTTGCTAAAGCGTCTTCGTACTCAGGTATCACCTTGGGTTTGCCCATAGGAAAGAAAGTAGACATAGATCCAGCTATCAAAATATCTTTATCGGATTTAACATTGTTCCTAGCTTCAATGGCTAATCTAACCGACAGTTGATTAATTTCTATTGTCTTATCATCTAAATCACCCATCTTGAGACCAGTTCTGCTGGTCCAGAAAGTGTTAGTTGCTATAACTTCAGCTCCTGAACGAATATAATCTTCGTGAATCTCTCTTATCAGATCCGGATACTCTAAGTTAGCTCTTCCAGACCAAGTTTGTGGACATAGAGGCTTACCCCTTCTGGGAATCTCAGTACCCGTACCTCCATCTATTATTATTACTTCGCCGGCACGGATTCTCGCTTCCATTGAATCCAAAACTGTCATGGTTGCCTTCGAATTATCAATGCTAAATTCCTATCGTTTATTGTGACGAGTCTGAAGAACCTTCAGATCTTATTCTCTTAGCTTCCTCAACTATGGTCGGCAATATATCGCCGATCGCTCCCTGAATAATGTAGTCTGACACCCCCTCTATAGTTAGGGGTGTGAGTTCAGCATTTATTTCTATGATTTTCACCGAGTCAAAATCATCTGAACCGCGGTAAGAATAACTCTCTAATTCCAGGGCTCGTTGTTTGGCGATTCTCGGCAGTTGAGCAAATGGATAAACAACAGCAGAAGTACCACAAATTAACATCAAATCACATTTCAGTGTTTCCTGGAAACTCCCGTTTGCTACCTGGGATGGTATAGGTTCTCCAAACCCAACTCCATCGGTCTTAATTAATCCGCCACATTCGGGGCATTCCGGAGGAAGGCTCTCTTCACGAAGCAATTTTTCCAAATCAAAGGCTCCTCGAGGAAATCTTGCACCACAATCTATACATCTGAGTTTGTTTCTGCTGCCGTGATATTCTAATAGATTTTTTGATCCTGCTGTCTCATGAAGACCATCTACATTCTGAGTAATAACACACTTCAGAATCCCTGCTTCTTCAAGTTCTACTAACGCGTAATGGCCAGAATTTGGTAGGGCAATATCCATATCACCAAGGACGTTAGCGGAGGACATTCTCTCTACCCACCACTGTTTGGGGTCCTCCTGAAACTGCTGGTAACCCAAATAAGCAGCTCTCTCGGCTTCAGGGTTCTTGGTCCAGACACCCTGCGGACCACGGAAATCTGGAATACCAGACTCCGTGGATATACCAGCTCCAGTCAAAGCAATAGCATACTTAGAGTTTGCTATATCTAAAGCGGCTCTATGAATAAGTTGTTCCATGGATCCGACCTCCAAATTATTATATCAAAATGAATAAGTAGGTTTATATGGAGGCCTAATACAAATCACTAAAATACAATGACGCAGCGGCCACGAGTTCCTCGAGCTTCAAGTCTTCTATGGGCCTCACTTGCTTGTTCAGCTTCGTATGTCCCAGCCACCCTTAAAGTTACAACACCCGTTTCCGCAAAATCTCGTAACTGGTCAAGTAAATCACTTCTATGGTCATAAGTCCTAACTGAAGTACGGTGGAACGTGATATCACGTTCACCAGTTCCTGCCCAGCCTCGTACTGCGGCGTATGCTCCACCGTCCCGAATAGCGCCCACGGCCAATTCAGAAAGCACTGCCCCATCTGCTACACCGTCGACTCCCTCTGGTACTACCTTTCGAACCTGTTCAGAAAAGTCGTCACCTCTCGGAACTATTACGTCTGCTCCGAAAGATTTCACGAGCGGTTCATCGGCTGCAGAGGCATCCGCAATTACTCTCAGACCTTCATGTTTCGCAATTTGAACTACATAACCTCCGTATGCACCAGCCGCTCCAGTAACAGCAATTGTTTGTCCGGGAAGCAGTCCTAATTGATCCAGAGATTGACGAGCCGTCAGTCCGTTCATTGGAAGAGTAGATGCTTCGGCATGAGAAAAACCCTCTGGAGCTTTTACTACTGAATCCATGCTCAAAACAATACTTTCACGGTAGGCTCCATGATCTGCAAGCGGTACCACCATAGCCATAACTGCCGTACCTACGGCAAGCTCTGTTTCAGTGCTGGGACCGATCTCGTCTATCACTCCCGCAATATCCATGCCAGGTACGTGGGGTGGATCAATATCTTTAAGTGCTTCAGATCTAGATCCATTTCTCAGCATCAAATCAGTTGGATTGACTGACGCTGCGTGCACACGAATTCTTACTTCACCTTGACCAGCATGAACTTCAGGTAGATCTACCACCTGCAATACATCTGGATTTCCGAAATTCAATACACCTACAGCTCTCATATGACTGCACTCCTTCTTCCTTCTTCCTTCTTCCTTCTTCCTTCT
>VFHP01000023.1 GCA_009391535.1 SAR202 cluster bacterium | reverse complement strand
CTGACAGCCTTTAGGTTCACTAACCCCTCCTATGGAACCAATCACCCAATTATACCAAATGTAGAAGATATAGGCACAACATATCCCCTACATGTTCTTCCATGTCTCTCGGTGTTGTAGGACAAACTGTAGGACTTTGGCTAAGCTAACGTTTCCCAAAAAATGGTGATGATATAATTAAGTAATCAAATGAGGGGGTGAGTATTATGGATATTAGGGAATATATATCCAACATAGCCCAAAATTATGATAGGAATGATGGTACCTCTACTCCCACACAGTCAATGCTCCGCTCTGCAAGCACATATTTGGACGAACACGTTGGAACGGAATTTGTTATAAAAGGTAGTGGAGGTATGGGTACTGCAACTTTTACTCCTTGGATTGCAGTTTTGTCTCCAAATGAAACTAAGTCGGTACAAAACGGGTTATATGTAGTTTATCTATTTTCGAGCAACTTAGAAAAAGTTACCTTATCCTTGGCGCATGGAGTTGAATCAATATCCAAAAGGCTTGGATCTAAGAATGCAATTATGGAACTTACTAGGCTTGCAAATGATATTCGCAGTGGATTACCAGCGGAATTAATAATCGACCTCAATAGAAATTTACAGCTCGGTGGAGGATGGCGTCAGAAAGCTTACGCTGCCGGAACTGTTGTTGCTAAAGATTACTCTGTAGATTCATTACCGCAAGAAGAAGAATTGAGAGAGGACCTGGAACTTTTCGTGGGCTTATATAAATTGGCCATACCAATTAAACATAGCTCATCTATTCAAGGAAATCCTGTGGCCGAAGTCGAAGCCTCAATTAATGCTAGGCAAAGAGGACAACGAGGACAAGGTTTTGCAACTACTGAATCAAGGCAAGCAGTAGAGAAAGAGTCAATGGCCATGGCAGTAAATTACTATGAAAGTCACGGGTGGCATGTAGAGGATGTATCATCTAAACAATCTTATGATTTGCGCTGTACTAACTTTGACGGAATCGAGATTCATGTAGAAGTTAAAGGTACAACCGGAGACGGCTCTAGCGTTCTACTAACAAAAAATGAAGTAACACATGCCAAATACTACGACAGAACTGTTCTATATATTGTATATGATCTAGTGCTTAAAAGAGATGAGTCAGAAGATTTGTATGCTACGGACGGAAAAGAGAAGATATACGATCCATTCGATGTTGAATCGGGCTTCTTAGAGGCTATTGGTTTTAAATATTACCCAGTATCAGATTCCTAAACTGGATCATGCCGTCTGACTCGTAGATAAACCCACTTTTCCTACAAACTGTAGGACTAATTGTAGGACTAGGCAAAAATATAGCCCTCTCAAATTAACGAGAGGGCTTATTTTACGCCTGATTTAATGGAGCGGAAGATGGGATTCGAACCCACGACCCTCTCCTTGGCAAGGAGATGCTCTACCACTGAGCCACTTCCGCTCTTCAGAAGCCAAAAAGTGCCGAGGGCCAGAGTCGAACTGGCGACACCGGCATTTTCAGTGCCGTGCTCTACCACCTGAGCTACCTCGGCGTCAAAATCATGGTACGTGACCACGATATCAGTGTCAAGGCAAACGGCCTTCAATGCTATCTATGAAACTAGTCCTAATAACCAATTGCGGGCTTCAATAGAAGCAGGGTGAATTTCACTCCCATTGTTCAGCATATTCATCACATCTTCTTCAATAAATGCCAGTATAGCTTTATCCAAACTCTTTGTAGCTAAACGATATTTGCCTTCCATATCAGTGAAACGAGATGATTTATTTGGATCTAGCTTGTCCGCTAAAAATGTGCATTTAGCAACAGGACCCAACCCGACATTAAAGGATGAATGCCACCGCACTGCCTCTATAATCTCACTATCATCTACTCCACAACTTCTAATAAGTATCTCAGCTCCTACAGGGCCATGCAGAAGTATTCTGTTAGATTCTTCTACAGAATTTATAGGTATACCGTATCCTTTGGCCCTTAGATACAGTTCGTCGCCACTCATATGTCGAGCTATATCATGACACAGACCTGCCAAACCAGCTTTGTCTGAGTCTATTTTGTGTATCATGGCCAATTCACTGGCTTTAGATCTAGCCCTGAGAGAATGCTGCTGAAGACCCACTGGCAGACTACACAGAATTTCTTCTAATGCCAGATTATCCGTGTTAAACCCTGCGTATTGTTCTGCCATCAACTAGATTCCTCTCGAATTATTTATGCACGTTTATATAACTATCTAATGTCCAAATAAACCTGTGAATTATACCAAATATATCTGTTTTAATATCGCGTTGACACCAAAATGTAGCTTTGTTAGTGTTCACGTCAGAGACAAGATTCTCATTATGATAGAATCTCTTCATAATATATTTCTCTAGAAAGTCGGCACATGGATTACCAAAAGTCAATAAATTTAATCATGGGCATGACAGACTACGAAAGACCATCGTCCACGCGGGGACAAAGAGTCCGATATAACCTCGACAGAATAACTTCATTTATGTCAACTCTGAATGATGTACACCTAGAAACTCCTTGTGTACACATTGCTGGTACTAAGGGCAAAGGAAGCACATCTTCAATGATTTCCTCAATTCTAGAAGAAGCTGGATATCTCACAGGTTTATTCACATCCCCTCACCTGCACACCTTTCGGGAAAGAATCCAAATTTCAAACACTCCTATATCGGAGTCTGATTTTTCGTGTCTAGTACAGTCTCTATGGGATAAGATGCTCGATATAAATAAAACAAGCCAAGATAGGATCACAGTATTTGAACTACTTACTGCTATGAGTTTCTATCACTTTAAGGACAAAGGTACCAATATAAATGTAATAGAAGTTGGTCTAGGGGGTAGATTGGATTCAACAAACATTGTGGAACCCATCGCTGCTGGCATAACGTCTCTTGGATTAGATCACACAGATATTCTTGGCAATACTATTAGTGAAATAGCGTGGGAAAAATCAGGAATAATAAAGGATGGCATTCCAGTTATATCTGCATCTCAACCTCCAGAAGCCATGAAAGTTATCACTGATGTCTGTAGAGATAAGGGCAGTGCTATATCAAAAGTAGGTGAAGACATATTATGGGAATCCAAGTCATCATCCATATACGGTCAAGAATGCGAAATCAAAACTCAAAACCATAATTATTCCCTGAAAATACCTTTGATTGGCGATCATCAAATCGAAAATGCCTCGATTGCCATAGGTGTCATAGAAAGATTAACGGCAGCAGGATTCCAAATAAGCTCAGAGGCTATACATGAGGGGCTACTACATGTAAAGTGGCCTTGTAGGTTTGAGTTGATAAATGAAGATCCGAAAATAGTTGCAGACGGGGCCCATAACCCGCACTCTGCAGAGGCCCTTGTTGCAACCGTAAGAAAACTCTTGCCTTCAAATCAAATTATACTGGTCCTCGGCGTATCAACGAATAAAGACTTAGAAGCATTAATTAATGAATATAATAAATTATCCCCAAAGTTGATATTGGCTACTCGCTCTCGAAATACCCGGGCGATAGAACCGACCAAAATATCTGATGCCGCCAAGATGTTCGGGTACGATACTTTAATAACTGAAAGTGTCGCCGAGGCGGTAGAGGAAGCTAAGAATTTTGCGGATAAAGACGATATAATATTGGTAACAGGATCTTTATTCGTAGCGGCAGAAGCTAGAGAATTTGTAAAGAATATATCGCCAGAGATATATTAGATAATAAAAGTACTGGAAGGGACTATAAAATATGTTAGACAGAAAACGCGTAGTAATAACAGGCATGGGAGCAATAACTCCATTAGGTAAATCCGTTGGAGAATTTTGGGAAGGTTTAGTTTCTGGTCACTCAGGCATAGGGCCTATAACTCTATGCGATCCTTCTCCTTATCCTTGTCAAATAGCAGGTGAAGTCCCAAATTTTGATCCAGGGGAATATATTAATCCCAAAGAAGCTCGTAGATTAGCCAGATTCAGTCAACTTTCTATAGCTGCCAGTACTATGGCAGTTAAAGATGCTAATCTTAATCTTGAAAAAGAAGATCTATCAATGATGGGAGTGCTATTAGGTAACGGTGCAGGTGGATTAGACACTACTCAAATTGCCTGTCTAGATATGCAAGAAAAAGGCGCCATGAAAATAAATCCATTCTTCATACCGATGATGTTGCCTAACATGGCTGCAGCAAATGTGGCCAGAGTATTTGGAGCAAAGGGTTATAACTCCACCGTTATAACCGCATGTGCAGCCTCCAACCAAGCCATCGGAGAAGCATTAGAAGTCATAAGGAGGGGGGCCGCAGACGTTGTACTAGCAGGTGGAGTAGAAGCCAGTATAAGCGAGATCGGTTTGTCAGGATTTTGTATATTAAGAGCTCTAACCAACTCAAATGAAGAACCACAAAAGGCAAGCAGACCTTTCGATGCAGGAAGAGATGGATTCGTTCCTGCGGAGGGAAGTGCCATAGTTGTGTTGGAGAGTTTAGACCATGCCATAAAACGTGGTGCTCCGATATTGGCTGAATTAATTGGATATGGTTCATCCTGTGATGCATTTCATGCAGTACAACCAGATGACACAGGTGAAGGTGCCGCCCGTGCTATCAGATGGGCATTGAAAGACGCCTCTATTGATGTAAATCAAGTTGACTACATTAACGCTCACGGAACATCAACTCCGTTGAATGATGCTGCAGAGACTATGGCAATAAAAAATGTTTTCGGGGAAACCGCATACAGCGTGGCAGTTAGTTCTACAAAATCTATGACTGGTCACGCTATGGGTGGTGCAGGGGCTCTGGAAGCGGTTGCATGCGTGAAAGCCATACAGGAGGGAATAATCCCTCCGACTATAAACCAAGAGACACCAGATCCGGCGTGTGATTTAGACTACGTACCCAACGTAGCTAGAGAGAAAGATGTGAACATAGTACTGTCGAATAGTTTTGGATTCGGTGGACAAAATACTTGCATAGTTTTTAAGAAGTTCTCTGAATGAAAACTACCGTAATTCTATAGACAAGTCATATATTTCGGTTGGAGTGAAAAATGTCCTTCTTTGATTGATGAACATCTCTTGTTCTGAATCATATTCACCATCATAGGATTCTTGAACCCTGTCATATATGCGTTTTACAACCCTGCTGGTTGTACTATAACTCCCCCATTCCCCAGTAACCTCTTTAACTTGGTTATTCAATACTGCAACAATACCATCCATTCCAGACAAAGCACCAATGACACTATGGTCATATGCCTGATCTCCAACTAAATCTGCATCAAATGCCAGATAAATAGATCCTCCTTCGGCTTGTTCGGACCTTCGCATCCCCGTCTGATGGAGACCTGCCTGAGTTGAAAAGACATCCCCAATGATCGGTTGTTTGTCTGGAATAGGAATAACCTCCTGACTAAGTAAGTCACGTATGCTACCTAGAACTTTAAGGTTTAGACCTGGGTCACCGTACATACGGGAGTAAGCAGCTACTATTTGTTCCAAAGAAGTGTTACCTGTACGTTCGCCTAAACCAGCAAAAGATACATTCACTCTCTTACAGCCATATCGATATGCAGCCATACTATTGGCAGTAGCTAAACCAAAGTCATTATGTCCATGAAACTCTAGTTCTGCACCAGTTTCATTTATAATAGTACTGATTAATTTTGGAATACCGAATGGTAAAGAAACATAAGGATCTGGAGACCCCCATCCGATAGTGTCACAAATACGGAATTTAGCCCACCCATTCGTTTCTTTGAGAACTCTTTGAATAAATGGTATAACGAAGCCGTATATATCTCCCTTTGTTGTGTCTTCTAAGTGTATTCTGGGCCTAATGTCATTTTCGCAGGCAGTCATTATAGGAGCCATGTATCTATCCGCCGTATCTGCTTTACTTTTATGGCCCAACTTATCAAATATGTGATGATCTGAAGATGACGCCAACATGCCAGTTTCTTTTATCCTACCATTGGATATATCGGTCAACATCTTTATATCCTTTGGCAAAGCTCTAGTCCAAGTGGTGATTTCCGGAAACTTATGACCTCTATCGAAAAGTTTTTCTAAAGCCCAAATATCTCTTTTCTGGTATATGAAAACTTCAATCTGTTCAATACAGCCAGTCCCATTATCCAAATCGTGCAACATGTCATAATAGGCTAGTCTTGTTTCGGCTGGGAAAAGAGCAAAATGAGGGTCTTGCGCTCCATCTCTAAGAGTAGTGTCAGTAATTAATTTTGGATGAGAAGAATCCGTGGACTCCGGTACAGATGCAGCAACTGTGTCCAGAGAAAGAGGTGGGAATTTACCACCATAATTGTAATAGACTCTATCTCGATTTATCTCATTACTACTCATTTCAAACTCCTCATATTCCTGATAATTTTAACACATCCTGTTTGGTCAATCTTCTTCCAATGTAGATGTATCTCCTTCAGGTAATCCCAGCTCCCTTGCCTTCAACAATCTTCTCATTATCTTCCCACTCCGTGTTTTCGGGAGTGAATCTAAGAATTCTATTTCCCTTGGAGCCACTCCAGCGGCCAATTTAGATCTTACAAAACCCATTATTTCGTTCCTAAGTTTGTCAGTTCTCTCGAATCCATCATGCAAGGAAACAAAAGCTTTAACTATTTCGAAAGCAACCGGATCCGGTTTTCCTATAACTCCGGCCTCGGCTACAGCTGGGTGTTCAATTAAAGCACTCTCAACTTCGAACGGACCCACCAAATGTCCTGCTGTATTAATCACATCGTCAGCTCTGCCGACAAACCAAAAATAACCATCACTATCCATGCGTGCTCTATCACCAGTCAAATACCAACCATTCTTGAATTTTGAATCATACATTTCCTGATTTTTCCAATAAGTGCGGAACATGGAAGGCCATCCAGGTTTTACAGCCAAGTCTCCCTCTGTTCCCGGTTCTACTTCTGTTCCTTCATCATCTACTATAGCTGTCTTAACTCCAGGAATTGGCCTACCCATGGATCCGGGTCTAATATCTTGCACTGGGTAATTAGCAATCAGAATGGCTCCTGTTTCTGTTTGCCACCAGTTATCATGAAAAGGCATACCAATAACATTTTGACCCCATACAACCGCCTCAGGATTCAAAGGCTCTCCTACAGAACACATGTGCCGCAAACTGGATAGATCATATCGACCTGGAATTTGATCCCCGGCTTTCATCAACATTCGTATAGCAGTAGGAGCCGTATACCAAACAGAAACTTTGTACTTTTGAATAATTTGGTACCAATCACTGGCGCGAAAGCCACCTTCATAAATTACCTGTGTAACTCCGTTTGTCCATGGTGCAGACATTCCGTATGAGGTTCCGGTAACCCAACCTGGGTCTGCAGTACACCAATAGATATCTTCATCATGCAGATCTAAAGCCCACTTACCAGTAGCCATGTGCTGCAGTGCTGCAATGTGAGCATGAACAGCTCCTTTAGGTTTCCCTGTTGTTCCAGAGGTGTAATGCATTATTGAATAATCTTCTTCTTGTGTATTAACTGTTTCAAAATCTGCAGAAGCTGATTCCATTTCAGCCTCGTAACTCACATCTCCGTCTTGTAAAGGATTTTCATGCCTATTATTTTTGTTGATGACTACGATATGCTCCAGATCTGGAAGGTCGGGCAATATATTACTAATTTTGTTACGTAAATCAGGTGTAATCAATAAAACCTTTGCACCACTATCCAATAATCTATCCTTGACCGGATCTGGGCCAAAAGCCGAAAACAGAGGACCAGCAATAGCACCTACTTTAAGTATTCCAAAAAAGGCAAAATACAATTCAGGCACCCTGCCCATGAATATAAAAGCCCTGTCACCTTTTTGTATTCCTAATTTTGATAACACATTGGCGAATTTGTTTGATTGCGCCTTCATATCATTGAATGTATAGGTTTCTTCTTCTCCATTTGAACCTTCCCAATACATTGCGACCTTACTACCATTACCCAAGTCAACGTGCCTATCTATAGCCTCGTGAGCTAGGTTCAAACCGCCACTTGGTAATCCATTTAAACGGTTGCGCATTTCCTGCCAGTCGAAATCCTGCACAGATTTTTCGTAATTCGTCAGATTGGGTTCCAAAACATCATCGTAGCTATTTGGTTTGGAGATAATTGGATATTCCATGACAACTCCTTAGGAGGAAATTTTAGGAATGAATTTAAACTAAATTCATTCTAACCAAATCTGAGAACTGACACAATCCCACGTAATATTATTAACAAATTATGCACTTGCTGTTTGTACCTACAGCCATCGTCATTCTATAATAAAACCATGAAGTCATTGAACACATTCTTAACTGATATATATAGACGACTGTTAAACCATCACGGCCACCAATACTGGTGGCCTGGAGAAAGTGATGTCGAAATCGTAGTAGGTGCAATACTTACACAAGGAGCAAACTGGGAAGCGGTAAGCAAGAGTATAAATCTCCTTAAACAAAACAATCTATTGAACCTAGAAAGTCTTAGAAACGTCGGCGACAAACAACTAGCAGAGCTAATAAAGGCTTCAATATATTTTAATCAAAAAACCAAAAAGATTAAGGCATTTGCCCATCATGTTTTCGAAAAGCATAATGGAGATATTAATAATCTATTGACGCAAGACAAGGATTCTTTGAGAATGGAACTGCTTTCAATATACGGTATAGGTGAGGAAACTGCAGACGATATAGTACTTTATTCCGCCCAAAAACCAGTTTTTGTAATAGACAACTATACTAAACGTATATTAAATAGAATTGGCATATCGGTCGAGAATGAACGCTACCAAACTTACCAGAAGTTGTTCATGGACAATCTAGATGAAGATGTCTCACTTTTCAACGAGTACCATGCTCTTCTTGACGAGCACGCAGCAACAATTTGCACTAAATCCAACCCGTTTTGTGAAAAATGCTGCCTAAATGATATCTGCCTATTTGGGATAAAGAATATTGACATATGATTTGACCACAAACTTGGCACTCCATTAACAATAGTTTATAGTTAACCTTTGCATAGTCATTAAATCATCCTATAGATAGCAAAATAGGTTATTAATAGAAACCGGAGAATATATTGGACTTTTTGGGAATCGGCGCAGCAGAGTTCCTAGTAATTGGCCTTGTCGCATTTTTGATACTAGGACCCACGCGCATGAATGAAATGGCAAGAAATATCGGTAAACTAATCAGGGAAATTAGACAAACCACTAACGATATACCAGCATTGTTATCTCCAGAAGAACCACTGGATCAGCCACCCGCTGAATTCACCAACATTGACGAGGACTCTGATATAAATGCTAGAAAAACCCCCGACTCAAGATAAAAGCCTTACACTTACTGGACACTTGTTAGAGCTAAGAAAGCGAATGATCATATGTACGCTTTCAGTAATAATATGCACGATAATAGTTTTTATATTCCACCCTTTGGTATTCGATCTACTTATGGGTCCGGCTAAAGGATTCGAATCCTTAGCAGAAAATAAGTTAGTTTTTACACAAATAACCGAAATGATAGGTATCACTATGAAAGTGTCGATCATGGGAGGAATGGCTCTTTCCGCGCCTATAATCTTGTATCAAATGGTTCTTTTTATATCCCCTGGTTTAACTTCGAGGGAAAAGAAATACCTATTTGCGCTTCTCCCTGGAACGCTATTGTCATTTGTAGCTGGATGTGTCTTCGGATATTTGGTACTACTTCCACCGGCTCTTAATTTTCTCATGACATTCGGGTCTGATATAGCTACACCTATGATAAGGGTTGGCAACTACATAAATTTGGTAATAAATTTATTGTTCTGGCTCGGTGTTTCTTTCCAAACCCCTTTGGTAATGTTCTTCTTGAGCAAGATAGGAGCTGTACACCCAAAAACCTTTACCAGACAAAGAAGAATAGCTATAGTCGCAGCATTCATTTTGGGGGCTATAATAACGCCTACATTCGATCCTGTTAATCAAAGTCTCGTGGCAATCCCAATAATTATCTTGTATGAATTTGGCATCATACTATCTAAATTAGCCAGACTGGGAAGTAAAGACAAAAAATAAGAGAAGGCAAAGTAAACAAACTGTTTATCTTCCACCTTCTCTACAAAACGTATAATTAACTATGCTTTATCTTTCTTGGATCTCCGAGTGCGCTTAGGCGCTTCGACAGCAGCATCATCAGCGTCCCCTGATTGTCCTCTACGAAATTCCCGGATCCCCTTACCTAAGGCTCCTCCGATTTCACCAAGACGTCCTACTCCAAATATTATGAGTATTATGACTAATATTATTATTAATTCGGTTGGTCCTATTCTAGGCATTAACTTCTCCTAACAAGATTATCTTGTGCAGCGACATAGTATATCTATGATGGATAGTAGTCAATACGAGATTAATGAAACCGAACTAGCCGAATTGATTTAGACAAATTACCAACCAGAAACAAGAACTACGTGGACCTCCGGCTTATTTAGATCAAACTCTGTTCTATGCTATGATTAGTCATCATAGTTAATGGAGCGCTTGATTTGAGAAAATCTAAAACAGTTCTTATAGATAACAATCCCGGGAGAAATGCTCAAACATTTGGCATTGCAAGGGAACTCGGAACAGATATGGATCTGATCCACGAGCCCTCTGTAGGAGTTATAGGAAATAAGGGGGACTCCCAATGTTATTTGGGTGTTCAACAAAAAGTTGAAGCAATCCAACAATCTCTCCGTTTACACATTGGCCAAAGCAAAGACCAACTTCACATGAGATTAATCCAACCGGAATATACTATAGCAACCTCAGATGGTATGAGAAACGGTACTAAAGAAATGCGTTATTCGTTAATTGGACGCGAGGTTACACATGATTCGGTATGTGAACACTTAAGTGCCAGTGGACTAGAAGGAACCATAGCAGTGGTAGCATGTGACAAACCACCCGTCGGAACGTTAGCAGGAATACTAGAACATAACAGACCCGCAATAATGATGTCAGATGGGACAATACGTCCAGGCGTAGACTCAGTCACTGGAGAAAGAATAGATATAATATCTGGATTCCAAGTTGCAGGGGATCACGATGAAGAAATGAAGAGGAGAATAGCCTGCGAAGCATGCCCGGGATTCGGTAGTTGTGGGGGAATGTTCACATACAATACAATGCAGACCTTCTTAGGAGTATTGGGAATGGAACCATTGCATATGGTTTCCCCACCATCAGATGACCCTAAAAGAGTTCAACAGTTCCCAAACGAACTAGTTGGCTACCTATCTAATCTGATAGACACGCAAGTTACGCCTCGAGACATAGTTAACAGAGATTCCATAAGAAACGCAGTGATTGTGGCAATGGCTATTGGTGGTTCAACTAATGTTTTACTACATGCTCCCGAAATAGCAAGAGCAGCCGGATATGCCAACTTCGCTAGCGATATTATGTCACCTGAAGAATTCAATTATCTGTCCCAATTCGTTGTACCAGTTTTGGTAGACGCTAGACCTTTCGGAACTTATTCCATGGTAGATATTGACGAGCATGGAGGCGTCCAAGTCATAGTTAAGGAATTAATAACTGCTGGACTACTGAATGGTTCTACCCTTACATGTACAGGAGACACCCTTTCTGAACAGGTAAACAGATTAGATCCTCCTGACCCAGATGGGAAAGTAATATACAGTGTTAAAGCCCCTTACAAAGAAACTGGTGGGTTGAGAGTTTTAGGCGGCAACCTCTCTCCAGAACATAGTGCAGTATTAAAATTGGCTGGAGTAGAAGGTGGTTTAGAGAACAATGTTTTCATTGGCAAAGCACGAGTTTTTGACGGTGAGCAGGCACTACTAGATTCTTTATTAAATGAACCTCACATATTCAAAAATCATGATATGGTTATCGTTCGTTACGAAGGACCCAGCGGCGCCCCAGGTATGCCAGAAATGTTAGATGCAACATCTAGAATTACAACTCTTTGTAGACAACAAGGTATCGTAGTTGGACTCATGACAGATGCTAGGTTTTCTGGGGGATCAGTGGGATTAGTAATTGGTCATGTAGGACCAGAGGCGGCTCTAGGAGGCCCAATAGCCTTGATAGAAGACGGCGATGAAATCACTGTGGACCTAAACACTAACGAAATTAATTGTACTGAATTATATAACCCGTCAACTTTCAAAAACCGCAAGGAAAACTGGGATAAAATCGTTAACGCAAACCATGGGATGCATCCATCTGTAGGAGTGGCGAATACTCGATTGCTTAACAGGATGCGCCGATCAGCTGTATCTGCAAAATATGGAGCAGGTATGCACCCAGGTAGAGAAATCTGGGTCAACGAACCCCGTAGTACAGCAAAAACCGATTTTATTCCATCTAATAAATATAGACCGAATAATGAAAGGGCTTTTTAATCACTTGCCGGCATTATGGAGATAGGGGGAATCGAACCCCCAACCTCGGCATTGCGAACGCCGCGCTCTCCCTATTGAGCTATATCCCCGTTACGAGCCATAAACAGTGGGATTCTATCAGTGTACATCTTAGAGTTCAATAACCAAGTGAATAAGGAATGATGTTGACTACGACTCATACTGATAATAAAATTCACATTATTAAACAGCAAGCAACTGGATTAAACCTGATATTAGTTCCTTCGAAAGGATTACATAAATGAAAATAGGCCTTATAGCAGATACCCAGGTTCCCTCCGCAGAACTCTCTCCTAATATCAAAAAGGCATTCGATGGAGTAGATATGATCCTACACGCAGGGGACATTATAATACCCAGATGCCTCGACATGCTGGAAGAGATAGCCCCAGTCACTGCTATCGAGGGCTCTATGTATGCTCAGTTCGAAAACGACGACAGAGTTGTTCAGGGCAAAAGAGTTGTTAGCGTTCAGGGTCACAAAATAGGAATGGTGCACGAACTTTCTATACCAGGGGCATCTGCTATGGAGGTACTTGCAGGAACTATAGAAAAAGCCTTTCCTAAAGACCTTTCTATATCAGACTGCATGGAAACACTCTTTGGAGGAAAAGTCGATATTGTACATTTTGGGATGTCTCACGAAACTATGGTAGAAGAACACGAAGGAATACTATTCGTGAATCCTGGAAGCCCGACCTGGCCCAATAACAAGGTTATGTTAGGAACAGTAGCCACATTAGATTTGAATAATGGCAGAGAAGTAGAAATAATCGAACTATCAAAGTTTGATTGAATTTATACAGGACATTCTTACCGGTCCCTCATTTTTTCATGGCCAAAGTGGGTTTTATCCTATCCATTATCTCTGCAATATGAAAATATCTGTTTAGCACATAGAAGTGTATCCCAGGAACTCCATGTTGTAACAAATCAATTGCCTGGCTAGCAGTATGCTCTATCCCTATCTCGTAAACCTTAGACTCATCACTAGAGGCATCTTCCAGTTTCTTCAGTAATTGCACAGGTATACTAGCTCCGCACATACTCGTAATCCTTTTTATTTGATCGATGTTCAATATGGGCATCAATCCTGGGACTATTGGTACATTTATGTCTAAAGATCTGCATAATGAAACAAATCTATAGAAGTCTTCATTATCATAATAAAGTTGAGTTATTATTAAGTTCGCGCCGTTAAGAACTTTGTTTTTCAAGTTCACCAAATCACTCTGCAAATCTATAGCTTCTATGTGTTTCTCGGGATAACCTGCTACAGCTATGTCAAAACCACCGTGATTGACTATATGTGATACCATTTCACTGGCATGACCATATCCATTTTCAGGTTTAACAAAAGATGCTTGTCCCTTAGGAGGGTCTCCTCTCAATGCAACTATATTCTCTATACCATTGTCATGTATATCATTTAGTATTTTTTCTATTTCGACATTACTGGAACCAACACAAGTAAGGTGATGGGCGGTATCAACTCCATACCGATTCCTGATCATAGAAGCAATTTCCAGAGTTTTCTCTCTGGTGCTACCCATAGCCCCATAGGTTACTGTTATGATAGAAGGGTTCAACGATATAAGTTTCGGCAAACGTTCTTCTAACTCTTTGATGCCCTTGTCCGTATTTGGAGGGAACAGTTCAAAAGATATAGAAGGAGAACTTCCTGTATATATTTCAGAGAATCTCATAACTAAAAATCAACATATTAAACGAGTTTGGTAAATTCATCAGGAATTTGATGAACATTCATTGGCAATATAGGGTTTCTACATTAAAACTCCCAATATCACACCTCCAGCTATTGCAGATCCTAGAACACCTGCGACATTAGGACCCATAGCGTGCATTATCAAGAAGTTATCTGGGTCTTCGTCTTGAGCAACTCTATGAGCCACTCTTGCGGCCATAGGAACGGCCGAAACTCCTGCAGCTCCTATCAAAGGATTTATTGTTCCCTTGGAAGCATAATACATGAGCTTCCCGAACATCAGTCCAGAAGTGGTAGCAATAGCAAACGCTCCCAAACCTAGCACAAAAATGCCCAAAGTTCTGGTTTCCAAAAAACTATCGGCACTCATCGTTGAACCAACTGTCAAACCCAAAAATATAGTTGTTACATTTATCAATTCATTCTGAGTAGATTTGGCCAACCGATCCACAACTCCAACCTCTCTAAGTAAGTTTCCGAACATTAACATACCGACTAATGGAGTTGCCTCAGGGGCAATAAGTGAAGTCAGTATAATGACAATAATTGGAAATGAAACTCTGGCTTTGTAGGAAGCTGATTTGGATGGGTAAGACATCTTGACCATCCTTTCTTTTTTGGTAGTCAAAAGTTTCATTATTGGAGGTTGTATTATTGGAACCATAGCCATATAGGAATAAGCCGCCACAGCTATAGGAGCTAGCAAACCTTCACCTGCCAATTTACTAGCCACATAAATTGTAGTCGGGCCATCAGCAGATCCAATGATACCTATAGCCCCTGCATTTTCAACGCTCCAACCTAACAACAAGGCTAGTATTAAAGCAGCGAATATTCCAAATTGTGAGGCAGCACCCAATAAAACTGTAACAGGTCTTTGAACAAGAGGCGTGAAATCGGTTAATGCCCCAACCCCCAGAAACATAAGCAAAGGGAATAATTCATTATCAAGTCCTGCAGTTCTTAATATACCTAGGAATCCTTCATCGTCGGCAATTTTTGTACCAGGTAAGTTAGCCAACAAACAACCTATCGAAATAGGAACCAGAAGCAAAGGCTCATATTTTCGAGCAACACCAAGATACATCATGACCAAAGATATGCCTATCATAGCCAGACCACTGATAGTGACTTCGGAGAATGCTACAAAAATGTCCTCCGGCATAGTTAAGAACCTCCTATGCCCTTAGGATCATAAGGTTTGTATGATCTGGAACCATATGCACTTGGTCGGGAACCTTGACTATTCCAAAACGAATTTTGACTTTCTTTGTTCCAAGCCCTGGATTCTCCGTCATTAGAGGCATTCGCTATCCTAACTACTTTATCCTCTTCCATAGTCAAATACATTCCGACCGCGATAGCAGCTATTCTCGATCCCAATCCTTTATCTGCGGGAACGCTGTAATTCATATCAATGCGATTAAATGTTTCCGCCGATTCCATAACATCTGCAGATTTGGAGTCAACTTCGTCAACAATCTCTTCTCCTGGGAATATTTTATTCAGAACCAGAAGTATGATCATGAAAACGACTAGTGTCAAGAATACTAGTCCCATGCCTACCCCAGCTATGTATATTCCCTCGTTTATATTGTCAGTCATAATCTTTCCATCTATACACCCTTTAAGCTATCAACGGTTTCTTCTGCCACATCATTAATAAACCTGTATGATTTAAGTTCTTTGCCAATAGCACTAAATAGAAGAGCATACAACAAATCTTGTAATTCTTTATTAGTATCTCCGTCTATATTTAAAATGGAAACATGACTGTAATCAGATCTTTGGAAAAAACGTAATACCTTCAATGAAGTCAGTGATAATGAAAGGATTCTGACGTTAAAAGGATTACAAGAATCACATATAACACCTCCTCTATCAGGACAGAATCTGTGCGCATTCATAACTATCTCTTTTCCACAATTAACACATTGATAGAGTTCAGGCATAAAGCCGGATGAACCTAGCAATTTGATCTGAAAATACGGTATGAGATTATCATTTTTGTCGTTCGTTAAATTTTTCAGAGTATCTAGCAACAACAAATATACATCATTATTTGACTGACTTTCATTAGTAATCGCATCTACTAAATCCAATATGTATAGCGCTTTAGAAAGCTTAGTTAAATCCTCACGTATTATTCTAAACGAATCTACACATTCGGCTTGATTAATCAAATCTAAATTATGACCTTTTGTCAAAAGAAATGAGGTCAACATTACTGGTTCCACATGACCCCCAATTCTACTCTTCAATTTTCTGGCACCTTTAACTATAGCTCTGACTTTTCCTCTGTTTGGAGTAAATAAGCTAAGTATATAATCAGTCTCTCCTAGAGGATAATGCCTCAGGATTATACCCTGAGTTTTATAAATTTTTTCGGTGTTACTCATACTATATATTGGTACTAAATCTCTTTCCTGTCATCTAACGCTCTACTCAAAGTCAACTCATCGGCATACTCTAGATCTCCCCCAACTGGCAACCCTCTCGCCAGTCTGGTGACTTTATTGACAATTGGTGAAAGTAACTTGTGAATGTACATCGCCGTACTTTCACCCTCTAAACTGGGATTAGTCGCAAGAATTATCTCCTCTACTAAGCCATCTTTAAGCCTATTGAGCAGTTCCCTGATCTTCAAGTCTTCAGGACCTATACCACTCGCAGGAGAAATAACCCCATGTATCACATGATATGTACCTTTATAGACCTGTGTGCGTTCCAACGATAAGACATCCAATGGTTCCTCGACCACACAGATTCTAGATTTATCTCTGCTGTCGTGTGAGCAAAGATAACACGGACTATTTTCGGTTATATTTTGACAGACGTCACAGAATATAACTCGGTCTTTAATTGCCAATATAGACTCAGCGAGGGATTTCGCCTCCTCCTCAGGCATCCTGATCAAGTAGTACGCTAATCGCTGTGCACTTTTAGGGCCTATTCCAGGCAGCCTATTAAATTCCTGTATTAATCTGGACAGAGGAGCAGCAACGGAAGGAAGAAACTCATAATTCATCGCCTAATTCAGCCTCTCTTTGCTAGGTAAGCCCTGGTATATTCATTCCACCCGTTATAGAACTAAAGCTCTTTTGGGCTAAATCTTGGGCTTTATCGATAGCCTCATTTGTTGCC
Organism: SAR202 cluster bacterium; assembly: GCA_009391535.1. Lineage (GTDB taxonomy): Bacteria > Chloroflexota > Dehalococcoidia > Lucifugimonadales > UBA2985 > VFHP01. Next base: position 94,838 of record VFHP01000023.1, on the reverse strand, counting down.
GCCATAACCAAATCCTGCAGCATTTCAATATCATCTGCCACATCCGGAGAAATCTCTACAGACTGAATCTTGAGTTTCCCAGTGATAACAACTTTTACGACCCCGCCACCAGACGTCGCTTCTACTACAGCATTGTCCAATTCTTCTTGGGCTTTGGCTAATTTAGCTTGAAGCTGTTGGGCTTGTCGCAACATATTCTTATTCATGCTTACTTCTCCTCTTCTGATTCGCCTTCAATAATAGCACCTAAAGACCTTGCTGTCTGAACCAGATGCCCAGAAGGACCATTAGAATAACCTTCCTTTTGCTCCATCATAATTAGACTCAAATCATACCTTACTCCAGTTGCCTTCTCTATTATATCTATCAGTGATCTTCTCACATCAGGATTATCTATTTCCCCCTGAAGTCGTTCCAAATTGGAACGAGTCTTGAAAACTAAGAACAGTGTTCCATCTTCAATATATCTATTTTCAGTGCCCAGCAAAAGAGATCCTATATTATATTTAAATTTTAAGTGTCTAGTAGCCGATCTTATTGACATCCAATGCGATTCCGTTAGTTCATTGGCTCCGCCATTCGAAACTTTTAATACTGGTTCTTGAATATCTTGCATAGAATCACCAATTTCTTTAGTCGAATCTATCTGGTTTTCATTCTCTCTAGAGGAATCCTTTAACGGCTCTGGCCCATATTCGCTTGCCTTACTTACGTCGTTAGCATTTATTGCATAATAATCATCAACATATTCAGTAGGTTCTTTGATTATAGGTCTTGCTTTAATATTGTCTATTTCTTGATTACTCTCCTCTATTGGAGCTTCATGAAGCAAGTCAGGAATCAACGATTCCATCGCGGTTATTTCATTCTGTGTTGAAACTTCATCTGCATATAAAATTTTTTCACCGACATCTATACAACTTTCCACCAAAGCCGTCTCCATGAATAGCGTGTTGGGTCCATAGATATTTTGAGTGGCCGTCTCAAATATTTTTAACGTTCTCAAAATATGCTCCAAAGGCACCGGTTCGGCTATCCCCTTTATCTTAGTAATAATCTCAGGCGCCTGATCTACTATATTGTCAACGCCGGATTTTACCAGAAGTAGGTTCCTTAAATGGTCTACAACTTGCCTTTGGAATCGACTGATGTCTAAACCTTTTTCAGATATGTCATTTATAGTCAAAAGAGCCTCTCTGACCTGCCCAGATAAAGAACACTCTACAAATTCTAGTGCTACAGAATCATCACCGATTGCAAATATATTTCTAATATCTTCTACCCTTATGTTAGAGTCACTAGATACACTTAGTTGTTCCAAGAGATTAACCGCATCACGCAGACTCCCCGAAGAATTCCTGGCAATAGAAACTAGCGCCGATGATTCAATATTTATCTGCTCCTTATTGCTGATATCAGTTAATCGTTTCAGTATATGTTCTTGAGAAATCCTGTGGAAATCGAACCTTTGACACCTAGATGCAACAGTACCCAGAATTTTTTGAGGCTCTGTAGTTGCCAGTATGAATACAACATGAGGAGGTGGTTCCTCCAATGTTTTTAGGAAGGCATTGTTAGCAGCATCTGTTAATTGTTGAGCTTCATCTATAATGTAAACTTTATGAGAGGACTCTGCAGGAGCAAAATTAACTCTCTCTCGTAATTCCCTGATGTCGTCTATGCCTCTGTTACTAGCTGCATCTATCTCAAACAGGTCTAGAGACTTACCGTCATTAACATTGATGCAAATTCTACAACTATTGCATGGTTCGCCACCTACAGACTGCTCACAAGTAATAGCTTTGGCTAGAATCCTAGCAGTACTGGTTTTTCCTGTTCCTCGAGGACCACAAAACAGATAAGCATTCGCTATTTTGCCCTGCAAAACAGCTTGATGCAAAATTCTTGTTATATGTTCCTGCCCTATAACATCATCAAGTGTTTGTGGGCGCCATTTTCTGTATAAAACCTGATCCACAATTACCATCCCTATAGTTTCAAAGTGGCAAGTAGTTCCTCTTGCCGAGACCACATTTCTATCTCATTGTCAAATCTGTCATGGTCGTATCCCATAAGATGCAAAACTCCATGAACGATCAACATCTCGATCTCCGACTTTACAGTATTCTTTCTCTGACGAGCTTGATCAATAGCTCTGGGATAAGAAATTAAGATTTCCCCATATTTCTTAAAGTTTGTCGCGGGATATACGAATTCTCCAGAAATATTTGTGGTGTTATCACAATCATCCCAAAGCAGAAATGAGAGAACATCTGTCGGTTCATCTATGCCCCTATACTCAAAATTTAGCCTCTGAAGGGTTTCATCATCAACTATCACCAAACTAACTGCAAATGATTTTTCGTCGTCACTCAAATCTAATGTAGATTCTAATGTTTTAGCAAGCCAAGAATTCGATATCCTACGTCTAAAAACGTCGAAAACTTGTACGCTAGTCCTTTGAAACAAGGGAGAAGCCAAATATGTTCCTCAACTGCATAAGCAAATACTACTAGAATAATATCATAGAGGTCCCGAACCGTACAATAAAATCTGGGCGTTTACTAGCTGTTGGAGTAATGACAGAAATTAGAGGGACATCAAACTATTGGACTAGTCCGATAGTTCAACAATCTGAATAATACGATTGGTTTCAAGGGGCCCTGACACTGTTTGATAAACTCCAGATGCCCAAAAAATCTCTATTTTTTCAACTTCCTCAAATTCACCAAGACCAAAATAGAGAGGTAATATACTTTGCGACAAGTAACCTGATTTTCCATCCATAAATTTCGTATATACTTCCCCTCCAGAATACACTTTTACGGTCGAACCGATTCCATTTGTATTGGAATCAATACCCGTCAAACCAACCTTAAGATAATTCACTTTGGTTTCATCACTCAAATTACTAGTGAAAACCATTGGAACACCATTAAAATCGCTGACAATTATATCCAAATCCCCATCCAAATCTATATCAAAGACCACAGAAGATCTAGAACCAGACGCTCCCCAAACTACGTTGTGATCTGTCAAGTTACCCTTCACACAATCCTGATGATCAAAATCATACTCGGAGCAATCTAGTACAAACCAGGGGGTTGCTGTATTCCTTCCAATTCTGGGTTCTATTCCTAGAATAAATTCGCTGTCTCTAAACGTCTTTCCCTGATCATTCAAAAAAATGCTATTGGCTGCGTATCTGAACGGATAATTCATACTGGCCGTGACAAATATGTCATCATATCCATCAGCGTTTAAGTCTCCAATGCTCGGACCCCAAGGCCAATAATTCTCCAACGATAAATCATCGGATCTTTCTTCAAAAACCCCTGGTCCAGAATACCTATAAAAGGCGTTACCAAATATACTCTTACCCCCATCCATCAAAAACAGATCTGGCCATTTAACTCGTGACTTAAACTTCTCCCTCGAAGGTTCTATATTTTCATACATATCCGAGTGCATATCCGTTACATATAAATCTGCGGAGCCGTCATTATCATAATCAAATACTTTAACGCCCATAGATCCCCAAGGGGTTTTATCGAACATTGCAGGGTTCTCTTCAAAATACAGACCAGCAATATTGCGATAGTATTTGTCGTTGCCCTGCATATTCAAAACATACAAATCCAACCAACCATCTTGATCAACGTCTAAAATAGTCGCATCTCCAGACCAAGTATGGTCCACTAAACCGGACTTTTGAGTAACATCTAGGAAAACACCATCCCCAAGATTTTTGAACAACTTGTTGTGCTCCGTTCTTTCTGGTTTTGTATGGCCAGTAAAAGCGTCTGGAAAACCAGAGTAAAAATGATACTTGCCACTTTCATAATCTTTTAGTCCTTCTGATATCTCGATATATATTTCTTCATCCGTAGTGTATTGACCAACATTAGTCAGAAAAAGATCCAGAAGACCGTCGTTATTATAATCAAAGAAAACCGACGCTGAAGAATGTCCTTGATATCCGAGCCCAGACTGTTGTGTAATGTCGTTGAACTTTCCTGAACCGTCATTTTGGAACAATATATTACCGAACCGTGTACTCGTTACATAGAGATCTGGGAACCCATCATTGTTTATATCTGCAAAAGATGCTGCCACACTTACCCTGTCATCCATAGCAACTCCAGCATAGTAAGTGATATCTTCAAATTGACCGTTTCCCAAATTTCTCCAAAGCTGATTCGCTCCGATTTGATTCACAAAATAGATATCATGTAAACCATCAGAATCTACATCAGCAACTGCTAGACCGTTACCATGGTCGTAATGAACCGGTTTGTATGTCTTCCCCGCATCGTCTACTATCCGATGCTTGAAATCTATCCCTGTGCGCTCCAAAACATTTGTAAAATAAAATGCACAAAATACGCTAAAACTGGATGAGTCACCAATTTGATCATATCTACGATCCATTAGCCAAGATGTATCCAACAGGTTCTTTGGGTTCACATAAATATTTGACGGTATGTTATGGGGTTGACCAGGCGGGTCACATAGAATCTGATCTGATTTAATATCATCATACTTAACATCAAAAATATCTCTATTATCACATCCAGATAAGATAAGTAGACAAATTAAAATGTGGGCTGCCAATAAGGATCTAACATATGAAATCTTAATCATATTTTGTTCTCTCAGATATAACTACGAAAAGTAAATAATATTATTGGTTTGATGAAATATATGAACCACTCTCCATAATTGATATCGTTTGGTTCACATCAATATCAACAATCGTCTGAACAATACCACTTGGCCAGTCAATTTTAATGGATGTTATAAAATCAGATTGGCCTAAACCACAAATAAGTTGAGTTCCATTGCCTCCTAGATATCCAGTACCGCCCTTTATCTCGAAAACTTGTTTATATGTTTCCTCTACGCCAGGCCTTGATATTGTTATACGTGACCCTATTCCCTTACTGTTGCTCTCACTACCCACCAAATTTATTATTATCCAATTATTTGACTGACCAATGGTATTCTTATACAAACGGTTTTTGTTGTTGTTGTTAACCACATATATATCTATAGATCCATCTCCATTGAAATCTCCTATTCCAGTACCTCTACCTACGAACTCGTCACCTATACCTGATAATCTGGTTACATCAGTAAAACCACCATTCCCGTCATTTTCATACAAAACGTTGGGTTCATTTACGGATTTACCAGTAGATGCTCCGTCTTCTACAGATCCACCTACAAGTCCGTTAGTAACATAAATATCCAAAAATCCATCGTTGTTATAATCTATAAAACCGGTAGCCCAACCAATATTATGGTCTCCTACCCCTAAGTCATATGCCACTTCAGTAAAAGTGCCATCTCTATTATTGTTCCAGAGATAATTGTCATTGTAATTGGTCCAATATACGTCCAACCAACCATCATTGTTATAATCCCCTGAATCTATACCCATACACTCCCCTAAAACAAAAAGCCCGGCTTCCTTGGTCACATCTTCGAACAAGCCTGTGCCGTCATTTTGATACAACGGGCTAACGCCTTGGTCATTACATTCTAAAATATCTTGATCTCCATCGTTGTCATAATCAAACCACAATGAAGAAAACGTCATACCTGACTGAACTAATTTTCCTCCGGCCCATCTATAGGTAAGCAGCCCTTGTTCTCCGGCTATCCCTACTTCACTAGCAACATTCACAAACGTCCCATCGCCTCTATTTTTGTACAAGACGTTGGGATCTCCCCAACCCTGTCTATCATCACCATATATGCCGTAATTTGCCACATATAAATCCAACTGACCATCAGAGTCATAATCCACCCAAGTCGCACTCGCTCCATGTGCAATATACCCTACACCAGCTTCGACCGTAACATCAGAGAATGTGCCGTCACCGTCATTCCTGTACAAAAAATTCGATTCATAGGCCTTGTGATCGATAGAAGACCACTGGTCATCACTATGGCAAACCACGTAAAGATCGAAGTCGTGATCATTATCATAGTCACCCCACGCCACACCATAGGTGTTGCATTCACCATCTACTCCAGCTTTTCGGGTGACGTCAGAAAAAGTTCCGTCTCCATGATTTTTATAAAGAATATTTTGTTTCTTCGAACCAACGTATAAGTCAATATCACCATCATTATCATAGTCAGCCCAAGCAGTTCCTGGTCCAAATCCTTGTTTAAAATCTTGTTCTGGCCCTCCCAAAACACCCGCATACTTGGCAACCTCATCAAACCAAACTGTAGCTCCGATATATGCCTGATGAATTAAACTATTTCCATCGTTCACGTTCTGTTTTAACGAAACCTGATATATTCCAGGAACGTCAGGAACCACGACTGGCTGTTCTAAGAGAATTTCTTGGTTATAAAAAATGGAACTTTCAGGAGCAGAACTGATGTACCAATTGCCAAGAACATCTGAGGATTTTAAGAGTCTTTCTAAATGAAACGGAATACCAACTGGTATTTCGATTTCTACCTGAATAGTATCAGTTTCTTGATTATCTGAAAAACAACCATACGACACAAATATCAGAGAACTCGATAAAATAAACATTATAAAACGTCTAAGTTTAATCATAATTAATCAACACTTTAATTGAAAATGCCTTCCATGACCATCTATAAGGAAAATGATCTAGACATCTGAACTTATTCGTGCCTATCAACTAGATCCAAGAATTCCACATGAGTTGAAATTTGACTTACTTTGTCGATAAAATCAGACAACGAATCACTAGCATTCCTTATCTGATCCAGTTGAGAAGCAATGGGGCTGACAGAAGCAGGATGATCAGCATAAGTACCATTGAAAGCAAAATAAGCTTGATTAAGTTTACGAATATAATATCCATTGTCGTCCATAAATATTTGCCTCTCATCCATATATAATTCCGCAAGTTCTACTTGCCCTTGATTTAACATATCATCAACTTTTATCCTCGTTTCACGCAACTCTTTTCTGAAGTCAAAATCATGGGACATAGCTGAAGAATTTTCTTCTAAAACCGGATGAACTCGTTCCGGGAATTTCCTATAAGCTTTAAGGCCTATCTCTTCTCCGAACATACTGGCTACGGTTTCATTTATAGAGGTCATAGTGGAATCTGTCCAATATTCTCTGCCTAAAGGCTTAAAAAATAGATAGTGATGCAACCATTCGTGTGCTGTAACAATCAAAAAGGATTCCAATGATTTGTCTGGGGGTAATATAGACGGATAAGTAGCTATACCACCTAAATTTAATATTAAAGCAGACAGGTCGAATTGCTTGGTAATGACGTCCTCTAATTCCTCCATCTCATCCACAGTCACATCCGTTTTCAGTAAAACTGTTTCAATAAGATCTATTCGATCTCTAGGAGAAACGACTAACAATTTGGGGGGTTCTTGTATCGTAATGTCAACCGGTGGGAAACGAATCTTGATTCGGTTCAAGGGCTGGAAGTAGCCGATATTTTCCTCATCTAATACTTCAGATACTTTTCCTTCAATAATGCCCTCTAACGATTCTCGTATAAATTGAATATCTTTGTTATGTAATATATTTGACCCCGATTCATAACCCACGGAATTATTAATGTTGTTTTGTTCAGTATTTAAGGCCTCGAGATGTTCATATACAAAATGATCAGAATTTACAAAGATATCAGTATCATTATATTTGACCTTAACCTCATATAACCACTTACTGAATATGTTTCGGATTTCCCAGTCCGATAAAGAAAATAGATAAGGAGCAGATACTTCTTCTATGGGAGTTAAATAAAGTGAACCCTTACCCGTCATTATCACGAGCGACAATATCAAGAAAATTATTGATCTTGCTTTTGATCTGAAGAACAGCAATATGTCACCTGCCAAAACTTACAATAAACGACCTACACTGGCACGATGCGACGCATACCTTTTGTGCTACTCAAACACTAATACAACGACTAGAACAGAAGAAGTCAACCAAGACAAGTCTCAAGACACCCCAACGCGTGATCTATAAAGCAATATGCTTGGAGTTGGGTCCGGAACTAAGCGCTAGCAACAGTAGTGCCTTCTTTGGCAATGTTAACCAAATTGGCAAAGGTCCCGGAGTCTCGTACTGCAATATCAGCTAATATCTTACGGTCTACTGAGACACTGGCTTTACTTAGACCACTTATGAATTCACTATAGGACATACCACATTCTCTAGCAGCGGCATTGATACGAGTTATCCAGAGCCTCCTCATATCGCCTTTTCTTTCTCTCCTATGTCTATATGCATGACTGAAAGCGCTAAGAAATGACTCTTTGGCTCTCTTATACAAATTGTGCCTGCCTCCTCGATGACCTTTCGTCATCTGAAGAAGCCTCTTATGTCTGTGTCGAGCAGTTACGCCCCGTTTAATTCTTGACACTTGAAAACTCCAAATCTATACGTAAGGCAAAAGCTTGTGAATTCTTTTGACATCTGCTGGACTAATTTCATGTTTCTGGTGAAAAAGACGGTGAACTCTCATAGGTTTCTTACGCCTTAAATGGCTCCTATGTCCCTTCATCCTTAATATCTTGCCAGATCCAGTAACATGAAATCTGGATTTGGCCCCTTTATGAGTCTTTAATTTAGGCATTCGTGACTGTCTCCACTTCTCTCTCGTTATCACCTTTGGACTTTTGACCAAGAGGAGCGATCACTATGCTAAGTCTCCGGCCTTCCATGCTGGGTGCTTTTTCCAACTTAGCTTCTTCCTTAAAGGTCTCAGCTGCCTTGCGGAGTAATTCGACTCCTAGACTTTGGTGAGTTATTTCTCTGCCTCTGAACATAACTGTGAGCTTTACTTTCGACCCTTCACCAAGTAATTTTCTTACCATACGTGTTTTGGCCTCTAAATCATGTCCACCGATCCCTGGTCTAAATCGCACTTCTCTCAGAAGATTAACTTTTTGGTTTTTTCGTCCTTCTTTTTCTTTCTTATTTTGTATATACCTAAACTTACCGTAATCCAACAATCTACACACGGGTGGTTGTGCTGCGGGTGCAACTTCCACCAAATCCAATCCCTTGTCTCTAGCCAATTGAATTGCATCCGCTATAGAAAGAGTCCCGAGTTGCTCCCCGAGGTCGTCTATAACTAAGACCTCAGGAACTCTGATACGTTGATTTATTCTATATTCTTTTGGTATATGCTTCCCCTACAATATTACAAATGTTCAGGCATTACGGGTAATGTCCGACTATATCATATGAACCTGTCTCAGTCAAATAAATAAAGTATTAACACTACTGAATTATTGTTCTATTCTAGTTTCAAGATATTCGTAATCTAATTCAAGCCCCAAGCCCGGTCTATCAGGTAGTTTGATTACACCATTTTCTATTTCTACCGGTTCCTTAAAAAGCTTTTGCACTTGTTCCTGTGGGCCAGTAAATTCTTCGGAATACTCATGCGGTCTAACGGCATTGGTCACGGTAGAGTAAATGTGTAAACTAGCCATAGAGTTAAATCCGACATTAGGACTATGAGGCATAAGAATTTTATGATGAACTGCCGCCAGTTCAAAAACCCTTATCATTTCTGACAACCCACCGACCGCTAACACATCTGGTTGCAGTATATCTGGGTTGCCAATTTGAATTAAATCTCTAAACTTCCATGAAGAGCTTTCTCCTTCTCCAGACGAAACAGCACAATCCAAAGCGTCTACAACCTGTCTAAGTCCGTTGAGGTCTTCCGGTGCCAAAGGCTCCTCAAAATGGGCTATTCCTAAACCCTCAAACTTTCTCCCCTGTTCAATTGCCGTCGGCACAGAGTAACCTCTGTTAGCATCAAAGCTCAAGGCGCAATCATCCGGCAACCACTCTCTGCATTTTTTAAATATAGCAAAATCTTTTTTGGGATCCGCATCCTGTCGATATTCCCGCCAATCCATACGAACTTTGAAAGCCCTAAATCCCTTGTCATATCCTTCTTGAATTTCACTGAGCATCTCTTCAGGCGTTTTCGTCCATCCATTCCCCCTGCTCCAATACAATGGTATCTCAGTTCTAGCAGATCCACCTAATAACTTGTATATAGGCATTCCCGCTGCCTTACCCATAATATCCCAGAGTGCTACGTCTATAGACCCTACTACTCTCGAAGGAAACCTAGAGGCCCTCTGACCCTCACCTAGAGATAATATCTCCCATATCCTCTTGGGCTGACATGGATCTAATCCAATCAAAACAGGCTTAATAACGGCATTTATATACGCCTTATGTAAAGAAAAATGTAAGCCCCTACTACCTTCTGATACGCCAGTTATACCCTCGTCGGTATGTATCTGGTATAACAAATTACCTGAACCACCACCCAAACTTGTCAAATGTGTGTCATCTGGAGGTTTTAACAAATTTACTTGTATATCCGTTATCTTCATCGCTACTCCTTACCACCTAAACAGAACTATCCAATAATCTACATTTTACAATCATTTTATATAGTATGGTACCCAGAAAAACTTTGATATAAAATGGTCTGGTTTCGATCCGGTTGGTTAATGATAGGAAACAATGTCAAATAACATATAACGTGAGTAGAGAATTGAAAATTGACTATTAATGAATTATTCATGATCACCGTTCAATGGACTCACGCCATAGCAGCCACAACATGGCTGGGTGGCAGTATTTTCTACATCTTTGTCTTCAAGCCACAACAAAAAAAATTTTTGGCATCTGGCAATCCCTTGTTAACAGCACTAGCAGAACAATTCAGAAGCATAATTGGTACCTGTATAGTAATACTTATTGCCAGCGGAACACTGTTACTATTTGATAGGATTACTGATCCATCTACTACTCCGACATACATAGCTGTATTAGCAACAAAAATAGGCTTAGCAACTTGGATGTTCACCATAGCTAGAAGGAGATGGAAATCCGCTAGAAACAGTGATGCTCAGGACAGAAACATGGTTAAAGGCAACGTTATAACAAAACTTTATGGTATGTCTACAGGTATAAACCTTACACTAATACTAGGAATTTTGATATTTTTCCTTTCGGATATTCTTAATGCACTTTTTATACAAGGTTTATCCGAAAAATAAAATGCTTGGCAATTAATATATAGCGAGAAAATGATATGAAAAAAGATATATTGGATATACTAGCCTGCCCAGAATGCAAAAATGGTTTATTACTTCATATCGAAGAAGAAGATGAAGTGGAAGTGATTACAGGAACATTGGAATGTTCTAAATGTGATCAAAAATACCCCATAGAAAACACTATTCCTAATCTAATTCCTTCAGATCTACTTGAATAGTTTCCCCGATGCTGACAACTTCCTCCACGTCATAAAGTCGTTCCAAAAGATCCGATACTGTAATCATCAACAATGGGTGTATAAAATTGGGTTCGATTTCCTTCAGGGGTGTCAAGACAAAATTACGTTGGTGCATTCTAGGGTGTGGTATTTGCAACTGAGGGAAATCAACTAAGACGTCACCATAGGATAAGATGTCTATATCTATAATTCTCGGACCGTTCTTAAACATAGGAACGCGACCCATGTAAGATTCCAAAGCCTTAATACGTTCGAGCAATTGCAATGGATCCATAGCGGTTTTTATAGAACAAACTAAGTTTAAAAAATATGGCTGGGCTAAGAACCCTACAGGTTTCGTACTGTAAACTGAGGAAATGGCATAGAGAGACGCAAACTTATTTATCTCTAAAATTGCACTGCGTATGTTACCATATCTGAAACCCAGATTAGAACCTATGGATAAATAAACAAGAACCATAAATAAAACCTAATTACGCAATCGTATCTCTAACAATGGCATCACTCATTAAGGACACTCTCTTCATCTCTCTGACGTCATGTACCCTAACAATATCAACTCCATTCGCTATCGATATTGCTACCGTTGCAGCAGTACCTTCTAAACGATCGTCGACGGGTAAATCTAAAACTAAACCCAAAGTGGATTTCCTAGAAGTGCCAATCAAAACTGGAAATCCCATGGCTTTGATTTCTCCAAGCCTTCTTATCAACTGTAAATTTTGAGAAGGCGTCTTTCCGAATCCCATACCCGGATCCAATATTATGTTCTCTTCTCTTATACCTGAGTAAATTGCACATTCTATACTTTTGCTTAAACTATCTATTACATCTGACATCAAATCGGAATACTCAACGCCATATTGGTTATGCATCAAAATAACAGGAACATTGCCATGGGATATTATCTCGGCCATGGAGATATCGTGTTTTAATCCCCAAATATCATTTATCATAGCGGCTCCGGCATCAATAGCTTCCTGTGCCAATTTGGGTTTATAAGTATCAACGCTTATGGGGATAGAAAGCTTTGATACCAAACTTCTCACTACAGGAATTACGCGCCTCCGTTCCTCTTCCAAATCTACAGGAATTGAACCGGGTCTAGTTGATTCACCGCCAACATCAATTATATCCGCTCCATCATTCTGCAATTTTAAAGCTTGTTCCACCGCTAATCCAACGTCATTTCCTATTCCGTCACCTGAAAACGAATCAGGAGTAACATTGAGTATACCCATGATGTAAGTTCTTTTGCCCCACTCTATAGATAGTGAACCACACTTAGTCACGTCTTTCATAGAACCACCGGATCGATTTTTATTATTTATTGATTATCTAGGTATATTTGTGACAAATCCACCTTTTCCATTTTCCTATCCAGGCACGTGGCAAATTGATCCTTTATAGTTTCCTTAATATCTACTGCAGAAAAATCCATGCCTGCCAAACTAGTCAAAGAAGTAACTCTTTCCTCGGGATTGCCACAAGAAATTATATGCTCATAGTAAGTTAAATCCGTATCAATGTTTAGGCAGAATCCATGAGTAGTAATCCCTCTACTGATATTCAGACCCAGAGACGCTATTTTAGCATCATTTACCCATATACCAGTACATTTTTCTTTCCTATATCCTCTGACTCCAAGAGTAGCTAAAGTACCTATGACTATTTCTTCCAGAAAGTTAACGAATGACGAAACCCCCCCCATGTTCCTAACATCAAATATTGTATAGGCTAAGATCTGCCCCGGGCCATGATATGTGACTTCTCCACCTCTATCAACATTATGAACAACTATATCGTTTAGTGCTAAAAATGAATCATCGACCAAAACATCCGACAACTTACCCCTGCGTCCAAGAGTGTAAGTGTGAGGATGTTGAACCAGAATCAGACAGTCGTTCAATTCATTCTGATATCGCAATTTCGCGATAAATTTTTGTACGGACCAAGCCTCCATATACCCCATAGTCTCGAGGTCAACTACTAAGCATGGATTGTCCATAATTCAATACCTTGATGCCATATTAAATGCTACACACCATGAAGGAAGTAAACAGTAGGTTCATCCGTAAAAATTGGATCTTTGACACCACCTGACATTACAAACTGCCTAGCTCTCTCTAGTTCATCCCATTCAATAAGAACCAAAACCTCCCATGGATCATCTCCACTACGGAATACCTGAGCGTCTCCTATAGCGCCAGCCTCTGCGCGTGCATCGGCATTATCATCAAACCCAGGTCTCCACTTAGCATAACTTTCTACTTTTGCCCTTAGCAATAAATGAGCCAACTCATCACCTCCGTACGTCTTTATTAATACACTCGCAATCAGTAATTGATTCCCACAGTCAATCGATCAGAAATCCTTACATAACTAATTATGAATTCAATCTGGCTTCTCTTTGAGCACGAGTCTCCCTTGGCCATGTACGCTGTAGATCATCCGAAACATTCACAACCAATTTGCCAAAGTCACTAATTTCCATCTCCACTCGATCACCATCTTGAAGTGGTCCCAATTCGAGATGATTTGTGCCACAAGAAATCACATCCCCGGGTTCTAAAGTATTCACCCAACTCACCCATTCTATAACCTCAGGTATCTTATGGGCCATGTCACAAGTATTGTAATTCTGCCTCAATTCACCTTGGACGCTCAACTTAACTTGCAAGCTATCCGGATCGTCAATTTCATCTGCCGTAACTAATACCGGACCCATAGGACCAAATGTATCCCACGATTTCCCTATGAAAAAACTATCTTTCCCATTTGGTCCAGTACCTCTGCAAGAAACATCTATAAAATTAAGATATCCAAAAATATGGTCACGAGAGTTTTCTGCCCTTATTAACTTAGAATCCTTACCAATAACTAATGCCAATTCAGCTTCGTGTTCAAAAATAGTTGCTTTGTCACTAGGTAAGACAACTGTGTCACCATGACCTATCACGCTACTGGAACTCTTATTGAAAGCGTTTATCGGTGGTCGTTCCGTAACACTAGGATCTTCCATATAATTAACAGCCATACAAATTAACCTAGGAGGTCTTGGTAATGGAGGCCGTAACCGAACCTGATCCATATGAGATCCACTACCATTAATCTGCAATTTCTCCAGGGCACCTCTGTATTTATCAAAGTTACTAATTAATTTATTCATCATATCCTGAGGCGACGAGTATTGGATACTGTTAGAAACATCAGAAGCATCCACCACCAAATCATCTCTGATCACACCTAACCGAAAATCATCCCCAAACAATACAAGTCTCATAGATTCCTCCATACATAAAGAAACACGATATATTTCGTCCATTATATATTTTTAACAGTCAACATACCACACAAAAAGTTTAAAATGCACTGCCCAAGAAGACATTCATGAAAACAATTAAACACACAAAAGGAGAATGTAACGGTTTAGATCAAGGAGCGAATCAAGAACCATATGAATTCAAGTGAGGCGCCCCAATGTGGGAGACGCCTCACTTATTTAACCGAATTATTAATCTTACTTAGCCTTGGTCAGCCTCCGGCCATTGCCGGTATGAAATGGACTTCACTGTTCTCGCTAACTTTATCTAACATACCCAAATTTGAGGTTTCTCCATCTATGACAACGGCTATGGCAGGATCTATTTCATTATTAATGCAGAGAACATCCTTCATTCCCGGGTATTCTTGTTCTAGGTTATTAACTATTTGTCGGACCGTAGCCCCCAGAACTTGGACTCTTTCAAGTCCTCCTGAAAACCTCTGCATTCTAGTAGACATCCATACTTCTGCCATCTTTTTTCCTTATATATCAAGTATGATATGTGCTTCCTAAGCTTTTTTATCAGACATCTCGTGTAGAACACGCCCTGGAGACATCGGGAGATGAGTCATTCTAGTTCCTGTAGCATCTTCTATAGCATTTGCTACGGCCGCCATGCAGGGTACCAAGGAGACCTCCCCAACGCCCCTCAATCCGTATGGTTGCCCAGGGTTGGCAATTTCTACCAAAACTGTGTCAATCATGGGGAGATCCAGACTTATTGGCATTCTATAATCCAAGAAGGTTGGATTCATCATTTGCCCGTCATCATTATAAAAGTACTCTTCATTCAACGCCCAACCTATACCCTGAACCGATCCTCCTTGCACCTGTCCTTCAACATAAGATGGATGAATAGCTTTTCCAACATCTTGAATGACAGTATATCTTAGTATCTGGGTTTTACCGGTTTCCGGGTCGACTTCAACATCAACTATATTCACTGCCAGAACAGGTCCTGCACCACCTGGGTTCAAATTCGCTCTTCCGGTAATTGGACCTCCAGTGGCATTTAATTTAGATGCCAATTCTTTGAATGTCATTGTCAATTCTTGGTCGGATTTACTCCTGACTGAACTTCCTTCATACTCCACTTCGTCAACAGGTACTTCCCATATCTTGGCAGCTCTCTCTATCATTTGCTTCTTTACGTCTTCTGCAGCCAAATAACATGCAGTGCCAATTTTTTGAGTCACTCCACTTCCACCAGCGCCAGTGCTATACCCAATAGAATCCGTATCCCCAATGGAAGGCCTTATATCTTCAGATGCTAGTCCTAAGGCCTCCGCAACATGCATGGCAGCTGTAGTTCTGCTGCCCCCAATATCAGGAGCTCCCTCTACTAAACTTATCGATCCATCGGGGTTTACACTTGCTATGGCGCTAGCGGGTCCAGAACCATTTCCCCAGTATCCCGCAGCAATCCCTCTGCCTCTTAGCATACCCTCATTGGGAGTGCCTATAGGATCAGAGTAATGTGGATGTTGTTTACTGGCTTCTAAAGTCTCTACAAATCCTACTTTGGAAAATACTGGACCTGTTATCTGCCTTGTTCCTTCTTTGGCAGAGTTAAGCAACCTGAATTCAATAGGGTCCATATCCAATTTTTGACAAACCTCATCTATAACTTGCTCAACCGCAAACGCCGCCATAGGGGCTCCAGGAGCCCTATACGCCGCTACTTTGGGCGTATTAGCAAGTACATCAAAACATTCTATATATCCATTAGCTATGTCGTACGGTGCAAACATACAACGAGCCCCGCCACCAACAGACGAACCAGGGAATGCCCCTGCTTCATACATGAGATGGGCTTCGGCAGCTGTTATGCGACCATCTTTAGTAGCCCCAATTTTGACAACCATGTCACCGCCAGATGTAGGACCTGTTGATGTAAACACTTCAGTTCTAGTCATAACAATTTTGACAGGTTTACCAGTCTGTTTGGACAATATAGCAGCAACAGGATCAAGATAGTTTGCTTGGCCTTTACCGCCGAACCCTCCTCCTATCTCCATTGGGATCACTTTTACCCTACTTGTCGGAAGACCTAGTAATTTAGATGCACTATCTCTCGCTCCAAACAACTGCTGGGTACTCGTCCATATAGTTACATAACCATCTTTCCCCCACATAACCGTGGTGGCGTGGGGCTCTATATATCCTTGATGTACACGTTTGGTATGGAAATCTCTTTCTACTACTACATCGGCCTCTTCGAACCCTTTCTCAATGTCTCCCATCTTGATTTCATATCGGTTAGCTACGTTGGTACCGTCTCCAGATCCGTCGTCTGACCAACCTCCTTGACCTGCACCTGCACTGGATCTTTGCAATAATTTTTCATGCAAAATTGGAGCGTCTTCCTTCATAGCATCCGCCGGATTAAGTACTGGCTTAAGAACATCGTATTCTACTTCTATTAGTGCCGCAGCTTCCTCTGCTATATGTGCACTTATAGCAGCAACAGCCGCTATTCCATGGCCACGATACAGAACTTTCTCTCTCGCTAAAACATTTCTGGTAGCGAAGCCGGCATTCGACATAGATCCTTCCTCTTGATCTGCCAGATTCGCCGAAAGGTCAGGAAGGTCCTGAGCCGTAATCACTGCTTCTACACCCGGTAATGCCAACGCCTTACTCGTATCAATGCTTTTAATGACTGCATGCGCATGCGGGCTCCTTAGTATCTTCCCGTGCAGCATGTTTGGTAGATAAGTGTCTGCTGCGTACCTTGCCCTACCGGTAACTTTATCCCATCCATCATGCCTAATGGGCCTGGTACCGATAACGTTGAACTCTTTATTAGATAAAACAATATTTGGTTTGTAATCTAACATTGTAACCTCCACATTAAATCTTTGATTTCTTTATATTCCTAATGCCAATGACGAACACACTGGCACAATTACCAATGTACCACAAACTTGTTTTTTTACCAATAATTTATGAGTGGCAAATTAAGATAATTTTATCTTCTTACTATTAACTCGAATTGATATATCAAATAATATAGAATCAACAGACAAATTAAACGTACAAAAGATGGAGGTTTATCATGGATTTGGGAATATCTGGAAAAGTCGCCTTAGTGACCGGTGGCAGCCGAGGGCTTGGAAAGCAGTCCGCTTTGTCTTTAGCTAAAGAAGGCTGCAAAGTATCACTATGCGCAAGAAACATGGATGAATTGCAAAATGTAGTGTCTGATTTAAGACAAAACGGGTATGACGCCCTAGGAATAGAAGCAGATGTTACTACGGAGCAAGGAGTTAACAAGTTTTATGAAGAATCTGTTAACAATTTTGGGCAAGTAGATATAGTCGTCAACAATGTTGGAGGAACTATTGGAGGCAGAGATTTCGAAACGACTACCGACGAGGACTGGATGAACACGATTAACCTCAATCTTATGTCAGCTGTTAGATTGACTAGATTAGTACTACCAGGAATGAGGCAAAGGCATTGGGGGCGAATAGTAAATATAGCTTCTATATGGGGAAGGGAATCCGGAGGAGGTATGACTTACATGGCTGCAAAAGCTGCATTAATTGCGTTCTCTAAACACCTTGGATTGTCCCTTGCTAAAGACAACATTCTAGTAAACTCTATAGCACCAGGCTCTATAAAGTTTTCTGGTGGCAGCTGGGACAGATTTGTGAACAACAACAGCCAAGATGTAGTAGACAGTTTCATTAAGAATCAACTACCAATGGGGAGGTTTGGTTGGCCTGAACCTGTAGGTGATACTGTGGCATTCTTGTGTTCTCAAAGAGCAGATCTTATAACCGCAACATCAATAACCGTAGATGGTGGCCAATCAAGATCGCTAATTTAACTGACATGGCCTCTAATTTAGACGGAGTAAACCTAAAAATAGTTTCTTGTACTAGATGCGATAGGCTAGTGCGCTACTGCCAGGAAATATCATCCGTAAAAAAGCGTATGTATATCAGTGAAGATTACTGGGGCAAGCCTGTCCCTAGTTTAGGGAACCATAATGCAGAAGTATTGATAATAGGTCTGGCTCCAGCAGCACATGGAGCAAATAGAACTGGAAGAATGTTTACGGGTGATATGAGTGGAGCCTGGCTGTTCAGGACACTCAATAAATACGGTTTCTCTAATTCCCCTGATTCTTTTAATAAAAATGACGGTTTGATGTTAAAAAATGTCTATATATCTTCAATAATACATTGTGCCCCACCAAACAATAAACCATTTCAAAAAGAAGTTGATATGTGCCTGAATTTCCTTATAGAAGAAATCAAATTATTAAAAAATGTGAAGGTGGTGGTAACGCTTGGTAAGTTAGCCTTTGACGGATATTATAAAGCCCTCAAAGTATCTGGTTATCCCCAAAAGAGTGGCCAAACCAAACCTCGTTTCGGTCATGGTGCCAGATATGAAACGCCAGACGGTAAACTATTAATATCATCTTTCCATCCAAGCCGACAAAACACACAAACGGGCAGATTGACTAGAGAGATGTTTGACTCAATATTTGACATAGTAAAGACCAATATGGATGGCACTTTTAAAGTCTAGGTTTTCGTATTAATACTTTCTGACCGTCTTCAACGAACCTAGCAAGTTTGCTGTTTCTATAGCAACTATAGCCGCTTCCTCTCCCTTGTTATCCTGCCCATCACCAGATCTTTCAATTGCCTGCTCTACATTGAAAGTCGTAAGCACCCCAAAAACCACAGGGATACCTGTTTCTACTGATATCTGACTTATTCTACGAGCAGCCTCTCCGGCCACATAATCGAAATGAGCAGTGTCACCTTTTATTACAGCTCCTAAACAAATAATTGAGTTCCAATTGCCTGTTTTGGCCATTTCACTAGCTACAACAGGTATCTCAAAAGAACCGGGAACCCAACAAACTGTTATATCCTCATCTCGCACACCTTGTGTTAGTAATTTATTACAGGCGCCACTTACGAGTTTGCCTGTTATAAAATAGCTGTACCTTGCTGCTACTATGCCAATCTTCAAACCGGTACCATCACTGCTACCGATTAGTCGTTCACCTGGACCATCTGCCTCACCCTGGAACTCAGATGACAATCCTTTCAACTTTTCCCCTCCTGAAACTCTAGCAAATGACCTAACTTATCGTGCTTAGTCTTCATGTATTTTTCATTTTCAGGATTAGTGGGTACTATAATAGGAATCCGTTCTATAACATTCAAACCGTAGGCATCAAGCCCGACTATCTTTTTTGGATTATTCGTCAATATACGCATATCTTTCACACCAAGGTTTGCTAAAATCTGAGCACCTATACCATAATGCCGTAAATCCGGACTAAAACCCAAAGTCGTGTTGGCCTCTACAGTGTCCATTCCCTGATCTTGCAATGAATAAGCCTTTATTTTGTTATGCAAACCGATGCCCCTACCTTCTTGTCTCATGTATAAGAAAACTCCCCTACCCTCCTTCGCAATCATATCCATTGCTAGATTGATTTGTGAACCACAATCACATCGCATGCTACCAAAAACATCTCCGGTCAAACATTCGCTGTGAACCCTAACCAAAACTGGCTCGGATGTGCCCACATCACCCATAACTAACGCAATATGTTCGTCGGGATCTACTTGACTCCTAAATGCTATTGCGCTGAATTGTCCGAAAGAAGTGGGCAATTTTGCATCGGCCACTCTCTCAATCAGATTCTCGTGCAACATACGATGGGTTATTATTTGTTCTACGCTCACTATTCTTATTCCATGCTCCTCTGAAAATTTTTCCAGATCATTCATTCTAGACATAGTGCCATCGTCATTCATGATTTCACACAAAACAGCGGACGGATAAAGCCCTGACAATTTGGCTAAATCGATTGATCCTTCGGTTTGCCCTGCCCTGACTAAAACTCCCCCTTCCTGATATCTCAAGGGAAATATATGACCCGGCCTATCTAAATCATAAGGTGAAGCCTTAGGGTCTATCATTGTAAGAATTGTAGAGGCTCTGTCATGAGCAGATATACCAGTAGTAGTGCCTACGTTAGAGTCTACAGAAACAGTGAATGCAGTAGTATGCCTGGAGGTATTTTGATTTACCATCATAGGAATATTCAACTCTTCCAGTCTGTCAGCCAACATTGGGATACATATTAAACCTCTGCCATATGTAGCCATAAAATTTATCGAATCTGCGGTTACTTTTTCTGAAGCAATAATAAGATCACCTTCGTTCTCTCGATCTTCATCGTCCACCAAGATAACCATCTTGCCGTCTCTAAGATCCTTTACCGCTTCTTCGATCGTTGACAAAGACATTAGTGAGTACTCCATTAAAATTACAGTTGTGTTAATCGAATCATACTATCTGGCAAAAGGAAGCAGTTTTTCTACATACTTGGCTAGTATATCAACCTCTATGTTCACAGGATTCCCTTCTTCAGATATCCCCAATGTAGTGTTATTGAGCGTGTATTTTACCACAGAAACACTAAAAGCGGATTCAGTAACTCCCACGACTGTTAAACTTATTCCATCAACAGATATAAATCCCTTCTCAACGATGTACTTAATTATATTCGTTGGAACTGAGAATTCCATTAATACTGCATTCTCATCTTTGATTATAGAATTTATACCACCAACACCGTCTACATGTCCTTGAATAATATGCCCGCCTAGAGGGGTGCTCAATGTTAATGCTCGCTCTAGGTTAACGAACGAACCTACCGTTAATCTACCCAAGTTGGTTCGTTTGATAGTCTCCGGCATTGTGTCCACAGAAAACCAATCTTCGTCTACACTATTAACCGTTAAACAAGCTCCATTCACTGAAACACTATCGCCTTGCTCTAGGGTGCCTAGCAATAGTGAAGACCTTACTTTCAAAAACGTTTGGTCAGCCTCCAATACTTTTCCAATTTCCTGGACTATACCCGTAAACATAATTACCTCAAATACCCTGTAATCATAACATCATTACCTATCGTAGTAATGTTGCTTCTTTCTAATTTAAAGGAGTCAGCAATTTTTGCTGCTCCGTTACCTCCAACAGGAGAAGGTGATTTTGTCCCACCCAATATAACCGGTGACACAAATCCAACCACCTTATCTACTAAACCAGCATCAAAAAATGATCCTAATATATGACTGCCTCCCTCGACAATCAAACTCAGAAAACCGCGTTGTGTCAATAATTCCATTAGTTCGGTGAGATCGATTGACCCGTTCTGTCCGGATACAAATATCACTTCTGCACCTAATTGCGTCAGAGCATTAACCTTCTGCTCTTCTACATCGGTAGCAACAATTAATGAAAGCCCTGGTTCTTTAAGTAATTTGGCGTCCAAGGGAAGCCGACCGTAACTATCGAGAACAATTCTAACTGGCTGCCTTTCACATAAGTTTCCATCAGCATCTCTAAAAGTTAGATGTGGATCATCCTGCAGAACAGTACCTATGCCAACAAGTATCGCATCTGCCTTACCTCTTAATCTGCGAGCTGTGGCCCGGGATTCTGCTGAAGTAATCCATTTGGAATCGCCAGAAGATGTAGAAATTTTCCCGTCTAAACTCATAGCAAATTTTGCAGTAACAAATGGCTTACCTGAACTCATCACTTTGACATAACCTTCCATTATCTCAACAGCCTCTCGACCAAGCTCATCTATATGGATAGATATACCAGCATTCCTTAACTCATCAATCCCCTTACCATTAACTAGAGGATTCGGATCTATAAAAGCCACATGAACTTCCTTGATTCCGGCTTCGATTATTTGCCTAGTACACGGTGGTGTTTTGCCAAAATGACAACAAGGTTCAAGTGTTGTATACAAAGAAGACCCATTAGCAAACCTACCTGCTTGTGTTATTGCTATTATCTCTGCATGGGCCTGGCCTGGTGGCAACGTGTGCCCTTCCCCTACGATGTGGCCGTCCTTTACTAAAACAGCTCCGACCGGGGGGTTTGGGCTGGATATGCCTACAGCTTCTTGTGCAAGTTCCAAGGCACGTTGCATATATACCATTTTGCTATCCGTTTTTCTTATAATCCTCGTGTATCTTGCTGGCAGTGGGGTCTATTTGACCCTGATACTTACTTCCCAGTATGGAGGATCCATATGGATTGTCAGCTGGACTCGATAATCGTAAGAAAGATATTTGGCCGATTTTCATGCCAAAATAAAGAGTGATAGGAAGATTAGCCACATTG
This sequence comes from SAR202 cluster bacterium, assembly GCA_009391535.1. Classification (GTDB taxonomy): domain Bacteria; phylum Chloroflexota; class Dehalococcoidia; order Lucifugimonadales; family UBA2985; genus VFHP01. The sequence goes on along the minus strand of VFHP01000023.1, from coordinate 72,017 downwards.
CTTAATTCCAAAGTAAGATGACCCTTCCATCCTGGATCTACATATCCTGCGGTAGAATGTATCAGGAGACCCAACCTTCCCAAAGAACTCTTTCCCTCTAATCGGGCCACTATGTCATCTGGCAATGATACCGATTCTAACGTACTTCCCAAAACGAACTCCCCAGGATGAAGTATGAACGGATTATTACCTTGAATCTCTTCGATTTCTGTGAGGTCCTGCATTTCTTCGTGTATATCAATATATGGCTGTCTTGTATTACGAAACACAAGAAGCCTTTTATCCAAGTGCAAGTCTACGCTAGCTGGCTGTACGCAAGATGGATCCAAGGGATCTATTATTATTCTACCAGCCGATATTTCTTCTTTGATCGTTCGATCACTCAGAACCATAAATTTCTCCAATTTCGAAGTTTTAATGTCTAAAAATTCTAACAGCCTATAAACTACAGTGCAATTAGGCCACTAACTCTTTTATGCCCAATACTTATAAAAATGATTAAGAGGACCATGTCCATGCCCAATAGATAATGACAATCTAATGGCTTGGGTAACATAAGTCTTAGCATCGCCCACGGCCTGCTCTATTGATTTACCCAAGGCCAAGCCTGCAGTAATTGCTGAGGCAAATGTACACCCTGTGCCATGAGTGTTCTTAGTATTTATTCTTTCAGCATAAAATTCTAAAAATTGATTGCCATCATAAAATATATCGATAGCATCACCACTGAGATGCCCTCCCTTCACAACCACACTAACTGCCCCCATGTCTACAATTGCAACTGCAGCTTCCCGAGCATGCTCAATAGTATCTATTTGTTTATTTAATAATGCCGATGCTTCAGGTATATTTGGTGTAACTATGGTAGCAATCGGTATAAGAACTTTTCTCATAGAATCTATAGCCGACTCTTCCAAAAGTCTGTCTCCCCCTTTAGCTACCATCACAGGATCCACAACTAAATTATGAAATTTGTGTTCTTTGGCTTTCTTAGCCACTAACTCTATAATCCCGGAATTTGCCAACATACCGGTCTTTACAGCATCAACTCCGATGTCAGATACAATGGCGTCTATTTGTGATTCAATGATATCCATAGGTATGTTATGAACAGCCATCACTCCAAGAGTATTTTGAGCAGTTATAGCAGTCAAAGCCGATGTACCATATATACCAAAGGCTGCGAAGGTTTTTAAATCGGCTTGAATCCCAGCTCCACCTCCTGAATCAGATCCTGCTATTGACATGGCTATATTTCGATCAGACACTTCACTCCTAATTAATGCTTTTTATTCTATGAATTCTGATGTGAAAGCTTCCTGATGATCTACATGGTCTTCTAAAAGACCCTTCTCCTTCATCCAATCCGATAATTGTTTCCACCGATCAGAGTTTTGGGTTCCAAACACTACATCGTCTTCCGACCATAAAGGTGCTAAAAGATCTATACCTTTAATTTCTAAATCCCTATCTATTTCAGGATTAAAACCTACTAGTACATCCACAGCTTTTAATGGGTCATTAGCAGCCTCACTAAATCCCTTCTGTGTAGCAGTTAAAAATGTTTTGACAAGTCCAGGTTTGCTTTGCAAAGTTTCTTCAGAAGCAACCAACACTAATTCGTAAAAGTCTGGAACTCCCCAATCTTCCATTCTCAAAACACTTATTTCGTAGCCCTGAGATTCCATAGCGATAGATTCATGAGTCCAATAGGCACCTACAATCGCGTCTACCTTACCACCCAACAATGCTGGACCCAGATCGAATCCCACATTCACAATGGTGACATTTTCAGGTTTAGTCCCGTCATACTCCAACATGGCTGAGAACAGGGCTTCTTCAAAAGGTATTCCGGTAACTCCAACCTTCTTACCTGCCAAATCCGAAGGTCGAGATATCCCTGAATCTTTAAGCACCATAATTGAATTAAGGGGATGTTGAACCATGGCAGCAATGGATTTTACTGGAATCCCTTGGGCCCTTGCTAGTAAGACTTCCGCCTGATAACTAACACCAAAATCATCCTTTCCTGCACCTACGGTTTTTAAAACATCTTCTGGATTAGCAGGAGTAAAAATATCCACAGACAAGTCCGATTCAGTATAATGACCATTCTCCTTAGCCATATAAAACCCTGAATGATTAGAATTGGGATACCAATCTAAAGCAAGATTAATATTAATCACTCCTTTCTCTTTAGAGTCTTCTATATCCGATACATCTTGCCCATCACATGCCATAACCGGCAACAACAATACGATAAATACCACAAACGAAATAATCCTATTAACCCCAAATTTCATAGCATTAACCCTCCAGATATAGTGTCAATTCTATATAAAAAGCTTTGACAATGCTCAACTCTCTAATTTTGTCTTTTTTCCATTTCATACCAAGGCATATACAAACGTTCAATTACAACTACTAACGCAAAAAGGAATATGCCTATACCCGAAAGAATTACTATAGATGCAAACACCCTTTCAGTAAGAAATTGCGGGGCCGACCTCATCATCAAATAACCCAGACCAGAGCTAGAGCCAACCCACTCCCCGATAACTGCTCCAATCACACTCAAAGTTATAGCAACACGCATGCCTGAAAACAGGAACGGTATGGAATATGGAACTTGTAATTTTACGAATATTTGCCACCTGCTGGCTCCCAGCGTTTTTAGCATTCGCATCGTGTCATTATCAGCTGACTTAAGTCCATCAACGGTGTTCACAACAATCGGGAAAAACGAAATCAGTATTACCACTATTATCTTGGGAATCATGCCATACCCAATCCATATCAACAACAAAGGAGCTATAACTATTACTGGAATTGTTTGAGACGCTATAACAAAAGGGTAGGCGAAACGTTCGACTACATTCGAGTATGCTATAGCTCCTGCCAAACAAACACCTATTACTAAAGACAACAAAAACCCAATTATGATCTCAGATATCGTGGTCACACTATGATTAAACAAGAGTTGCCGACTTTCAAAGATTTCCTGCAATATGGAAGATGGGGCTGGTAGCAACCACTGTTTAACATCAAATAACCAAACCAGTAATTCCCATAAAACCAGTAATGTAGATGTGAGGCAAATAGGAATTATCCAATACTTAAAATCAAAAGATGCGAACCATCGTCTCTCAATTTTTATTTCTTCATTCATATCCATTTTATATCCTATGTGAACCATTTATTGGCGTTCAAATATAAAAAATATCAACTTGTGGACTTCAATAAATTAATCACGTGCTTTTTCAATCTTAAGAAGTCTGCCTGATCAGCCATTGCCAAGCTTCTAGGCCTGCTCATATCTACTGATACCACAGATTTTACAAAACCTGGTCGACCTCCTAACACATAAACTCTATCAGATAGAATCAAAGCCTCTTCGACATCATGAGTCACTAATATTAAAGTTTTATGCCAAGACTCCCATAGACCTAACAACCATTCGTGCATATTTGACCTAGTTAATGCATCAAGAGCAGCAAATGGCTCATCTAAAAGAATGAGTTCGTTATCAGCCAATACAGTTCTAAGTAAGGCAACTCTCTGTTTCATACCACCAGAAAGTTGATATGGATAATTATGTTCAAAACCGGACAAACCAAATTCACCCATCATTTTTAGAGCTTCATTCCTTGCAGATTCCTTAGACACACCACTAATTTCTTCTGCTAAAATAGCGTTATCCAAAACACTCCTCCACGGCAACAAAAGATCTTTTTGAGGCATATATCCAATATGCCCCAATCTATCCCGCCAAGGTGTACCTCCTGATAGTATGGTTCCCTTAGATGGAGCATCTAGTCCAGCCAATATATTTAATAAAGTGCTTTTGCCACAGCCACTGGGCCCAACAATACTCACAAACTCACCTTCCTGTATGTCCATGGACACGTCAGTTAAGGCTTCTACTTGACCTTCTCTAGATTGCCAAACCTTACCGATGCGATTCAAAGTCAACACTGGGAGATTATTACGAATTGTATTCGTCATTGAATGAGTATCCATAAATCACAAACAAAAAGAAGTCGCCCAACTTTTGGCGACCTCTTCAAAAATATTTTCCAAATCTTTCTCCCTCCGCTGGCATTACCCAGATCAGGTAGTTAGGGTCGCTTCTGTAACCAGAAGCCTCTCAGCCTGTAAAACCAAGCTCCCCGCTCTTCAACAATCGCTAGAATTCTAAACCTCTTTATCTTTGTAGTCAACAAACGACGAGATCATTCTAAGTCGATGGAGGCCGCACTAATCTAAAGAATGCTTCCTAAAAATCCCTTAAAGTCAGTGGCTGTATCCTGTCTTCTCAAAGCCAGAACAATAGATGCTTTGAGCAATCCTGTAGGATTTCCTACATCAAACCTCTCCCCTTGAATATGCACTGCATATAAATCTTGGCTGCTGACCAATTGAGCCAACGCATCTGTAAGTTGAATTTCCCCTAAGGCTCCTGTGTTAATTGTAGACAAAATCTCTAGTACCATAGGACTCAGAATGTACCTGCCAACTATACCAAAATCCGATGGTGCTTTGTCGATTTCAGGCTTTTCAATCAACCCAATAACCTTTATGACATCATCTGCAACCGTGGGCTCTATTATACCGTAACTAGAAATAAACTCAGGTAGCACTCGTTGAACAGCTATCACACTACTACCCACCCTGCTATAGATCTCCAATAGTTGGGTCAGAGCTCCTTTTTCATCATGGATAATATCGTCTGGCAACAAAACTGCAAAAGATTCTTGTCCGATTGCCTCCGAGCAACAAAGAATAGCATGCCCCAATCCCAACTGCTCATGTTGATAGACGTATTTGATGCTGGCCGATGTAGTGCTAGTTAATCTGTCAAAGTACTGTCTAATTGATTCCTTGGCTTCGGAGATCACAATAATAATTTCTTCTATTCCAGCTTCACAAGCTTCATCCACCACGTATTGTATAGATGCTCTATCTACTACAGGAAGCAACTCCTTTGGTATGGCGTTGGTTATAGGAGAGAATCGAGTCCCTAGACCAGCTGCAGGTATAACAGCCTTCAGTATTCTGGACATATATGTACCCTATCCATCAATAACTTCTGATTAAATACAAACTTTGTCAGAATTGTAGCAAATTCAATAAATTGATATAGCTTCATGTAAATTGATATCTCCAGTATATAGTGCCTTGCCAATTATAGCCCCTTCAACACCCAATCCGGACAACTGTTTTATGTGACCCAAAGAAGACACACCACCAGAAGCTATAATATTCGCATCGGAACGATTCACCATCTGTTCTATGGATTCAAAATTTGGTTCCATTAGTGTGCCATCTCGAGATATGTCTGTATAAACAAATCGCCTGACTCCTATGCTATACATATCGTCTATCAGGTCGAATGAACTTACAATGGTAGACTCCTTCCAACCTTTGATTGAAACTAAATCGTCCCTGACATCTATTCCTACAATAACAGACTCAGTACCAAAACGATTGAGTATACTGCGTACAAGTTCTTTATCCTCCACTGCTACAGTTCCCAACACTACTCTATCTACCCCGATATCCATCATAGTGCCAACATTGGTCTCTGTCCTGATCCCACCGCCAACCTGCACAGGTATTGTCAAACACGCGATCATCCTCTGTATAACTTGAAAATTAAGTTGACTGCCTGAAGAAGCCCCGTCTAAATCCACAATATGAATTCTTTCAGCACCCATTTCTTGCCAATTAACAGCCACAGAAACTGGATCAGTGGAGAAAACAGTTTCCTTGTCGTAATCCCCTTGATAGAGTCGAACACATTTGCCATCTTTAACATCTACTGCAGGAATAATGTCCAAGTTAATTCCTATCAACCATATATTTCAAAAAGTTTTCATACAGTTTCACCCCTAAAGTTCCGCTCTTCTCGGGATGAAACTGAGTTGCGATCAAATTATCTAAAGCAATAACACTACAAAAATTTACACCATAATCAGTAACACCGTATACCAAATTATCATCATCTGGATCAGCGTAGTAGCTATGAACAAAATAGAAATAAGACCCGCTTTCAATCCCTTCGAATACTGGATGGTCCTGCTTAATCACAACCCTATTCCAACCCATATGCGGCCTCTTAACGCCCGGTGGCAATAGAACCGTTTCACCCTTTGCCACCCCTAGACACGGCGTGAGACCTTCCTGTGAGGTCTCCAAAAGTAACTGCAGACCCAAGCAAACGCCGAAGAAAGGTACTCCTTTCCTAATTACCTCTATCAAAGGTTCAACTAAGTGCTTTTTATTGAGGTTCAACATAGCCGATTCTGAAGCTCCTTGCCCAGGAAAAATCACTGCCTTTGCCGCCAGGATATCCTTTGGTGAATCGGTGACCAAAGTATCCCTGCCTAGTTTTTGGATTGCCTTTTCAACGCTTCGAATATTGCCTGAATCATAATCGACTATGGTTACAATTTCACTCATTGAGTATTCCTTCTCAAAAAGTCTATAATCAATCCCTTCGCAGACGGACCAGATGGTCCGATTAGCATATTGGTACCTTGTTCAGCCCCCTTCATGATATGTCTCTCTTTGGGATCTCCCGACATCTGCAAAAAAACATCCGTGCTTCTAACGTTAAAGGTGTCCTCTTCTGCTGCCAAAAACATTTTTGGTGCCTTTATTGCAGGTATATCATCAACAACATTTAAAGCTCCGACAATGGGAGAAGATGACAAAGTAACCACTCCTACAACTGATGGATGATTTCCAACTCTAAGAGAAGCAGTCCCTCCTATACCTGCACCTATTAGAACAATTTTCGAAACATTCTGATCAACAAAATAGTCTATGGCAGCATTTAGGTCTTCGTAAGATGAGTCCAGTGCAGCCTCTCCAAAAGAATCTCTAAATCCCCTGAAGTCATAAGTTAGGACTTTATATCCTTTGTCTCTAAGAGTTCTGGCAAATGGCCACCAATTGGACTGGTCTCCGGTATCCATATGGCTAAGAATAACCGCCGTATTGCCTTCTCCAAAAACATGACCACTCAAAAAAATGTTATTCTCGGTATTAAACGAAACCTGAATGGCATCACCACCGGGAGATGTATTAGCACTACAGGCAGAGAGCAAAAACAATAAAACGGGTAAATAAAAAGTTTTAATCTGTAAGCGCCTCAATAGATACATCCTTATCCTCGTAACGTGCCATAACAAATAACAAATCCGACAATCTGTTTAGGTATATTAGAACGTTGTGATTCTCTACGTAGTTGAGTTCCTTTAACTTAACTACATGCCTTTCAGCCCTCCGAACAATACTACGACTCAAGTCAAGTGCACTGGATCCGGATGAGGAGCCTGGTATTATAAAAGCCCTAGGTAAATTTAGTTGTTCCTTCAATTTATCGATTAGATTTTCTAAGTTTTTCACCATTTGACCAGTCACAGTACTGAAATTGGTTGTCAATTTACCATACTCACTTGGGTCAGTAGCCAGTTCCGCTCCAACGGTAAAAAGTTCTTTCTGTATTCCCTTTAGAATGGGATACAGATCCTCGCATTTTAACAGGGATCTAGCCAAACCCATGGAAGCTACGGCTTCATCAATCGTACCGTACGCTTCGCAACGAGGGTCGGATTTGGATATCCTTCCTCCATACAACAAACCAGTTTCACCCTCATCACCTTGTCTAGTGTAAATTTCAGGCACCCTAACCCCCTGCAATTAAGTATATCATAATGTAAAATCCTATATCGGATTTATGATATACTCCCTATCTCAAATTAATACAATGCTCAATTTATTATATTGTCAACATGGAAAGGAATATTAAACTTGTTCAGAATAGATGGTCGAGAAAACAATGAACCTCGTTTGATCAAAATAGAGCCATCTTATTTGGCATTCGCAGAGGGATCCACACTCATAGAAGTGGGTCAAACTAAATTGATATGTTCAGCGTCAGTAGAAGAAAGAGTACCCCAGTTTCTTAAGGGCCAAGGTAAGGGATGGGTAACTGCGGAATACAGTATGTTGCCAAGATCTACTTTGACTAGGAAACAGCGGGAAATTGGTTCCAAAGGATTGGGAGGTAGAACACAAGAGATACAAAGACTTATTGGTAGGTCTCTCAGATCTGTTGTCGATCTGGACTCGTTAGGAGAAAACAGTATCCTTATAGACTGCGATGTCGTACAAGCCGATGGAGGAACCAGAACAGCCGCCATAACTGGTTCGTTTGTTGCCTTATACCAAGCATTATTACACATGGTAAGAATAGGCACACTTAAAGAATTACCTATAAGGGATTCTGTGGCCGCTATAAGTGTCGGATTAGTCAACGGGGAAGAAATACTGGACCTATGTTACGACGAAGACTTCAGAGCGGATGTGGACTTTAACGTGGTGATGACCAAGTCTGGCGACTTTGTGGAGGTGCAAGGAACTGCTGAAGGCAAACCTTTTCCCAGACAATCGATGGATAATCTGTTGGATCTGGCTTCTAAAGGAATAAACTATCATCTAGAGACCCAAGATACTATTATAGCTATGCTCTAGTTAATCTGGTGATTAACCGTTTAAGTTATTTTTGAACCAATCCACAGTCATCCGTAAGCCCTCTTCTATGGGTATTTTGGGGACCCATCCAAGGATAGCCTTGGCTTTTTCTGAATCGAGATATATCTGAAAAACCTCTCCTGGCTTCTCAGGTCCGCGTAAAGTCTTAAGCAGATAACCAGAATGTTTCTTGAGTTCATCATGTACATAATTCACTGAGTAGCCGCGTCCTGTGCCTATATTAATGATCTCGTTGTCTGCCACATCTATGGATTTCATTAGTGCATCCACTAAATCAGAAACAAATAAAAAATCTCTTTCTTGTGAACCATCACCATTTATCGTCAATGGTTCATCAAGTATCATGCCCTTAGAAAAAATCGCCACTACTCCAGCTTCTCCATGTGGGTCCTGCCTAGGGCCATAAACGTTGCTGAACCTCAATACAGTGTATCTCAACCCAAAACTGTTATTGTAAACTTGTAGGTATTTCTCAACTGCGTACTTGGCTACTCCGTAGTGGGACAATGGGTTTATTGGATGCGCTTCGTCGCATGGCAGGTATAAAGGTTCTCCGTAGATGGCTCCCCCACTAGAAGCGTATATAACTTTTTTAACTCCGAACCGCACACAATTTTCAAACAAATTTATCGAACCCAACACATTTATTCTCGAATCATTATATGGATTTTTCATCGATGACTGCACGCTTATCTGAGCCGCTAAATGGAATACTATATCAGGTCTCTCTTGTTCAAAAATGTTACTCAAGTGTTGGTCTGTTATATCAACATTATAAAAACGAGCAGAAGACCCTAAATTTCCCTGATGTCCAGAAGCTAGGTTGTCGACCACAATCAGATCGAAGTTTAATGCCGATAACTTGTCCACAAGGTGAGAACCTATAAAACCTGCCCCGCCTGTGATCATAATTCTTAAATTTGACATAACACTCTCTGCATCCTACAGTTCTAATACTATTTCTCGACAATCCTCTTAGCGTGAATAGACCCATGGTAGACTAAACACCCTCTGCTAAACGCCAAGACACAGACGATTATATCAGTGCAGTTTGCCTTTTGGAAGAAAAGGCTTTAATTTTTAACTTGCTCACATGGTAAAATACTATTGACGCATCATTGAAGTTGTAGTAGTCTTGCAACCAAAATTGGGCTATCTGTACGCTAAATACGATGAGCCTATATTTCGAAACGCAATGAGTCTTACTGGGTACATATCCGGTTTTGCGTTTTTATATATTTATAGATGGGCGTGATTTAGGAGGACCAAATGTCAGTTGTAAACAATGTTAAAAAAGTATCTAGCAGTTTTCTCATATTAAGCATGTTACTACTTGCTACAAGTTTCTATGCTAGTACTGCAAATGCACAGACACCAACCGTTGCACCGACATTCGACGTGGCAACAGGATCGTCCGTTGGGTCGATTACCCCTGGATTGGCGTCGAGCTTCTCTTCACCCGATTCTAGGGTCACTATAAGTCATACTTCCGCAGCAGCCAAAACCGCTGCTTTACTACAATACACTGAAAAAACAGAAGCCGATGCGCCAACTGGAGCCCCTTCTGGTATGACGTTCGCCAGTGTTTTATTCACATTGAATCAAGTAGACGCAGCTGGCACTGTGGCAACTGGAGCAAAATTCAACAGTCCTATTAGTATTAGTATTAGTTACAACGACACTGATCTTGCTGCTGCCCAAGGTAACCCAGGGAGATTGGTTCTTTACAAGTATAACGACTCATCTGGAACGTGGCATTCATTGGCTACTACCCTAAGCTCGGCTGATAATACCGTAACTGCTTCGGTTAGAAGTCTGAGTTTCTTCGCTCTAATCGGTCAACCAATACCACCTGCTGCAACCCCTACTCCCGCAGCGACTCCAACAACCGTGTCTGCTTCTTCTGGACATAGTAGCCTAACTTTGGCTGAAGTCCTCGCAGGAGCGACAGTTGCTGCTCCTGTTGCTACCGCAGAACCCACAGCTGAACCAACGGCTACTTTATTACCACCAACACCGGGAGACGTAGCTCCTGGGTCTGGTTTTGTATTGGGACTCGTAGTAATGGCTCTAGTCCTTATATCCGCTGGTGGTTACTACATGAAGGAATCTAACAACTAACAGAAATTTCAACGTTTTTGTGTGTTTAGAAAAAGAGAGGCTTGATGCCTCTCTTTTTCTTTGATGGTCACAAAAATCTTGACTTTTGTATTGCGTAGCTATATAGTCCGTTGGTTGTAATAAATTATCTTTGGGAATGACCATAGAACGTTTGATACAACTGTGCTATTATTTACACAACTTCCCATACAGGGAAGTTGTGTTCTGTATGGAGATTGAGGATGCCCGAGTGGCGCAAGGGTAGCGCAGCCGATTTGTAATCGGCAGGTTAGCGGGTTCGAATCCCCTCTCGGGCTTACTGAGTGGAGATTCTATAAGGCCTGTAATACCTAGTGACTAATCCACTACTCAATATAATCCGATAGCCATAACAATTACAGAGGAGGGGTGGGTGAGTGGCTAATACCACCAGACTGTAAATCTGGCGCCCGGAAGGGCTACGTAGGTTCGAATCCTACCCCCTCCACCAACAGATTGAAGGTCTTGAAGTTAATGAACGATGAATAAAAGTTAATATTAAATAGAAATAAACCTTAGGCCCACATAGCTCAGAGGCAGAGCACGTTCTTGGTAAGAACGGGGTCACCGGTTCGACTCCGGTTGTGGGCTCCAGAATATAACTAGAATAAATTTGAAAAGGAGACTTTATAATGGCAAAGAAGGTATTTGAAAGGACTAAACCACATCTAAACGTAGGAACCATAGGTCACGTCGACCACGGTAAGACTACGTTAACTTCGGCTATAACAATGGCTTTGAGTAAACAAGGTGGTGGAGACGCCAGATCGTTTGATTCAATAGATAATGCCCCTGAAGAAAAAGCCAGAGGTGTTACTATTGCTATAACACACGTAGAATATGAAACTGACACCAGGCACTATGCACATGTTGATTGCCCCGGACATGCTGACTACATAAAAAACATGATCACAGGGGCAGCTCAAATGGACGGAGCCATATTAGTAGTTAGCGCTCCAGACGGGCCAATGCCTCAAACAAGAGAACATATACTACTAGCAAGACAAGTGCAGGTACCCAATATCGTAGTTGCGTTAAATAAGTGCGACGCAATGGATGACCCTGAGCTACTAGAACTAGTAGAGATGGAACTGAGAGAACTGCTCAGTAGCTACGGGTTCCCAGGTGATGACATTCCAATAGTTCGAGTGAGTGCATTACAGGCCGTAGAAGCAGAAGGCAATCCTGACTCTGAATGGACACAAAGTATTCTTGAACTCATGAAAGCAGTAGACGATTACATTCCTGTTCCAGAAAGACCAAAGGACCAACCTTTCTTAATGCCAGTTGAAGATGTATTCGGCATAAAAGGTAGAGGGACGGTTGTTACTGGAAGGGTTGAAAGAGGAATTGTAAAAACAGGCGATGAAGTCGACATAGTAGGTATGGGAGAAACTAGGCAAATCGTAGTCACTGGAGTAGAGATGTTCCATAAGACACTGGAGGAAGGTGAACCAGGAGATGCAGTAGGTTGTCTTTTAAGAGGAATAGAAAGAGAAGAGATCGAGAGAGGACAAGTCCTTTGCCAAAAAGGATCTATGACAGCCTATACTGAAGCAGATGCTGAGGTATATGTTTTGAGTAGAGACGAAGGAGGAAGGCATACCCCATTTTTCAATGGTTACAAACCGCAGTTCTATATAAGGACCACTGATGTTACAGGCGAAATACAGCTGCCGGATGGAGTTGAAATGGTTATGCCTGGTGACAATATCACAATGAAAATAAAGTTAATAAGCCCTGTTGCACTCGAAGAACAGTTAAGGTTCGCCATAAGAGAAGGTGGTAGAACTGTTGGTTCTGGTGTTATAACAAAAGTGACTGGATAAGGATTATGGCAAGGAAAAGAGGAGACGTAAGACCTATCATCACATTGGCGTGTAGCGACTGCCGGGAGAGAAACTACACTACAATTAAGAATCAGAGAAGTGATCCGCAGCGAATGGAACTGTCTAAATACTGTCCTCGTTGCAGACAACATAAATCACATAGAGAAGTGAGATAGATGGCAAGAGCATCTGACAGACGTGCCGCAAGATCTCCAAAAACATCACCTGAATTGAGCAGGGGTTTTGGAACGGGTTTTTTCAGGCAAACTATTGGGGAACTGAGAAGAGTCGTATGGCCGACACGTGAACAGGCCACTCGGTTATCAATACTAGTAATGGTTGTATCTGCGGTCGTCGGAGTAATATTAGGAGCGCTGGACATAGGATTCGGACAGTTGTTCAGATTGTTAGTATAAAAATGAGCACTACAAGTAATAAAGAAGATCGTTGGTATATCATTCACACCTACTCTGGCCAAGAAGAGAGAGTAAAGAGGAACTTAGATCAAAGAGTCGCTTCGATGGACGTTAATGATAAAATCTTTCAGGTTGTAATACCGACCGAACCAGAGATCGAGATAAAAGAAGGCAAACGAAAATCTGTCAAGAAAAAGGTCTTCCCCGGGTATATTCTCGTCCAGATGAATATGGACGACGACAGTTGGCATGTAGTCAGAAACACACCAGGGGTTACTGGATTCGTGTCTTCAGAAGATGAGGCCGAAAGTAGACCAAAGCCAGTTCCTCTTGAAGAACACGAGGTTGAAAAAATACTCAGCCAAATGGAAGCTGAAGCACCTAGGGTTAAAGTTGGATACACAGAAGGCCAAAGTGTGCGTATTACAGATGGTCCTTTCACAGATTTCATAGGGGTTGTGGATCAGGTAATGACAGATCGAGGTAAACTTAGTATACTCGTGTCTTTCTTTGGTAGAGAAACACCTGTTGAACTTGACTTCTTACAGGTTGAAAAACTCTAGGAGAATTATTTATGGCAAAGAAAGTACGAGCAATTGTAAAACTTCAGATAGAGGCCGGCAAAGCCACTCCAGCCCCTCCAGTTGGACCAGCCTTGGGGCAACATGGAGTTAACATAATGGAATTTGTAAAAGCTTACAATGAACAAACTGGTTCTAAAGAAGGAACCATAGTACCAGTACATATAACCATATTCGAGGACAGGTCTTTCACATTTGTAACAAGAACCCCTCCGGCATCGGACCTTATCAGGAAATCTGCAGGTATAGACAAAGGGAGTTCTTCTGCTCTTAATCAGTCTGTTGGCAGTATATCTAGACAGGCATTGAGAGAAATCGCTCAAGTTAAACTGACAGATTTGAATGCCCCAGACGTTGAATCCGCTGAGAAAATTATAGCAGGAACAGCTCGTAGCATGGGCGTCACAATAACAGATTAAGTAAAGGGAAAGACATAATGGGACAAAGAGGAAAACGTTATATAGAAGCCGCTATATCTATAGTCGAAGACAAAGATTACTCACCTGAAGAAGCCTTAGACCTAGCAAAGGAAACATCTAACGCTAAGTTCGATGAAACAGTGGAACTTCATCTACGAACTAATTCCGATCCTCGCCACGCAGATCAGCTTGTGAGAGGTGTGGCGTTACTACCCCATGGTCTTGGCAAAGAAATAAGAGTGTTGGTTTTTGCTTCTGGAGAAGGGGCCTCTATTGCCACAAGTTCAGGAGCAGATTACGTGGGTGATGACGAATTAATAGACAAAGTAGCGGAAGGTTGGCTGGATTTTGATGTCGCAATTGCCACTCCAGATCTGATGGGTAAAATTAGCAGGCTGGGGAGAGTTCTGGGGAGAAAAGGGTTGATGCCTAACCCAAGAACTGGAACAGTTGTACAACCTGAAGATTTTGGCAGAGCCATAAAAGAAGCTAAACAGGGAAGAATAGAGTTCAGACTGGACAGGACCGCAATAATACATGTACCATTAGGCAAAGTAAGTTTTGAAACCCATATGTTGTTAGAAAACATGAACGCTCTTGTAGAAACCGTCATAAGCTCAAAACCGTCTGGCGTTAAAGGTAATTTTATCAAGACCGCCTATCTTACGACAACCATGGGGCCTAGTATCAAACTAGATCTGTCAAGGATAACTAATGTAAATAACTAGTACACATGCCGAAGAAAGTAGGAGGTTGAAGAACCTTAAAATGTAAATCCTGCCCAGGCAGAATGACAGGGAAAATAAGTGACCACTATATTTAGACTCCCCGATATTCTGCATCGAGGAGTCTAATTTTTGTTAGGAGAGTGATGCCAACTCCAGAAAAAGAAAAACAAGTAGAAGAGATAAAGAACAGACTAGAGAATTGCACTATAGCGATAGCCACCGGTTATACAGGAATGTCCGCCACGGATATGAATAATTTGAGATCCGAAATGCGAGGGCAAAACATAGAGTATGTGGTTGTAAAAAATACACTAACTCTACTAGCTGCAGCAGAGGCAGGCAAAAACAGAATCAATGAATTATTGGATGGGCCTACAGGATTTGCATTCGGTTATGGAGATGCACAAGCTGTAGCTAAGGGGATAAATAACTATATAACCACTGCTCGGTTACCATTGGAAATCCATGGAGCCATGATGAATAACGATATACTTGGTAGCAACCAAGTGATTCAGTTAGCATCCCTTCCTTCTAAGGGTGAATTAATAGCAAAACTCGTGGGCCAAATTCAGTCACCTATAACAAGCCTTGTAAACGTATTAAATGCGCCATACAGGAATCTAGCAGTAGTACTTCAACGTAGATTGGAACAGATACAGTAACAACATTTACTATATAAGGAGATTTATCATGAATAAAGACGAGATGTTGGAAGCAGTTAAAAGTATGTCAGTATTAGAATTGTCAGAGTTAGTAAAAGCACTGGAAGAGGAGTTTGGAGTAACGGCTGCAGCACCTGTTGCAGTAGCAGCAGCTCCAGCAGGGGCAGCAGCTCCAGCAGCAGCATCTGACTCGGAAGAAAAAACTGAGTTTGACGTAGTACTTCAAGAGATCGGACCTAATAAGATAAACGTCATAAAAGGTGTAAGAGAAGTTACTACACTTGGCTTGAAAGAAGCCAAAGACTTAGTAGAGGGGGCCCCTCAGACAGTAAAAGAAGGTATAACAAAAGAGGCTGCTGAAGAAGTTAAAGCGAAACTGGAAGAAGCTGGCGCTGTAGTAGCCCTACAGTAATACTAAATACTACCAATTAGAATCAGATAACTCGGGGCCCATACCAACACTGAATGACAGTGTCCCAAGGTTAGAGCCCCTGTGGTTGGGAGATTGGCGTTGTCGAATAAATCGTGTCCTGCGTGCGGAACCTTAAGCTATCCAACGTCCGTTTACTGCAGGCTATGCGGAAATAAAATGCTACCGCCTAATACAGAAAATCAGAACTCTGAAGCAAGTAGTGACAATACATTAATCCTTACTAACACTAGAATAGTGTGCCTAACAATCATAACTTTCGGAGCATATATACTGTATTGGCTATATCTGACTTGGAAGCAGATGGATGGTGAAACGAACAACAATCACTATCCCGTTTGGCACTCGCTCACTTTTCTGGTACCGATCTACGGTCTATTCAGGCTCTACAACCATCTGCAAACTATAAGAATCCTGGCCGATAAAGAAGAAATAGAAACACAGTTCTCTCCTGTTTTATCATTATTGTTGATCATATTGAATTTTACTCTGGCGGTCACGTCTTATGGAGTCACTAGTGGTCTTAGCATACTGACCATAGAAATAATTCAAATCTCTCTAGTAATAACCGCGATTCTATTAGCACAAACAACACTTAACTCCTATTGGCAGAAGACCAAGGGAGCAGATGTCAAATCTGCACTATTTGACAGAGCAGAACTCGGGTTCATAATCCTGCTATATGCAATATTTGGCTTTCTACTAAGCTTCCAACCAGTTGCTTAAACCAATGAAACAACTGAGAAGGCGGGAATCTAAGTGCTTTCGCTATTTATTTTATTGTGTTCTTAGTCTATAATTGATCTTGTAGTAAAAATACATATACTCGCTAAAGGAGCTATCTAGAGAATGTTTGAACCTGGCGGATCGCGGCAACAGCCGGAAATTAAAGTTGAAGAAATCATCAATAAAATTGGTGCTGGTATAGGTCGTGTTGCCCAACGATTTGGTGGTGGTGGAATGAAGATTATAGGCCTCGGAGCGATTTTACTACTAACGTTGCTCTGGTTAGGAACCGGTGTATATACGGTAGGACCCAGAGAAAGAGCAGCATTACAACTTTTCGGAGCTTTCCAAACCATACAAGGACCCGGATTGCACTGGTACTTCCCTGGTCCAATAGGTAAAAAAACCATCGTGGACGTAATGAACACTCGTAGCATGGAATTAGGCTTCTTTACCACTGCAACTGGCACTGTAACAGACCAATCCGAAGAAGCCTTGATGATTACTGGAGACCTCAACATTGTGAATGTTCAGATGGTAGTACAGTACAAAATTGGAGACCTAGAAAAATATCTGTTTCGTGTAGACGACCCGGGTGAAACACTTAGAGATGTCCAACCTGGTTTACCAGATGGTCGAACATTGAAAGATGCCACAGAGGCTTCGCTTAGGCAAGTGGTTGGACAAAGAAGCATAGACGATATATTGGTAACACGCAGAGAAGAAGTCGAATCTGACACCAGTATAAAACTGCAAGAAATACTGGATGAGTATGAAGCAGGTCTTCAAATCTTGAATGTTGCACTACAGACTGTCAGACCGCCAGATGAAGTTAGGGCAGCTTTCGATGATGTTGTTAACGCGAGGGTGGATAAGGAAAGTCGCATTAACGAGGCGAACGCTTACGAGCAAGACCGGCTACCCAAGGCACAAGGAGAGGCAAGAGTAATAATACAAGGAGCAGAAGCATTCAAAGCAGAAAAAGTTGCCATAGCCACAGGTGAAGCTGATAGATTTGATTCTGTGTTGGAAGAATATAACAAATCTAAAGAGGTAACGAGACAACGATTGTACCTCGAAGCTATGGAGGAAATCCTTCCTGGTGTCAGGAAGTTCGTATTAACCGAAGACGCAAATGGAAACCTTCTACAATTTCTACCACTGACGGATGATGCCGATGTAAAGGTGGTGGAGCCATGATTAGGATACTGACTATATTACTAGGTGCAGTAGTTTTTGCGGCCGTGTTTGCCCAACTGGTTGGTTACGGGGTTTTGTATACGGTAGATCAAACAGAACATGCCGTAATAACCCGATTCGGTAACGTTCAGTCTGTAGTATCAGAACCTGGATTACAATTCAAATCCCCTATAGAATCTGTGACAAGATTTGATAAAAGGCTTCTTAGGATAAACGTTCCTACTGCAGCAATGCCAGACAAGGAAAGTCAATTTCTGGAAATAGACGCATACGTCAGATACAGAATAACCGATCCACAAGCTTTCCTTGAAACTCTGAGAGACCAAGATACCGCGAGTGCTAGAATAGGCAATCTAGCTATAGCTGCACTTAGGGCAGAAATAGGTCTGCGTGACAGAAGAGACATTATCGGAGGTGATCCAATTAACCTCGAAGACGGAACAATAATAGTTAAGCCTAGGGTCGATGAATCATCTGGGTCTTTTGCCCGAGAAGCATTGAGAAGCAGAGTCTTAGAAAGAACCAAGATTACCGCTGAAGCAGACTTCGGTGTAATAATTGACGATGTCAGAATAAAAAGATCTGAGTTCCCATCCGCGACAGAAGCCAGCGTCTTCCAGCGTATGAGAACTGAGAGAGCAGTACAGGCTCAAAAACTTAGGGCTGAAGGTGAAGAACAGTACCTTACTATAACGGCAGATGTAGATAAAAACGTCAGAATAATTACGGCTGATGCAAATCAAAAGGCAAATAAACTCCGTGGTGAAGGTGAAGCACAAGCCATCGCAGTCCTTGCTGAAGCATTGGAAAAAGATCCTGAGTTTTTTGCCTTTAGACGTAGCCTGGAAGCTTACGGCAAAGCCTTGGCAGACGGTACAACAGTAGTGTTATCGTCCGAAAGTGATCTGTTCGGTTACTTAGAGAGTCCCGACAAACCCTCCAATACTAAATAAACCTTCGGACTACCCAAGAGTAATGATAATGGAAGAATTAGTCGGCTCGTACTTCCCCAGAAAGTTTACCGCATGATTACATTATATGTGTTTGGGAGCATAAAATAGACACAAACAAACTAAATAATATCCTCCTTAAAGTTCAAAGTGGCGAAATGGCAATCGAAGAGTGTTTACATGTTCTCCGAACACTGCCTTTCCAAGACCTTGACTTCGCAAAAGTTGATCATCATAGAGAAATACGTACCGGATTCCCTGAAGTCATTTACTGTCCTGGAAAAACACCTGAACAAATATTGGCAATAGCAACAGCGATGCTAGACAAAACCTCGCGCATAATGATCAGCAGAGCTGAACCAGAAATTTATGATTACGTAAAACCCCACATTCCTGAAGCTGAATACAACCAAACCGCCAAATATATAACCATTGGACATCCGCCGACGGAAGAACTAAAGGAGGGTCTTACAGTAGTTGCCGCAGGAACATCAGACATTCCTGTTGCCGAAGAGGCTGCTGTAATATCCGAGTTTATGGGGTGCAAAGTTGAAAGAGTCTGGGATGTAGGTATAGCAGGATTACATAGACTAATATCTAAATTGGAAACACTCCAAAACTCGAATGTGATAGTAGCTGTAGCTGGAATGGAAGGTGCTCTGCCTAGTCTAGTAGCAGGGCTGGTATCTGCTCCTGTAATAGCTGTACCAACTAGCGTGGGTTATGGTGCTAATTTTGAAGGTTTATCAGCTCTTCTCACTATGCTGAATTCTTGCAGTCCAGGAATAGCTGTAGTAAATATCGATAACGGATTCGGTGCAGGGTACATGGCCGCTACCATTAATCTTTCTATCACAAATCCTAAATAAAAAGAGAGCCCTAATGGTGTATTAGAGACCCTCTTTTTAAAGGTTGGGTAATGAGAAGGCTACTTAAGAGATTTTATGTAAGCAGTAATCGCAGCTATCTCTTCATCACTAACCGGTAAAACTGGCATTAGCGGTTGATAGCCTTTCGTTATTTTGATGGTAGGATTAAGTATAGATTCCTTTATGTACGCATCGTCCACAGTTACGGTAGATCCATCCTCTAATGCTTCCTGCGATCCATACAAACCCTTCCAAGACGGTCCTATTATAGCAGTGCCATCTATACTATGGCATGCCACACAGCCTTTACTAACAGACAGTTCCTGTCCAGAAGCAGCATCTGTTCCTGAGGACGACGAGTCGGTTGATCCAGCGGAATCAGCCACTGGAGCTGCGGTTGGTGCTGCGGTTGGTGCTGCGGTCGGTGCCGCAGTTGGTGCAGATGTAGCAGCCGGAGCTGGGGCACTAGTAGAAGCCGGTTCAGTCGCTTTTGTCGGAACGGTCGTATTATCACCTCCACATGCTAAAGAGGACACTACTATTACTAACAACAAACTTGATAAGATAGAAATCTTGTTCACTTATCCTCCTATTAAAGCGCGGTCAATCTTGAATGAACATTGAAGATCATACACAATCCACGCTGCAGGTGAGTCTATCATAGTGGTACAGTTAGTTCAACACTTCACAAAGTGGACATCGATTTTGAATATGATTCTAAAACTGCCTGTTCTTAATTATTTAACATATTTGTAACTGTTACGTAACATCATCGGAATAGGATAGATGCATTATTATCACAAAATACTCTAAGGTAGGAGGTTATCCATATGGATTCAGGAAGTATAGCATGGATGTTGACCGCATCAGCTCTTGTGTTATTAATGACACCAGGACTGGCTTTCTTCTACGGAGGCCTAGTCAGAGCTAAAAACGTGGTCAGTACCATCATGTATAGTTTTATTGCAATGGCTGTAGCAACCGTAGTTTGGATATTGTGGGGTTACAGTCTAGCGTTCGGACCTGGAGGAGCCTATATAGGAAACTTTGATTTTATAGGCTTGAGCAACATTCCATTCGATGAAGAAAGCGGAGGTATACCAACGCTGCTATTTGTAGTATTCCAAGGAATGTTTGCTATTATAACGCCTGCACTTATTACTGGTGCCTTCGTAGAAAGGTTTAAATTTAGTACATATTTGGTGTTCCTCGTACTATGGTTAACACTAGTATATGCCCCAATTTGCCATTGGGTCTGGGCAGGAGACGGTTGGTTATTTAATGATGGTGCACTGGACTTTGCCGGCGGTACTGTAGTTCACATAAACGCAGGTGTAGCAGCTGTAGCAGCTGCAATAATGGTTGGTAAACGAAGAAACCCCGGGTTAGAACCACATAATGTACCTTATGTTGTATTAGGTGCTGGTCTTCTGTGGTTTGGATGGTTCGGATTCAACGCAGGATCAGAGTTAGCCGCAGACGCACGGGCTGTAAGTGCATTTGTAGTTACCAATGCAGCAGCTGCAACGGCAGCGTTGACCTGGGGGCTCATCTCCCACTTTAGGACCGGCAAAATGAGTGCAGTAGGAGTAGCTACAGGTGCAGTAGCTGGTCTAGTTGCTATAACCCCGGCATCCGGTTTTGTAGGTGTAATGGGAGCGCTTGCTATTGGTTTCGCAGCAGGCTCAATATGTTTGTTCGCAGTCGACATAATTAAAGGCATGGGCCTTGATGATGCTCTCGATGTTTTCGCAGTTCATGGACTTGGCGGAATAATTGGAGCACTATTAACTGGAGTATTTGCAGTCGAAGCCATCGGCGGCACAGCGGGAGTTATAGAGGGCAACGCAGGAGTGATGGGGATACAAGTAATTGGAGTAGTAGCCACATTGGTATATTCTCTAATAGTTACTCTTGCTATATTATTCGTACTTGACAAGATACCTGGATTAGGTCTAAGAGTTAGTGAAACAGAAGAGGATAATGGGCTCGATATTTCTTCTCATGGTGAGCGGGCCTTTGTGAGAGATGGTGCTGATTAATCCAAACAAATTTGTAATCCACCTAATGATGGAAGGGAGTACTGAGTATGATTAAGATAGAGATAATTGTTAGACCTGAACGAATAGGAGGAGTGACAGAAGCATTGGATGCGTCTGGGTGCACTGGGTACTACTATGCCAACATAACTGGACAAGGTAGGCAAGGAGGAGTTGAGGTGATTACAGGAAGGGGAGGTCAAACTACCACAAAGTCAGCAGTGCCGAAAACGTTGATAACGACTGTGGTTGATGAATCCATTGTTGACAAAGTAATTGATGCTGTAATAGAGGCAGCTAGGAGTCCAAACGGAGGCAATATTGGAGATGGAAAAATCTTCGTGTCTCCTGTAACGGACGTAATAAGAGTAAGCAGTGGAGAAAGAGGAGAGATAGCCATGTAAGGCATACTTCCAATATTTGTAATATAAATAGGAACCCCGTGTCGAATTACGTTCCTCTACGGGGTTCCTATTTTTTATCTAATCTATAATCATTCATAAATCTTCTTAACTGACCTTAATTGAAAACACAATTGTATAAATAATATAATTTCATGAAAAGATGCCTTCGAGCGGCCAAACCTACGATCTGCAAATACTATAGGGCATTCTTTTATGCGGGCCCTTGGACTCTTCGCTAATATCTCTAATAACAATTTAAACCCTTTTGGGTTCAAATCAGACGATAGCTTCATTACGTGATCTCTCTTAAAAGCTGCAAATCCTGCAGTAATATCCCGTATATTTAGACCCACTATTGAACGTCCTACTGCCGAAGCCGTTAAACTTACAATCCTTCTCCATAAAGGCCAATTACGAACACCGCCACCATCAACATACCTTGATCCAATCACTATGTCATGATTACTGAGTTCCAACAACATATCCGGTAAATACTTCGGATCGTGAGACAAATCTGCATCCATCATCACTAAATAGTCGCCGTCAGAGTGATCAAATCCGGCTACAACTGCACTTCCCAACCCCAACTTACCCGGTCTTTCAATTAATTTAATACGATCATCTTTATCGGATAATTCAGTCACCAACATTCCTGTCCCATCTGGGCTTGAATCATCCACAACTATTATTTGGTAATGCCATTTACCATCCAATACATCATCTATAGCCTTGAACACAATTGGCACATTATCACGTTCGTTATATGTAGGAATTATTATAGATACTTTATTTTTTTGCATGTTTATAAAACACGAGCCACTTCAACAGCTTCTACAACAAAACTTCTTACGATTATTCGCTATAAATCTATATATTTTATTGCCCGCCTTGTCAACACCAGGAATCCATATCAAAGGTGTTAAAGGAATCAAAGGTATCAATGTGGTTATCAATTTTCTGACTGCATTAAATCCCAAGAAGTAATTGTTTTTAGAATCAACCATATGGACTTCAAGATCGAATTGTTCCAATTGGCAACCAGATGGCATTTCATTAAGGTCTTGGTACGGTACGAATCTAATCCTTTTCATAATGTCTGCCATTGCTATCAGGGTCATTGAGGTTCTACACAAAAAACAATTGCCGTCATAGTAGATCGTGAAGTGATCATTAAACATCAAGAATCCATCATCTTAAATCCATCAACCGATGATCTAACCATCCACACCCTAGCAACAATACTATCACGTGAAATAGGTCCGTATTTACGACTATCAGTGCTCAGATTAGGGTTATCACTCATCAAAAAATACTCCCGGTCAGCCAACAGCCAACTCTTTCTGCCAACATCACCGGAAATGTCAGCTATATCATCAGAAACTCTATGACCATTTACAGATATTTCATTATTAACTAAACAGATTGTATCACGTGGTCCAGCTATTATTCTCTTTATCGCGCGGGTTCCAATATCTGTTGGTTCTATAACAACGACAACATTCCCTACAACAGGTTGTTTAGATAAAATATTAAATCTCTCAGCATAAATGACGTCATCAGGCTTTATCCCTGGCCACATACTATAACCTTCAACTGTCATTTCTACGGATAGGAATTTCCTAATGAAAAAATATATTTTTCTGATCATGATTATTTATAAATCAATATAACACTAATACAAGTATCCAACGAATACATTTTAACTATCTGAAAACTAGAAAATATTACATTGACCTATTGGCATCAGAGGATCATTCATTTAGACTATACATAATTAAATATTGTGTCAGGAGGTATAAAGTGAATATATTGCAGAGAA
This sequence comes from SAR202 cluster bacterium, assembly GCA_009391535.1. Lineage (GTDB taxonomy): Bacteria > Chloroflexota > Dehalococcoidia > Lucifugimonadales > UBA2985 > VFHP01. The sequence goes on along the minus strand of VFHP01000023.1, from coordinate 48,244 downwards.
CAATAAACACCCTAATGTCTAATAGAGAACATGCTAAAGTGCATGCACATTGTGATATCCCATGTGGTATCTACGATCCAATTTTGGCCAAAATAGCCGCCCAAACAGTGCTAAAAATGGCAGTAAGACTAGAGGCAGTTGAAATACCGGCTAAAGACATTTCAACCCCTAACACTGTTACTCGGTATATTGCAGTCAAAGAGGAACACGCTCAACTTGTTAAAAGTGAATTGAATACCCTGTGGTCTGATTATTTCAAACCTGAGCACTTAGAAAAATATCCTACTCTTCACGAACTTTTCTGGAACGCCAACAAATTGGCTGGAGCTAACAAACAGGGAGTAAGCTCATCTTCTGCCAAACAGCTGGTAGAGTCAGTTGACGCAATTGCAACAATATTCTGGGCAACCAAGGGAGTAGACTACACCGATTCCGTAGCAGACACACGTTACGGCAGCTAAAACTAAATCAATGAACAACGTTATTGGCACTATTGCACTTGTCCATTATTGGAGATACGTATGGTGCCAATGTGGTTCCAATCAACAGACTTATTATCCTAAAAAACTGTGTTAAAATGACATCATGCATTTAAATGGTTTCGATTTAGAACTACCGATCCCAAAACTAAGAAAGCCACATGCTTTCGTGACTCTAAGACCATGGATTGATGTTGGTAGCGTCGGACGACTCGCTTTCAGAACCTTAGAGCGTCATTTTGAAGCAAGAGACTTGGCTAAATTGTCTCGACCTGGAGTATTCTTCGACTTTACCCGTTACAGACCAAACATATACACGTTGGATGGCAAAAGAGAAGTTACTGTACCAAATGTTAATGTTCGTTACGCCACAGGACCGGGAGAAAATGATTTTATATTTTTGCATTTACTAGAACCGCACTTAAATGGGGAAACATACGTCAAATGCGTGGTACAGTTACTTAAACATCTCGAAATCGAGCGTTATTGCTTACTGGGATCAATGTACGATCTAGTGCCTCACACAAAACCAATATTGGTCACCGGATCATCTAATAATGAGGAAACTTCAGATCTAGTAAAAACATACGGGGTCAATTCAAGCAACTACGAAGGCCCTACAAGCATAATCACCACAATTAACCAATATCTGAACAAAGTCGGCATTGAGACAATGGGGCTGATAGCTCATCTGCCTCAATACGCTCAGACCGAGGTCAATCATGCCGGCAGACTCAGATTATTGAATATAATATGCGAACTCTACGGTTTTTCAATGGATTTGGGAAGAATTGCTCTTAGGGCTAAGCAGCAAAATGATGAATTATCTACTGCTATGGCTCAAAGCCCTGAGGTTAAGGCCTTAGTAGAACAACTCGAACTTCAATATGACAAAAGACTAAATAAAGAAGAAGATAATGATTATGATTTGTCACCTGAAATCGAAGATTTTCTAGATGAGATGGGCAATCAATTCAGTCAGAATTAAAATATCAAAACAAAATCATAGAAGTCCGGGTTTTAACGAAACATGCCAGGCATGCCACCGGGCATTTTACCTGAAGAGATTTGTTTCATCATTTTCTTCATTTGACGGAACTGGTTCAAAAGTTGATTGACCTGCTGAGCAGATGTACCACTACCTAATGCTATTCTTCTTCTCCGACTACCATTCAGTATGTCAGGGTTTCGCCTTTCACCTGGTGTCATAGAATAAACTATTGCTTCTACCGATTTTATAGAATCTCCATTGATATCTTGTTGGGACATTTTACTGGATACCGAAGAAAAACCCGGTATCATTTCAAGTATTTGGCTGAATGGACCCATTTTCTTGATTTGTTGAATCTGCTCCAAAAAATCTTCCAGATCGAATGTTGCTTTTCTAATTTTGTTCTCCATATCTTTCATGCGTTCTTCTGATATGGATTCCTGTGCCCTTTCAACTAGCGTTACAACATCACCCATTCCCAATATTCTGGAAGCTAATCGATCTGGATGGAATAATTCTATATCATCAATACCTTCACCAATGCCAATAAATTTTATTGGTGTTCCTGTAACTTTGTTGATTGATAAAGCTGCTCCTCCACGTGCATCCCCATCTAGTTTAGTCATGATGACACCAGTCAATCCAATAAGATCATGAAAACTTTGAGCAGAATTCACAGCATCCTGTCCCGTCATGGAGTCTACTACCAATAATGTCTCAATTGGATCAGCACAATCTCTGATCAATCTTAGTTCTTCCATCATTTCTTCATCAACATGAAGACGACCTGCTGTATCCAGTATCACCCAAGAATAATCACTATTCTGAGCTCGTTTAATAGCGTTCCTACATATATTCACAGGGTCGTCTGTATCTTTCTGACTGTAAACCGTCACGCCTAATTTTTGACCTAAAACTTCAAGCTGGTCGATTGCCGCAGGCCTATGAACATCACACGCTACAAGTAAAGGTTTTTGTCCGTTCTTGTTCAAGAAGTTAGCAATTTTAGCGGATGTTGTGGTTTTCCCGGAGCCTTGTAATCCCACTAACATCAAAATGGAAGGTGCTTTGTCAGCATTTATCAATTTAGAAGACCCGGAACCCAAAATATCAACTAATTCATCGTTAACTATTTTCACAACTTGCTGCCCAGGACTGATGCTCTTTAGCAAATCTGAGCCAACTGCCTTGACACGGATGTTTTCAATAAATTCTCTAACAACCCTAAAATTCACATCAGCTTCGAGCAGAGCGAGCCTGATCTCCTTTAGAGTTTCCTCTATATCCCTTTCACTGATCCTGCCCTTAGAAGATATTTTATTGAAAATTGTATTCAGTTTTTGAGACAAAGATTCAAACATACTTAATTTCCCCAATAAACCTCACTATATTTACCTACACTCTTCTTATTTAATTACCATGCATATCATGTAGTTTGCTTTTCAAATAATCCAACGGTTGCACAGGAGCAGGATCCTCTTTATTGAGAATAGCTAAATAGTAACTAACATAATCCCCAAAAAGCACAATACTGAGCATCTGTGCGAGTACACCTGTACCATTACAATGTACAGTCTGATAATGAGCTTGTACGTTATTTAACAACTCTCTGACCACTTCGTATCTAACTCTCATTCTGTCCTGTAATAGATAAGAATCAAGTATTATCCCATAACTATTTTGGGAAACGGATGAAGGCCATTTCATTCCCGCTATGGCATTGTGACCCGCTTCTGGAAATAATTCCAAAAATGCCCACGATTTTGAGTTTTCATTAAACTGTGTCTTCCATCTCCTTGCAATCCCAGACAATATCCCTCCACCATAAACAGTTATAAATTTTCCTTGAAGAGACAATGCTAATTCTTTGGCAGGATTATCCTCAACAGGCACACTTGGCATCAATCTTTGGGCCATAGTGCTAAGTGTGTCTATCGCTTCTTGAACAAGCAATTTGTCTACTCGTATCAATCCCAATTTTTCCATAATGGCCAGTGGTGTGAGAAAACTGTAACCCAATGCTGTTCTCGGTTCACCTTTGTAGTCAATATCAACCACTGGAACATTCGATTCAGAACTTATGTCAGCCAATAAGCCACCAGAGGTTAGAGAAACCAATTTTGCATCTTTATATAATGCGTCTCTAAAAGCCGAAACAGTTTCCTCTGTATTGCCCGAGTAACTGGAGGCTACAACCAACGATTTGCCTCCCACAAACTGAGGAGTAGAATATTCTCTACAAACAGTTACAGGGATGCCTTCCAAAAGGCTGGACAAATCAGACAGTAGCTCTCCCCCTATTGCAGATCCACCTACTCCACATACAACAACATTATCTACATCTTTGTAGTAACTGGGCAATACTAGGTCGATCCCAGTGGACCATGCGGACACACACTGCCCAGACAAACCAAATATCCTGTCTCTGAATAGACTAGGATCTAATTTTTCGTATGTATTAGGATCATCTAAGTGATGTGTTTCTGCCACTGTTAAACTCCCACAAAATGCCTGGCTTCCGATATCAATTTGTCAACTAAATCTTCATTTTTTGCTTCTGAATAAATACGCAAAAGTGGCTCGGTACCAGAAAATCTTATAGCTAACCATGAACCATCTTCTAAAGCGAATTTAGTTCCGTCAAATTGATCGATTCGTTTAATATTGACACCTGCAATAGAATCTAATGTTATATCGTTTAATTTTTCTTTTATAGATTCTTCTATGATTGGATCATAGAGAATATCATCTCTACGATAATAGTGTGGCCCTACTTTACTGTAAAGGTATTCTATCAACTCTGATGGAGTCTTATCCATCTTTACCATCATGTCAAGAATGAACAGCCCGCTCAAGATACCGTCACGCTCTGGTATGTGTCTTCTGAAACCAAATCCCCCACTCTCTTCCCCGGCTAATAAAGCATTCTTTTCTATCATAGTAGGCCCTATATATTTAAATCCTACAGGGGTTTCAAAAACAGGAACATCGAATATCTCTGCTAATCTATAGATCATATTACTAGAAGTCAAAGATTTTACTAACGGACCCTTATCACCCCTAACTTCCAGCATGTATAAGGCTAATAAAGCTAATACTTGAAGTGGATTTATGTAATTCCCCTTTTCGTCGATTAATCCAAATCTATCAGCATCTGCATCTAGAGCTAAACCAGCTTGATATCCTTCTCTTACAACAATATCTGATAATTCCACTAAATTCTTAGCCACCGGTTCAGGTTGTAGCATCCCTGGGAAAATGGGATTTCTGGCACCGTGAATTTCAACAATGTTTAAGGCCCCTCCCTCAAGGAGTGTCGTAAAGTATCCAGCTCCGGCACCGTACATTGGATCAGCAACTATTCGCAGTCCTGAATTTCTTATCGCATCTATATCAACTAAAGTAGATACATGTTGCAAATATGGCAGCGACGGATCTATAAGTGAACCAATGTTTTGAGACATAGCTTGTTCCCATCGAACGTGTTTATAATATTTTCTTCTCTCCGAACTTAAAACATTCCTTTCTAGCGCATCCACAATCTCAGGGGAAGCACTCCCGGCATATTCTGGTTTGAATTTAAAACCATTCCATTGAGGAGGATTATGGCTAGCGGTTATAACGCAAGCTCCCCCGGTTCCACGAAATAGCACATTATAGCTAATTACAGGTGTTGGTACAGGCCTGTCACAGAGCAGGGTCTTTATGCCATTACCAGCTGAAACTTCTGCAACAGTATCAGCAAATTCCTCAGACGAAAATCTAGTATCGTATCCGATTATCAACCCTTTATTTGCCAGGTTCTGTGCCAAGATATAATCGCTAACACCTTGTGCACAGTATCTGACATTTTCGAAAGTGAAATCGTCAGCTATGATTCCTCTCCATCCGTCTGTACCAAATTGAATTGGCATTTTCTAACCATCCATTCACTAAAATATAATCAACCATATCTTACAGAATATACAACCAAATATAAATGATAAGAATTCTAGCAATTGAAACCTACAGATTAACTATCCAGTAGGTCCAAGAGAAATACCGGGCTGCAGATCAGCCGTCACATTCATTCCAGATGCCACCATACAGAGATTCCCTATCCTGACTTTATCATCTACTGTAACATCATCAGCCAAGATACATTCCGTCAGAATCACTTGGTGCCCTAATTTAACACCATCCCATAGCACAGAACCCGATATTACATTGTCCTCTCCGATTGTCACTCCAGACCCTATAACTGTAGGACCTCGGATCACCGATCCTGCTCCGATGAAACAATCCCGCCCGACAATGACAGGCCCTTCTATTACAGCCGAAGGGTGGGCAAAATATCCTTCTGTATTCAGAATATCTCTATTCTCAACAATCATGGATTCATCGACAGCATTCAAAATATCATGATTAACTCTAAGATAATTCGATGGCGTACCTAGATCAATCCAATATGGATTATTCCTGTAACCGTACATTGGGATTTGAGTTTCTAACAGAGTCGGAAACAAACCTCTCTCAAACATATAAAACTCGTTTTCAGGGGCAATTTGCAGAATGTCTGGTTCCAAGATATACACCCCACCATTAATCCAATTGCTCTTTGTTTCACCAGGATTAGGTTTTTCTATAAATTTCTCTATGTAACCATCACCTTTAATTTCAACTACACCAAATTGAGAAGGGTCGGATACTTCTTTCAGAAATAATGTGGCCTTAGAGTCCGCATCATTATGGAATAACAACATCTTCGATATATCTAAGTTGGTGAATATGTCCCCATTAAGAACCAAAAAAGTATCATCTAATAACTTTTCTACATTTTTTACAGCACCTGCTGTACCCAGAGGACTCTCCTCTAAAACATAATGGATATTCATATTTGCGTAACCATTGTCACCAAAATGGTTCCTTATGTTATCTGACAAATAAGAGACAGTTATAATGACGTCTGTAACATTATGTGCTGCTAGGCTATCTAACATGTGCTCCAAAAATGGTCTGTTCAAAATCGGAACCATGGGTTTTGGAAGGTTATTTGTCAAAGGACGGAGCCGAGTCCCTGCCCCACCAGCAAGTATTACGGCTTTCATCTCGAAACCTCAGCACAAACAAACATATAAAGTATTATCCTATTTTATGTTGGCTTCTGACCGAAGAATGTCTGCCTTATCTGTTGATTCCCAAGGTAAAGAAATATCTTCTCTACCAAAATGCCCATACGCAGCAGAAGGTTTATATATAGGTCGCCTAAGGTCTAAATTATTTATTATTGCGGCAGGACGAAAGTCGAAGTGTTTATCTATAAGATCTACAATAACCTGATCATCGACATGACCAGTACCAAAAGTTTCCACGGCTACGGAAAGAGGAGAGGCTCGACCTATAGCATAGGATACCTGTATCTCCAACCTATCGGCAAGACCGGCAGCAACAACATTTTTCGCGACATATCGTGCCATATAAGCTGCCGATCTATCAATCTTGGTCGGATCTTTGCCTGAAAACGCTCCGCCTCCATGCCTGGCCACCCCTCCATACGTGTCTACAAGTATCTTGCGCCCAGTTAAACCAGTGTCTGCTACAGGACCCCCCACCACAAATCTGCCTGTAGGGTTTATATAGATTTTAGTATCCTTATCACACAAATTTTTGGGAATGATTTCGTTGATCACAAAATTAGTTATATCTTCGTTTATAACCTCTTGAGACACTTCTGGAGCATGTTGAGTACTAACAACTATGGCTTCTATTCTTTTAGGTGTACCATATGAATATTCCACCGTAACCTGTGCTTTACCGTCTGGCCTCAAATATGGAATAATTGCTTCCTTACGTACTTCTGCCAACCTTTGGCACAACTTGTGCGAAAGGTCTATAGACAAAGGCATTAGCTCCTTGGTTTCGTTACAGGCAAAGCCCACAACCATACCTTGATCTCCTGCCCCTATCTTCTCGGGATCTTCAATACTATATTTTGAACCTTCTTTTTTGTCTTCCTGAGAGGAATCAACTCCCAAAGCTATATCCTGTGACTGTTCCTGCAGAGAGACTATCACTCCGCAACTCTTAGAATCAAAACCAAAATCCGGATCGTTATAGCCTGCTTGATATATGGTGTTCCTGATTATGCTGGCAACATCTACATAGCTGGAGGTAGTGATCTCACCCATTACTATAACCAAACCATTCGTTACACACGTTTCACATGCAACCCTTGCCGCCGAATCTTTAGCCAGAAGAGAATCAAGTATGGCGTCCGAGATCTGGTCACACAGTTTATCAGGATGACCTTCTGTAACCGATTCCGATGTATATAAATATGATTTTGAATCTGTAAAAGCGAATCCCATTTTTAATTCCTTTTGTCTATTCCATAAATTAGATCGAAACAACTGAGAGCTGATTTGCAACACGTCGTTATTATTTAAACATATTCAGTCCTGAATCGGAACTAGGTACCTTCTTCCCAACTTCTCAGATATAACTCTTGCTCCTCAGTAAGACTATCTATACCAATACCCAGTGAATGCAGTTTAATTCGTGCCACTGTTTCATCTATATCATTGGGAACTGAATGAACTGTTTTACCTAGTTCCTTTGCATTACCAACTAGATATTCTATGCAGAGAGCTTGGTTTGCAAAGCTCATATCCATGACCGAAGATGGGTGGCCTTCTGCTGCCGCTAAATTTATGAGTCTACCTTCACCTAATAAATACAGTTTGCGACCATCTTTTATACTATATTCCTCAACGGAAGATCTTATTAATCTCTTTCCAGACGAAATAGACTCAAGGTAGGGTATGTTTATTTCTGAGTTAAAATGCCCACTATTAGCAAAGATGGATCCATCCTTAGCGTTGTCTAAAGTTTCTTTATCTATTACGTTAACATCGCCAGTTGCAGTGATGAATATATCTCCCACATTTGAAGCCTCTCCAACTGGCATAACTTGATATCCGTCCATCACCGCTTCCAATGCCCGAACACTGTCAACTTCTGTTACTATGACGTGAGAGCCCATTCCTTTAGCCCTCAGTGCAATTCCTCTACCACACCATCCGTAACCACACACTACTACACTCTTTCCAGACCATAGAACATTCGTTGCCCTTGTAATACCATCCAACGTGCTCTGACCAGTACCATATCTATTATCGAAAAGATGCTTGGTATCGGCGTCGTTTATCGCTATTATGGGATACATAAGCTTATTTTCTTGGGCCATGCTTCTCAATCTTATTACCCCAGTAGTCGTTTCTTCTGTGCCCCCTATTACTTTGCCTAATAAATCAGTTCTTTCTTTGTGCAAAACACTAACTAAATCTGCTCCATCATCCATGGTGAAATGTGGTTTATTATCCAACGCCGAATGAATATGCTTGTAGTATGTCTCGTTGTCTTCTCCGTTTATAGCGTATGTAGCAATACCATATTCATTCACTAAAGCCGCGGCCACATCATCTTGGGTGCTTAGAGGATTACTGGCACATAAAACTACATTAGCCCCTCCATCCTTGAGAGTTATCGCTAAATTAGCTGTCTCAGTAGTCACATGCAAACAAGCTGCTATGTCCACACCTTCTAGAGGTTTCTCGTTAACAAATCTATCTCGTATAAGTTTCAAAACCCGCATCTCTCGAGCAGCCCATTGTATACGAGAGACGCCCTGATCAGAAAGGCCTATATCTTTTACATCACCACTTAAACCGTTTGACATTATGAGCCAAACCTCCCTAGCATAATATTACGTTCCGCTACATCCCATTTGAGAAAATACTTTGAGATTATTTTTACAAGATAGTTGAACCGAACGACTCGAATTGTGACCGCAAATCAAAAACCTGTGCATGATAGCCGATTTGTATATATCTGTCCAGTTGTATTGTGGCAAAACAATTGTTATATATTCTGAGTCAATTTAGACAAAACACTCTTAGGTCTTGCTCCAACTTGTTTTATTATTTCGCCTGCTGCCATTGATCCCAACATGCCACTGGATCTCATATCATAACCGTTCGTCATTCCATAAAGAAATCCCGCTGCATATAAATCCCCTGCACCTGTGGTATCAACTACGTCTTCTGTTCTGCAAGGTTCAATATTTAAAATCGTTCCGGATGCATTTATTACGGATCCTTTATTGCCAAGTGTGGTAACCAGTACACTAGCATCATTACGTCCTTTATCTATGGCCTTGTCAACAGAGTCTTCTTGGTAAAGAGCGGTCATTTCTTCCTCATTACCGAAAAGTATATCAACATATTCGGATATCAAATCACGGAACGAATCTCTGTGTCTTTCAACACAAAAAGAGTCCGATAGGCTTAAAGCCACCTGGCAACCCGCAGTTCTAGCAACTTTAGCAGCTTTTATCATGGCCTCTTTAGCGTTGTCAGTATCCCATAAATATCCTTCTAGATAAGTGATTTTGTGGTTAACAATTACGTCACTATTGATATCTTCTGTGGTTAAATCTAAACAAGCACCCAAATATGTGGCCATAGTCCTTTGTCCATCTGGTGTTATTACAACTAGACAAATAGCAGTAGAAGAATTGGTGTTAGCAGAAGTAACAGAAAAGTCCACTCCCAGAGCAGCCATATCTGATCTAAATACTTCACCAGAGTGATCATCACTTATCTTCCCTATGTAAGAACATTTGCCCCCCAACGAAGCAATAGCTGCCATCGTGTTACCTACAGATCCACCCGACATTTCTTCAGTGGAAGTCATATCAGAATAAATCTGTTCAGCTTGGACATAATCCACTAATCTCATGGACCCTTTTATTAAACCATGTTTTATAAGAAATGCCTCGTCTGCTTGGTAAAGAACATCCACCATAGCATTTCCTATACCCACCACATCATACAAATTACTAATACCGTTCATCCTATTCATTATTCATTTGTTATGCTTTTTCGGTAGGATAGTTACTAGTTATCCAGGCATTAGTCCCATCTTCTATGTTGTATAAACGATCGCTTGATATATCCATTGCAGCAGCCATCTCACAAGCTAAGCCACTCCGAACGCCCATTGCGCATATAAATAACAAATCTTTGTCGGATGGCAGTTCATCGACTCTGGACAAAATGTCATCTACAGGTATATGGATGGCTCCTGCAACGTGTCCAGCAGCCCATTCATTGGAATCTCTGACATCTATTACAACTGCCTCTCCTTGGCCGATCATATTGTTAGCTTCTTCGAGGCTGACTCTCCAGTATGGTTCACCAGGGTTTTTTCTTGCCATAAATATTCTCCATATTACAATATTTTTTTAAACTAACTCATATACTTTTGAACAAGTAGCCCGAGTTTGTCTACGTCTTTTGCGTCCACAAAATCTCTAGAGCTAATTATAGCGTTTTCCATCGCATAATTACACTCACAATCAACGCTTTGTGATAGATTTGGGATCACATCCTCTAATATTTTCTTGGATATCTTAATATTCTTATTTAAATTAGCTACAACCATATCCACAGTGACAGATTCTTCGCTGTACCTCCAACAGTCATAGTCAGTAGAGCAAGCCAATATCGCGTAACATAACTCTGCCTCTCTAGCCAACTTGGCTTCCGGCAAAGCGGTCATACCTATTACATCTGCACCCCAAGATCTGTAAAGATTTGATTCAGCCAAGGAAGAAAACTGTGGGCCTTCGATAACAACGTATGTTGCTCCATTGTGAACCTTGGCTCCTAACTTAGATGCACTTTTATAAAGATTGTGGCTGACTGTCCCACAAAATGGGTTGGCAAATCCCACGTGAGCCACAATGCTTCCGTCAAAAAATGTACTTGCCCTTGTCTTGGTCCTATCAATAATCTGATCCGGTATGACCAAATCAAGAGGCGCTATGTTCTCTCGTAAACTACCCACAGCACTTACTGCTATTACTTTACTGACGCCTAGTTTTTTTAAAGCAAAAATATTTGCTCTTACGGGTATATTTGTTGGAGAAATTGTATGCCCTGAACCATGTCTTGGAACGAATGCTACTGAAACGCCTTCAAGATTTCCGACAACGATACTGGAACTTGTTGATCCAAAAGGAGTATCTATGTTAACTTCCTTAACGTCTTCCAGTCCTTCAAGATTATATAAACCGGTCCCCCCTATAACACCTACACTAGCGTCAACCAATGATCAACTCCTTAATTGATTTATTGTAAGGGGCCGAAGCAACACCATTGTCAGTTATTATAGATGTTATGTATTTGGATGGAGTTATATCAAAAGCCATATTCAACACTTTAGATTCTTGAACCCCAATACTTATACCTTTCACGATAATCACTTCTTCGGCAAGTCTTTCTTCTATTGGAATTTCGTCTCCGTTGTTTTTATCCAAATCAATGGTAGTGATTGGAGCAGCCACGTAAAAAGGTAAGCCGTGTTCTTTGGCCAGGACAGCTAAACTGAATGTTCCTATTTTGTTAGCTACATCGCCATTAGAAGCTATTCTATCTGCCCCTACAATAACGCATTGTATTTCCCCTCTGCTCATGAGATATCCTGCCATAGAATCAACTATCAATGTTGAAGGTATACCAAATTTATTCAACTCCCACATAGTCAATCTGGATCCCTGGAACCAAGGTCGTGTTTCAGTTGATATCACTCCCTTAATTTTCCCTTGTGCCCACGCTTTCCTAATAACACCCAATGCAGTACCAAATCCACCTGTCGCGAGTGGGCCTGTATTACAGTGAGTTAGAACAGAACTACCGCGCGGAATTACATCTGCTCCAAATTCACTTAGTTTTACATCAGATTCATATGACTCTAAATGAATAGACTTGGCTTCCTCCAATAGTTTTGCTGCCAAATCTTTTCGTGGAATCAACATGCGTGACTTAGCAATCATACGTTCTACAGCCCATTTCAAATTAACGGCAGTCGGTCTTGCCTGTATTAACGAAAACCCGATGTCTGCTATTCTGTTCAAATCAAATTCTTCTTTAACTTGCTTAAGTTGAAAACAAGCCAATGCTAACGCGTATCCAGCTGCCACTCCAATAGCTGGGGCTCCCCGTATTTTCATATCTCTTATAGCAGAAAAAACTTCCTCCCAAGTGTTCAAATAGAGAAATTTTTCTTCTTGAGGTAATTTAGATTGATCCAATAATTGTAAATGGCCATGATTGTCGATCCATTTTATCGGATTTATTGCGTTTTCAGATAATTCACTCAAAGCAAATTCCTACATTCTTTCTTTCCATATAGTTAAAGGAGGAGTTTATCTAAATCACTCAGCCTATTAATATGAAAATCTGGCTCCTTTATTTTCTCTTGCCCTTCTGCATCTCCTAGTAAAACAGTTTTCAGTCCCGCTTTATTAGCACCATATACGTCATTTAAGATATGATCACCCACATGTATTGATGCGTGGGCTGAGCAGGATAATTCTTTCAGAGTCATATGAAAAATTTCGGTTGAAGGCTTACATAACAACACTTCATCAGAAAATGTGAGTACTTGAAAAAAATCGAGTATGTTATGGTTTTTCAAGTATCTACGAAACAAACGTCCTGGTGTCATACCAGTATTAGAGATTAAACCTATCTTATAACCTTTTCCAGTTAAACTCTTTAATATATTCTCTGATTCCGGATCCAAAGCAGGAGGAAATGCGAAAAAAGCCTCTCCATACCAATAGTTTATTTCTTCTATGGTGGTCTTATTCAAGTCATGGGAGAGGTTTTCAGCAATACTATCAATAAATATTGCAACCTGATGATCAAAACTGTAATCTTTCTCTGCTTTGTGAGCTTCTCGACATACTCGGTAACATGACCTGTACGCCTCCTGAACATGTTCGTAAGAAAAATCGTATCCTACAGCATCAAGAGAGTTAATTGTTTCTTCTATACGACGTTGCGCTCTAGATCTTCCGAGTTCCCTGTTGTCCATTATCAAAGTTTGCCAAAGATCAAACGTTATCCCTTGAATATCATCCAGCATAAACACCTCGGAAACTGACGCCCTAGTATGTATCAAATGAAATTAGTGTGAGACAACACTACTACAATAAAGCACAATAATCAAAGATTTAAAAGGACCCTGAAATCATACTCTGAAAAGTTTTTTGCGCCTTTCAATCCAACTAAGTCAGCAAAGACTGAAATACCTGCTATCTCCCCACCCGATCTTTTTACTAATGCAATCGCAGCCTGCAATGTACCTCCGGTAGCAAGTATATCGTCAACTATTAAAATTCTTCGACCTAAATCCACACTGTCAGAATGAATCTCCAAAGTCTCGGTGCCATATTCCAATGAATATTCTATCTGTGAAGTTTCTCCTGGCAATTTACCTTTTTTCCTGATAGGAATGAATCCACACCCTAATTGATAAGCAATAGGTGCACCAAATATATAGCCTCTGGCCTCTATGGCTACCACACTATCTATAGATTTTTCCATGAACGGCTCAGACATATCTCTAACTGCAGACTGGAAAGCAAAATTGTTCTTCAAAAGAGGCGTTATGTCTTTGAACAGGATTCCCTGCTTAGGGAAATCAGGTATTTCTCTAATAAAATCTAGATAATTTATCAAAACCTAACTCCATAAAGAAAGTGTGACAAAAAGGACATCGCATTGGAATATAGCAATATGTATATTTGAGTGTCAACTTTTTGGTGAATTCGTTACCGTTCGAACACTGTTATTATTTTCTGATAGAATAACCAGTAAACTTGGAATCCTAAAGTGTTAACGGAGACTACCATGGGATTTGCTTCCACAATGTCCCTGCACCCGAGGAACGTGTTTTATGGTTGGTGGATAGTATCCGTAGGTGTTGTATTGGCCATAATAAATGGCAGTTTTTATGTTTATGGATTCGGTGTATTTTATATCCCTTTATTGAACGAACTTGGCACTACCAGAGCCGCGTTGGGCGGTGTCATTGGACTGGCGAGGTTGGAAGGCGGTCTGATAGCTCCCATAGCAGGTTGGCTCATTGACAAGTACGGCCCAAGAAAACTACTTTACATTGGTTTATCCACAGTTGGAATATGCTTCTTGTTGCTGAGTATTATCACTAAGTTATGGATGCTCTATGTAGTGTTTATGTTAATAGCAACAGGCTCGAGTTTTGGTGGGGGGCGCCCAATAAGTGTTGCAGTTGCAAATTGGTTCTTGAGAAAAAGGGCTCGAGCATTAGGCATATTATTGGCCGGTATTGGGTTAGGCGGGAGTGGAGTATTCTTTGTAGCCTGGATCACCGAAAATTTTGGATGGAGAACAAGCGCTATTGTAGCAGCGTTGTGCTATTTTTTTGTCGCGATACCTTTAGTATCTCTTGTATACCATAAACCTGAAGATTTGAGTTTACACCCGGACGGTATTCCAGTAGAAGAATCCTTGAGTACAAACTCTGCGGATGAACCGCTCGAACTCGAACTAACTCCCAAACAAGCCCTGCAATCAATGTCATTTTGGTTACTGGCTATAGCATTTGCTGCCTGGTCGGTGACAGTTACGGTCGTGGCCGTATATCACATACCTTTTCTGATTGAAGATTTGGGAACTAACCCAGTACAAGCCGCCTCAATAGCTTCATTAACTTTGTTGTTATCGGTACCTGGAAGGATAATATTTGGATGGATAGGAGATATTCTAAATATAAGAATACTACTTAGTGCAACATTATTGGTACAGGCTATCAGCATCCTAATAATGTCTCTAGTAACCTCACTCTCATGGGTTCCCCTGTATATGGCACTACTGGGACCTTCTTATGGAGGTTCAGCTTCACTGCGGCAAGCTATCGTAGCCCATTTTTATGGCCGCAAAAATTTTGGCACAATAAGTGGGCTGCTTCAATTCGTAGACCTGCCGGGTGCCGTACTTGGACCAATATTAGTGGGGTGGCTAGTAGATAGTTTCGATGGTTATAGTGTCGGATTTCAAGCCGCAGCCGGATTCTTGTTTATCGGAGCCATTGCAGTCTTCGTAGCCAAAAGACCAAATCCAAACAAAATCAATCAATAATTTACCGAAAAAGTAGATCCATCCGAAGTTTTTACAACCTCTATACGAGATTCAAAAGCTTCTTTTAAATTGTCTATATGGGTAATTACAATTATTTTCTGGAAATCGTCCTGTATAGCCTTTATGGCATCTATAAGTTTATCCAAACCGTCCGCATCTTGAGTACCAAAACCTTCGTCAATAAAAAGCGTGGGAAGTGGGGCTCCTGAGCGATGGGCAAGTAATTTAGACAATGATATCCGTAAGGCAAAATTTATGCGGAACGCTTCTCCTCCACTATAAGTCTCATAACTTCTTGTTCCCAGTTCATCAGATATTTTTATGTCTAATGTTTCTCTCGGATCACCTCCTGACCTACTTTCCCTTTGAGTTTCAAGTTTGAGGCTCATACGATAATCCGTTATACGTCCAAGAATTTCATCTGCTTCATTCTCTAACTCTGGTATTGCCTGTTCTATTATTAGTGCCTGTATACCACCTTTCCCAAATGCTACAGATAACTGCTCATACAGGCCCTTCTCATTGGAAGTTTCTTGCAAATCTTTCATCTTGTCTGTTCTAATCTGCATCAAGTCTTTAAGTCTATCTAGGTTCCCCTGAATAGATCCTATATTGTGCAAGGTCTGTTCTCTTTGGATTCTCAATGTACCAAGTTCAATCTTTGCTTGCTCATAAAATTTGTTCATTTCATTTGAGGTATTCAGGTCAAAACCAAGTTCATTCAAATCTGTCTGAATTTCTTTTAGTCTATCAACGGAATATCCCATCATAGTTCTTTCATTTTCCAAGGACAGCTGTACCTGTTTGACCATCTCTTTACTAACCCTCGCTGATTCTAATTCCTTGAATAAATTATCCCTATTGGTCTCTGCTGTTTTACGATCAGAAAAATAATTCTCTTCCTTATTGGAAAGTTTTTGCTGCATGATAGCAATTTGTTTCTCAGTTTGTTTCGCGATTCTGTCGTTCTCCCTGTGTTGTGATGCTTTTTGTTTGCCTTCCAACTCGTACGATTCAGCAAGTCTCCGACATCCTTCGGCTCCCAGTTCTTCTCCGCACAGAGGGCAATCCGGATTACCATCGTCTGACTTAGTTTGCTCCCACAATAAATCTACTTTTATTCGAAGATCTTCCATACCGTTTTTCAGATTGATGTTTACTTCCTTTATGCTTACTATATCGCCAAGAAGTCTGTTAATATTTTCCTTTTCTTGACTTATCTCATCTGGTAACAAAGTTATCTTTTCCAAATCACTTTCTGCCAATTTAAGTTGCGTTTCTAATACACCAATAGCATTACTCTTTTGTTTCAGATCATCCACAGTTTTACTCTGACTTTCGACATTAGCTTCTCTGCTATTTATTTCGTCCAAAATGCGTTTTTGTTCGTTTTCCAATCTATCTAATTCAATACGTATGCGATTCTGTTTCTGTAATTCAGTAAAATAGACTTCGATCTTGTTCTCTAAATCAGATATTTTCCCATCCAATATTCCCATCTCACTTTTAGCAGCTTGCAGTCTAGATTCAAAATCCTGTTGATTAGAAAGATCCGAATCAATATTTTCTATTTCAAAACGAGTAGAACTTGCTTCAGAATCTTTTTGTCTCGTTAATAACCTTGCTTTTTCTGACAATTTGTCGTACCACTCAAGCCCCAAAACTTCCGCGAGTAATTCCTTCCTCTTAGCAGGTGTACTGGTAGTGAATAAGTCTGATTTGCCCTGCAACAAGAATGCACTGCTAGTGAAAGTTTCATAATCCATATGCAGAAGGTTTCGTATTTTGGCTTCAGTTTCCCTAATTGAATTGCCTACTATAGGAAGATAAGTTCCGTCAGACATTAGTTGGAACAAATCCAGCATTGTGGATCCTTGTCTCCCACCTTTAGCCTTTGCATACCTCCTGGACACCCTGAATCTTTCAGAATCTACTCTGAATTCCAAATCTACGCCCATTTCAGTCTCGCCTTGAAATATTAATTCCTCTTGGGATCGAGATCTAGCTGAACCCCAAAGGGCCCACGTAATCGCATCCAATATGGCAGATTTGCCATGTCCATTGTCCCCTGATAAACACGCTACATGGATACCATCTAAATTCAATCTCGGCACATTATCGCGATAAGACAGAAAGTTTTTCACTTGTAGGCTGATAGGTATCACTGGTTATTTATCTCTTTCTTTGAAGCACTATACTTAGTATGACTTATATATACATAAAAATACTTGTAAGCACGCGTCAATTCCCTAATTATGAAAGACAGCATCAACTTGTCTATATTTTACTATACATATCGACTAAAATGTAAACCTGAATTTATTCACACTTAAGTAATTAATCGGTTTTAACGGAGCAATCCAATGAATAATCCTGGGGCACTTTTAGGAAAAGATAGCTCGCTGTTTGTAGACTTATATGAACTCACTATGGCTCAGAGTTATCTGGAAAATGGAATGTCTGCCAATGCAACATTCAGTTTGTTTGTCCGCTCGTCCAAAGTAACTAGATCCTATTTGGTTTTTGCCGGGCTGGCAGAGATCATTGACTATATACTGGCATATAGTTTCCATCAAGAAACCATAGAATATTTAAAATCTACAAACCTGTTCAATAACAAATTCTTAGCTTATCTCGAAAATTTCCGATTCACTGGTACTATAAGATCTATGAGGGAGGGTGCTATTTTTTTCTATGATGAACCCATCATGGAAGTAGAGGCCCCTATAATTGAAGCTCAAATACTTGAAACCCTCATTTTGAATTTGATTCATCATCAAACTCTTATAGCTACAAAAGCAGCAAGGTGTATTTCTGCAGCAAACAAAAAAAGTTTATCGGATTTCTCACTCAGAAGAAGCCACGGCATTGACGCAGGAATGAAATCCGCTAGAAGTAGTTTTTTAGTGGGTTTCGATACTACCAGCAATGTTTTGGCAGGAAAGACTTATGGTATTCCACTTAGTGGCACAATGGCTCATTCTTACGTAAGTAGCTTCCAAAACGAAATCGATGCTTTTCGTACGTATGCCCAAGATAACCCTACTAATACTGTTCTCTTGATCGACACTTATCATGTTGCAACCGGTGCCAAAATAGCCACAATTGTCGGCAAAGAAATGGAATCCAGAGGACAAAAATTGAAAGCAGTAAGAATTGACAGTGGTGATCTTGCATCTCTAAGCAGTATTGTTAGATATATCCTGGATGATGCAGACCTACAATATGTTCAAATAATTGCTAGCGGAGGCCTGGACGAATATCAAATATCTGACTTGGTAGATAAAGAGTGTCCCATAGATGTTTTTGGGATAGGAACTCGCCTAGGAATATCTGAAGATATGCCCTCACTAGACATGGTGTATAAGTTAGTCAACTACAACAATAGAGATATCAAAAAATCTAGCGAGGGCAAAGAATACCTCTCAGGTAAAAAACAAGTCTTTAGAGTGTTGGATGAAAACGGCAACATGAGTCAAGACATAATCGGCTCTCACAATGAATTAGCTCCACGAAATTCCACCCCTTTACTTGAAGAAAGAGTTGACGAAGGAAATATTGTAGCAGCATTACCAGATCTCGAAACAATTCGAGGATATTTCATACACGAATTTTCTACTCTTGATGCTAAGTATAAATTATTAGAAAAAGCATCTAAATATCCAGTCAGTGTTAGCAATGAACTCAAGCTACTACAAAATACCCGACCTTAGTCAAATACCAACCCACACCGACTCCCCTTTTGTGTCCAACATTATAATGTTATACTCCTATGGCTCGTCAAACTACATCAATTGGATTGAGTTTAGAGGTTAATCTTGAATAAAAAATTGAATTGGCTGGAAAATGGGACTATAACATCTCCAAAAAAATTCCTCGCAGGAGCAACGTACTCCGGAATAAGAACGTATGCGAAAGATAAATTAGATTTGGGAATCTTGTATTCCGAAACTCCTTGCACAGTTGCTGGTACATTCACAAAAAATCAGATCCGATCGTTATCAGTAGTATTGGATCAAAAAAGAGTATCAACCGGCCGTAGTCAAGCGCTTATCGTTAACAGTGGCATAGCAAATGCTTGTGTCGGAGAACAGGGTATGACCGATGCTATAGAAATGGCATCATTAGCAGCCACACACTTGGGTATAGATCAGGAACTAGTCCTAGCATCTAGCACTGGGCTAATAGGCGTAGAGTTACCTATGGCACTAATAAAAAATGGAGTAACTAAGATAACGGTCTCCCCTGATGGTGGGCAAGCCTTAGCTAGAGCAATAAAAACCACTGACAGAGTATCTAAAGAATTTGCTATTGAATTCCAAGTTGGGGGAAATAGTTACATACTGGGAGGCATAGCAAAAGGTTCCGGTATGATACACCCGGACATGGCTACTATGCTTGCATTTCTATCGACTGATGCTCCAGTTAATGCAAGTTTTCTCCAAAAAGCATTGTCAAAATCCGTAGCTGAGTCTTTCAATATGATAGATGTCGACGGCGACACCAGCACCAATGACAGTGTCATAATATTCTCGAACGGTGCAGGAGGAGGAGAAGAAATCACTGATAACAGTAGAGACAGCGACGTTTTCACTGAAGCATTAAACGAGATATGTATAGCACTAGCTAAAGAAATTGCCAAAGACGGGGAAGGAGCGTCAAAACTTATAGAAGTTACTGTTCAAGGAGCCTCCAACAGTAATGACGCCAAGTTGGCAGCTAAATCTATTGCAGCGTCCACTCTGGTTAAGTCAGCGATACATGGAGAAGACCCCAACTGGGGCAGGATAATGGTAGCCCTTGGGTATAGTGGTGCTAAAGTAGAAGAAAGCTTGGTTTCACTTTACATTAACAATGTGTGTCTTATGGAATCTGGAGTACCTATACCATTTTTCAAAGACGCAGTTTCCCTAACTATGGCGGAGGAAGAGGTCGCCATCAAAGTAGACCTAAATTTAGGAGAATCGTCTGCCACTTCTTGGGGCTGCGATATCAGTGAAGAATATGTATCTTTCAATAGTGAGTACACCACCTAAAACCGTCAAATAAATGACCAACTATTTGCATAATATATCTGGAAATTAACTTGTTTAAAGATTCATCTAAAAAAACGTTCTTGATCAAAATAGGTGGAAGCATCCTGGGTAGTCAAGATTCGACCATTGAAGACATTGTGACACTACAAAAACAGGGACATAAACCCGTAGTAGTCCACGGTGGAGGACAAGTAATATCTGGATGGATGGAAAAACAAGGACTTGAACCAAAATTCCTAAATGGTTTACGAGTAACGGATTCCGCTAGCTTAGACATTGTCACTGCAACTCTCGCTGGCCTTGTAAACAAAAAACTAGTATTCGATATACAGAACATCGGAGGCAAAGCAATAGGAATAAGTGGAGTGGACGGAGAGATATTACAAGCAGAGATACTAGATCCTGATCTCGGCTACGTAGGTAGAGTCACTACAGTTAATCCTGAACCAATAGAACAAATAGTTAGAGCCGGCTATATACCAGTAATAGCACCAATAGCCGTTCACAAAGTTGAATCACAAGATCAAAATAGTGTAATCTTGAACGTAAATGGTGATACTGCTACGGGTGCAATAGCAAAAGAATTGGCCGTAGATTCTGTCATATTCCTAACAGACGTGGCAGGAATCATGGATTCCGACAGCAAAATAATAGAATCCATAGAGTCAGAGAAAATATCCGGCCTCATAAGGTCTGGCACTATCAACGGCGGCATGGTGCCAAAAGTACAAGCTTGTATAACAGCTCTCGAAAATGTTAGGTCGGCTCAAATACTAGACGGGAGGAAAAGCAGAGCTCTTCTGGACTTTTTTGCCGGTGCAAATATCGGCACCCGCATACTTTAATTTATTTTCATCACTTTTACCCACTAAAAAATACATGACCCATTATGCGAAAAAAATCCTCCAAAAAGTTGAATTCTATACAACACAGAGAAATGTACATTAGCTAAATTAAGAAATGCTATCTCTTGGTTCTGGAAAGTCTGGGAGAATTTACAACAATTGATAAGTAAGGAGATTTCATCATATGAGTGAACTAATTAACCGAGAAAACAAATACTACATGCAAGTTGCCAGAAGACAACCCGTTGTGATAGTCAAAGGTGAAGGCACTATCGTATGGGATGAAGATGGTAAAGAGTATCTGGATTTTACAGCTGGATGGGCAGTGAATAATTTAGGGCATTGTCACCCCGTATTGGTAAAAGCTGTTCAAGAACAAGCGCAAACTTTAATGCAAACATCAAACCAATTCTTCACTGTCCCTCAAATCAATCTAGCACAGGTATTAATCGACAATAGTTGTTTGGACAGAATTTTCTTGAGTAACAGTGGAGCGGAAGCAAACGAAGGAGTAATCAAACTCGCGAGAAAATATGGGAAACTTCACAGGGACGGAGCATACGAAGTAATTACCGCGTTAAATTCCTTCCATGGGAGAACCCTCACAATGGCTGCAGCTACAGGCCAACCTCATTACCAAGAACAGTGGCAACCCCTAGCTCCTGGCTTTGTGAATGTTCCTTACAACGATATAGAATCCATAAAATCTGCTACCAATGCTAAGACCTGCGCGGTCATGGTAGAGCCAGTTCAGGGAGAAGGTGGTGTTAACGTACCGGATGCAGGCTATTTGAAAGCTGTTCGCCAATGGTGTGACGAAAATAACTTGGTTATGATATTGGACGAAGTACAAACTGGTATTGGAAGGCTTGGATCTCTTTTCGGCTACCAAAAATTTGGAATAGAACCAGATGCAATCACATTAGCAAAAGGTTTAGGAGGCGGGGTACCCATAGGAGCCTTTTTGGCAAAAGACAAATTCTGTGTTCTAGCTCCCGGAGACCATGGATCAACTTACGGAGGAAATGCTCTAACATGTGCAGGTGCATTTGCTGTCGTAAATTATATAGTAAAAAATAAAATTGCAGATGAGGTAAACTCACTGTCGGAACACCTTAAAACAGGTTTGGAATCCTTGAAAGAGAAACATAAGGCTATTGAAGAAATCCGTGGAATGGGCCTCTTGATAGCTGTTCAATTTAATGCGGATATTTCTGGCGATATAGTTGGTCAATGTAATCAAGAGGGATTGCTACTTAATCCAGTAAGGCCGAATGCTATTCGCATAATGCCACCACTTACAGTTAGCTATAGTGAAATTGACATAGCTATAAGTAAGTTGGATGCTGCAATAGGCAAGATAACATCTTAATAAAACACGTTAATCATATTATAAGGAGTCCCAAAGAATGCCTAGTAAAGTAATCCTAGCATACAGCGGAGGACTAGATACTTCAGTAGCTATACCATGGCTCAAGGAAAACTACGGCCTAGAAGTAATAACTTTAACTGCTGACCTGGGAGGACAAGACGGAAGGTCCGATGTTAAAGAACGGGCAATAGAATCAGGTGCATCGAAATCTATTGTGGTGGATGGTAAGGCAGATTTCGTTAAAGGATTCGTCTTTCCTGCTTTGAAAGCCGGGGCTATTTATCAAGGACAATATTCTCTGGCAACTGCCTTGGGTCGACCCTTAATTGCCCGTTATCTATTAGACGCTGCACACAAAGAAGGGGCCGAAGCAGTGGCACACGGTTGTACCGGGAAGGGAAATGATCAAGTAAGATTCGATCTAAGTATCGCTGGCATGGACCCAGAACTCAAGATCATAGCCCCTGCCAGAGAATGGAATATGTCTAGAGAGCAAGAATTAGAATATGGAAGAGGAAAGAATATAACATTGGACTTCGCCAAGAAAAGCCCATATTCGATTGATGAAAACCTGTGGGGAAGAAGCATAGAGGCAGGAGACCTTGAAGATCCATGGAAAGAACCCCCTGAAGATGCTTTTGCCTTAACAAAGTCGGTGGCTTTGGCTCCCGATGATCCTACCTATGTGGAAGTACATTTTGAAAATGGAATCCCTCAATCCATCGATGGCAATAGCATTGATGCAGTAAATCTAATACAAACTCTAAATGACCTTGCAGGGTCTCATGGTATTGGAAGAGTTGATCATCTAGAAGACAGATTAGTGGGAATAAAATCTCGGGAAATCTACGAGGCTCCAGCAGCCACGGTACTTCATGTAGCCCACAAAGCTATAGAGGGAATGACATTAAGTAAAGATCAAATAAAGTTAAAGGAAAGAATTTCTCAGGAATACGCGGAGCACGTTTATAACGGTTTATGGTACACAAATTTACATCAAGACTTAGAAGCTTACGTAGAAAATACTCAACGATATGTGACTGGAGACGTTCGAATCAAACTATTCAAGGGTACTTGCTCCGTAGTGGGTAGGAGCTCCTTGTTCTCACTGTATCAGCACGATTTGGCTACTTATGACACAGGCGATAAATTCAACCATCTAGCATCAGAGGGGTTTATCCATATCTATGGACTTGCCGGAAGAACCCAAGCAGATATCCAACCAATTCAACTGCCTAAATTATCTGGCAGTGAACAGATAAATAGGGAAACTTAGGGTAGTATTATTCAGATAGTAGGACCACTGATTTAAAATGGAGAAACGCTAAATGGAATGGAACCACTCCAACATAAAGTATACAAGCTCTATAGAATATGACCATAGGCTTTATAGACAAGATATATCTGCTTCCATAGCGCACGCCAGGATGCTAGCCAAACAGCAAATAATCACTGACGAAGATTTTAGATTAATATACGATGGATTGGTTTCAATAAAACAGGAAATTGAATCGGGAAAATTCCCATGGAGAGAAGAACTAGAAGACATACACATGAATGTTGAAGCTAGACTTTTCGAAAAAATCGGAGAAACCGCTGGAAGACTTCACACCGGTAGATCAAGAAATGACCAAATAGCCACTGACATTCGAATGTATACCAAAGAATCCATATTGGATACTATAAAACATATTAAAATCCTTCAAAAAACTTTACTCGACAAGGCTAATGAGTCTATTGGAATAACAATACCTGGGTACACACATATGCAAAGAGCCCAACCCGTACTTCTTTCTCATCACCTTTTAGCCTATTTTCATATGTTGCAAAGAGATATTACCAGAATGAAAAATTGTTTTTCCCAGACAGACATTATGCCTTTGGGCAGTGGTGCTTTAGCTGGCGTTCCTTATCCCATAGACAGGCAATTCGTGGCAAAAGAATTAGAGTTCAGCGCAATAAGTGATAACAGTATGGACGCAGTCTCTGACAGAGACTTTCTACTGGAATACTCTGCATCCGCTTCTATATGCATGATGCATCTGTCCAGGCTTTCCGAGGAAATAATAATCTGGTCTACTCAAGAGTTCGGATTCATCAGGATAAGTGATGAATTCACGACAGGCAGCAGTATCATGCCACAAAAAAGAAACCCTGATTTCGCAGAACTTGCCAGAGGTAAAACAGGAAGAATATACGGAAACTTAATGGGACTATTAACCATTATGAAAGGTCTCCCACTCACGTATAACAGAGATATGCAAGAAGACAAAGAGGGATTTTTTGATACAGTAGACACACTAAATAATACTTTAATCGTATTCTCAGAAATGATTAAATCAATTTCCATAAACACTGAAAGAACAAAACAAGCATCCGAAGACCCAGATATACTTGCAACTGACTTGGCTGATTACCTAGTCAGCAGAGGGGAAACATTTAGAAAAGCACATGGAATAGTGGCAGAATTGGTAAGAACAGCACATGCCCAAAATATAGGTCTTTCAGAACTTGACCTAAAGCAATACTCGCATCTCTCACAATATTTTGATTTAGACATTAAAAAAATGACAACTGAATCCTCAATGATGGACAGAGATGTGAGCGGAGGAACAAATCCAAAGCAAGTTAAAGAATCTCTGAATAAAGCGTTGGAGATTCTCTCTGAAGATAATGGCTAGTCTACAGAAAATTAAGCTGGCACCGTCAATATTATCGGCTGATTTCGCCAGACTGGGCGAACAGGTCAAAGAAGTAACGGATGCGGGAGCCGATCTGATACATGTAGATATAATGGACGGACACTTTGTAGATGGGTTAACCTGGGGTCCCAAAACTATAGAAGACATTAAAAAATGGACTCACCTGCCTATAGAGGCACATATGATGGTCGACAATCCGGATAAACAGATAGATGCTTTTGTTAACGCAGGTACAGACATAATAACAATTCATTACGAAGCATGCTCATCTTTGATCAATACCATTGCAAGTGTAAAAAATAGTGGAATAAAAATGTCGTTAGCCATAAATCCGGATACTGATTTTTCAAATATCGAAGATTATCTACACCTGTTAGACCAAGTGTTAGTTATGACAGTCCATCCAGGCCTGCCAGGGCAAAAATTCCTGGATACCAGCCCTGATAAGATTTCATCTGTAAGAACTAGCATAAAAGAAAAAAGTCTGAACACAGAACTCGAAGTTGACGGTGGAATAAATGCCGAAACTATCGCCAAAGCTGCCCAATCCGGTGCCAGTATTTTGGTAGCTGGGTCGGCAATTTATAATCATCCAGATGGTATAGATAATGCCATGAAATCACTAAGAAAAAAGTTAAAACACTCTGAATAATGTCTGGTCACTCTATTGGTTTGTCGAACGGCCACAAGTTCTCCACCTGATCAGTCAAATAAGGATAACGACCTGCAATTAAATTCATATGCTCCGAAGACAAGAATACTGGGTCGACTTTTTGTGATATCCTGCCACTTTCTTGATGAATCTCCATAAATCCACTTAAAGCTCTATTCTCTAATCCTTTAGTTTGAGCAAGTACTTTAAAATCTCCCATATGTCCAGTTTTAACAAGCTCCATCATGCCATATCTATTAGCATCCATGGCAGCTTGACCAATATCGGATCTAGATAAAGCGCCTACGAATTGCTGGAATCCCAAATTCCTAAGAAATTTCTTCTGGGTCGTAAATCCGGCAGTACTTAAACCATTGTTTTCACCCAATGCAATCAAGGCACTAAAATCAACATGTGCTGTTATATCTTGATCACCTATATTCTTATACGGATTGTCGGTAACCATATGATCATAGTAACAATTAAGTGTTCCATATTTGCGACCAATTGTGTACAGCAACTCAGCTGTATCACCATAATCCACTGTTAAGATCAACCCTTGTTTTAATATGTTAGATAAACTTTTAACCCAATCCTGCATGTATAAATTAACTTCACCATATAATCCTTCTTCTATATTGTATCCAGACAATATATTCTCTATATTCGTTGTAGAAATTTCATCAATTATTTCTACAAAATCATCCCCTTCTAAATCAACATAGATCTCTTTGAAACCAGATTCGTCACGAACAAATCTGTGTACTGGAAACGAATCCAAAAGTTCATTCGAAATTATGCACCCTGCAACATTTTGAAACGGATGAGAGTCAGATTTAAAGAAATTTATTCCTAAAAACGGGTCGCGTGATGGTTGATAATCAACTGAGAAATATCTAATTGACTCAAAAAATCTTGGCTCATTCTTACTGATAAACCTTACAATATCCCTGCCCAGCACCCCAGAACCTGCTCCCAACTCAATTACAGGAAATTTTTTTGGTTTACCCATAATATCCCAAACTTCTTTTAGCTGGACTGATATCAGTGCCCCGAAAACAGGATGACTCAAAGGAGATGTGAAGTAATCACGCTGATGGAAGTTTTTATTAGAGTAGTAATAACCGCCTTTTTTGGAAAACAAGGCAAGTCCCATAAACTCAGCAAAGGTTATCTTACCTTTTCTTTTAATGGTGTCTATAATTTGGGATCGAACGCTATTACTCATGGTTAGACCGGTGTCTAGTACTGAGCAGAACCACACAGAACGTATCAACTAAACTGTTTTTATAGTCTATTCTGATCGTTTGTACATCTATTTTCGATCATCTAAAGGTACGTATGGTAAGTCCATGGGTCCATCATAAAGAAGTAGTGGTCTCAGAAGAATGTTATTAGAAAATTGTTCTGTAACTTGAGCAGTCCAACCCGGAATGCGCCCCATAGCAAATATACATATGAACAATTCTTTAGGTATGCCCATAAGATGGTACATAGCACCTGCCCAAAAATCCACATTAGGACAGATTCCTCTAGATTGATATGGTTCCATTACTTCTGCAACTTTGCTAAGTATGCGAAACCACTTAGGCTGACCTTTTTGATCGCCTAAAGCTTGACATTCTGTCTGAAGATGTCTAGCTCTCGGGTCTTCCACCTTGTATACCCTGTGACCGAACCCCATTATTCTGCCGCCGCCATCCAAAATATTTCTAACGTAACTTTCTGCCTTTTCTTCCTCTCCTATTTCTAGGGCCATAGCCATTACTTCTTCAGCCGCACCACCATGGGCAGGACCTTTTAATGTACCTATCCCAGATACAACCGCAGAATGTAAATCAGAGTTAGTACTAGCAGCAACTCTGGCTGCAAAAGCAGATGCATTAATACCATGTTCGGCATGTATCACAAAATCCTTTTCCATTAATCTCGCTTCTTGTTCCGTGGGTTCTTCCCCAAAAAGCATGTAAAGAAAATTTGCCGCCTGATTTAGGTTGGAATTCGGAGAAACTGGATCCTTACCTTCCTTGATCCTGGCGTGAGCTGTAACAATAGTGGGCGCCTGAGCAGTGAGCCTTATCCCTTTGCGTATAGTAGCTTCTACCGAGTTATCTGCCACTTCATTATCATAAGCTGACAATGCAGAAACTGCTGTTCTCAATACATCCATCGGGTGAGAATCTTTCACTACTCTAATTATTTCAATCACTTCCGCAGGTATACTTCTGCTGTCACGTAGATTGCTGTCAAAATCTTCAAGTTGTGTTTTATTAGGCAGCTCGCCATATAGGAGTAAATAGGCTATTTCTTCGAATGACGACTTTTCTGCTAGATCATGTATCGAGTATCCTCTGTACAATAGCTTGCCTTCAGTCCCGTCTATAAAGCTGCTCTTAGATCTATCTATATAAACCCCTTGCAGTCCTCTCTTAATTTCTATTTCTGATGTCATGCCTCTCCTCGAAACAGATATGGCTATCTAAATCTTACTAACCACCTTAGGATATTCAAAAATAAGAGAAGGTTAATTGACTGATATGTCAAATATTGAACCCTTCAAAAAACGTAAATGGAGTGAGAACCTCCATTCGAGTTCTGCCAAAGCTGGCATCCACTGCGTGAAATATATCATTCTAATCCCTTGAATGTCAATCTAGAGAGCTAAATTTAAGAGAATTAACCCTTAATCAAGATGTTTTTTAAATACCAATCGTTATTGACATCAACAAGATTTTTTTGATAGAGTTAATCGAGCACAGTTTGGGCACGTTTTGCCTATTATACGGTGATAATTTCACTGTATATAGGTTAACCCATTAATCCATTAATAATAAGGTAGGGTTTAAATGCGTAACACTGATTTCGTAGTTCGATTCGCTGGAGAAGGTGGAGGCGGTCTAGTAACCTCGGCTGAGTTATTAGCCCAAGTGACCTCCCAAGTAGGTTACCACGTAAAAACTTTTGTAACCTTTCCATCTCAGATCATGGGGGGCCCTACCTTCGCTCAAGCCAGAATTTCCACCTCTCCCGTGCTCAGTTATGGAGATCAACTGGATGTACTCGTAGCACTAGACAGAGAAGCCTACAACACTCATCAATCTGAAGTCAGAGATGGTGGAGTTATAATATACAATGCCGAAGACTTTCAACTTGAAGAAGATGAGAAAAGTTTTGGTATGCGCATAGACGAACTGGCCAAATCAACTGGAAATCCTAGAGCCGCTAATATGGTTATGCTAGGCGCAATAGCATATCTAGTGAATATGCCGGAGCATTATTTACCTGAATATGTCACAAAGAGATTCTCTCGTGGGAGACCAGGCGACGAAGAAATAATAAAAGGTAATATTATGGCTTTGTCTTTAGGAGCTGAAGAAGCAAAGAAGAGTGGATTCAGTTTGGGAGCCTTGGAAGATCCCACACCTCCATCAGGTGAACAGTTGCTTATAAAAGGAAATGATGCTTTGGCTATTGGTGCAATAGCTGCTGGCCTAGATGTTTTTGTCGGATACCCTATATCACCAGCCACAACCGTACTGGTATATATGGAAAGAAACCTGACAGGACCAGGTAAGTTTGTATACCAAGCCAGTTCCGAAATAGAATCCATAAATGCAATACTAGGTGCTGGTTTCGCTGGTAAAAAATCCATGACTTCCACAGCAGGTCCAGGGCTCAGCCTTATGAGTGAAGGAATAGGACTTGCTTGGATGGCCGAAATACCCACAGTGATTATCGATGTTCAAAGGGGAGGTCCGGCCACCGGATTGCCAACCAAAGTTGAGCAATCTGATCTTTTAGTAGCAATACACCCTGCCCATGGTGACGTTAGTATACCTGTAATAGCCGTTGGAACAGTGGAAGAATGTTTCACAGGGGCAGCACTAGCCCTAAATTGGGCGGAACGTTATCAAGGACCAGTTATAATACTGAGTGATCATGGCTTATCTGAACAAGCTCAAAACATACCAAAGCCAGATCTCAGCAAAGTAATCGTAGAAAATAGAAAAGTATACACAGGTAACAATGGTTACGAACGATATGACGGAGTAGATGTCTCTCCAATGCCGGTGCCCGGAGGTCCAGGTGCTTACATAGCTAACGGAAGTGAACACGATCCTATAGGCGATACGACTCACCTACCTAACAGACATGTAGATATGACACATAGGCGATTCAATAAGTTAGATCTTCTCAAAGACGACAACTATGAGAGAGAAAATCAAGATGAGTCTATAGCTATCATGACTTGGGGTGGTTCGAAAGGGCCTACAAGGGAAGCATATGACATAATGATGGGAGAAAATCAGAAAATCGGATGGTATTACACCATGCAGCTTAATCCACTGCCTCCGCAATTATTAGAAGAATTGAAGAGCAAGGAATTGGTTCTGATCCCAGAATTAAACTACCTGGGCCAGTTTGCCATGTTGCTGAGAGCTAAAGGTGTTAATGCAGAATCTATAACACAATATACCGGAACTCCTTTCAAAGTTGGAGACCTCGTCACAAGAATCAAAGACAGAATAGCTAGTCATAAGAAGGGTCTGGTGAACGTATGAGCAAGAAAAATCCAGAGTACGATTTTAAGTGGTGTCCAGGATGTGGTGATTTTGGAGTAAAAAGGGCCTTGGAGATGGCTGTACAACAAAGAAATGTAGAACTTGAAATGCCTATGGCAAACACAGTGGTTGTAGCAGGTATTGGATGCTCAGGCAACATTGTCCACCTCTATGATGGCGAGCAGCCATTTGGGTTGCACGGAATACATGGAAGGTCACTGCCTATATCATTCGGGGTAAAGATGGCAAATCCTGATTTAAATGTAGTAGTTGTCTCAGGTGACGGAGATTTCTTAAGCATAGGAGGGGAACATATAGCTCCTATGGCTCAAAGAAACCTGAATGTTACAGCAGTAGTAATGGATAACGGAGTTTATGGACTTACCAAAGGCCAAAGTTCTCCAACGACCGACTTGGGAGTTATTACTCCTACTACACCCTTTGGAAAACTGGAGAATTCTCTGAACCCGTTGGAGTTGTATCTAACCCTTGGTGTAAGTTTCGTAGCGTCAGGATTTTCGAGTAAAATTAAAGAACTAACAAACCTAATAAATCAAGGGATGAAGCATCCAGGATTCTCAGTTGTGCACGTGCAATCACCCTGTACTACGTACAACGACACCTATGATCTGCTTAAAGGAAATGCAAAAAAGGGAATTGATGCTACTGTACACGATGTACCAGAATCACATGACCCCTCGAGTAAACAGGCTGCGTACAACCTTCTGCAAGAAGAAGGAATACCTTTGGGGGTGATCTATCAGCGAGATGAATCTGACCCGTTAGATCAAAGATTCAATGTTATGCGGGAGAAGGCCAATGCCCGTGATCTTGATAGGCAGATTGCAGCTTTTCAGATTTAGTTAATAAAAAATAAACTATGCAGATTCTTCCACGGCTTGATATTTGCTTGGGCATTTTACTATTATTGTATCGGTCTCAAATATGCCCTCGCGGCTGTATTCACCCTCTAACATTATCTCTGAATGTTCGTTGAAAAAGAGGTCTGGTACCAAGCCCCCGTAAGTTACATCTATCTCATCTTGCCCATCAGTTATAGCAAAATGCATAGTAGCCCCTAAAGATTCTCTCTGAAAAGAATCATGAACAAGTTTACCATTCACCCTAAGGCTTTTGTCATATACCATATCCCCTTTTTCCAATACTTCTCCTACGGTCATGTAATATGAACTAGCACTTTGAAAGGCAGTGAATCCAAGATAAGTGATTACAACCACAAACGCGGCAACAGCCACAAAAAATTTACTCTTGTGCGTTATTTCGTTGGTGCTATATTCCTCTTGTGAGGGATAAGCTATTTTATCTGATTCTGGATCTTTTATGTCACTCAATGTTTACAGTCTATAAGGTAATTTTATGATAAGCACTTTAATACTATACCAATATTTCTCATTAATCTACTTTTTTAGAATTAAACTAATCCTACTTAAAACTAAATTCTTTAACTAACCGTCTAGCGGCTGATTCAGGATCATCTTGCGCTATAACAGCCGAAACTACACATACAGCATCCGCTCCAGCTTCAATAACAGATTTAATATTGCCAATATTTATCCCACCAATAGCAACTAATGGCAAAGTAGAGATTGTTCTTACTCTTTTCAAAGTTTCCAGACCTGCTGGTCTAGTATTTTGCTTAGTATTGGTAGGGAAAATTGCTCCCACTGCCAAATAATCTACTCCATTTTTTACGGAGTCTATAGCTTCTTCCGAAAGAGCGTTGGAGTTGCCAATTATCTGATCCTGTTTAATGATTCTCCTTACTGCGTCTATTGGCATATCTTGTTGGCCAACATGCACTCCGTGAGCCTCGCTACCAAGTGCAATATCTGGATAATCATTAACTATAAATATAGCCCCATATTGCTCACACAAATCCTTGATACGAATTGCTTTTTCAAGTAGTTTGTTCATGTTTTGGGACTTGTCTCTTAACTGTATTACGCTGGCTCCACCCTCTAAGACTTGTCTGGATAATTCTATCTCGTCTTTATCGGCGGCCAATTGGGAGTCTATAATGACATAAAGTCCTTTGATCTTACTAACTATTTCTTCTTTGTTATACATTTATATATTATAAAAAATACAATGGGCCAATCGATTAATTAATCAACATCTGTCATCATGTCCATAGCATCCATTCTGGCAGTTAATTCTTCCCCTTCCATACCTATATCCGTACCAGACAAATCCTTTATACGACGCATCATGTCAGCAGCACTCCCGGGGTCATCCTGATCAAAATCGGTCATTGTCTCCCAAGAAGGAAGGTCTTTCATAAAGTCATTCCAGCTTGTAATAACTCTAACCTGAGAAATAATTCTAATGACAGAGGTGGACGAGCATTCCCCACAAACAGGGTCTTTGATCTCAGAAAAACTCCTGTTTAGAACGGAAAATTTGCTTTCGCAATCATTACATCGATATTCGTAAATAGGCATATGTATCTCCAACAAAGCAAATATTATCACATGGTCCATTCAGGGTAAACGATCCTTTCACAGTTAATAAATGCTAAGTGAAAGACGATAAATCACTATGGGCCTCGTACGGCATCATGGACTGGAGCGAAAGAAAGTCTATGAATCGGACAGGGGCCTAGTTCCGCCAATTGTTTCCGGTGGAATTCAGTGGGATACCCTTTATTATTAGCGAACCCATACTCGGGATAAATTTGATCATACTCAATCATCAAACTATCTCTCGTAACCTTAGCAACTATAGATCCAGCAGCAATAGACACAGAAATCTGATCACCACGAATTATAGATTTGGAAGGCAAATATGGCACATCTATTTCCACTGCGTCAATCAATATGAAGTCAGGGCTCGTACCTAAATCAGTTATTGCGATTACCATTGCCTCTATTGTCGCATTTAGAATTCCTATTTCATCTATACGAGAGTTGCCGACTATACCAGTCGACCAAAGTAAGCCCGAATCTTTGATTTCGGAGAAAATAGACTCCCTGCGATTCGCTGAAAGTTGCTTGCTATCTCTTACAGAGCGCAACCACGAATCACTAAATCCACGAGGTATAATTACAGCACCAGCTACTACTGGACCAGAGAGAGAACCACGACCTACTTCGTCAACACCAACCACACTATTAAATCCCTGAGACCATATCTCTGATTCGTGGGTAAAATCTGGTCTATTTTGAATCTTTCTCACGTTCCTTATTCTACTCCACACCCCAAAAATACAATGAGTAACAATATTATGAATCTATTATAATAACTGTTTTTGATTCACAATGTGCCTGCGAATTCTGGAACAGATTCGGTTGCCTCTATATAACCCCCACCCAAAACTGTGTCTCCTAAGTAAAACACCACCGCCTGTCCAGGAGTAATAGCTCTCTGCGGTTCTGAAAACTTGATCTCAGCCCAGGTTCCATGTGGAATCAAAACGGCGGAAGACAAACTAGATTTATACCTAATTTTAGCGGATATATTAATTTCCGTTTCAGGGACCAATCCAGATATATAGTTTACGTTACTCGCCCAAAGAACCGTTTGAAGGAGATCCTTTGAAGAACCAACTACTATCTGATGAGTATTTCTTAATATACTTGTTACGAACAAAGGCTCATGGGAATTTATACCCAAGCCTCTCCTTTGACCTATTGTAAAGTTTTCTATTCCATCATGTTTTCCTATCAAATTCCCAGTTTTATCTATTATGTCTCCTGGAATTGCTTCGGTGCGTTCGGCGATGAAAGATCTGTAATCGTTCATAGGTATAAAACATATTTCCTGACTGTCTATTTTGTCGGCAACAGGCAATCCATAGTCCCTAGCAATTTGTCTTATTTCTTGTTTGGTATATCCGCCAATAGGCAAAATCAGACTTTGAGCTTGATCAGGCTTAAGATTAAATAACACATAAGATTGATCCTTGGTATCATCGACTCCCATGCGGAGGATTGGAGATCCACCATCGCTATTTAATCTCGCATAATGACCAGTAGCCACGTAATCTACTCCCAAATACTTAGCTCTATTAAGTAAGAAGTCAAACTTGATTTTGTCATTACATGCTAAACATGGGTGCGGAGTTCTTCCCTTTTTATATTCATCAATAAAATAGTCTATGACATTCTCTTTAAACTCTCGTTGAAAATTCATAACATAATGAGGAATACCTATTATTTGACACACTCGTCTAGCATCTTCGACGTCTTCCAACGTACAACAACCCTTGAAATTAATTGAACCAGATTCAGAATTGTCATCCCAAAGCTTCATAGTAACTCCTACAACATCATAGCCCTGTTCTTTAAGCAAACAAGCGGCCACACAAGAATCCACTCCTCCACTCATAGCTACCACAACTTTAGCCTTACTAGACATTCTTCATCGCTCCATTTCTATACAAAGTAATAAACACATCTGAGAATAACCAGTTAGTATTTGCATAGTCAAGTAATAATTAACATTAAAGTTGACCTGACAACAAATTAGAATAAACTATATATATGACAAATAAGACCACAGAAGAATTTTCCAATTTAGCTAGATTCGCAGTTGAAATAGCATCAGATAAGCTGGCATCCGATATAGTTATGCTAGATATACGAGAAATGCAATCATTTACTGACTATTTCATAATTATTACAGTGGACAGTCAGCGACAAATGAACACTCTTCTTGATGAACTTTCAATCTCTCTTAAAGATAAGGGCAGATCAGCACACCACATAGAAGGCTCATCACATTCAGGATGGTTACTCATGGACTACGGTGAATTCGTAATCCATTTATTTGGGCCAGAGGAAAGGATATACTACGACCTAGAAAATATATGGAATGAAGGCAAGGTGGCTTTCAGGATTCAATAATCCAAGTATCTATGTCCCTATCGTAATCAATTATTTCCCCAGCGGAAAAGAACAAATTTATTTCGTGTTTAGCACTTTCTAATGAATCAGACCCATGAACTAGATTACGTCCTATTTCTATACCGAAATCACCTCTTATCGTACCAGGTTGGGCATTAAGTGGATCTGTAGCCCCCATTGTGCTCCTAACAATTTCAACTGCCCTTGGACCCTCAACTACCATGGCCACTACCGGTCCGGATGTTATGAAATTGACCAAGCCTTCAAAGAATGGCTTGCCTTCATGTGCTCCATAATGCCTAGTGGCCAGATCTCTTGATATCTGAAAAAGTTTCATGCCTGCGATTTTCAGGCCCCTAGACTCCAATTTTGATATAACTGCACCACTAATACCTCTCTGAACACCATCAGGTTTAACTAAAACCAAGGATCTTTCTGAACTCACAAATACCTCCTAAACATTTTTCTTATTAACACTAACTTATACGAGGTTTAGAGATAGAAGGTCTACGTAAATAAATTGGCTCTACCGTAGACACATTCCCCCAAACCCCAGTACTAAATATTTCGTAACCTATAGCAGCTATGGACGCCGGAAGCCTTGTGGGTGTGTTTTGTTCTGGAATTATAGCCAAAGCACCTAATTCATGTTTTATACTATCCGATACATTCTTAATACCTTCTCCACAAAATACAGTTTGTTTTGTTATAGTGGAACACAACTCAGTAGGCGTATATATATCCTCTTTTATAATGCAACCCCATTTTTGATCTGCATCTGAATAAATAGACGCAGCTATTTCTCCTCTACCAATATCTAATACAGAACATATAGGCAACCCTAGACCCTTAAATTTATGTGCCTCTATCTCCATAGTATTCACTGAAATTAGTGGTATGCCTAAAGACTCACACAGCCCTTTAGCGGTACTCAATCCGACGCGAAGAGCACTGAAGCTGCCTGGACCAGCTGCCACTATAATACAATCTAAATCCTCTTTATCTATACCCGAGCTATCTAGTAGATTAACTATACTTGGCAGTAACTCTTTAGAGTGATTTTGCTTTGAAAACCAAGAATATTGACACAATACATTCGCCTGGTCTGCTAGGCAAACACTAGCATATCTCGTTGACGTATCTATAGAAAGTTCCATATCATCCTAATATTACTAAACCGAAACATCTCATGTCTCTATTTCAGATACTAACACTTCTAACGCTTTAAAAACCTATCCCTCATGATACCAATAATGCTATCATAACGATCCCCTTCAAAATCCAACTCCAATGTCCTTTCGTTTCCTACATTGTAAGTAAATTTTATTACAAGACAGTCTGATGGAAATGCTTCCAAGGCTTTGTCAGCCCATTCAATCACGGAAACTCCTAATCCTTCCATATATTCCTCTAAGCCCATATCCAAAACCTCAGATATATCATTTAGCCTATAGATGTCCATATGATAAAGCGGTATTCTTCCCTGGTGTTCAGAAACTAATACAAAAGTAGGGCTTCTGACGTATCCTTCTACTCCCAACCCTTTAGCGATACCCTGTGTAAGGCAAGTTTTACCCGAACCCAATTCACCTAATAACAGGATTACATCACCTGACTTTACATTTTGCCCTATACAGAACCCTATCTCTTGCGTTTCATCTGGAGAGGCAGTCTTTATAATAAATTTGGTCATTTAAGAAAAATGATCCCATCCGTTTCTACTAACGTAACGTGATTTTGTTCCTGTCTGATCAATTACAGACACATTTCCAGGAGAATCTTCCACTATTTTTCCTATTATGGCAGCGGACTCACCCAACAACTTTAACACATTCAAAACTTGTACGGATGGGCCAGTGAAGATTAATTCATAGTCCTCTCCCCCATTCAAGGCAAACTCAAAACACTCCTCTTCGCCAAACGATGAAGTTATGAATTCATCCATTGGTATATCTAATCTATTAATTACTGCTCCCACTTGACTGGCTTTACAAAGTTTAGAGAGATCTCCGGCCAAACCATCACTTACATCCATAGATGTATTAATACCAGAACCTATCAAATGATCAACCAAATCCAATCTCGGCAATGGATTCAAATGGGCTCTGACAAAGTGTTCCCAGTTAGGCATGTCGTGAATATTTTGCTTCGACTGTAATATCTGCAATCCTGCTGCAGAACATCCCAAAAAGCCTGTAACCCCCACCAAATCTCCAGGTTTCGCGGTATCTCTCTGCATAATAGTAGTATCATTTGTTGAAGAACCCATCATAGCAATGGTTACAAATGTAACCGGAGATTTTACTATATCCCCTCCTACGATTGCACAATCATAATCTGAAGATGCCGAAAGAATACCATTGTAAAGTTCTTCAACATCTTCAACGCTGGTTTCAGTATCAAGTCCTAGGGTAACGACTGCTGAAGTAGGCTTTCCACCCATAGCAGCTATATCACTCAAGTTTACAACCATAGATTTCCATCCCAAGTCTCTCCAAGACATATAGTCATGAGAAAAGTGTACGTTCTCTACCAAAGTGTCTGTAGTCACAAGTTGCTTGCTATGTTCGACATTAACTACAGCTGCATCATCTCCAATACCTAAAATCAAGTTACTTCCACTATTTAGTAACATATTGGAATCGGCAATCATTTTGCCCAGCCGCTCTATCAATCCAAATTCGCCAATTTCTCCTAATTTCATTCAACCATTATACTTTCATGTACTCATCAAATCCAATGGATGTGAGAATCCGACCCAGAGATCAATTTTACACACGGATTTAATACAATCAGACCACCAAATAACCACGTTATTACTATTGACACGCACCACGTTACATGATAGATTCCGACTAATTGTATCTGTCTTCTTTTGGTGCCCGTTATTCGGGTCATGTGGCCCGCTAGCTCAAATGGTAGAGCAGCTGACTCTTAATCAGCGGGTTACAGGTTCGAGTCCTGTGCGGGTCAAGAATTCAGTTACTGGTGGTGGGGAAGTGTCGGAATTGGCAGACGAGCATGATTTAGGATCATGTGCCGCTGAGGCGTAGGAGTTCGAGTCTCCTCTTCCCCAGTAATGTGGCAAAAAGTCTGCAAGCAGAAAAGACGGGTTAGAAACATCGAATATAGCAACAGAAACTCCGAGTAGATTTAACGCTAAGTTTAAGGAGGGGAAAGTGGCAAAACTTCTAGAGGTTGATGACCTTGCAACTTATTTTTTCACCCCCGAGGGTGTAGTAAAAGCGGTAGACGGTATAACGTACGACTTAGAAGAAGGGGAAGTCCTAGCACTGGTGGGTGAGAGCGGATGCGGAAAAAGTGTTAGCGCACTCTCTTTAATGCGGTTAATCGCCAATCCTGGTCGTAACGTACGTGGAAGCGTCATGTTTGATGGAAAAGATCTTCTCGAATTGACTGAACCCGAAATGCGTGGAATACGCGGCAATGACATGGCCATGATATTCCAGGAACCCATGACTTCGCTTAACCCGGTTCTAACTATCGGAAAACAACTTACAGAAGCTATCACTTTGCATCTGGGCTACGATAAGCAACAATCCGAAGGCAGGGCCGGTGACCTGCTTGAAATGGTAGGTATACCAGAGGGCCGAGGCAGACTCAATGATTACCCACACCAATTCAGTGGAGGTATGAGACAAAGGGTTATGATAGCCATGGCCCTGAGTTGCAATCCCAAAATGTTAATTGCAGACGAGCCGACTACAGCTTTGGACGTAACAATACAAGCCCAGATATTGGAACTTGTACAAGAACTTGGTAAGGAGACAGGAACCTCTGTGTTGATAATTACTCACAACTTAGGAGTAGTCGCAAGATACGCAGACCGAGTAAACGTTATGTATGCCGGAAAGATAATTGAAAGAGGAACTGCTAGGGAAATATATGGCAACCCTCGACACCCATACACTATCGGATTGCTTAAATCTGTCCCTAGGTTGGATGAAACAAGAAAAGAACTATTGGAGCCAATAGAAGGTCTGCCACCAGACCTGATTTTCTTGCCTGAGGGATGTGCCTTCAGGGAAAGATGTGCCTACGCAATTGATAGATGTGCCACCGAGATACCTCCTCTAGTCGAGGTCGCGGATGCACATACAGCGGCCTGTTTCGTTTCCGATCAACTAGGTTCAGAATGGGGAGGGAATAAATAAAATGGAAGATACAGCCAAGATGCCCCTAAATGAGACCGGAAATTTGGTGGATGTTAAGAATCTCGTCAAATACTTCCCGGTCAGGAAAGGTATAGTTATACAGAGACACGTCGCTGACGTGAAGGCAGTAGACGATGTAAGTTTCTTTATAAGACCCGGAGAAACACTCGGCATGGTTGGAGAGAGTGGCTGTGGAAAAACCACAGTAGCTCGAACCATGCTACAGCTTTATCGGCCTACTTCAGGTACAGTTGAATTCCAAGGTCAGGATCTAGCTACACTTAAAGGCAGAGCCCTTCGTGATGCAAGACGTGAAATGCAGATGATATTTCAGGATCCATACGGATCTCTTAATCCAAGAATGAACTGTGGCAATATTATTGGTGAGCCACTGATAGTACACAAACTGACTAGAAGTAGAAACGAATATAGGGACCAAGTAGCAGAGCTTTTGACCACTGTAGGATTAGCCCCTTACATGGCAAGTCGTTTCCCGCATGAATTCAGTGGTGGACAGAGACAGAGAATTGGTGTGGCTAGAGCACTGGCTGTGAGGCCAAGTTTCATAGCCTGCGATGAACCAGTATCTGCACTTGACGTGTCAATTCAAGCACAGCTTATAAATCTTCTGGAAGAATTACAGGCACAATTCCAGCTAACATACCTATTCGTGGCTCACGATCTGTCGGTTGTTCGTCATATAAGTGATAGGATAGTAGTTATGTACCTCGGTAAAATAGCTGAGATAGCTACTAGAGATGAGCTGTATGCTAATCCGCTTCATCCATACACTCAGGCGCTACTATCCGCAGTGCCGATACCAGATCCTGTGATTGAAGCAACAAGAAGCAGAATTCTTCTTACAGGCGACGTGCCTAGTCCGTTGCGACCACCTCCAGGGTGCGTTTTCAACCCAAGGTGCCAGTCAGTAGGAGACGATTGCGCAGGAACTCACACAGAAGGTCTAACCAACGAGGCCGGAGTACCGGACCTCAGGGAAGTTTCGCCTGACCATTGGGTCTCCTGTATAAAAGTGTAGCAACATATACTGATATAGTGAAAAATAAGAAGGGGTGGCTTAAAGCCACCCCTTCTTATTTTTGTGCGAATTGCATCCTATATATTTAGTTAAATAGCTGTGCTAGGATAATCTCGATATGAAAACCGACCACATAAGAAATTTCTCCATCATAGCCCATATTGATCACGGCAAATCAACATTAGCTGATAGATTACTGGAAATAACTGGAACTGTCAGCTCCAGAGATATGACCGAACAAATCATGGATCAGATGGAGTTAGAAAGAGAAAGAGGCATAACAATTAAAGGTAAGGCTGTCAAAATGTCTTACAACAAACAAGGTTCACGCTTTCAGTTAAACCTGATAGATACCCCAGGTCATGTAGATTTTGGATATGAAGTTTCCAGAGCCTTAGCAGCTTGCGAAGGAGCTATTTTGGTTGTAGATGCAACACAAGGGATACAAGCTCAAACACTTGCCAACGTGTATTTAGCAATGGAACACGATATGACAATAATACCAGTAGTCAATAAAATAGACCTGCAAGTAGCTCAGCCCGCAAGAGTTTCCTTAGAATTACAACAAGCATTCGGATTCACTGATGAAGAAATAATATTTGTCTCTGCCAAAGACGGATCTGGTATAGAAGATTTATTAGCAGCCATTATAGAGAGAATACCCCCTCCTAAAACAGAATATAATGAACTAAGAGCCTTGGTCTTCGATTCCAATTACGATCCCTATAAGGGCGTAGTTGCTTATGTGCGACTGTTTGACGGTCATATAGAAAAAGGTTCCCAAATGCTGATGATGGCAACGGGTTCAAAAGCCGATATCCTAGAAGTGGGTAACTTTCTTCCTAGGCCCACTCAAACTTCTGTATTGGCTGCGGGGGAAGTCGGATATATAGCGACTGGTCTAAAAAACGTCCGGGAATGCAGAGTGGGAGACACCCTAACATTAACAAACAATCCCTCAACTAAACCCCTACCTGGATACCAACCTCTAAAACCCATGGTATTCGCTGGGCTTTATCCATCAGATGGGGATGAATATCTGGTTTTAAGAACCGCTTTGGAAAAATTGCAACTGAATGACGCTGCTCTAGTTTACGAACCGGAAACAAGTGCGGCATTGGGCTTTGGATTCAGATGTGGATTCCTAGGACTTTTACATATGGAAATAGTTCAAGAAAGATTAGAAAGAGAATATGGATTAAATTTACTGATAACTGCTCCCAGTGTGAGATATAGTGTTACTAAAACAGATGGTGAAGAAATAGAGGTCGATAGCCCAGCAAAACTTCCTCCAACACATCTAATAACAGAAATGAAAGAACCTATACTATCGCTTAACATAGTTGTTCCTGCTAAATTCATTGGAGCGGTCATGGACATAGTGACAGCAAAACGCGGTGAATTCGTGAGAATGGAATATCTCCAGAACAACACACTTGATGAATCCGTTCCTGATTCATCAGAATCCAGGGTGCTTTTGGAATACAGAGCACCTCTGTCAGAAATATTGATGGATTTTTACGATCAACTTAAATCTAGAACGCACGGATATGCGTCTATGGACTATTCGATTTTCGGATATAAAGCCGCTCCATTGGTTAAACTCGACATACTAGTCAATAACCAACCAGTGGACGCCCTCTCGCTTATTGTTCATAAGGAAAAATCTCTCCAACAAGGCAAAACACTAGTTGAACGTCTGAAAAATTTAATTCCTAGACAAATGTTTGAGGTGCCGGTTCAAGCAGCAATAGGGAACCGTGTAATATCTAGAGAAACTATCCGGGCCCTAAGGAAAAACGTCTTGGCAAAATGCTATGGCGGAGATATTACGAGAAAGAGAAAATTATTAGAGAAACAGGCCGAGGGCAAGAAACGAATGAAGAGGGTTGGCAATGTGGAAATACCTCAAGAAGCTTTTCTAGCAATTCTACAACTGGACAGATGATTTGCAAATCTCATTCATTATAGCTTTTTTAGGAACCCGCAACATAGTACATGCAAGCATATATCCAAACAATAAGGTAGAATGATGGTCCTGCACAAGTAACTTCGAGAAACTATAATTATGCCATCACTATACATAGTATCCACCCCGATAGGAAACCTAGAAGACATAACTTTACGAGCTATACGTGTTTTGAACGATGTAGACATAATCGCTGCCGAAGACACTCGCGTTACACGTAAACTACTTTCTCACTATAAAATTCACACCAGAGTTACTAGCTATAACGAGCACAACAAATCTCTGAAAATACCTAGGCTTGTAGACTCTTTGTCAAAAATGGATATAGCTCTGGTATCCGATGCGGGCACACCAACAATTAACGACCCTGGAGTGGAACTAGTGAGAGCTGTTATTAGGCAGGGTTTCGAAGTTGTTCCCGTTCCAGGACCATCAGCGGTAACAACCGCTCTTTCGGTATCAGCATTTTCCGGAAAACAATTCCTGTCCTTAGGATTCCTACCAAACAAAAAATCGGAACGGAAAACGTTCCTAAAAACAATAGAGAATACTGAATACACCACTGTATTCTTTGAGGCTCCTCATAGACTAAAACAAACTTTAAAGGAACTAAGTGGAGTAATAGGAAACAGGAACATCACTGTCTTAAGAGAGGCAACTAAATACTTTGAAGAAATATTCTATGGTACTGTAGCAAGCTGTGAACTACATTTCGATAAACCAAAAGGTGAATTCACAGTAGTAATAGAAGGATCAACACAAAAAGAACATATATCCGATCATGACATTGTCTTAATGTTAACTGAGCTTTTAAAAGAAGGTGTATCAATGAAAGACGCAAGAGAAACGCTAGCTCAGGAAATGAATGTCAGTAAGCGAGATTTATATAGACTGTCCCTGTCGATGAAGTAGAAGTCTGACCACAGGATAATTTACATAAATCAATGTATACACTTAAGCAACATGGTTTGCTGTAACATAGATCAAAGAGTTTCCAAAAACTATTTGACATCTAAACCAGTCTGCCATACAATCGACGGGTTGTCATGGAATACGCCGTAATAAATACTGGAGGGAAACAATATACCGTCTATCCTGGATCGAGTATCCAGGTGGAGAAACTCCCGCGCGAAGAAGAAGAGAGTTTTGAAATAAACGAAATTCTGTTAGTGTCCAAAGATGGCAAACTCAAAGTCGGCAATCCTCTGGTGCACGGAGCGTCCGTTAAGGCACAAATCATAGAAAACGGCAGAGGAAAGAAGATTACTGTCCTCAAGTACAAACCCAAAATCAGATACAAGAAGAAGATTGGACACAGACAGCCCTATACTCAACTCAAGATTACCGAAATATTAAGTGGCGACGAAGTTCCGGTAAAGAAGCGAGCCACCCGAACAACTGCTAAAAAAAGTAGTTCCC
Organism: SAR202 cluster bacterium; assembly: GCA_009391535.1. GTDB lineage: Bacteria > Chloroflexota > Dehalococcoidia > Lucifugimonadales > UBA2985 > VFHP01. Next base: position 4,129 of record VFHP01000023.1, on the reverse strand, counting down.
CAAAGACCACTACCACCAGAACTAGAAGGAAAAAAACAGATGGCACATAAAAAAGGTGGAGGAAGCAGCCGTAACGGGAGAGACAGCAGATCTCAGCGGCTGGGAGTGAAAAGATATGACGGTCAACTGGTAAAAGCCGGATCCATAATAGTCAGACAACGCGGCACAAGAATTAGATCCGGAAACAATGTAGGAGTAGGTAGAGACCATACTCTATTTGCATTGACAGACGGTCATGTGAAGTTTGAACAAGACACCAAGTTGAAAAAACAAGTAAGTGTCTACCCTCAGAAAGTATAAAAGGTTATACAAAATTGAAAACAGAAATACATCCTACTTATTATCCAGAGGCGCAAGTTTCGTGCACATGTGGCAACTCTTTCACGGTCGGTTCAACTAAACCTACACTGAAAGTAGAAATATGCAGCAAGTGTCACCCGTACTTTACCGGAGAACAACGCATAATAGACACAGAAGGTCGTGTCGAGCGTATGAAACGCCGTTTCAACTTGGATTAATTTCCGGTTATTCAATTTCTGCCCATACTCTCCTTCGTAACAGTACGGAGGTATAGATTCATTTGATGAAAGGCCAGAATCCATTGGAAAAACGTATCACATATGGTGGCCAGGCAGTTATTGAAGGAGTAATGATAAGAGGACAATCTCACTACTCTCTCGCAGTTAGAAAACCCAATGGCGAGATAACAACAGAATATTCAAAACTCAATACGTTCTACACCGGTGCACTTAGAAAGATACCTTTAGCAAGGGGGGTTGTCGTCCTTATAGAAACCATGCTCATCGGTATTAAGGCCCTAGGTAGGTCTGCAAACATAGCATTGGAAGAAGAAGATCAGGAAATTTCTGGTTGGTCTATGGCAATCATGCTATTACTATCAATAGGTTTCGGAGTTGGTCTGTTCTTCATCGCTCCCTTACTGGCAATAAGGTCTCTGGACGCATATATAGAATCGGATGGGCTGAGTAATTTTGCAGAAGGTATATTAAGATTAGCAATTTTCTTGGCTTACATATTCCTTATTGGACGGTTCAAAGATATAAAAAGAGTGTTTGCATATCACGGAGCTGAACATATGACAGTACACGCATATGAACATGGACTACACCTAGAAACCAATAATGTCAGAAAATTTCCAACAGCCCATAATCGTTGTGGCACTGCTTTTCTACTGGTAGTAATGATGGTTGCAATAGTAGTTTTTACTTTTGTGGGAAGACCATCAATTATGATCAGCATCGCATCCAGAATCGTTTTAGTGCCAATAATAGCCGGAATAAGTTATGAGATTATAAGGCTTAGTGGCTTTTACAATAACAATCCTTTTGTAAAGTTAATAGCCTACCCAAGCCTTGCACTGCAATCTCTTACAACAAGACAACCTGACGATGAACAGATAGAAGTGGCCATCGCTGCTATGAACAAAGCCATAAATGTAGACAAAGAAAACCAAGAAACCAGCAAGTCATAGAGTTACTATTTTTTTCTATTCTCTAATTCTTTCCAAACCTCAGATAGACTTACATCTGATGCAACCAAGAGAACCAAGGTGTGATATAGCATATCTGCTATTTCATTCGGTAGATTTTTCTTATCCCCAGTAGCACCTGCGAGCGCTGATTCACCGGCTTCTTCTATAACCTTTTGCGATATACGTTCAATACCCTGATCAAATAAGCTGACAGTATAGCTACCACTGGGCTTATCTATTTTGCGTTGCCGAATAACAGAGTACAGATCCTCAAGTATTTCTGCTCCGGCATCTATAACATCGTAGTTCTCTGTGGCGTCAAATTCTACAAAAAAACACGATTCTGCTCCTGTATGACAAGCGGGACCTGTAGGATCAACTTTCAACAACAAGGTGTCCCCGTCACAATCTAATAGAATATCCTTCAATTTAAGAAAATTACCTGAAGTCTCACCCTTGTGCCATAACATATCTCTAGAACGACTGTAGAACCAAACTTCATCTTTCTCAATTGTTAGCTTTAATGATTCTGGACTCATATAAGCCATCATAAGAACTTTGTTTGTGCTGTCGTCTTGGACAATCGCAGGTATTAACCCATTTCTATCCAGTTTTATCATGAAAAAACATCCTATCCTAAATATTCCAAAGTACTTGTATTGTCATCCAATCTCAATAAATAGTCATTGGACAATAAGACAAGATTATCAGGTCAAACGAACACTAACCCCTCTGTCAGATAAGTATCTCTTAGCTTCACCTATAGTGTGGGTGCCGAAATGGAATATACTTGCGGCCAAAACAGCATCGGCCATACCCTCTGAAACAACCTGATACATGTGCTCAAGTGTGCCCGCTCCACCGCTAGCAACTACAGGAACGTTAACTGATTCAGATATTCTTCTGACCAATTCCACATCATAACCATCTCTAGTTCCATCAGCATCTATACTGTTAACTACTATTTCCCCTGCACCAAGAGCCACAGCCTGCTCAGCCCATTCTATTGCATCCAATCCTCTGGCCACTCCACCATCTCTACCCGTATGTGTAAATATTTGCCAGGATGCCGAGTTGTCACCTGATACCCGTTTAACATCCATGCCAAGAACAATACACTGACTGCCAAATGCTTCTGCTCCATCTTTTATGAGATTTGGATTTTGAACCGCAGCCGTATTAATTGAAACCTTGTCTGCTCCCGCCTTAAGCATCTTCTTCATATCATCCACACTACGTAGACCTCCGCCTACAGTTAGAGGTATGAAAAGTTGTTCGGCTGTTTTAGCAACTACGTCCAACATGATATCTCTGCCTTCTGCAGAGGCCGTGATATCGTAAAATACTAGTTCGTCAGCACCCTCTGAATCGTAAAATGCTGCCATTTCGACCGGATCACCGGCGTCCTTGTGACTCAAGAATTTAACACCCTTTATTACACGACCACCTGATACGTCTAAACAAGGTATTAGCCTTTTTGTAAGCATAACAACAGCATTGTAACATATGAATTATGAACAAGAGATTGATCAATGGTTATAATGTCATTAGAATGTTATCTCATTGATTTGTAGATTAACGACCCTGTTGTCGCAAAACTAATAGATATATCCCTATTAGGATGGATTTGCTTTTGGCATTTACTAAACAAATATTGATACTGACTGCAGAATCCGACAAAGTGATGTATGAATCACTAAAGGATGACGGATTCACTTTGTCATTTAATGAAGGACTGGACCCTGTGAGTAAAGTCCTTGATAATGATTCCACGAGTTTAGTAGTTTTGGATATGGACGCGAATACAAATGATGACAATGTTCAGCTAATTAAAACCACTAAACATTTCGGCATACCCTTATTTGCTGTGCTTGATCCTGAAGATAACCAAAAATTAGAATCATCTATAGGATTGGATGAAATTATTTTCAAGCCGTTCCAATATAACGAATTGATTACCAGAATACGTAGAATTCTTTGGAGGAATGGTTCTTGGGACATAGGCCAAATTATACGTATTGGGGATCTTACTATAGACCAAGACAAATACGAAGTATCCGTAGCGGAAAACCGTATCATTTTGACCTTCAAAGAGTATCAACTTCTGTGCCTGTTAGCCGCCAACCCTGGCAAAGTATATACTAGGGAAACTTTGCTCAACCGAATATGGGACTACGACTATTTTGGAGGCACCAGAACGGTTGACGTTCACATCAGGAGACTACGCAGCAAAGTAGAGGACGCTAATCACTTATTTATAGAAACTGTAAGAAATGTAGGATACAGATTCATATCCTACTAAATACCAATCCACCACAAAAAATTTAACATAGCTGTAACAACACATTAATAATGGTTAATATCAAGTGTATATACTATACTATGAATCTCCCCAGTCTTTTGTTTATTGTTGCGAATCAGACTACTAATTTGGGAGACAAACATCTATAATTACAGGGAAATAATGTTAACGTGGGATTGATCCAAAAAATCCCAAATAATCTATGATGAGGTGGTAAATGTCTTACAAAGCTGAATATATATGGTTAGATGGTACAACTCCTTCGGCGCGTCTTCGCTCAAAAACCAAGGTTATAGCCGATGGTGAAGCTCCTCCTATATGGGGATTCGATGGAT
>VFHP01000022.1 GCA_009391535.1 SAR202 cluster bacterium | reverse complement strand
CTCAACTCCTCTTTTTATTATGTTTCCTGTTCTCCTTTCCACCTATCATGCATTTGGACCACCGTTACGCCAGCATCTCCTTCTCCGATATATCCCTCTCTGAAATCTTTTACCAAAGGATGGTTGGATAAAACTTCTCGTACGGCATTTTTCATCTGACCTGTCCCCTTCCCGTGGACCACCCGTATCCTATATAAACCAGAGACAAATGCCTGATTCAGATACTTCTCTAGCCTGATCAAGGCATCATCTATTGGTAGCCTCCTTAAGTATATAGTGTTCTCAGGTATATCACTAAAATTATTTCTATTTGTCATTATATTGTGTAAGATGAAAACTCAATCAGGGTCTCGAGTTCTTCGTATGTTATTTGCATATCATACTTTTATACCATATATTCGGATAACTCCCTCACCTATAATATGAATCATAAAAAGGTATTTGTATATGACACTGTTTAGTAGAAAAAACACTCTGCTGTGCTACCTGATTATATTATCAACTATAGTTGCTTGCGATAAAGTCGATGTGGTTGGCACCCCTCACCAAAATGAAAGCCAAACCCCTTCACCTCAAACGACAAGTCCCACAATGCCAAATAATGACGGAGCAAATGGGGAATTAATATTGGGGTCTACAGTGGTAAACAAACACTGGGACGTACACCTCTCTACTTCTCCAACTCTGGCCGCATTCGGACCTGGAATAGTGTACAGCCGCCTTCTCAGATTCGATTCTCAATCTCACGAATATCCAACCTCTTCAACCGAGTGCGATGTATGTTCAAGTTGGGAGTATAGAAATTCTAATACTTACGTTTTCACTATTAAGAACGATGTGTTTTGGCATGATGTTCCTCCTGTATCAGGCAGACCCATGAATGTAAACGATGTCGTCTACAGCATTAATCGACAGAGGAACCCGCAAAACCCAAATTCACAACTACTAAAGTCTATTAAAAACGTGGAAGCTTTATCCCAACAGAAAATCAAAATAGATCTTCATAAACCCGATGCCGATTTTCTGTTTAACTTAGCTAATGGATTAAATAAGATTGTTGCACCAGAAGCAGTAGATTCAACCGGTGACCTTAAACAAGGACCAGTAATAGGAACTGGTCCTTGGATTTGGGAAGGAACCCGACAAGATATAGGGTATTTTTTCCGGGCAAACGATCAATATCACGAACCGAACATGCCAGGGTTAGACAGACTGAAAATATTAAATATTCCAAACGAACAAACCCTTGTGGCTGCATTCATGACAAGAAAAATAGACTTAATAGAAACGCCCAATGAATATTTATATGACATTCTAGAACTGGACCGAAATATATCACATTTGATTTACCAAGAAACCGGTGTTGGACTGGAAATGGCACTGAATACCTCTCGACCCCCATTGGATCAACCTCTGGTAAGAGAAGCTTTATTTAAAGCTATAGATCCTTGGAAGGCAATAGATGATGTTTGGGGAGGTTTAGGTTTTGTAAGTTCTGGAATACCCACATCAGAACCCACTTGGGAGTTATCTACCACAGAATTAAGGGATTATCTGGGCAATCAAGAAGAATCTCTGAACCTCATTGAATCACTGACTGAAACCCAGATACCACTGGAATTAACCATAGCTGACTATGGAGACAAACATTTAGAATATGGTGTTTACGTGGGTAATCAACTAAGAGAAGTTGGTTTTGATATAACAACTTCTGTAATTAACCCAACGGATTATCCTGAAAAAATTTGGTATGAAGGTGATTATCAAATGTTCATAGGGCCAAAAGCTCCAGTCGCTACAGCGAACATGTATCTGTTTTCAGTAATTCATAGTAAAGGGAAATGGAATACCCACAGATACAAAAACAATGCACTTGACTCGTTAATTAACGATCAATCAACCACAAATGACAGAAATGAGAGAAAAGATATTATACTGGATATACAAAGAGAAATCATGGAAAACAGTGTTAGATTCATGCCACTGACGAAAGTGTCAACTTGGGTCTGGTGGCCAGAAGTGGGAAACTTTAACCCTAATCTTGCTGCCAATGAATATATCTATCTGGCCAAAATACAGAAAGTTATCCAGTCTCAGTGAATCTGGTACTCAAGAATGAAATCATCTTGAGTACCCGCCATCAGCCCAGTCAAGCATTTGAACTTCAACCTCTTGGCCAGCCTTCATACATTCCACATCTTCAGGGCAAATAGCCAAACCATTAGCTCTGACCATGGAAGTTAATACATTAGAACCTTGGCTTCCAGTAAGGCTAGCATAATACGTACCGTCTTTGTTGGTAATTATGGCCCTAGCATAGACACGCCTACCATCAGAGTTAACAATGTCATCTTCCAATATTGCCTTCACAGTGGGTTTGTCCAGTTCTTTGTATCCCATCATCTTCAATATTGCTGGACGAACTAATTCTTCAAAAGCGACCAGAGCGCTTACCGGATTCCCTGGAAGACCAATATGTGGAATCTTTTTTCCCTCATCAGAAAATAACACTCCAAAGGCAAGAGGCTTTGCAGGTCGCATTCGAACCGACCAAAAATCGATTTCCCCTCGACTGACTAAAACATCCTTTACGATGTCGTAATCACCCTTGGAAACACCGGCTGAAGTTAATATCATATCGGCGTTGAATCCCTCTTCTATTTTGCTATTCATTGACACTAAATTATCTTGGGCAATACCAAGAAATGTAGGACGGCCTCCGTATTTAACTACAGATGCACATACTCCATAACTATTACTATCATAAATCCTCCCTTCTTCAGAGGGCCTACCAGGCTCTATCAACTCATCGCCAGTAGCCAAAACTGCTATGGATGGACGCCTGATTACTTTGACTTTATTCCTACCGAGAGAGGCTATCACTCCAATTTCACCGGGACGTAAAACTACTCCTTTGGATAATACCTTCTCTCCTATCTCTATATCTTGTCCGGCCGGTCTAACATTTGAACCCAAGGAGGATGCCAATTTTATATCAACTTTGTCTATATCCATAGGGTTCATACCGACGTTTTTCAATTCATATTCGCTTGTGTCCTCAAATGGTATAACTGTATTTGCCCCTGGTGGTATGGGTGCACCCGTCATGATACGGATGGCATTACCCTTAGTAACTGGTCGGTCTGGTAACTGACCTGCAGCTATATATCCGTCAACATTTAGAGTAACAGGGGTTTCTGGTCCGGCTGTAACAATGTCGGCATATTGAACCGCATAGCCATCCATAGCAGAATTTGCCAAAGGAGGTATCTTTATATCGGAAACTATATCTTCGTCTAACACCTGACCCAAGGCATCCAAAAGATCAACATGTTCGGGAGTCAAGGGTTGAAACATGGCGAGTATCCTGTCTCTTGCTTCTTCAACACTTAACATATCCGGCTCATTATGATGGGAATGAGAGTCCATATGAATATCACCTAACAAACAGATTAATACAGATCTGATTTTATCAGTATAGTCACATGCACGTAAAGAAGGACAAAAAGAGTTTCACTACTGCTAGCATTCAAAATAACTCTGCATTATTACAGGATTAAATTGCTTGTGCTACAATGATATTGGCTCCAAAAAAACTGAACTGGAGGCTAGATTTGTCAGAATTATCTATAGAATCTCTGCGCTGTGTCTATGACCCGAATGCTTTCCAATTTGATAACACATCGGAGTTAACAGACTTGCAAGGAATAATAGGTCAGGAAAGAGCTGTTCAATCGCTTGAATTTGGCCTAGATATAGACAGTGATGGTTTCAATATATATGCTGCCGGAGCTCCGGGAACAGGAAAAACCACAGCTATAACGTCTTTCGTCCAAAACCGCGCTAAAACCAAGGACAATCCTTCAGACTGGTGTTATGTACAAAATTTTGACGATCCCAGATATCCACGTTTACTAGCAGTACCTTCAGGAATTGGCAATGCATTGAAAGACGATATTTCTAAACTAGTAGAAGAATCTAGCGTCAATATAATTAGAGCCCTGGAAAATGATGAATATAACGCCAAAGTAGAAGAAATAATAAATATAGGCAACACCAAGAAACAAGAGCTCTTAAACGAAATTTCCAATAACGCTCAAAATTACGACTTCATTTTACAAAGCTCCCCCACGGGATTACGACTAATACCTTCTAAAAATGGGGTTCCTTTATCAGAAGAGGAGATTAACAACCTGACACCGGAACAAAACGATCAGTTGGGTAAAAATCATGTAATTATTGAAAAACAGTTGAAGGAAGTTTTGGGCGAAATCCGCGCCATAGACAGAATTAAATTGGAAGAAATACAAAATCTTGACTTCGAAATTGCTAACTACTCTCTGAACCCTGTCATAGATGAGCTTAAACAAAAATACAGTTCACTTGATCAAGTTCACAGTTACCTGGATGAGGTGCGAAAAGACATAGTAAGAAATATATCCACTTTCAAATCAAGCACAGAAGACGGGCCTGATGGCACTCCACAAAACGCAAGCAGAACTCGCATACGACAATATCAGTTGAATATGATAGTCGATAACTCTGACTCGGATGGTGCTCCCGTAGTGATGGAAACCAATCCGACTCTAAAAAACCTTTTAGGCTATGTGGAAAGAGAATCCCATATGGGAACTTTAAGCACGGATTTCACTATGATTAGAGCCGGATCCATGCATAGGGCTAATGGAGGATACCTTATCATTAGAGTAGAAGATATATTAAGTAACAATAGTAACTGGGATGGTATCAAAAGATGCCTCAAAGAAAAGGTAATAGCCATAGACGATTCGCCAGAAACTCAAGGTCTAATTACCAATACTCTCACTATTAACCCACAACCCATACCTCTGGATGTCAAGATAATATTGATCGGAGATCCCGGCATATACCAAGCTTTATACAGCAAAGATCCAGATTTCACGGAACTCTTCAAGGTCAAAGTTGAATTTGACAATTCCATGGAACGAACAGGTAAAAACATTAGTGACTATGCCTCATTTGTTTCTACGCTTTGCAGAAAAGAAAAGCTCCTACATATGAGTAAAACAGGTGTGGCCAAGATAATAGAACACAGCTCGAGAATGGTGGAAGATCAAACCCGATTATCTACTCAATTTGCAGAAATTAGTGACATCATAAGGGAATCTAACCACTGGGCCAAATTAGCCTCATTCGATTACATCCAATCTGAACATGTCGATAAAGCTGTGGAGAACAAGAGCTATAGGTCAGGCTTGATAAAGGACAAAATCCTGGACATGATACATCACGGGACAATATCTATAGATACGACAAATCAGGTAGCTGGACAGATAAATGGACTGTCTGTAATGAATTTGGGAGAGATTTCTTTCGGTAAACCCAACAAAATAACCGTTTCGATAGGTACAGGTCGGGAAGGTTTCATAGACATAGAACGGGAATCTCTGCTCGGCGGAAGATTGCACTCCAAAGGAGTAATGATACTCGCAGGGTATCTAACAGATAAAATGTCCATGAATATTCCATTATCACTTGTAGCTCGCCTTGCATTCGAACAGAGCTACAACGAAGTCGATGGAGATAGTGCCTCGAGCACTGAATTATATGCGATACTGTCTGCTCTGTCAGAGCTCCCAATAAATCAAGGGTTGGCTGTTACTGGATCTGTTAATCAAAAAGGGCAAATTCAGCCTATAGGTGGAATAAATCATAAAATAGAAGGGTTTTTTGAGGTCTGTAAAGCTCAAGGCCTAAATGGAACGCAAGGTGTGCTTATACCACATTCAAACACAAAACACCTCATGCTGAAAACAGAAATTATTGAATCCGTCAAAAAGGGTGAATTCCACATATATTCTGTAGAAACTATAGATCAGGGAATAGAAATATTAACAGGAGTCAAAGCGGGTTTAAAAAAACCTAACGGCAGATTTGATGATGGATCAGTAAATCTTATGGTATACGAAAAGCTGTTAATGCTGGGATCTAACTTAAGAAAATTCATCAACCCTGGATAATGAGGAGAAGTGTTGCCACAAAACAATTACACAGACCAACTAAATTTATTGGCTGAAGGAGCTAGGGAGTTTTTTAAGACGAAACACGCTGCCAGAGAAAAAGCACTGATGCTTTCCAGAAACACGATACAACTTGCTTCAACAGCTATAAGGTCGTCACATAGGGGTGACTTCGAAGAGGCCAAGAATTTACTAGACAAAGCCAAAATAAGCGTTGCCGAAATGCTCGACATAAAGAATCAAAACCCGGAAGTGTATTTCTCTGGATTTGTACAAGATTCTCAAAAAGAATATGTCGAGGCCCACACCACTTTTGCACTGATATGTAACCTTCCCTTACCAACACCCGAACAACTAAATATATCCTATGGCCCCTATTTGAATGGGCTTGGGGAATCAATCGGAGAAATGAGAAGATACATATTAGACTCTCTTAGAAAAGGTGATGTCACCAGATCTGAAAGTATATTGGACATAATGGATCAAATACACACAGAGCTCTTCACGATGGATTTCCCAGAGGCAATAACTAACGGATTAAGGCGTACTACGGACGCCATGAGAGGTATATTGGAGAGAACTCGTGGTGACCTAACAAACAACGTTGTTCAACAATCTTTAGAAAATAGGATACAAGACATCCTTGCTAATTTAGATAAATCTTGATTAATCTGCACTTGACTCATCAATGGCATAGTGATAGATTGCTGTCTTGGATGAATAACTGGTAGTTAGCAATTTTCATTTAAGACGTTTGGAGGATTTAAATGGATTATATAACAATAGCACTCGCTACCGGCCTTGTAGCCTTGGTATTCTCTGCTTTACTAGCCCGTAAAGTACTACAGGAAGATCAAGGAACAGATACAATGAAGGAAATCGGAAAAGCTGTCCAAGAAGGCGCTGCCGCGTTCCTAGGCCGTGAATATAGAAGTTTAGCTATATTCGTAGTACTTGTAACAATAATAATAGGTGTATTTTTAGACACCATGCAGTTGGAAAAAGACATACCTGAGACTGCAATTTGCTACTTAGCAGGAGCAATATGTTCAGCACTTACAGGGTATGTGGGTATGAGCATAGCAGTTAGAGCCAATACTAGAACGGCTGCTGCATCCATGGTTGGACTGAACCCTGGTCTACGAGTGGCATTTAACAGTGGTACCGTAATGGGGCTAACTGTGGTTGGTATAGGAATAATAGGAATATCAGTGCTATACATCGTATTTCAAGACATATCAGTCGTAGCCGGTTTCGGATTTGGTGCCTCAACCATAGCATTGTTTGCACGTGTAGGTGGAGGTATATTCACCAAAGCAGCAGATGTAGGATCTGACATAGTAGGTAAAGTTGAAGCAGGAATCCCTGAAGATGACCCACGTAACCCTGCAACAATAGCAGACAACGTAGGAGACAACGTGGGAGACGTAGCAGGAATGGGATCAGACCTGTTTGAATCGTATGCGTCTTCTATAATAGCTACAATAGCAATTGCGACGGCTACTGCAGCAGCTGTTGGAGCTAGCCCAGCATACGATAGCCCAAGAATGGTTTTACCTTTGTTGATTGCAGCGGTAGGTATAATCTCATCTCTGATAGGAACTTTCTTCGTTAGGACTGGTTCTGAAGCTTCGATGAGTACTTTGCTATGGGCATTAAGAAAAGGCATTTATATCGCATCAGCTTTGGTACTTGTATCTTCTTATGGAGCAATACAATACCTAAATATTGAAGATGGGAACAAGATTTTCCTGTCGATAGTAACTGGCCTTATAGCTGGTAACGTAATAGGATTCGCAACCGAATATTACACATCTTATGAATATTCGCCAACGAAAAAAATAGCTGAGTCTGCTCAAACTGGTGCAGGTACAACTATCATAACAGGCTTCGCGACCGGTATGATGAGCACCCTTATCCCGGTGGTTGCTGTAATCTCATCCATATTGATAGCACATTGGGCAGCGGGTCTTTATGGTGTGGCAATAGCTGCAGTCGGCATGCTTTCCACTCTTGGAATAACTCTTGCAACCGATGCATATGGACCAGTCGCTGATAACGCGGGAGGCATAGCAGAACAATCACATTTGGACCCTGAAGTCAGAGAGAGAACAGATGCTTTGGATTCTCTAGGAAATACAACCGCCGCTACCGGCAAAGGATTCGCAATAGGTTCAGCAGCGCTTACATCTTTAGCATTGCTCTCAGCCTATGCATTCGCGATCACACCTCCAGGCCAAGACATGTTGTCAATAAATATACTTGACCCCAAAGTTTTGGTCGGACTCTTCATTGGAGCACTGCTTCCGTTCATATTCTCAGCTTTAACGATGCAGGCAGTAGGCATTGCTGCCTACGCGATTGTAAACGAAGTACGTCGACAATTTAGAGAAATACCTGGCATCATGGAAGGAACTGGAAGACCAGACTATGCTAGATGTGTAGACATCAGTACACAAGGATCGCTGAAAGCCATGATTGTACCCGGTGCAATGGCTGTTATAGCACCTGTAGCAGTAGGGTTTATATTGGGACCTGGACCACTTGGAGGCATGCTAATAGGAGCAATAGCGGCGGGATTCCTTCTAGCCGTAACAATGGCTAACTCAGGAGGGGCATGGGACAACGCTAAGAAGTATATAGAAGCAGGTCATTTCGATGGCAAAGGGTCAGAAACTCATAAGGCAGCTGTCACTGGAGACACCGTGGGAGATCCTTTCAAAGACACATCTGGACCCGCGTTAAACATACTAATAAAACTTATGTCAATCGTGGCCCTAGTGTTCGCACCTCTGTTTATTTAATCTAAGAACTATAAAAACAGGAGAGGTTAGGATAAATTCTTAACCTCTCCTATTTTTTTACACTAAACTATTAGATGATGCTTCCTAACAAAAACGGGTTTGTAAGCTTTTCTCTACCCACTGTGCTCTCAGGTCCATGTCCAGGATATACGATCGTATCTGTTGGTAGCGACATTAATCTAGAAAGAATATTTTGAATCAATAATCTCCCGTTTCCTCCAGGCAAATCCGAACGACCTATACTGCCCTGAAACAAGGTGTCTCCGGTGAATAGTAAACCCTCGGTGTAATAGCAAACTCCACCTTGAGTATGACCAGGAGTTTCAATAACTCTTATTCTTATATCTCCTACTTCCAGTATTTGTTCATGAATCACGTTTATGTCAGGCTCTGGAGGATCCTGAAACCCGGGCATCATAGTAGCAATCCAACTATTATCTGATTTGAGCATTCCTGCATCTGCCTCGTGTATGCCGTACGTAGCATTAGTTGCATTCTTAATACCTGCCACTCCTCCAACATGATCTCCATGTCCGTGGGTATTCAGTATCATACCAACCCTTAATTCTAGGGTCTCAACTTCTTCCAACACCCTATCCGGTTCTCCTCCAGGATCTATAATCACACAATCCCCGGAGTCTTCTGAACCTAGAATATAAGTGTTTTCCATTATCGTACCGATAACAAGCGTGCGAACTATCATTTGATCTCTCCTATGAATAATCCAACTACGTTATTAGAATAACATGAACCAGTGAAGGGTTTCACTTACTCATTAGAGTGTTGTACACTGCTCTCCAGATAATAATCGTCGGAGGTTCATATTGGCTCGTAGTCTAAATCAAGTAAATATGGAAACAATTGTTTCTCTCTGCAAACGCAGGGGGTTTATTTTTCCTTCTAGTGAAATATATGGAGGATTGGGAAGCACTTGGGATTACGGTCCTATGGGAGTAGAACTTAAACGCAATGTGAAAGACGCATGGTGGAAATCTGTAGTACATGAACGAAACGATGTAGTAGGATTAGATTCTGCAATACTAATGCATCCAGACATTTGGGTAGCAAGTGGCCACGCAGAGGGGTTTACAGACCCCCTAGTGGAATGTAAGAACTGTCATCATCGCTTCCGACCAGATCACTTAGAGTCGGACTCTTGTCCTGATTGTGGTGGAGAATTAACCGATGCAAGAATGTTCAATTTGATGTTAAAGACATTCCTCGGACCAGCTGAAGACTCTGCTCATCAAGTATGGATGCGACCAGAAACTGCACAAGGAATATTTGTTAACTTCCAAAATGTTCTCGTGTCTCACAGGGGTAGATTACCATTTGGCATTGCTCAAATTGGTAAAGCTTTCCGAAATGAAATCACTCCGGGTAATTTTGTATTTCGTACCAGAGAATTCGAACAAATGGAAATTGAATACTTCATCGAACCTCCTGAAATAGCAAGCAAAAAAGGCAATCCTAGTGACGAAGAATTACATCAGGAATGGCTGAACACTAGATTCGATTGGTACGTGAAATTAGGAATGAGGAAAGACAAACTTAGAATAAGACAACATGGTGACGATGAGTTAGCTCATTATGCGAAAAGCTGCTATGACGTTGAGTATGAATTTCCCTGGGGCTGGTCGGAATTAGAAGGTATTGCCAATAGAACTGACTTCGACCTAGGGCAACATCAAAGTCACAGCGGCAAGGATATGACATATTTTGATGATGAAATACAGGAAAGATATATACCTTATGTCCTCGAACCTTCCGGAGGCGCCGACCGCTCTACTTTGGCATTTTTGGTTGATGCATATGATGAAGAGGCAGCTACAGGATCAAATGAGTCGAGAACTGTCTTACACCTCCACCCTTCTCTCGCGCCCATAAAAGTGGCTGTACTTCCACTAAGCCGCAACGAAAAGTTAGTTCCAAAAGCCAGAGAAGTTCATGATATAGTCAAAGCCAATTTCGTATCCCAATACGACGATTCCCAGTCAATAGGTAGAAGATACAGGCGTCAAGATGAAATAGGAACACCTCTAGCTGTAACAATAGATTTCAAAACGGTAGAAGAAGATAACTCGGTAACTATAAGAGACCGAGATTCCATGGTTCAGGACAGGGTTCCCATACCATCACTACTAGAAGCCCTTAAAGACAAGATAGAGAACCTCTCATTAGGTAAATAATGGACTTGATGACAATACAAACTAAATAGTAATATATCTGTGGATTGGTGCTAGGGACTTTAACAGTTAGATAATTGATAGGACGGTCCCACTAGAGCCCTTGGCTATACCGAAGCATATAATGCGCTTGTAGCTCAGATGGATAGAGCGCAGCCCTGCGAAGGCTGAGGCCGTGGGTTC
>VFHP01000021.1 GCA_009391535.1 SAR202 cluster bacterium | reverse complement strand
TTAACCATAGGGAAATGTACAAAAATCTAGAACATCCAGCTCTGGGGTCATGGCCTCTCCAGAACGCTCCATTCAAAATGTCAGAAACTCCTGCCTATAATAGCCTCACAGGACCATTAATCGGTCAGCATAATAAAGAAGTATTCGAAGGGCTATTAGGTATAAGCCACGAGGAATTGGTGAACGGTTTCGCCGAAGGTACTTTCTGGCCTAAAGATTACGACAGATCTTCTTATCCGTACCTGCAGGATATGATCGATGACGCTTCTAAGGCTGTGTGGAACGGTATTGAAACCTCTAAAACCACGCCTAAGACTAATGGAAATAAGAAAGATTCCGGACCATTCAAAAATATCAGAGTTCTGGAGCTAGCTGATAAAAAAGGGCAGTGGTGTGGCAAACTTATGGGGGACCTGGGAGCAGATGTTATAAAAATAGAGCCTCCAGAAGGGGAGGCGGCCAGAAACATAGGTCCTTTCTACCAGGATGTGCCAGATAAGGAAAAGAGCTTGTACTTCTGGCATTACAACACTTCCAAAAGAAGCATAACTCTTAACCTTGAAACAGAAGACGGGAAACAGATATTTAAGCGTCTCGCAGACTCAGCAGACGTAATAATAGAAACTTTCAAACCAGGATATATGAAGTCTATCGGACTGGACTACGAAGAACTCAAGTCGACTAACCCTGGACTGATAATGTGTTCCATAACACCATTTGGTCAGACTGGTCCTTGGAAGGATTACCTCACCGGAGATTTACTGCATCTGGCTGCAGGCGGCCAAATGGCCGCTTGTGGATATACTGACACCGATTTACCTGATGCACCTCCTATTGCTGGTGGAGGTGGCCAGGCATGGCATATGGGTAGCCATTACGCTAACATAGCTATAAGTGCAGCATTGATGTATAAATCAGTGACAGGGATCGGACAATATATAGATGTCTCGATACACGAGAGTTGCTCTCTGACACGAGAAATGCATGTTAATACTTGGATTTATCAGAAAAAGATTCCAATGAGACAAACTGGTAGGCATGCTTCACCGGCCCCAAACCAGCAATCGCAGCACGTTTGTGCAGACGGCAAATATCTAAATGTGGCAGCTCAGATACTAACTGCTCTTACACCAGAGAGATTGCACATACTCGGGGAATGGATGAAAGAAGAAGGTCTTTCGGAAGATCTCATTGAAGAGAAGTACCGTAATCCTGATTCTATAACGGACAACGAATTGTTTTTATATTTTATAGCCAATATGAGCCGAGATGATGTCTTCCATGGTGGGCAAAAACGAGGATTCAATATGGGTGCAATAAGGAATTTGGACGAGGTTATGCAAGATCCTCATCTAGATGACAGAGACTATTGGGCAGAGGTAGATTACCCAGAGCTTGGTATAAAACTGAAGCATCCAGGCCCAGGTGGTATATTCAAAGGATCTCCATGGCAAATATCTCGGAGGGCACCTTTTCTTGGTGAACACAACAAGGAAATATTGTCAGGTGAACTGGGAATCGGCGATGATGAATTGAGTAACTTGGGCAAATCAGGCACGATCTAAGATAACTGTCAAAGTTGAGTTTATCTAATGAAGGGCTTGGTAAACGGATAACATGTTCGTCTTCAGGCCCTTTTAGCTTTCCAGTTTTACTTCTATTTCGTAGGTATTGACTCCATATATCAATCCCATTAGGATTAGCCAGTATGTTAATTTTTCAGTACTCATTTTAAAAGGAGCCTTCAATGTTTCTCTCCAAAATTCCTAAGTTTTTTGTTTGCACTTTGATTACTGTAGCTATGGTATTTATTATAAGTTGTGGGGGTGGTAGTGATACCATAGTCGGTCCAAATATGTCTGAAGGTCGATGGGGACACACCGCCACTAAGCTGACAGACGGCAGGGTATTGATAGTGGGTGGACAGGCGAAACCTTCAAAAACGCTGGATTCAGCAGAAATATTCGATCCAGTTTCTTCAACGTTTGCATCAGCAGGTAAGATGTCTACAAAACGGGGAGATGGTCTTAGTTCTGTATTGCTAAATAATGGATCAGTCTTGGTGTTCGGTGATACAGAGGACGGATCAGCAGAATTATTTGATCCAACTTCGGGGACTTGGTCTCTTACAGGATCTCTAAACGCGCCAAGAGCATTTGCCTCGGCGGATTTGTTGGATGACGGTAGGGTATTAGTATCTGGAGGTACGGATGTTACAAAGAGTGGTGACGTTCAATTCGCGTCTTCGGAAATATACGATCCTGTTAGCGGGCAATGGACAGTTACAGGCGATATGTTAGAAATACATTCAGGACACAGTTCTGTATTGTTAAATGGCAAGGTAGTTATATTTGGTCAGACACTAGCAGAAATGTATGATCCTGATACTGGAGTCTGGTCATCCCTTGGAGCTCCTGCGGTGGAGAGGTCTAGAGGCACTAGTGCCATTATATTGCAGAGTGGAAAAGTGATGATTGCGGGTGGCGAATGGAAACAACCTGGATGGCAGGGACAAGTGCACGTTATGGCAACGATACAAACCTTTGACCCATCGTCTAACGTATTTTCTTCGAGTGAAATCCCGTCTATGACTACACCACACATGTATCAGTCGACTTTTCTTCAAGATGACGGAGTGTTGGTTGTTGGGACAGCTGGTATAGAGACATACAATCCTACAACAAAGCTTTGGACTGAAGTAGCAAAGTTCACAGTGGATAGAGGAACTGATACCAACGGTGCTCCTAGTGGCACCAAATTAGATGATGGCAGAATCCTAGTTATTGGTGGTAAAACGGAAACTGATGACGGTAAGTTCATCGGTATAACAACTTCTGAAATTTATGATCCATCTGTTGCCACTGAATAGTGGCAACAGATTCATACTTCTCTGAGGTGATATATCAAATACCATTTATGGGCATTACACCATTAGGTGTTCTGGTGCCTAAGCAATTGTGACTTTATGACAGCGTGTTTATTAACTCGTCTTCGTCTGAGAAGTCGTATTGTCTAGTGTTGTGCATGTTATTTGATTGAAACCACTCAAATGTTTGAGCCATGGCTGATTCTAAGTTGTATTCCGGTTCATATTGTAAGTGTTTACAGAGTTTATCTATACTGAAGATTGTACTATGATCCCAAGGGTGGATATAGGGAGCTAGTCTTTGTATTAGGGTTTGTCTTACGTCTATTGCCATTCTGTCCATTATATCTGATGGTATAAATATTTTATCTGGTGATACTTCCAAAACCTTAGCACATGTGTTCACGTAACCTTCGTCACTGAAATAATCTTTTCCAGTCACATTGTATATCTCCCCGTATGTATTGCTATTTCTAGCCATCATTCTTAACGCTCTAGCTTCATCATCGACGTGGCCAATTTGACTCAATGTGCTTCCTCTACCAGGTATAAGTATTTTTCTGTTATTCAATAATCTGATAAACATACGTTGTTCACGATTAATTAGGTTATTATCTGGTCCGAAAACCATAGAGAATCGTGCTACAGTCATGGGGAAATTTTGTTCCCGATACAAATTTGTCAGAAAACCCTCACAAATCAATTTGTTACGCCCGTAATCGGATTGCTGTTCTGTTGTATTTACCGGGAAGTCCTCTGTAATAGGAAGTATATCGCTTTTGTCGTAGACAACCGTGGAACTAGCAAATATGTAATGTCCAGTGTGGCCTTTCAGAACGTCTGTTATGTATTCAACATCCTCGCGGACATATGCACTAATATCAAAAACCGTGTCGAAGTCTATGTTTTTTAATGCCTCTTTAAGCTGACTGGGATCTTTTCTGTCTGCGTAGATTCTTCTAACATTTTTTGGCAATGATGCTTCCGTTACACCTCTGTTTAGTACAGTTACGTTGTGGCCATATCTGACCAGTTCATATACCAGATGTAGGCCATTAAACCTTGTTCCACCTATAACTAAAACATCCATGTCTGAGCTCCTTTTATTTATATACTTTGTCTATTTTGGTATGAATCTCATAGACAGAGAGTTAACGCAATGTCTGACATTCTTGTCTGTAATCCACTCCCCAACGAAAACATGACCGAGGTGTCCACCGCATATTGAACATTCTATTTCAGTTCTCATGCCATCCGGATCTGGTTTCCTGGTGATAGCCCCAGGTATTTCGTCATCAAAAGCCGGCCATCCGCACATGGCATCGAATTTATCTTTAGAGTTATAGAGTTCTGAGTCACATTTTCTGCAAACGTAAACACCATTCTCATAGAAGTCATCATATTCCCCAGAAAAAGGTCTCTCGGTACCTTTATGGTCTATAATGAAGCTTTCCTCAGGAGTGAGTTCGTTGTATGTGTTAGCCATATTTCCTCCATCCTTTTGTATTTCCATTATTATACACACATGTCATCAGTGAGGGTGTATAATTTTAATTGATTAATGTATGTCTGAGAAAAGGCAGGAATATTGGATCAAAATTTAACAAAAAAAACCACGGACCCAAATTCTGATGTTAATCAATCTATCGATGAATCAGATAAAACTGATATCGATAACCAAAATGACGACATGAATCCTATAGCTGAACATGGCAGGCATGGATCCATAAGAACTTCAGAATATGTTACTAGGGACTTAACCAAAGGCAGTATACCAAGAAATTTATGGTTTCTGGCTTGGCCGCAGATGATTGAAGGTCTCCTGAATGTTTTGGATAGAGTTGCCGACTTGTTTTGGGCCGGGAGATTTTTTGGAATTCATGCTATTGGCGGATTGGCAATAGCTCAACTGTATACTGGCTTAATCATGACTGGTAGACAGGGTCTTGATATGGGTATGCAGGCTATGATTGCAAGGGCTGTGGGTGGAGGCAATATAACACTTGCGAATCACGTTGCTTTACAGGCATTAACCATAACGGCGGTGTTTTCCTTGTTAATGGTCGCTGTTGGAGTTTTATATACCGATGCCCTACTGAATATAATGGGAGTGAGCCAGGGTGTAATTGAAGTAACTTCTCTTTACATGCAGATACAATTTGTGGGATTTGCCGGACAGGCATTCAGGATGATGTCTGGTGGTGCCCTTCAGGCATCAGGAGACACGCTTACACCCATGAAAGCTACCACAATATCTCGAATAGTTCATATTATTTTATCACCTATATTGATATTTGGATGGTTTGGATTGCCAGAACTCGGGCTGCCTGGAGCAGCCTGGGGAAATGTAATTGCTCAATTCTTAGGAGTTATGTGGAACTTTTGGGCTTTATTTGCAGGTACTTCTAGGCTGCATTTAACATTGAAAGGCTACTATTTTGATGGTCCGTTGTTGATTAGGTTGATTAGGGTCGGACTTCCCGCGTCTGGTACAGGTATGGAGAGATCGATAGTTCACTTATTGTTAGCTAGACTTGTCACACCATTTGGTGATTTAGCTTTAGCCGCTTACGGTATCACCAGAAATTTGGAACTTTTTACAGCTATGGGTAGCATGGGGTTGGGCAGGGCTTCTGGTACTTTGGTAGGGCAAAATCTGGGTGCCGGAAGACCGGATAGGGCCCGTCAGGCGATATGGTGGTCAGTAGCATATATAACGCTTATACGTGGTTCTTTGGGAATAATATTGATGATTTTCCCAGTTTTTTTCATAACGATTTTTAATGGTGACAAAGACTTAGTAGAAGTTGCAATATGGTGGGTGAGAATACAAGCTCTATCTGGGTTGGTAATGGGTAGTGGTATGGTATTTACTCAATCATTTAATGTGGCCGGAGATACCATGGCTCCTATGGTAGTAACATTTATAGCTATGGTAGCTGTGGAACTTCCGCTTGCATTTGTTCTTTCTCAATGGTCTCCGTTAGGTCAATATGGGATACCTGTTGCCATAACTGTAGCAATGATTGTTAGAACTGCTGTCTACTTCCCTTATTTCCTCAAGGGTAGATGGTCTAGAGTAAACCCTCTTAATTGACAAATATATTTTGAATTATCTAAATGTCACATAATCCACAAGAATCCTCTTTCCGTTGGGTAATGCTGGGATTAGTTTGGCTATTGTATTTTTCCTTTGGTATTACAATGGCCTCTATTGCTCCATTGACTGTTCCGATAATTGACGATTTAGATATGACATATAGTCAAATGGGTTTTGTGCTTGGTGCTTGGCAATTGATCTATATAGTTACAGCATACCCTATTGGGGTGCTTATAGATAAAATTGGGACGCGAAAATCTTTATTAATTGGCGTTTTCCTAATTTGGCTATCTCTAATTTTAAGAGGATTAGTTTCTGACTTTTCAGGTCTGTTTTTATCCGTAACTATATTTGGTTTTGGAGGACCTATTATATCTATTGGCGCTCCAAAAGTTATTTCGCTGTGGTTTATAGGTAACGAAAGAGGATTTGCTGCAGGGTTGTATTCTACTGGTCCTGTTGTAGGTGCATCTCTGGCTTTAGCAACTGCGGCGAGTTTGGTAGTCCCTTTGACAGGCTCATGGAGGGGCATATCTTTGATTTATGGAATAGTTGTTATGGCAACCATAATTATGTGGCTTTTATTCGCTAAAGAGGCTGAAAATGACAGTAAATATGAAACCACATCTACAATCCATATATTAAAGAATCTGATAAATATTAGGAATGTTCAAGTGATGTTGGTGTTGGCGATAGCTACTTTTTTGTTAAATCACGGGCTTAACAACTGGCTGCCGACCTTATTACAAGAGAAATCTATGACGATTGCTCAGGCTGGTTTTTGGACAGCTATAGCGACTATGGCTGGTGTTTTAGGTAGCGTTATAATACCAAGTATTGCTAGGCAGGGATATCGTGTTATTGCGTTAGGCATTATTTTCCTCATTGCTTCCTTAACGACATTCGGGTTAACTATATTCACTGACATGCCTCTTTTTATTGTTTTGATAGTTTCTGGTATTGTCAGGGCTCCAATGATGCCTATATTAACCTTGATTCTTATGGAGACAAAAGGAGTTGGATCTGCAAATATTGGAGCAGCCGTGGGTCTATTTTTCGCGGCAGCTGAGATAGGTGGATTTGGGGGTCCATTTCTCTTAGGTATTTTGAGAGATTTTTCTGGATCTATGAATACAGGTTTAATATTCTTGAGTGTTTGTGTCGGTTTGCTGGTTGTCATATTGCCTATGATAAAAGAAGAAGATCAATAGTTATCTGTGACGTTTCCGTCTTCTAAGTGAATTCTTCTATCAGTTATTCTTGCCAAAGTGAGATCGTGTGTGACTACAACTACAGTAACCTTACTGTCATTGGATATTTTTCTTAATGTCTCCCCTATATTTATGGCAGTGGAGCTGTCAAGTTCTCCTGTGGGTTCATCTGCAAAGAGTACAGCAGGGTTATTCACTAGGGCTCTTGCTATAGCTACCCTTTGTTGTTCGCCTCCAGACATTTCGTGGGGTCTATGTTGTGCTCTGGATTCCAGCCCTACCAGTGCCAGTGCTTCAAGTGATTTTCGTCTTCTCTCCCTCCAAGATATGCCAGATATATGGAGTCGTAATTCTACATTTTCTTGGGCAGATAAAAGTGGTATTAGGCCGAAGGATTGGAACACAAAACCTAAAGAGTTTCTTCTTAGTTCTACAAGGTCAGATTCAGACAGTTCTCCTACCTCCAAACCATTCATTTTCACTGATCCGCTAGTTGGTTTATCTAAGCCTGCCATTAAGTTTAGCAAAGTGGTTTTTCCAGAGCCCGATCTACCGGTTATAGACAAGAATTCGCCTTGATTTACGTCGCAACTTATTTTATTGACAGCAGTTACAGCTGAATCACCGTTTCCAAATGTTCTTATTACGTCTCTTACCACTATTATTGGTTCATTCTGTATTGATGAAATATTGTTAATCATGATTTATCTTCCTGGAGTTTAGTATATGAAGTCGTTAAATATCCCGAAAACTTATGCTGGTTTTATATTCATCTGATTGTCATCTAAATTAATCTTTGCTAAACCTTCGAAATTCAGGTTATCTAAGTAGTCTTGAGGAATTTGTAGCCTACCGACTTTGTCGACCACCAAGAACTCTTCTTCATTTGTTTTATCACCGCGACGTGAAATGCGATTTACTGAACTTATACGACCATCTCTTATATAGAGCACTCTGTCCATATACTGTGATACCCCTGTATCGTGAGTTACCACTATGACAGTCACTTGGTAAATTTTGTTCATTTCACCAAGCAGTGTAAAAACACGTGACGCGGTTTGACTATCTAATTCGCCAGTTGGTTCATCTGCAAGTAGTAAAGGTGGTTGATTTGCCATTCCCACAGCTATAGCCAATCTTTGTTGTTCTCCCCCAGATAGTTCTTGTATCTGGCGTTTTGCCTTGTCTTCCATTCCTAGTATGCTTAACAAATCCATAGCCCTTTGTTTTCTGACTTTCCCGGACTCTCCTGATATTGCTTGCGGCATTTCGATGTTTTCTATCACATTCAGGTAGGGCACAAGGTTACGAGCCGTAGCCTGCCACACGAAACCCACTTCAAGTCTACGATATAAAACTAAGTCGTCATCCGATATATTTAACAGATCTCTCTTACCAACCCTAACTTGACCAGCGGAAGGTCTATCTAATCCGGAAAGTATATTCATTAATGTGCTTTTGCCACTACCACTAGCTCCCATTATGGCTATCATTTCACCCTTTTGGACTTCCATATCCAACCCACGTAAGGCTACTACTTCGAGCTCCGATCGCTTGAATATTTTGAAGAGATCCTTACATTCTATATAAGGATTTTCACTTTCTTCTAATTGGGATATATTTGAATTTTCAGTTTCCATATTAAGTTCCCCATAATTCTTTTTAATTATCACCTATTCTAAGTACACTTTGTAGATCCATTTTATTAGTTATCCAAGAAAGCCATAGAATTGTGATAGAAGCAATAATCCCGAGGATTATATAGGTTAATAACAGGAGTCCCCAATTCATTGTTAATATCATCGGTGGGGTTACCCTAACTCCTTCTTCGGTAATTTCTAGTACAGGTAAAATGCTGGATCCTATCTGATATCCAGCTATTGTGCCAACTACTATTCCAAAAATCATAACAAGTAGCAGGTTAAACCAGACAACGCCGTTCAATTGAGATTTTGTAAATCCCAAAGTTCGCAAGATCGCGTACTCTGCTTTGCGCTCTATGGAATCGGCATAGCAATACAGCATAACTCCAGAGGCACTAGCAAGGACTAACGCAAAAAACATTAACAACAACAATCCTCCCCAACCGGCGTTTACAAGAGGATTGTTTATCCGGTCAGATATCATATTGTCGGCAACGAATATTTCACTCAAGACAACACCATTACTTGATAGTTCTTCAGCGAGCAGTTCTCCTGGTTCGTTTTCAAGCATGCTAATCCACATTTCATTACTACCTCCAGTGAGCTTTTCTGCCCTTAAATTGGTGTAATGATTAAGGTTGGTTAGATCGGTTACCACAAAAGGAGATTCCATAGGGTCAAGGGTTGGGAAATAATCTGTTGAAGCTATCGCCCTGACAGGTACCAAAGCATCTATAGTTCCTAAAGTTAGCTCATCTCCTAATTTAGCATTGGCTATTTCCAATAGGGATTCACTCACTATTGCAGGCATTGGGACTTCTTTCGCACCGAACGCTATGCTTGGAGTGGACAGGCCTCCTGGAATCCAACTTAAGACGGCTGAACCAGGAGAATCTGCCTGTCTACCTATGAGACGAGTGTTCGGATCTATATCTCTATTAGTCGGCAACGTTACGGAGGAACTGTATTCGAATGCGAACAAGCCAGGTACTGTTAGATCGTCAATTATGTGCCATTTTTGTAGGAAAGTATTGTGATCTTCTATCCTATCGCCTTCGGGATTCAAAGGACCAGATGCTATTAGTTCTCCTAAAAATATTGCTCCTGATTCTCTATAAGTCGAAGATCCAATGTCTACTCTGATTGATTGAAGTGTAAACGGGGGCACTGCTCCAACATAAGATGGAAATCCTCGGTCATCAATTCTTACTGTGATTGGGTTTAGTATCGATCGACGTGTCCAATTCATTTTTGGGAATATATCTGCGTCGAGCTTGACCCAGCCTTTTGAATCAAGTTCGAAACCCTCAAAGTCTAGATATCCAAAAAGTATGTCAAAATAATAACCGCTGGAATCCCTTACTCTTCCCAAGATTTTTGACTGCGGGTCTAAGTTGCCGGGATTAACCCAAATACTCAGAGTTGTGGCACTTGACGGTAGAAGGATGCCATGCTCCGTAATAATAGGTGTATTCTCTGCTGTATTGTCTGGGTTAAGCATGGTTGAAACTTCTTTTATGCTAAGATCACCTATTAAATCTTCTCTGTACCATGCGACTTTTTCAAAATTGTTTGTATCAATCCCTAATATGGCTATATCTCTTTGATCCAGACCACTTGTAGATATAGTACCCGACGCTCTTAATGTTTCAGAAATTGTATCCACTGTGTCTAGTCTTCTGGTCAAATTGGAGAGCCCGAGTAGCGACACTGGTGCCCGATTCATTCCATGTTCAAATCGCACATCTGAACCTGCTGCATACAGAGCTCTATCTATTTGACTTTGTTCCATTGTGGACCGGAATGTGCTACCGATTACTCCAAGTGAGGTGGTAAGCATTAATAGCACTACTAATGAACCTGGTATTATTGGATCTCTTGCCACTTTTCTGGTTCCCTGTACTAGCCAAACAGGTCCTATTGGTTCTATAACTTTTGCAAACACCGATACTGAGAATGGGAATAGCCTCATTACGATTAGCCCTATCGCTAGCAATGCCAGTAATGGGCCTAATAACAGAGACAGATCAATCTGTAATTCTCCAGTTCCTAGCGATCGTACTAGAAATGAACCTCGTTCTTGTATCTGCCACCATATGACTCCAATAACTGTTATTGCCAAGATATCCAGATAAGTTTTTTGTATGAATGGTTGTGTGGATGGTCTCGAGCCGCTTTGTCTATTTTCAATCGTACCTGTTCTGGTTGAAATCAAAGTGTATATTGTTAAAACCGACACTGACAGCAAGGCCCCAAAGATCCCGAGCAATATTGCCTGACTAGACAAATATGCAGGAACTGTTCCGCTGTCCTCACTGATTTTAACAAAGGCGTTGCCCAATCTTCTGGAAGTTTCCAACGCTACAAATGGACCTATTATTATAGCTGGCACAGAGATCAACATACCTTCAACAAATGCAAGTATTCCCATTTGTGGCGTGGTTATACCTCTGCTTTTAAGCAGTGATGTTTCGGTGCGCCTTGACCTGATGACAAGACCTGATATGAGTATTAGGTAGTACAACAGTATGCCAGTAGTTAGAGATACCATCAGGTATAATGGTATTCTTGCTAGTAGAACTTCCTCGTTATAACGTTTTAGAACCGTGTCGAGTTTTATGTATGTGCTTGTGTTGGCTATCGTGGAGGGTAGTGTTTTTGATATTTCTGAAAGTGTTTCCGTCAAATACTGAGTATCGTGAGACCTGATCTTGAATATATCTATAAAGAAGAACCATTTTATCTCCGTATAGGATCCCGGGTAATAACTGCCTACATTTTGTAGTATTGCTTCATCTGTAGTAAAAAATGGCACTATTGCTATTTTGTTATCCTCGTAGCTAAAGTGCTTTTCCATGCCTTCCCAAAAATTATTGCTTATGTTGGTTTTCCTGAACACCCCTACTATTTCTGCCTGCATGGATACTTGCTTATTATTCTCGATTGCAGGGAATAGATCTAGACGACTTCCTACGCTTAATCCAGTTAGATTTCTTCCAGTTTCGTCTATGATTATTTGTATTGGTTGGGTTATATTCGTGCTTAAAGTTTCATTCTCATATGGCCATGAGCCTTCAATCACGGTTGCTCTTTCATATAGTATTTCTGTCAAACTGCTGATTCTTCCCCTAGGTCTGGTTCGATCTGATCCATCTGTGGGTTTTAATTTCAATGGAGATAGATTCACTATGTTGTCAGATGGTCTAGGTAGAGAAAGAATCAAATTTTCATTAGTGTTATCTATTTGTAAGTTGTGAAAATGGGATATTTTGCTCGTCTTACCAACAACTGGGTTTAGCTCGTTGAAGAAGAACGGTAATGTTTCGTAAACCCTGACTTCCTCATTTAAATATGGATGGATTGGATTTGAAACCTTATCTTTAATAGTATCCAGATTTTTTTGGAATTGAGTTTCTTGTCTGTTTGTGTTTAGAGGATTTTCCAAACCACCGTAGGTTCTCACCGAGAAATTGATATCTTTTCGTTCAGTGCCAACCAAGGTGTGTCTTAGAGAAGCTTCTTCCAATAGATCTGCGAAAACTACGCCACTAGACATTAGTGCAACTGCTAATATAGTACCTGTGAAGAGAACTATCTCCATTTTCCAGGTGTATATTATTCTCTGTAATGCTATTACGTATGCGAGCTTTAGAATTGACATAAAACCTTTATGCTACCTGTTTCCATTCCTTATAATTACAGGAATATCTAACTTCAACACGTATATAAATGCCAGAGCAATTGATATAAATGAAGTTGCAATAATGTCTAGGTATACGAATTGCGTGATTGATTGATTGATGGTTATCACCATGGTAGGTATGGATTCTGTTCCATCTGCCGTGATATCTAGGAATCCTAAGATCCAGTTACTGAGAGATATACCAAGAATTGTGCCAGTGAGCATGCCGATCGCTCCTACCAATATTCTTTCTAATACTATGGAGAGAAAAACACCTGTTTTAGATAAACCTAGTATTCTAGCAATTGTTATGTCCAGGCTAGCATTTTGGAGAGAAACTATCGAACTAGTGAAAAGTGCTACGGCTATTGCAATTGTGAGTACAGACAGGCTGATAATTGTTAAACCATTCCATCCGCCGCCCGATAGAGGATTACGTATGGCTATATTTAGTTTTTCACGGCTATCTACAATGTTTATCCCACCCTCGGAAAAATCTTGGATAGATCTGATAACTGATTCTCTGGAGGCATTGTTGTCGAGAGATAGCCAAAATTCTGTTTCAGTGCCGGTGGTATCTGTTATAGGAAGGGCGTCTATATAATTCTCGTAATCTACTATATTTATTATAGTGAATTGACTTGAAGGGTCTGTTATTGACGGGAAGTGCTTTGTTTTATCCTTTATAAGTACAGGTATCATTTGTTGGTTGGATTTTACAAACGCCTGCTCGCCTACTTCTGTAGCAGAACTGCCAATAGCATTAAACGGTAACACTGTTTGTTCTAATATAACACCACCTCTAGGATTGTTTGTGATGTCTCCAACCCAAGAAAACTGCAAGGCTGCATTTCCTGAATAGAATGCATTGCTATTTTGTTGGATTCGGTCGCTGTAGGCTCTTGAGTCAAGGATTGGATGCCATCTATAGCCTTTAATTTCTTCAAAATTCTCCAGGATGGATGATTTCCCTGTGTTCATATCTACTATAGTTATGTCATCAATTGTGATTATTCCCTCCTGGGATTTAGATAGAGAAGAACCTTGTTCTCCTTGAAAGAAGATAGCTGATACTTGGATAGGATATACAGAACCCGTATGATTAATGGGCAAGTCGGACTCCAAATACTGCCACGATGAACTATTTAAGCTATTTGGATCTAAATTGTCATACACTATATCGCCGAGATATAGATTATGGTATTCCCCTCCAGCATCTTTAAGACGTACGTGTAACTTCAGACTTCTGTTGGCCATTACCTGATTGATGTTTGTTGCTTTTACCCACATGCCTATTGTTTTTGTTGATGAAGGTATTAATAGGCCTTGGCTGTTGTATGTAGAGTTTGTTAATGGATAGAATAAATCTGTTAGGTTTTTCCCTGCAATATCATTCCTAAACCAGCTTGTACTGGGCAAAGTCTGTGGGTCTATTGCTACTATTCCACCATTAAGTTTCAATAACCTGCTTACTTGGTTGACACCATCAATACTTTTTAAATCTGTTTCGAACGATATTTTGGAGACCTTGGGTTTTACTACTAAGTCACCGCCAATGCTGAATAAATTTTTGTCCTCTACGTTTTTTGACAGAGTTGACTGAAAAGAAGCACCTAAAACACCTAAAGTGGTGACCAACATTATCATTATGACCAAAGAGACATGTTTTAGAGGATCTCGTGCCATTTTGGTTAATGTAAGTGAAGCCCATGGTGGTCCAAACAAACGGGACGCCCAAGCTAAAACTCTTAATATAGGGGGCAGAAATCTAGGTATTATAAAAGCCGCGGCTAACACTAAAATGACTGGACCCATGAGCATGCTTATGTCTACAGACGCCATGGTTTTATCGGAAAGGTTTCTTTTAAAGAATCCTTGCTGATCTTCAATTTGCCACCATATAATTCCTACCAAAACAATGAATAGAAAATCAAGATAGTAGCGATGTAATAGAGGGATTGTAGGAGGTCTGGCACGTAATCTGAGGAAATCTACTATATCGGTTCTTGAAAGATTGAAACTAGAAGTTATTAGTACTATTGCACTTAAGATTCCACCCATTGCACCTATGGCAAATACTTCTGGGCTTAATTGAACTGGGATATTATTTGCACCACCATATGGTTTTATGGTGTCGAGTAGAAACAATTTCACTAAACTTAAACCGATAAATGGCCCCAGTATAATGGAGATTACTACAACTACTGTTTCACCAGACACAAGTACAGTGGTCATTTGTAGAACAGTTGCCCCTCTACTTCTCAGCATGTTAGCTGATTCGTGTTGAGATTGGTTTAATATTCCCAGAATAAGAGTCAGGAAGTAGAGGACTACAACTACTACTAAAGAGAGAAATAGGAAAATTGGTACGCGGGAAAGATTTAGTTCTTTTTGGTATTTAGTAATAACTTCTCCAAGACGTGTAAAAACCGTTGTTCGGGGGAATACTTTGTTAAGTTCACTCTCCAGTATCGATAAGGATTCTTTTTTAGCACCCACTGATTTTGAGCCAATGGCGTTCGTATCTATTAGAAGATTCCAGCCATAGTCACTCAATAGGGAAGGGTATTTATTACCTATACCCTCAAAAAAATCTTGCTCTGTAATGTGGAAAGGAACAATCAATTTATTGTTTATCTCTTGTGTTTGGAAGAACGCGTTGGCCGATGTCATCCAATACTCAGACAAAGGGTTTTGTGGCTCAACTAAGCCCACCAGAATAAATCGTATGTTTTCAAAAGGGTCGGCTTTGAACGGAATGGTATAGATACTCTGGTTTAGTTCCCAACCCATGTTCTTGGCGACTTCAACACCTACGGCAGTTTCTATGTCTACTCCTTTTTCACGATTCATATAAGGAGTTTTTGGCAACCTACCTTCTATTAATGCCACATTGTTCTCGAAATTAGTTAGAAAGAAAGGCTGAGCCCTAGAGGCGGATGTATCTGGGAATTTGCCGTCGACAGATAGAGTAATTGGTAAATTTGGGATTGCTTTACCGGATCTATCAGATTCCCTAATTATATTGCCTAGCGAGTCTTGATAATGTTTTTTTACTGTTTGATCCAATAATTCGTAATCTGCGAACCCCATGGGTCTGGCCTTAATCTGGATTTCTATGTTCAACGTAGAAGGTGAAGCGAGAGCGAATGTATGTCTCAGTCCTCCTTCCGCTAACGCATTGGAATATAAGAGACCTACAGAGAGTAGTGTTACAGATGCCAACACTCCGAACGAAGTAATGGATAACAGAATCCATGTCGACTTCAATCTTCTAGGAACTATCCAAGTCAAGATCTTAATGATATTCATAATGTGTGGAAATATCCTGAATAATCATGAGCAATAATATGTATTCGGTAGATCATACAGCATATTATCTTCTTTTGGAGTAGTTCGAGTTGAATATTTTAGTTAACTAAAATATTCGTTATTACCCATCTTGTTAATAGTAGAACCATGGAAAGACATTTGGCGCCACATTTCGTAGGCGATAATGGACACTGCATTAGACAGATTGAGACTTCGGTTGTTGGGCATCATTGGTATAGATATTTGGTTAGTCGGACATATTCTCGCTTTTATCCATGTTGAAAGTCCAACACTTTCGGATCCGAATATAATAGTGTCTCCTGTTTGATAGGAGGGTTTTGTATAATTTCTGGCTCCATCGGTGGATGCACAATATATATTTTGGGTAATATGTGAAGAAAAAATATCTTCTATATTGTCAATTATTGTTACATTAGCCAGATCCTTGTAGTCTAGATATGCTCTTCTCAAGTTAGCATCATCCAATTTAAATCCTAGGGGCTCTACTAAGTATAGATTAGCTCCAGTATTGGCACATAATCGAATTATGTTTCCGGTGTTTTGTGGTATTTCTGGGTGCACAAGTACTATGTTGAATTTAGCTTTGTCACTCAATATTAATTGTTCCGTATCCATTTCAATATTTTTAACCACAATAGAATTAGTCCAGTTACGAATGAGGCTGCTATCAGAACGACAACGACGTAGATTACATTAGTATACGACAACACACTATTTATGGAGCCTATTTCATAGAATGACCTGATTTGAGATATACTGGCTGGCAGTTTGCCAAGATCAGATATTCCGAATGATTCCTCTTTCCCTATAGCTATCCATAATTTCCCTGTCTGTGACTGTTCTGAGAACGAGGTCAGGAAATAAGTTCCAGTTTCAGGTAGTACTAGGTTCTTCTCAAACAGGACCCAAGATGTAGTATTGGTAAATGGTTCGTGGAATATCTCAGGGTTTTTAATGTTATAGCTTGAGTATCTTAATCCTTTATCTTTCTGGATAGTATCCGTGTACTTGCGATGTTCAATATCGCTATATGTAAATAAAACCACATCTGGTCTGTAGTTTTGAAGTCGACTAAGTTTTGGTACCCCCATTTGGAAATACAGAGTTTCGCCCTTAATACCATCAAACTTTATCCATGACTCTGGAGAATTGTCGTGTATGGTTTGGTATACCACGCTTGAAATAGTTATGTCTTCTATTTCAAGGGCAGATTCCGGAGAATTGTGCTTATCAGATGCTAGATATGGTATGTGTGCGTAGGCATTTTGAGGATTGCCAAAAAACATGCCAATTATTAGCATACAGTGAATTACTATCACATTCCTAAAAGACATTGAGATCCTCGTTAATCAACGTAATTAGTAGGTAATTGTAGTGGCTCCCCGAGAAGGATTCGAACCTACGACCTAGCGGTTAACAGCCGCCCGCTCTACCACTGAGCTATCGGGGATTGAGAGTCTCAAACAGACTTCAAAGCAATGAATTATATCATTCATTTTTAGATATCAACAAGTACATCGGAATATTTATGGTTAGTGATCTAAACAACATTAGGAATATCCATTTAGACTCAAACTAATTACTCGTAAATTATGGAGAAAATAGCACTCACTGTCACCGTTATGGTTAATTCCCCTGAACTTATTGGAGTGCTGGCGTAATCAGCGAGCATGCCCATTTCCATGCGGGAAAAGTTTGAGCTAGAGTTGTTTGAAGAGTTATCTATTATATCTATGATGCGACCACGAGATGTGCCAGTAATTAGTGCTATTTGGTCCGCCTTACGTGTGGCGTCCAAAATTGCCAATTCTCTAGCTTCATCTTCAAGTGCTTTAGTGTCATCTATCGTGAAACTTATTCCGTTAATCCTTATATCATCCCCGCCTGCGCTAGCTGCGTCGTCTATTATCTCTCCTAGGCGGTCTAGATCTCTCACCTTAACTTTCACGGTATTAGATACCCTGTATCCTATTAATTTTTGCATGCTATATCTTTTGCCTGGAACATCTTCGTACACGTATTCTGGATATATGCTGAAATTGCTTGTTTGTACATCTTTCGCATCGATGTCGTTTTTGTTCAAGCTAGTGAGGACTTTTGACATTGAAGAAGCTGCGTGAGCACGTGCACTGGCTACCGTTTCTCCTCTGGTTTCAACTCCTAGGTTTACTATTGATAAATCAGGTTTGGTATCTTTGGATCCAACTCCTGTAACACGTATGCCAGAATCACTAGTTGGGTTGTTCTGGGCATTACGATCTAACGATGTGCTCGTGGACTCAATGTAATTCATGCTCTGGCTTTGGGAGTTAACACCTGACACTGTTTTATTTGATTCAGAAGTATTATTATCTGTATTACATCCAATAGCGAGGATTAAAATAGAGACTAGGGCAATATAAAGCTTTGCACAATTAATATTCAACATTCTGTGTTACATCCGGGTTGCTGAAGGTTTTCCCAATTGATCCTTAATGAAATCAATATACCCTAATCCAGTTTTTTATCAAGACCCGGCTTGAGGATAGAGTTTGCATATCAAAATTGTAGTAGCGGTCAGGTTTTTTGGTAAAGATTATAATTGTATTATTTCTTATAAATAAGTGTTGAAATTAAAATGAAAGACATTTTGAATGATTTACTCGAGACAGTAGCATTGGCTTTGTTGTTGTTCTTTGTAGTGCAGGGAACATTTAGGAATTACAGAGTTGAACTTTCTAGCATGGAAGCTTCTCTTTTTCCTCAAGACAGGCTGGTAGTGAACAAGTTAGTATACTTTCGCCTGAGTACGGAGATTTTTGATTCGATATTGGGATCAAATGATTATCAATCTGAATCCAATGACTTATTTCTTTTCCAGGCACCTAAAAGAGGAGAGATAATAGTGTTTGAATATCATTTGGAACCAGGCAGGGATTTCGTTAAACGAGTAATAGGTTTGCCAGGAGAGACTGTAGCTATAGAAGCAGGTTCGATTCTTATAGACGGAGATGTACTAGAAGAGCCTTATTTAGAAAATAAAGGTCAACATTATATGTCTCCGATTCTTGTACCAGAGGGTTCATATTTCGTGGTGGGAGATAATCGTGAAAACAGTAGTGATTCCAGATTTTGGGGCCCTGTACATATGGCAAACATAGTAGGTAAAGTAAGTTTGAGGTATTGGCCATTCGAGAGCTTCGAATATTTTTCCAGCATTGTATTTAATATAGATCAAATCGATAAACCATTGAAAACCACTAGTGGCTAGTATAAAGTCTCTATTGTATCTCTAGGGGCCGTTAGCTCAGTTTGGCAGAGCACCTGACTTTTAATCAGGGTGTCCAGGGTTCGAGTCCCTGACGGCCCACCATCAATTCTCTGCAATCCCATTAGTGATCGCTTTATACCATCTTTTATATTTAAGAACTTATATATATAAAGTTCAATCCGTTCCTGCGCGTGTGTATCATTAGCAACTATTATTTCGATAAGCATAAAATTATGTTGTGTGGGTATTGACAAAAAAAGTAAGTATATGCATACTATACTCCATTGTGGATACAGATATAGCAAACTAGTCGATGCTAAGCATTATTATATA
>VFHP01000020.1 GCA_009391535.1 SAR202 cluster bacterium | reverse complement strand
CAGCATGGAATCAGGAATGTCAGGACGCTACTGACCTAGCCGTAGAATCGGAACCGTATGAATCTACACTTGGATGTCATTTCCCAATATCAGACACTCATACAGTAGTGAATGGTGAATTTGCAAAGCGCAACCCAAGAGTTATACAGTTCCTAACCAACTACTACGTAGATGCTAAGCCTTTGGCTGAGGCAGAAGCGTATAAGGCTGAAGCCGATGTAGAATGGGTAGACGTTGCTATCAAGTACCTGAAAGAGAACGAAGACGTCTGGTCCACTTGGATAACAGATGATAACCGACTTGAGATAATAGCTAACGTTAAATCTCAATTGTCACTCGAAGATTAATCTTCGGCCAATAAAAGGATAGTTAGCAAAGGGGAGGCGGTGATTAATTTACCGCCTCCCCTTACTTTTAAGTATTGCTATACAAATATAGACAACTTATACTTCTTTCCTGTGTTCCCAAAATTTCACAAACCGTTCTATGGCTGGATTATAGTAGCAGTTGGATCTTTAGTTGCTTTTAGTTCCGGCCCTGGACAATCTTATACATTCGCAATTTTTATAGATCCTATGATAAATGATACAGGTCTATCTAGGACAAACTTGTCTACACTTTATGCCGTTGGTACCGGATTAAGCGCAGCCACTGTATTTGTAACAAGCCGCTTGGCCGATCGATATGGAACCAAGATTGTAATAATTATAGCGATAACCTGCCTCACATTAACTTGCTTTGGAATGTCGATTGCAGTGGGAAGCATTTCCTTTTTTATGACATTCGCTGCACTTAGAGCTCTTGGACAAGGATCGCTCGCTATAAATGCCACCCTAGTAACTGCACAATGGTTCGTAGCAAACAGAGGTAAGGCAATGGCATTAATGGGCTTGGGTTTCGCTGCCTCCATGGCTTTTATGCCCATCTTATCTCAAAACCTAATAGACAGATTTGGCTGGCGAGAAACATATGCAATATTAGGCATATTAGTGTGGATATTGGTAGTACCATCAGTAACATTATTACTACGTGATACACCTGAAGAAATGGGACTCTATCCGGACGGAGATGATAAACCGCCCGAGTCTGAAATCTATTCACAGAAAACCGACGAACAAGATAGACGAAGGGTTTTAACATCCGTGATATTCTGGGGTCTGGCTATACCTCTTTGCACTTCACCATTCGTATCAACAGCTCTAATGTTTCACCAAGTTGCAATATTCAGTGAAAAAGGTTTTTCCTCAGGCATAGCCGCTGGCATATTCATACCCTTGTCAATATCGTCACTCGGGTCGTCTATGATTGCTGGTGCAATCTCAGACCAAATAGGCCCTAAGAAACTTTTTTACATATCCATGTCAATGCTGTTGCTCGCAATGATTACTATTAATACATTAGAATCTTCTCTGATGCCCCTTATATATTCAATCATATTAGGAGCTAGCAACGGTGCAGGAAGGATTGTAACCAGTGTAATTTGGGCAGACATATACGGAAGATATAAGTTAGGGCGAATACAAGGTTCAGCAACAATGGTTATGATGACTGCTTCAGCCATTGGACCTTTACCATTAGCTGTAATCGGAAATGCTACAGGTAATTTCACCAGTGGCATATTACTAATGTGCATATTGCCAATACTTGCTATTGCAATTATTACGCTCGCTAAAACTGAAGTAATATCCCATGAATAACAAGAGGAGCCACCACAATGTTAGTAAGTAGCTCCTCTCAACAATCTCTTTAACTGATTAATTTATGCAGAGGAAGGATCTTTAACAAAACCCTGTGATATACGGTCAATTATTACTGCCAAAATCACTATACCCAATCCACCCATCAAACCTCGACCGAATTCCAACTGCTGTACTCCAGCATAAACGTCCGCTCCTAATCCACCAGCACCAACTAATGCAGCGATTACTACCATTGCTAGAGCCATCATAACAGTCTGGTTTATGCCGGCCATAATAGTAGGCCTTGCAAGTGGTAATTCCACTTTAACAAGAAGTTGCCATGGAGTAGTACCAAATGCCCTAGCTGTCTCTTTAAGTTCAGGAGAAACAAGGCGTATACCTAAATTGGTCAGCCTTATTCCAGGAGGCACCGCATAAACTATAGTTGCGAAAACAGCTGGAACCATACCTATGCCCAAGAAGAATATGGCAGGGATCAGATACACGAAGCTAGGCATGGTTTGTGCCATATCCAACATTGGCTTAACCATTTTTTCTACTCTGTCACTTTTTGCTGCCAATATTCCCACAGGCACAGCTATAACTATAGACAAGAACGTAGCAGTTCCTACTACTGCCATAGTTACCATGGCTCCATCCCACAAGTTAAATATATTAAGTATGAAAAGTCCTGTAACGCTAAGTACAGCGATTTTATGACCGTTCACTTTCCACGCTATTAGATATAGCAATCCGGCAAACAGGTACCATGGCATATCTTGCAATTCTTTTTGCAGAGGCACCATAGCCTTAAGCAGGTTATTAACAAGACTACGGAAATGGGTCTTAAACTTAACTTTTAATGAAAGAACCGTACTATCTATCCATCCATAAACAGCAGTTGGTTTTACATCTGTGTCTCCAATACTGACTTTAATCTTATCAACTTTCTGTATCCTCTGTCCCTCTATCTCATGCTGTTCCTGACCAGGAGCATAAAATGGGAATGAATCAGGAACCCCAACAAGTGCCAATAAACTAAAAATCACAAAAATAGTTCCTGTAATGTATTTATGCAACTGCTCTTTCATGGAACCCAATATGGATATCATCAGGAATCCGGACAAAGACACAAATATCCAGAAATACAGTTTTGGAAAAAAATTAAACATCGCAGGACCCTTAGGAATTTGAAGAATCAAATCTACCAAAATCACCACAAAAAACAACGTCATAGCATAAGGCTTTATTCTGTCAACTAAAGTACCTTCTGATGAGTAAAAATCTTTTATATTCTGCATAAAAATAACCTCTAATAATTCTTAATGATGAGTGTGAAATCCCTCATTCATACAATATTAATCAATAATCACGATTATGAACTTGAATCATTTATCTGAGCCTGCTGACTTTCTGCAAGGCTCAAAAGTAAAGAGCCCCTAGTAACAATCCCAAGTAGAGTATCTTCTTCATCTACAACAGCAACAGGACAATCGCTCATGGCAGATAAAGGCACCAGTTCATCAATAGGAGTGTCCTGATAAACTCTGTTCAAGATAGGAGGGTCATTCGTAATCAACTCTTTCAAAGAAGAGTTTTTGTCTAATGAATCACTAGATAAATCCTTCTCTGAAACCATACCAATCAACCTGTTATCAGAACTGGTTACAAACACGTGATCCTCTTCTGTTTCATCTAATTTTTTCAACAGACTATCAATACCAGTAGAACTATCTACTACGATAGAAGCGTCCTGCATTATACTGCCCGCTCCCAAGACTCTTGTCCTAGATATACTCCTGATAAAATCTTCAACATAAGAATCTGCAGGATTGTCTACTATTTCTTCTTTGCTTCCGAGCTGTACTATTTCACCATCCTTCATAATAGCTATACGAGTACCCAATCTAAGAGCCTCATCTAGGTCATGAGTAATAAAAACTATTGTCTTTTTCAAAGTAGTCTGGAGATTAATCAATTCATCTTGCATCTCCCTGCGAATCAAGGGATCAAGCGCACTAAATGGTTCATCCATTAAAAGTATTTCAGGATCCACTGCAAGAGCCCTAGCTAACCCAACTCTTTGTTGCATACCTCCGCTAAGTTCAGTAGCATAATTGTCTTCCCATCCCTTCAAACCCACTAATTCAATAACTTCTCTTGCTTTTTCCCAGCGTGTATGTTTATCAATTCCTTGAATCTCAAGTCCAAACGATACATTATCTAATATCGTTCTATTCGGCATTAATCCAAAATGCTGGAAAACCATAGCAGTTTTAGTTCTTCTGAAATTAGTTAGTTCACGACCGTTATATTTAATCACATCCTCTGCATCTACATATATTTCACCTGCATTTGGCTCTATAAGCCTTGTGAGACATCTAACCAATGTAGACTTACCACTACCAGACAAACCCATTACTACGAAAGTTTCCCCTTCGTTAACGTCGAAGCTCACATCCTTCAAAGCAACTACACAGCCTAATTCTTCCTGGATCTCAGATTTCTGCTTACCAGTGTATTCAGAAGACATTGCTCTATCCGGATCCTCTCCGAATACTTTCCATAATGATCTGACAGATATCCTATTTTCTACGGATTCAGCGCCATTCTGATGTTCTGTCTCAACTGTAATCGCCATCGTTACTCCTATTCTCTTCTGAGGAATCCAAACTGTTCATTCACATACCCCATGAGAGTAAAATTTCTTATCGATAAGCATTGTCGGGTAAAAGCCGCAACGTAAAATTAACATGAGAGATTCTCTCTAAGATGAAACTCCCTTTCTATAAATATTCCACATGTTCGTGCGCAACCCTTTGAAGGATTCAGCATAAGCATCAAGACTCCAAAGCGTGGCAACGATTTGAATCATTCCCAAAAATGTATTGGCGGCGGCTCCTATATCAACATCTGGTCTAATGCTGCGATCTTTAATGCCTTCATCCACAACATTTTTTATGAAATCTAGATAATTGTTCAACATAAGAGAAACTCTATCGGACATAAATATCCCATCAAATGCTATCGCCTCGGAAATAATTATGAAAGAAACTGCCCTTCTATCTTCAACGTCATTTAAATGAGCTACCAATATTCTTCCCAAATGATCTAACGAGGAGTCTCCAACTTGTTTACTATTGACCAACGTTTCCATCAAATTCTGCTCAATACTATCTATAAGTAGTGTCAAGATTTCTCGTTTACTACGGAAATGTTTATATATAGCTCCCTCTGTCAATCCAACTTTTTCAGCAATGGCATCTATAGTCACAAATTCCATGCCTTTAGAAGTTATCAAATTCTGTGTAGCTTCTATTATTTGGAGCTGTCTCTCCGAAGTGCTTTGCCTAGCCAAATTGACTCCTCTCATAAGCAAGTAAACGCTTGCTTACCTTAGCATAGGCTACATAAAATGTCAATCACATCCGTGTCCCGTAAGTGCTGTAGTTGTTATAAAGAAATGATATCTCCGCCAAAATATGGACGGATTACTTCCGGTATTTTTATTGAGCCATCAGCCATTTGATAATTCTCAATTATGGATATCATAACCCTCGGTAAAGCCAATCCAGACCCATTAAGAGTATGTACTAAATCTGGTCTAGCCGTTTTTTCAGATCTGTATCTAATATTTGCTCTTCTTGCTTGAAAGTCCGTGCAATTAGAACAAGAACTGACCTCAAGCCATTCTTCGCAACCTGGTGCCCACATTTCCAAATCAAATGATTTGGCAGACGGAAAGCTCATATCTCCAGAGCAAAGTTGTAAAATTCTATATGG
The DNA here is from genome assembly GCA_009391535.1 of SAR202 cluster bacterium. Classification (GTDB taxonomy): domain Bacteria; phylum Chloroflexota; class Dehalococcoidia; order Lucifugimonadales; family UBA2985; genus VFHP01. The sequence goes on along the minus strand of VFHP01000020.1, from coordinate 47,999 downwards.
AATGTCTAAAAGCCTGCACACTTCCATGGCATCTTTTAGAAGCTTATCTAATTCATCATCGGATGATTGAGGAGTAACCAACTTATATAATTCAACTTTGTCAAATTGATGAACGCGTTTAATCCCTCTGGTATCTTTGCCTCCAGCTGCCTTTTCCCTTCTGAAAGAGGGAGTATGTGCCACATAGTAGATAGGTAAATCCTTGGCTTCCAAAATCTCGTCTCTGTGAAGACCTGTCAGAGGAACTTCGGCTGTCGGTATCAGCCACAAGTCATCCTCCTCATCTCTATACAAATTATCTGCAAACTTGGGCAGGTTGCCACTGCCTTCCATTATTTCTTTCCTTACCAAGTAAGGTACATAAACCTCTGTATAACCGTGTAAATCAGTGTGTAAATCTAACATCCAAGAGTATACTGCCCTTTGCAGTCTGGCTCCTTGGCCTTTGAGAGAATAGAACCTAGAGCCAGATATTTTAGAACCTCTAGGTAAATCTATAATCCCAAGATTTTCGCCTAGGGTCCAATGGGGCAAAGGGTTGAAATCAAAATTTGTCATTTTGCCGTATTCATTCAGTACGACGTTGGAAGTCTCATCTACTCCATCTGGAACATCTTCCGCAGGTAAATTGGGCAACTGAAGAAGTTCATTTGAAAGGCTATCTTCAATTTCTTTTACCTTATCCTCTAAAACTTTTATCTGTTGTCCTATCTCCCTAACTTCTAGTATCCTGTCCTGAGGTTTTTCTTTTAAAATTCCAATCTCTTTACTAATCCTATTTCTATCCGATCTTAGACCCTCTAATAATGTAAGATTAGATCGTCTTTCGAGATCCAAAGACAAAATAAGATCTATCGGAGGATTTTCCCCTTTTCTTTCCAGCGCTGCTACAACAGCTTCAGGATTATTTCTTATAAGATCTATACTAAGCATTTTAATGACTTCTTTACGTACGAGTAATTAATAATACTACCATTAAATTTTAGCCGAACTATCTATCTCTGAGTTGGGGGAACAATATTACTTCCCTGATAGAAATCTGTGAAGTAAGCAGCATGGTAAGTCTATCTATTCCCATTCCTAAGCCCCCAGTGGGTGGCATTCCATGCTCTATAGCTAATAAGAAATCTTCATCAAGTCTGTCTAAGTCTTCTTCTTGATCCAAATTAGCTCTCAATTCTTCCTGTTCCACGAATCTGCGCCTCTGTTCGTCTGGATTATTTAATTCACTGAATGAATTAGCTATCTCCATTCCACCTATAAAGCCCTCAAACCTCTCGACCATAGAAGGGTCATCTGGCTTTTGTTTGGCTAAAGGAGACATATCCACCGGATAGTCCGTCAAGAATGATGGTTGAATTAAGTTGGGCTCTACGGCAAAAGTGACCAATTTATCTATAAGCCTCCCTCTACTATTCCTTCCTTCTACAGATATGCCCAATGCTTTAATTTTTTCCTGTAGCTCTGAGGCAACAGGAAACTCATTAAAATCAATGCCTGTAGCCCGTAAGACCTCTTCTCTAAGCGATAACCTTTTCCAAGGTGGCTTCAAATCAATGGTATTATCCCCAAATTTTAGTTCAGTAGTACCCAGAACTTCTAGACTTATTTCGGATACCATAGTCTCCACCATTTGCATTACATCATTGTAGTCGGCGTAAGCCTCATAACTTTCCAATAAAGTGAATTCAGGGTTGTGGTCTTGATCTATGCCTTCGTTCCTGAAAACCCTGCCTATTTCGTACACTTTGTCAAAACCTCCCACTATAAGCCTCTTCAAGTATAATTCTGTTGCTATACGTAGATATAAATCTCTGTCCAACGAATTATGGTGAGTAGAAAATGGCTGTGCCATGGCACCAGCTGCAACGGGTACCAGAACAGGTGTCTCTACTTCAATAAATCCCCTATTATCCAGAAAACGTCTCATAGAAGCTATTATTTTGCTTCGTAACTTAAAATTGTTCATAGCTTCGGGATTGGTAATAAGATCCAAGTATCTTTGCCTGTGCCTTGTTTCCACATCGGACAAACCATGCCATTTTTCTGGCAATGGTCTCATCGCTTTAGCCAAAAAAACTAAATCCGAACATTCAACAGTAATTTCTCCTGTGCGAGTCAAGAACAAAGGTCCCGTTGACCCCAAGAAGTCGCCCAAATCTAAATCCCTGACAATTGAGTAATCATCACCCAAGATATCTCTCTTTAAGAGCAATTGTATCTGCCCTGAATCATCCTGTAACTTAATAAAGGTAGCGTTACCCATAATTCTCAAGGCAACTATCCGTCCCGCAACTTTAACTTCATCAGTTTTAGAATCTGGACTCAATGTGTCTCTTTTTACCTCAAAAAACTCTATGGCATCAGAAATATTATGACTACGTTGAAATCTGTTGGGATAAGGGTTTATACCTTTTTCTATTAACTTGTTATATTTTTCCCGTCTACTTGCAAGTAGATCGCCACCCTTGTTATCCGTTGCATCCATTATTAAAACCAAAACCTTATTAATTTGAAGTTGATACAGTACTGCATTCTAAGCCTAGCAAAAAAAACTGTAAAGCACAGAATCTGCTTGTTTATCAATTCCATGGCTATATGATAAAATAAGGTGCTTTATAAATGGCAAAGTCCGCCAGGAGTAGAAATTGAACTGGCTAGACATATCAATAATAATCACATTCGGATTAGGTTTATACGCAGGCTGGAGAATAGGCCTTCTTGGTATTACGTTTACTAGCGTGGGAATTGTATTCGCTGCTATTTTTGCGGGAAGCCTCAACAATCATCTAGAACCAATAATAGGTGACCTGGTCTCTAGTGAACTGTTATCAACCTGGCTTTCATATATAATCATTTTCGGTTCAGTATTTGGAATATCCCAAGCATTCAAATCTTTGTTTAAAAACTTGCTGAAGATGGTATTCTTAGGATGGATTGACACGGTGGGCAGTATTGTGCTTGGAATGGTCATGGCAACTGTATTATCCAGCACATTAGTCTCAGTTTTATCAAAATATTCCCATGATCTCGTAGTTCAACCATGGAACGAAAGTCCCAATATCGGAGAAATTATTGTAGATGGCACGGGAATCCCAAAAAATGTGAATGATGCTTTGGTAGAGTCTACCCTGGTACCAGTATTACTAGATATTCGCAAAGTAATTCCCGGAAGTATACTAAGCTTTATACCTGGTGATTTCGACCAATCTCTTGATACACTGGAAAAACAAATAGATGATAAGTGAAAAAACATTGGAAGAGCACACTAGAATTAATGCCAAAGTACTGGTATTAAATCAAAACTATCAACCGCTCAACCTATGCAATGCCAAGAGGGCGATAGTACTCCTAAATCTGGGCAAAGCTGACTTAATCGAAAAAGGATTCGGAGCCATAAGAACACCAAGCTTTTCATTTCCTGTTCCTTCGGTAATAAGGCTTATGGCTTTAATAAAGAAGCCTCTAAAATTACAGAAATTATCCAGAAGAGAAGTGTTTTCTAGAGATAAATACTCATGCATATATTGTGGTAAGGAAACCGAGCAATTGACGCTAGATCACATCTTTCCTAGATCTAGGGGCGGGGCGAATTCTTGGGAGAATGTAGCCAGTGCATGCATGCCTTGTAACCATAGAAAAGCGGGAAGGACTCCTAAAGAAGCAGGAATGAAACTCATGAAAGAAGTTGGGGCCCCTAAGCTAAATCCATATTCACTTTTCACCAACAAAGCCATAGATGAAAATTGGTACAAATTTATGCCCTGGTTAGCGAAACATTGATTTATACATAGAATCAAAATCTGTCTTTTGTAATTTTCCTGATTACCCGATTCACTGGAGTCTCAATCTCACTGTATATTACCTGATCAGGACTTATTATTACTTCAGCCGAAACGACGTTTTTGTTCAGTTCAATTTCAACTTTATCGAAAAGATCTACCTCTAGTTCTCCAGGGTCGCAATATACAACATTACTCCATTTATTCACTCTGACACCTATAAGTTTAGACACGAAACCACCTTACTTATTGTTTTCTAATTTATCTGGCACCGATAACATTAGTGAATCCAGCACCAGTCTAGAATTAACGTTGTTTTTCAATAATTCTATCGTTTCACCTATCTTATGTATGAACGTCAAGATTTGGAAATTTGACATCATGGCAGAATGTCGCAGCAAAACATCTAAAGCAAAGGTGTTCAATGCGTTTCCTGGTAGTCCATTCTTTATGACCATCAAGTCCCGCCACCAAGACATCAGTACACCCAAATGTTTTATGGCTTCTTCTTTATCATTTCTAAGTGTTCTATCAATATCTTCCGCGTACTTTAGTCTACTTTCCAAATCATTTTCAAAAAGAGTAGATGCAATATGAATTTTATGCTTGTAATCATCTATAATTTCTGGGTTTTTGCTGGCTTTAATTGCCCATCCGATACTGCCTTTAGATAATTTAGACAATTCTAGGCGTTGCTGTTTATCACCATATGAAGATTGAGCCAATGCTGACTCTATTTTTTCCTGCGAGACGTGAGTAAAAGCAATTGTTTGACATCTGGAAGTTATTGTAGGCAAAATTTCTGAATAATTGTCGGTAATAAGTATAAAAACAACGTTGGGAGGAGGTTCCTCAATCCATTTCAGTAATGCACCAAAGGCATCCTCAGTTAAAAAACTTGCCTCTCTGAATATGAAAATCCGATACATCCCTTCAAGTGGTTTAAGTATAAAAGTACGTTGGATATCTATAATGTCTTCAATTCCCACACTAAACTTGTTGCCAGAGATATTTTTTGCAGGATTTACCTCAATAAACTGTACATCAGGATGATTCTCTTTAGATATTTTCCAACAAGATAAGCAAGCTCCACATGGTCCCTCAGTTGAAAAGTCTTTGCACTGTAGAAATTGGGCAAACTTTATAGCTAAAGTCTCTTTCCCTACATTGGCGGGACCTGAAAAAAGATACGAGTGAGAAATATGACCATTAATTACACTCTTTGATAACAAAGAAACAACGTGTTCGTTTCCAACAAAATTCCACATACTTATAAAATGATCCTTTTAAACAAGATCGTAAATCATCATGTCGTCGTATGTTTCTCTTCTTCTTATAACTCTAGACTTGCCATCCTTAACCATAACGACTGCTGGCCTCGGAACCATGTTGTAATTACTAGCCATGGACGGTGCGTAAGCCCCCGCTGCCGGAATTGCCAAAATATCCCCAGCCTCCAACAATGGAAACATAACATCTCTCAACAATATATCTCCTGATTCACAAAACTTACCAGCTATGGATACTTTTTCTGCAACATCACTTCCCATTTTATTTGCAATGACTGCTTCATATTCGGCTTGATACAAAGCCGGTCTAATATTATCGCCCATACCCCCGTCAACGGACACATATTTCCGAATACCCGGAATGTCTTTCGAGGATCCTATGCTATAAATTGCGATACCAGACCGACCTATAATTGATCTACCAGGTTCGATAATTAACTGAAGATTGTCTCTACCTTTCAAAGTTGATGTTATAGCTTCTGCATATTCCTTAACTGCAGGCGGTGTTTGATCTCGAGTATAGGCTATTGCAAATCCCCCACCCGGGCTTATCTCACTTATATCTAAATTCGATTCCTCAGCAAAATTCAAGACAATCTCCATAGCCTTGGTATAAGGTTCTAATTCAAAAACAGGCGATCCTAAATGAAAATGCAATCCAACAATCCTTACATTTGATAACCCTCTGGCCATTTCTACTGCCTGCAAAGCTTGACCTGTTTGTATAGAGAATCCAAACTTGCTGTCCAAAACACCTGTAGTAGTGTAAACATGTGTGTGTGGATCTATTCCAGGGGAAACACGAAGAAGTACATCCTGAACAATATGTTTTTCTTTGGCAATACTATCGAGTAAAGTCATTTCATGAAAATTATCTATTACCACTCTATGAATATTATAGTCTACAGCCATCGATAGCTCGTCCGCACTTTTATTATTGCCATGGAAATAGATCATATCTGAAGGGAAATTTGCCTTTTGTGCAACTGCTAATTCGCCGCCAGAAACCACGTCAAGACCCAAGCCTTCTTCATTAAATAAATTTGCGAGGGCAAGATTTATGAAAGCTTTACTAGCGTAAACAACTCTAGTGTTTGGGTAATAGTCCCTGAATGTGTTGACAAATTCTCTGCATTTTTCTCTCAGCGTAACTTCATCCAAGATATACAATGGTGTGCCATGCTCTCTGGCAAGATCGGAAACGTCACAACCACCTATAGACAGATTTCCATTGGGACTTATGCCAGTATTATAAGGGAAAAGTTCAATATTTGGAAAATTCAATGCTTGTCTCCTTACTATCAGATTGATTAGATGTGAACAACTTCTTCTTCAATAATCTTACCGTCCTCTATAAAAAATGCTCTTAACCTCTTATTTGTATCTACATCCTCGGAAAGAGAAATTAACACGAATAATGTATCAGGCCACGGCTCTGCCAGTCGAACATCTGTGTCTGAGGGGTACGCCTCAGAATGAGTATGAGAATGGTAGATTGCTCCCACCAATTCTTCCTTATCCAAATCCTTCATAACCTCTAAATGTTGTTCTGGGTAAAATGTATACCTATAGGGACTCTTGGTTTTATTATCCATCCGATAAACCTTAACCACTTCCTCCCCTTTAACTCCCAAAACCCCGCAACATTCATCAGGATTTTCTTCATTGGCATGATCAACCAGTTCTTTAAAACGATCCCTGTTTATTCTAAGCATAATCAACCACATTCTAATATCATTCTGACTATCTTGGCTATACCTAAACCAGTGAAAATGATCGACTGTATCCTCTGTAACTGATATACTGTATATCTGTTATATATAAGCGGGAGTAGCTCAGCGGTAGAGCACCGCCCTTCCAAGGCGGCTGTCGTGGGTTCAAGTCCCATCTCCCGCTCCACAATCAGCATCACGAACACGAATCTAAATTTTATCCTATAAATCACCTACACAAGAATTTGTCTAAATTAAAAAAACACAGGCCCACATCAAATGAAGTCCATTCATTATTGCAGCAATATCAGGGTCAGGTTACATGGACTCCGAGGTATGATCCGATATCGGAACTCGTCTTCACAATACTGACTCAACACACTTCAGATAGTAATGCTCTCAAGGCTTTCAATAATCTTGTCGGGCAATTCCCATCATGGCAAGATATTCTAGACGCTGACGATGAAGAGGTTGCGAAAACAATATTCATAGGTGGCCTTTCGAAAATAAAAGCTCCGAGAATAAAGTCAGTTCTCAAGGTTATAAAATCTGATACAGGATCTTTCAACATAGACTTCCTTAGTCAACTGACTTTAACGGAGGCAAAAAATTGGCTCAAAAGCCTTCCAGGAGTAGGACCGAAAACTGCTGCGGTAGTTTTGGCATTCGCCTTGAACATGCCTGCAATGCCAGTTGACACACACATATATAGAGTCAGCAAAAGATTAGGTTTGATCGGAAAGAAAACGGACGTTGACAAAGCGCACGATATACTTGAAAAAAGCGTGGATACAAATAAAGTTTTTTCATTCCATGTATACCTTATACAACACGGTAGAACTGTCTGTAAGGCAAGAAAACCTCTCTGTAATGAATGTGTTCTGAGTGATAAATGCCAGTCTGCTTTCAAATTGTAGTTGTCTTGGAATTTCTTGTTGCTCTTATGCTAAGCAGGTATTATACTGATCCTCTGCTAAAGTTAGGAGATCTACAATGATAAAAGCGGCAATAATTAATGTAACGGGTTACGCGGGTATAGAATTAGCTCGCTTACTTCATAGACACCCGGATACTGAACTAGTACAAGTCACAGGAAGAAGTGCATCAGGACAGGAACTTGGAGAAGTATTTCCTCACTTGTCCGATATCAATCTAAATGTGGATGAGGAAATATCAGCATCCGTTGATGTAGTATTCTCTGCACTACCTCAAACCGCCAGTGCAGAAGCTTTGATACCCATATTGGAAAAAGGAGTTAAGTCAATTGACATCAGCGCTGACTTTAGACTAAAGAGTGCCTCGGAATACGAGGAATGGTATGGTGTACCTCACCCAAAGCCCCAACTTTTAGAGACTGCAGCGTATGGACTACCAGAAATCAACAAGAATGAGATAAAATCCTCATCCCTAGTGGCCAATCCAGGTTGTTACCCTACCGCGGCTTTGTTAGCATTGGCTCCAGCGGCAAGGGAAAATATCATAGGCGAAGATATAATAATCGATGCAAAAAGTGGTGTGTCTGGAGCTGGGAGAAGCCTAAATCTAACAACTCATTTTTCAGAAGTTAATGAAAATGTTTCTGCGTACGCAGTTAAAGGGCATAGGCATTTGCCTGAAATAACACAAGAATTAAGTCGTTCACATAATGCCTTTAACCCTAAAATAACGTTTCTACCTCACTTGATACCAATGACGAGGGGAATATTGGATTCTTGCTATGCAACTCTAAACGATAACTTTATTGAATCAAATGATAAAACAGTTTCTAAGGTTAGAGAGATATATCAAGATTTCTACAAAAACGAACCTTTTGTAAAAGTCGTAGACGCCCCTCCAATGACTAAACACACACTTGGCAACAATGATTGTATAGTGTACCCAACTCTAGATTCTAGAACCAACCGACTCGTCATCATAAGTTGCATTGACAACCTAGTTAAGGGCGCTGCCGGACAGGCTATACAAAATATGAATCTGATGTTTGGCATTCCTGAAACCGAAGGACTGGAACAATTAGCACTTTACCCGTAGAATGTATCGAGCCACAGCTGAACATGCAAGAGAACATTTAACTAGTTGCCCTCATCGTCTAGTCGGCCTAGGACGCCACCCTTTCAAGGTGGAGATCAGGGGTTCGAATCCCCTTGAGGGCACCAACATAACTCCAGACAATAATACACACTGATCTTTTTTGTAGTAACAGTATTAGACACAGATCCGATTATGAATTTTCATGCCGACCTGAAACTAAGTAGATTTTTTCATTGGGACGAATAACGCCACTATTGCCACAACTCCAACCATACCACCGGCGTACCAGAACACGGCATCCATTCCCCAGTTTGTTCTTAACAGGCCTGCAATTACAGGAGCAATAGCTCCGAATATAGATGGTCCTGTAAACATAAGAGCCGTAACAGACGATTCTGTTCCACGAGGAGCACCATCGATGGCAGCTGCCAACATCACAGGATTAACCGTATACAAAAAAACTCCTAGCAGACCCAATATTACAACTAAAGACAATCCTTCTCCAAATACTATCAACAATAATATAAGAAACGACATAGAAAACAAGGATATTGTGATAACCGGTCGCCTGCCAAATTTATCGGATGTCCATCCCATAATAGGTGCAGACAAAACTCCCAAAAGGGTTAATAATGCCATGTGATATCCTATCTTGAATACTTCGTAGCCTAAATCCTCATCCATATAAATTATCAAGAATATACTTAAACTATTGTGTGCCATAGCTCTGACACTGGTTAAAGAAACCATCGCCATAACTGTCGGGTTTACAAGAAGTCCTTTAGCAGCAGCCATGTAACTCACGAAATCCTGAGATTCTTTGTTCCCTTCTTCCCCAATTGCTCTTCCGTAAAACACTAGAACTGCTAAGGCACTTACTAAAGCCGGAGCTACCAATACAAGCGACAGGGTCCTCCAATGCAGACCACTCCACTCAAATCCCGCGAACACAAACCCACCAAGTAATATTCCTACAACTATAGGTGATATACTGTCACCAACAGATCCTCCCATCCTGTGTACCGCCAACGCTGTAGCTCTTTTGTCGGGATATATTGCCCCCAATGTGCCAAATGCGGGTGCATGCCACAAAGATGTTCCTAGACCAGTTACACCAACCCCTATGAGCACCAACCAATAGAATTCTGATGTACCTATAATGAGATATCCCAACGCCAAACTGGTCAAACTTGTCGCCAGGATTATGCCTACTTTTCCTCTCCACATATCAGCAATAATTCCGGCTGGAATGTTCATTATGGAGCTACAAACGGTTCTGGCTGTACCGAATAAACCAACCTGAACGTCGTTAAGGACCATAGCTTCTTTAAAGGATGGGATCAACAGGAGAAAAGCCTGCTGATAAAAATGCTTTAAAGAATGCCCCATTGCCAGTCCTATCATCATGGCCCAAGATCTCTCTTTAACTTGTGTTTCTTGCTCTTGATTTATCGACATATTCACGGCCTTACCACACAAAACATAGCAAACCATTGATTGGCTAACATAGTTTAACTAATCTCAAAACGTTGCGTACGCTTATATCCAACTTAAAGTTATGTACAGACACAAAAACATTATATGGAATGTACTTGTTCATAACTTATACCTTCTTTATAATCAACACAATACAAAATGTAATAGAAATAGATGATGAAAAAACAAACAACTAAAGACTTGGATTCATATTTAGAACTGGAATCAATAGTAAACACGTTAATGGGACCAGAAGGCTGTCCTTGGGATAAGCAACAGACACATGAATCTCTAAAAAAAAATCTTCTTGAAGAATGCTATGAATTGCTAGAGGCTATAGACAATAAAGATAGCAAAAACATAGCTGAAGAACTTGGAGATATACTTCTTCAAATTGCACTACACATACACCTAGGAACAAATAACGGCGAATTCAAGAAACAAGATGTTTTTAGCCACATAAATAACAAATTGGTCAGAAGACATCCACATGTTTTTGGGGACAATGATGCTGAAACTGCAGAGGAAGTAAAGCAGAATTGGGAAAATATCAAGCAAAAAGAACGTGGTGAATCATCCCGACTATCGGGGATACCCGCTAATTTACCGGCATTGGCATATTCACAACTCGTTCAAGAACGAGCATCTATGGCAGGATTTGATTGGAATGGATTAGAAGGACCATTGGACAAGATAGTAGAGGAAATATCAGAATTCAATGAGGCTAAGACTGAACTTGAACATCAATGGGAGATTGGAGATATATTATTTTCCGTCGTAAATCTGAGCAGATGGATCAACTTATCTGCTGAAGAATCTTTGCGCTTAACTAACAAAAGATTCTCTAGAAGATTTGAATTTATGGAAAACAAATGCAAAGAACTTGGATTGGACTTCATTAGTTTAAACATGGAATCCAAAGAGGAATTGTGGAAAGAAGCAAAGACAAAGGTCGGTTGATATATAATATATAAACTAAATAGTTCCAATAGTAATAACACATCTTATAAAAGTTAGGAGAAATGTTTTGAACTTCAATATCGCAGTTTTCCCTGGAGACGGTGTAGGACCAGAAATTATGTCAGAAGGAATTAAGGTTTTAGAAAAAATCGGGGACCTCACTAACAATAAATTCAATCTAAAATACGGATTAGTAGGTGGGGCTGCTCTAGACGACTCAGGACTACCATTACCAAGAGCATCACTCGATATTGCAAGTTCAAGTGACGCAGTATTATTTGGAGCAGTTGGTGGGCCTAAATGGGATGACCCCCTAGCCCAACATAGGCCAGAAGATGCTATATTGGGCTTAAGAAAGTTCCTAGGTCTATTTGCAAACATAAGGCCAGTAAAAGTCTTCAATAGTCTACTCAACTCGAGCTCACTGAAACCTTCCGTTATAGAAGGTGTCGACATAATTATGATAAGAGAGCTCACCGGAGGCTTGTATTTCGCTAAACCCAAAAAGAGGTGGAATACATCTAGAGGCAGAAGAGGCGTGGACACATTACGTTACACAGAATCCGAAATAGTACGGGCACTGAGAGTTGGCTTTGAACTAGCTAGCGCCCGTAGCAAGAAACTAGCCTCAGTAGATAAGGCCAACGTCTTAGAAAGCAGCAGATTATGGAGAGAAATAGCAATAGAAATGTCTAAGGAATACCCTGAAGTTGAACTTGAAAACATGCTGGTTGACTCTTGTGCTATGGCCTTGATAAGAACACCTTCTCGATTCGATGTAATGGTAGCAGAAAACATGTTTGGAGATATATTAACCGACGAAGCAGCCATACTCGCAGGTTCACTCGGAATGTTACCTTCAGCCAGTTTAGCAGGCGTGCCGAAGGAGAATGATAAAGCTATGGGTTTATACGAACCCATACATGGCAGCGCCCCTGATATAGCAGGACAAGGTAAAGCAAATCCAATCGCCACCATCATGAGTGTGGCATTGATGTTGCGGTATTCTCTAGGTTTAAACGAACCAGCGGTTGCTATAGAAGAATCCGTTAATGAAGTTTTAGAAAAAGGGTTTAGAACCCCTGATATTGCCGAAGCCGGAGCTTCTGATATTCTCAGTACCGAAGAGATGGGAAGAAGGATACTACAAACAGTACAAATTAAGCTTGGGTAGAAAACTTATGGCCTACATTTTGTGATATAGGGGTAGATACTTACACTATCTCCGGAGAAACTGTAGTCTCACCAGCATTCCGCAGGAATATATTCCGTGCAGGGAAAGATATCTCTATATTCTCTTTATTATACCTGTCAAGAAGTTCTTTTATAAAGTTATGCTTAACCAACCATGACTCCCCATATCCCTTGGCCCTTAACACCACCCAAAAATCTATATTGGACTCACCAAAATTTGTATACCACACTGAAGGCTCAAAATTACTTATAGCCCCTGGAGTTTCTTGCAAAACTTTCCTTGAAACCTCTAGGGTTATTCTTTCCACTTCCTCTAAACTACTGGAGTAAGCCACACCTACTTGTATATATACTGACATTTCATCTTTGGGGAAACTGTAATTAGTAGCCACGTTTTCCGCCAATCGATAATTAGGTATGATAACCATGTTGTTATCCATTAGCCTAACTTTGGTGGTTCTCCATCCTATCTGCTCAACTTTTCCTATGGCACCTCGTTCAAGCTCTATAAAATCACCAGTCCGGATGGATCCGTCCGTCAGTACATTTAAACCAGCAAAGAAGTTTGTAAAAGTGCTTTGAAGAGCAAGCGCTACGGCTAAACCTCCAACACCTAAACCAGCAACTAATGGAGCGATAGCTATGCCTAACTGATCTAGTATAATTAGTACACCCATAGCCACTATGGTTGTAGATATAACACGTTTGGCCATAGGTGCCAGAGAATTTAGGACTTTTACTTCGTTAACACCCCATCCAGACCTCTTAATAAACCACGAAATAGAATCCCTTTGAACATGTATAAAAGCGTAACAAGCTATTATCACACTGACCACAGTGTAAACCTGCTTTATTACATATGAGTACTCCTCCAACACAATTACACTGTCTAGTCCCAGGTAAAAACCATACAAGAAAACCCAAAGAACTATTGCTCCGTCCACCGCATCTATCATCGAGGCTGCAAACCTGTTTTTGTCATCTCTTCTGAGATTCTTCTTCAAAGCAATACAAGTTAATTTTATAATAGACGCCAAAACCAAACCGGTACCAAAATATATCGATAGATAGACAATCTCTTCCACTGTGGTTCCCAGTATTAATTCGTTTTCCATTTAGATTTTTCGCTCAGTAAATTCCAGTACCCAATTCAAGCAAAGTTACATCAGCAATCCTAACGGCGCTTTATATATTGGTCAATCCTTTAATATGAGGTACCAATGAACTTCAATTTAAATATTAATATTTAACCCTAGTAAGAATGGTGCTCTTTTGCTCGAAACCGAATTATATTAACATTCTCACATCATCAGTATCTAATACCTAGTATACGAAGTGCATCTAATGAAAATTACAATAGCAACGTGCATTATAATAATATTCCTATCCACATGCATGGCAATCTATAAAGATGTTTTTGTATGGGAGATAACATTCTCTAAGTGGCTCCAATCTTTTTCCCTGGGCAAATTTCACTTCTTACGGGAATGGATATTCTTTATGGGTATAAGAGGAGTTGCCGGAATCCTAATGATACTACTATTCATATTGTTTTGGTCATCAAATAAACGAACCGAGGCAATCTTTCTAGTATTAATATCCGTGGCAGATCTGATGAATATTTTGATCAAAGAAATAATTGGGAGACCTCGTCCTAGTCAAGACATAGTCGACGTTGTGATCGGATACGGTGGCATACAAGGGTCTGGATTTCCTAGCGGCCATGCTTTACACGTAGTTCTTTTCTATGGATTCATATGTTACTTAATGTTCAAGTTTTTAGGTAAGAGAATCGTGACCATCACAATTTTTTGGTTAGTTGTAGCTTATATATTTATTACTGGATTATGGCTCATCTATGACGGCAGACACTGGGTTATGGATGTATTAGGCGGGTATTCTTATGGTGCATTTTATTTGTCAGTACTAATATTTAATTACAACGCACAGAAGTCAAAAACACAGATGATGGACACAGAGAGGCCCAAGTAAGATCATTCCGATTTATGTTTCTTGACTGCATCACCCAGAGCAGACCAAGCCAGCAAAGCACATTTTATCCTTATAGGAAACTTCTTAACTCCAGAAAGAGCTTCAGCCTGTCCTAAATTATCCATACTATCTTCATTCAAGTCATTGCCGTGCATCATATCTCGAAAATCTACGTATAAATTATTGGCTTCGTCCAATGATTTTCCTTTTATGATGTCAGAGAGCATTGATGCAGACGCTTGGCTTATTGAACAACCATTCCCACTAAAGCTAACTGCCGATATAGATTCTCCAGACAATTTTATCCGCATATGGACTTCATCTCCACAAAACGGATTAATCCCCGTAACATCCATATCTGATTCAGGTATTTCCTTCTGGTTCCTTGGACTCCTGTAGTGATCCAGTATAATTTCTTGGTACAGGTCATCAACCTCGGAAAAGTCAAATGTAGGTGAACTCATAAAGATCCTTATATCAAAAAATACTTATTACTTATGTTTATACATTAGTAACAATAATATAACAATTATTCATTTGGCAAAATAATCCAACGTGGCTCTTATAGCAGCAGTAAGTTTGTCTACTTCTTCTTCTGTATTGTATATATAAAAACTCGCCCTAGCAGTTGCTACTACAGATAACTTTCTCGTTAATGGCATGGCACAATGATGCCCGGTCCTTATTGCTATACCTTCTCTATCTAGCATGGTACCCATATCATGCGGATGAACATCATCACTATGGAAAGAAATCACTCCTCCCCTTTTAGAAAGGTCTTTAGGTCCAAATACTTTAATGTCATTCAGTCTATCAAACTGTTCTAAAGCATAACCAGTAAGAGCCATTTCGTGTTCTCTAACTTGATCCATTCCAAGCGATTCCAGATAATCAATCGCTGCTCCAAGACCTATTAAATCAGCTATGTTTGGAGTGCCAGCTTCAAATTTCCAAGGTAAGTCATTCCAGGTAGCTGTATCATCCCATACCTGCGAAACCATGTCCCCGCCAAAAAGGAATGGCTCCATACTCTCTAGAATTTCAGGTTTTACATACAAAACCCCTATTCCGGTCGGTGCCAACATCTTATGGCCAGAAAAAGCAAAAAAATCACAATCCAGGTCGGTAACATCTACCTTCATATGTGGAACACTCTGGGCACCATCTATCAATACCTTCGCACCCATTTTATGCGCAACAGCGGTTAATTCTTTCACGGGATTTATTGTACCTAATACATTAGACATATGAGTCAAGGCTAATAACTTGGTGCGCTCAGTGATCAAATCATCTATATTTGAAAGATTTAGCATTCCATCTTCATCGAGTTCAATGAACTGCAAAGAGGCCCCGTTCTGTTCTGCTAATTTCTGCCATGGTACAAGATTACTATGATGTTCCATATGAGTTGTTAATATTTCATCTCCTGCAGATATATTATGTTTACCCCACGTTTGGGCAACCAAATTAATTGCTTCTGTGGTGTTCCGAACCATTATTAAAGATTTATCTTCTTTTGCACCAATAAATCTTGTGCATTTAGATCTTGCATCTTCATGTCTGTCGGTTGCCTCCATACTTAAAGTATGAACACCTCTATGAATATTGGAATTATACGATTCATAATAGTCCACTAAAGACTGGATCACTGATGTAGGTTTCTGAGAAGTTGCAGCATTATCTAAATAGACCAACGGTTTCCCGTAAATCGTTCTTGAAAGTATGGGAAAGTCTTTGCGTATATGATTAACATCCAACATTGGTAGCTCTACCTTTCACAAATCTTACGGAATACCACGACAAACTTATTGAATTAGGAAAAGATACCCAACCAATCTTCTAACCTAGAATGAACCATATCGTTAATTTGTTCCCGCAAATGTTCATTGCCAATGCTATCAATTACTTCGGATACAAATGCTAGAGTTAAGAGGCTCCTGGCCGACAATTCATCTATACCCCTACTCCTCAAATAGAAAAGAGCATTCTCGTCCATCTGGCCACATGCTGCTCCATGACCACATAAAACGTCGTCACAGTACACCCAAAATGCCGGCTTAGTGTAAGCTTCTGCTTTATCGGACAGGAGTAAGTTTTTATCCACTTGATTGGCATTAACTTTGTATGCTCCCTCCCTAACGATTATGCTTCCATGAAATACAGACTTTGATTTGCCATCCAATATACCTTTATACAATTCCCTGCTGGTGGTATGAGGCTTGGCATGATCAATTATGACTTGGTTATCAACATGTTGAGTACCGTTAACTAGGTATAATCCATTGAGTACACTGTAACTGCCTTCTGCATTTGTCAGTAAATTCAAGTTGTTCCTGACAAGTTTGCCTCCCAAATCAATGTTCATAGACGAGAACGTACTGTCCTTACCCACAATTATCTCAGTATTAGTTATGTGAAATGACTTTCGTGATTGTGTCTGAATTTTGTAATACTCTAAATTAGCACCGTTACCTACTACCAACTCAGTAACAGAGTTATTAAAATATCTAGTATCTTCAATGCCAACATAACTTTCTACAATCGCAACTTTACTATTATCGCCAACTAAAACCAAAATGCGGGGCTGGATGAAAGTATCTTGTTCCAATCCTGTAGTCATGAAGATTATTTCGATAGGATCATTTATCACTACTTCATTTGGAATACTGATAAACGCCCCATTGTCCAGGAAAGAAGTGTTCAGAGCATTAAACGCATTTCCATGGAAATCTGCGTAATTGCCCAAATGTTTTCCTATCAAATCATAGTCACCTTTAGAAGCCTTATTGAAATCCTTGACTAGGACGTTATCAGGCAAATCTTTTACAACAGACAGTTTTTCCTCGTATTGTCCGTCGACGAAAACCAATTTATTCCAATGCGATTTTCCAAAACCTACTGGAGTGGATACAATGCCACGAACAAATTGTTGGTGACGTAAATCTGGCATTTCAAAAGGAATTTTTGCTATTGGAGAGACATCCGTGTATTTCCACTCCTCATTGCCTCTCCGTTCGACTGGAAATCCTAATTCCTGAAAACATTTTCTTGCTTTATTCCGTAAGCCTTTGAAATGCACTGAGTCATTCAGGGATGCGGTCGATTCTAAATGCTCTGATATATTTAAGTAAGATTCCTCTGGTTTTACTCCAATTTGCGTCATAACAGATTTCCTTCAACCAGAGTGTTGATCATTAGCTAATGATTGTTCGATGTTGTCGTATCCATTAGTTTCTATCTCTAAAGCCAACTCTTTGCCACCTGACTTAACAATACGGCCATTTATTAGTATATGAACTTTATCGGGTACGACGTAGTTTAATATTCTTTGATAATGAGTAACCAGAATTATAGATTTCTCTTCGCTGCGCAATTGATTAATGCCATTGGCCACAATTCTCAGCGCGTCAACATCCAAACCTGAATCAGGCTCATCAAGTATGGATAGTTTTGGATCAAAAATTGCCATCTGCAATATCTCGTTTCTTTTCTTTTCTCCCCCTGAGAATCCTTCATTAACCGACCGCTTAACGAGATTCCTGTCCATCTCAACTATGTCGACTTTACTATTAAGAAATTTATCGAATTTTAGCACGTCCATTTCATCCAAACTCTTGCTTCGTAACACAGAGTTTAAACCTGCCCTCATGAAATGATCCATACGCACTCCTGGAACCTCGGTGGGATGTTGAAAACATAGGAACAACCCCAACCTAGCTCTATCCTCAGGTAACATATTTACCAAGTCTTGCCCATCGAACAACATCTCTCCAGAAGTAGCCTCATAACTGGGATGTCCAGATAATAAATAAGCTAGAGTACTTTTCCCAGATCCATTTGGTCCCATGATTGCGTGTACCTCTCCAGGATTTACAGTAAGATTAAGTCCCTTGAGAATTTCTGTGCCACCTATAGACGCGTGCAAATCAGTAATATTCAACATAGATTTTCCGTTTTTCACTTTATCCAACAGTCCCTTCTAAATTCATCTCCAACAACCTAGTAGCTTCCACAGCAAATTCCAATGGCAACTGCTTGAAAACCTCTTTACAAAAACCATTTATAATAACGGAATGAGCCTCTTCAGTAGATATTCCGCGTTGATTGCAGTAAAAAATTTGAGCCTCACTCACTTTAGATGTGAATGCTTCGTGTTCCAGGTGTGAAGAATTGTTTTTCACTTCTACGTACGGTGTAGTGTGAGCACCACATTGATCTCCTAAAAGTAATGAATCACATTGTGTAAAATTCCAAGAATTAACAGCTTTTGGATTCACGCGAACAAGACCTCTGTAAGTGTTATTAGCATGTCCTGCTGATATACCTTTTGCAATAATGGTACTCCTAGTGTTTTTTCCAATATGAGTCATTTTGGTACCTGTATCGGCTTGTTGATAACCTTTTGTCAAGGCAACAGAGTAGAACTCTCCAATAGAATTATCTCCCTGAAGTATGACACTGGGATACTTCCACGTGATTGCTGATCCTGTTTCTACCTGAGTCCATGATATTTTAGAGTTCTTACCTGCACATTTGCCCCTTTTGGTAACGAAGTTGTATATCCCTCCCTTACCCTGCTCGTCTCCTGGATACCAATTCTGAATAGTAGAATATTTTATTTCTGCGTTCTCTTCTGTAATCAACTCTACAACAGCTGCGTGAAGTTGATTCTCGTCTCTCATTGGGGCACTACAGCCCTCCAAATAACTTACATAACTGCTTTCTTCCGCTATTATCAATGTCCTCTCAAATTGACCGGATCCTTCAGTGTTTATTCTAAAATATGTGGTTAATTCCATCGGGCAACGAACACCCTTGGGTATATAACAAAAGGAACCATCCGAAAAAACTGCGGCATTAAGAGCTGCAAAAAAGTTGTCGGTATATGGCACAACTGAACCGAGATATTTTTTTACTAACTCAGGATGATTCTGTACAGCTTCAGACATAGAACAAAATATTATGCCCTTTTTCGCCAACTCTGCTTGGAACGTAGTCGCAATAGACACACTATCGAAAACTGCATCTACGGCAACCCCAGCCAATCTCTTCTGTTCCTGTAGAGGTATACCCAGACGTTCATATGTCTTTAAAATCTCTGGGTCTACTTGATCTAAATTTTCTAAAGACACTTTTTGTTTAGGAGCAGAGTAATAAATAATATCTTGGAAATTTATGGGACTATACCGTAAATGTGCCCAATCTGGCACCTGTTCCTTGTCAACTAAAGTGGTGAAATATTTGTACGCTTTGAGCCTTCCCTCTAACATCCATTCAGGTTCGTTCTTCTTCGCCGATATAAACCGCACAGTTTCTTCCGAGAGACCTGGAGGGGCAACTTCGGACTCTACATCTGTGACAAATCCGTATTTATACTCTTGAGCAGCCACATCCTTAACAACTTGATTAGATGCAGTCATAATTTTATCTCCCTAATTCCTTACAAACTACCGCAGATTTAATCTGATTTCAGTCGTAGCACTACGTTGATATCGCCCAATCCGATCATAAAATTAATTGTTGACCAAATTGGTAGGGAATGATATTAACATTCTCTGCCTGACTAGTCAAACATTAGCATTAGATTTTAACACCTATTCAGATGTATTGTCTGCCGAATTCGTTAACAATACGACAACAAAACAACACGTTTCGCATTTTTTACCGTTATTAACTCAATTGACTTAACAAATGTCCAGTGATATAGTTTTCCAATTATGAGTTCGTGGGTGTGATTCGTGGAAGTTCCTGAGTTAAAAAAGTTACGCCGAGCTTATGGCTTTGACGAAGTAGCCATTGTGCCTGGCAGCGTGACTGTAAACCCCGACCAAACTAATGTTTCTCTACAAATAGACGAGTTTGAATTCCCTATACCTTTCATGGCCTCATCACTAGATGCAGTTGTATCTCCAGAATTTGCTATATCTCTGGGAAGAATGGGAGGCTTAGCAGTTTTGAATCTCGAAGGCATCTACACAAGACACGAGGATGCAGAATCGATCATTAAGGAAGTAACTGAAGCCTCTCAAGAAGAAGCAACTCCTCTCCTCCAGAGAATTTATTCTGCTCCCATAAGAGAAAATTTGATCGGGGACAGAATAGAATCGATTAAAAATGGAGGGGTTTGCTGCGCTATATCCCTAACACCTGCCAATACCAAAAAATTAGCCCCCATAGCAGTGGAAGCTGGAGCGGACATATTGTTCATACAGTCGACAGTGACCACTGCACGTCACATTAGTAAAAGTGAAAAAGGACTCAATATAGCAGACATATGTTCCAATGTAAAAATTCCAGTGGTCGTAGGTAACACGGTAACTTATCAAGCTACGTTAGAACTGATGGAAACCGGTGTCCATGGAGTCTTAGTAGGAGTAGGGCCCGGCGCCATATGCACCACTCGTGAAGTAGAAGGTATCGGAGTACCCCAAGTGACTGCCACTCTAGATTGCGCAGCAGCAAGGCAAGAATACTACAAGAGAACTGGAAGATACGTCCCTATCATAACTGATGGGGGAATGAGGACCGGAGGCGATATATGTAAGGCAATAGCAAGCGGGGCTGATGGTGTTATGCTGGGAACAACTTTTGCGCAGGCGGAAGAAGCACCTGGTTTGGGTTATAACTGGGGAATGGCCAGCTTTCATCCTGCACTACCAAGAGGTACCAGAATACATGTAGGCTCCAAAGGATCACTTAAACAAATCCTATTTGGGCCAACATCCATGACTGACGGCACTCAAAATCTAGAAGGGGCATTGAAAGCAGCAATGGGCATGTGCGGTGCTATGGACATTGCTGAGATGCAAAAAACTGACCTAGTCATAGCCCCTGCCATAAAAACAGAGGGCAAATATTTCCAATTGGCAGGGCGTTGGTAAAATCGGTAATACTACGCTGTTTCAAAGTTCAGCTCATCTTGTTGGTTTATCGACACCATAAGCAAATCTAATTAAATCGGCCGTAAATCTACTTAATCAAAATACATAAACACAAATCAGTATTGTAATGAAATCAAAACACTTGCTATCAATAATGGATGTTTCACCTGAAGAAATTTCTGATCTGATCAAATCCGGACTACAATTTAAAGAATCCCCTGTTGGCTCTGATCTGATTGGTAAATCAGCGGCGTTGATTTTTGAAAAACCCTCTTTGAGAACAAAGGTTAGCTTCGATGTGGCAGTAACCCAATTAGGTGGCCATCCAATATATTTGAGTAAAGACGAAATCGGACTAGGCACACGAGAGCCAATATCAGACGTAGCTCGAACTCTATCCAGATTCGTAGATATAATAGTTCTTAGAACATTCTCTCAGAATAATCTAAGAGACTTGTCTGACTACGCTTCTGTTCCTGTAATAAACGCCCTGTCCGATCAAGAACATCCATGTCAGGCTCTAGCTGATCTGCTCACTATATACGAAAAATTCAATGGCTTTGAAAATATAAAAATAGCTTACATAGGAGACGGCAATAACGTAGCTGTAAGCCTCGCCCTAGCAGCGGCAAGTGTGGGAATAGATTTTGTTATTGCTTCTCCTCCACAATATTCTATCCCAACAAATATTGTGGAGGAGATAAATAAGAGGTCTCTGCAATCCAATGCTAATTTTTCTGTCACTTCAAGTCCATCCGAAGCAGTATCTGGAGCGAATGTCGTATACACAGACGTGTGGATTAGTATGGGGCAAGAAGAAGAATCCGATGATAAGTTAAAGATTTTTTCCGGTTTCCAAGTGAACGAAAGCTTACTTTCCAGTACTGATTCCTCCACAATATTCATGCACCCTTTACCTGCTCATAACGAACAGGAAATTTCAAAAGGTCTATTGGAACATCCGAAGTCAGTTGTCTTCGACCAGGCTGAAAATCGTTTACATATACAAAAAGCTATACTGGCAAATATAATTCGTTAGAAAAGACGTTGTAAATATGAGCAAACCAGTTGTTGCAATTGTTGGCAGGCCTAACGTAGGCAAATCTACTCTATTTAATAGACTATTGGGGAAACCTCTGGCCATTGTATCTGAAACACCTGGCACAACCCGCGACAGAGTAGCGTTGAACATACCTTGGAAAAACCAGTCCATGCTTTTAGTAGATACAGGCGGGATAGAAGCAATCCCAACTTCCGATATTTGGAAGAAGGTTCGGGCCCAAATAGAAACTGCAATCCAAGAGGCTGATGCCGTTATCTTCTTGGTGGATATTATGGAAGGTATCACTCCTAGTGACAGAGATATTGCTCAGACTCTGCGCCAAAAAAAGAAATCTATAATCCTTGCTGCTAACAAAGTAGACAATGTTAAGAGAGAGGAAGTGTTAGCAGAATTTTATCAACTTGGCCTAGGAGATCCTATGCCAATAAGCGCCTATCATAATCTAGGAATAAGAGATCTTCTCAGCAAACTAGACGATATACTCGGCGATCCAATAGACGCTGAAGACGTAGAAGGGCAAATTAGATTGGCAATTGTTGGACGTCCCAACGTCGGCAAATCTATGCTTGTAAACAGTATAGTAGGAGACGAAAGATCGATAGTCTCTGATACTCCAGGAACAACTCGTGATGCTATAGATGTGAGTTTTTCATACGATGAAACAAACATAACATTGGTGGATACAGCTGGCGTGCGTAGGAGAGGGCGAATAGACGCAGGAATAGAAAAATACAGCGTGTTAAGATCTATGAGAAATATAGGAAGCTCGGATGTGTGTATCCTAGTAACAGATGTTTCAGAATTAGTTACTAGCCAAGACACACATATAGCCGGATATATACTTGATTCATTCAAAGGTGTAATAGTCGTAATAAATAAATGGGATCTTGCTGAACATAATCTTGACAAAGAAACCATAATCCAAGAGGTCCAAAACAGATTGAAATTTATACCTTATGCTCCCATATGCTTCACTTCTGCTTTGCAAGGTACAGGAGTACAAAACGTTGTAGAAACTGCCATTACTGTATATAACGAAGGGAAAAAATTGACTCCAAGAGGGGAACTGGAAAGAACACTTCAAAATGCCTTGTCTCTGCATATGCCCCCTAGCAGCAAGGGACTAAAAATATACCGTATTTACCAGAAGTCTACCAACCCTCCTACTTTCGTTATATTTGTAAATAATCCTAATCTCGTTCATTTTTCTTACAAGAGATATATAGAAAACCAAATCAGATTAGAATTTGGGTTTATGGGAAACCCTATCCATCTAATATTTTCCAGAAGGGGCAGGCGTTGATCAATATTTTGACAATAGTTACTTTCTGTTATGTTATAGGATCCATACCATTTGGAGTAATATTGGTCAGACTGTTACATAAAGTAGACTTGAGAGAATATGGTAGTGGCAACACAGGAATGACAAACGTTATGCGTACTACCGGAACAATGCCTGGAATTGTTGTTCTGATCCTTGATTCCGGTAAAGGTTTCGCAGCTGTCTTCCTCGCTCAAAGTTTTGGGCAATCCTTATTACTTGAAGTAGGGTCTGCTATTGCCGTTTTAATGGGACACAATTGGTCAGTATTTCTCAATTTTAAAGGAGGGAAGGGAACTGCTACTGGTATAGGTGCATTAATAGCTCTATCTCCATCTGTAGGCATAATAGTGCTTTTAATTAGCATGCCCGTGATAATTATATCAAGATATATGTCTTTGGCTTCAATAATAGGAGCGTCCTCAGCTCTATTTGTAATGTGTACACTATACATCTTCAATGCGGCAGTTATTCCTGGGGATATAATTTCAATTGAACACATATTATACCCTGCAGTAGGATCACCAATTATAATAATCAAGCATAAAGAAAATATTATAAGGTTAATAAAAGGGACAGAAAGAAAAATCGGAGTTTCAATCGCTACCGAAAAATAACAAGATTGAATTTGATGTGTATAATCTCTAGAGTGTAATAAGGTGCAGTGAAACATTGACAAAAACAGCAGTAATAGGCACAACCAGTTGGGGAACAACATTAGCAACAATACTCGCTAAGACCTCGGAGGTACTCCTTTGTTGCCGTACAGAAGAAGAAGCTATAACTCTTAATAAAGAACGGCAAAATAGCAGATTTCTACCCGGCATTTCATTTCCAGATGAACTAACTGCTACTAGTTCCTACAAAGATGCACTCATGAATATAGATATGCTGGTCATAGCAGTCCCTTCAAACACATTTAGGGAAAATGTAATATCCGTCATTCCATATTTGCCAAACCAATGCGTAATATTAAGTGCCACTAAGGGGCTGGAAGTCACTTCAAACCAAAGAATGACAGAAGTTCTGAACGATGAATTACCCTTGACGTTGAAGGATGAATTAGCTGTTCTATCGGGTCCTAACTTAGCAAAGGAAATATCGCTGGACATGCCAGCTTCCACAATAGTAGCTTCCAGCAATAAAGAAGTTGCCCTGAGAATACAGGGTCTTTTTAATTCTGAGACTTTTAGGGTATATACAAGTGATGACGTTGTAGGAGTAGAGTTAGGAGGATCACTAAAAAACATAATAGCAATTGGGGCCGGCATAAGTGATGGTTTAGGTTACGGTAACAATAGCAAATCAGCTTTCATAAATAGAGGACTTGTCGAAATAACAAGACTGGGTGTGGCTTTAGGAGCGAAACACCTAACCTTTTCCGGACTAGCTGGTTTAGGAGATTTGGTAGCTACATGTTACAGTCCATTAAGTCGTAATCGGTATTTTGGTGAAAAAATCGGCAAGGGTGACAGTGCAGCTAAAATACTATCTTCAATGGAAAACGTCGTGGAAGGCGTGAATGCCACTTCTAGTGCAATCAATTTGGCTTACAATCTTGGTGTTTCTATGCCTGTAACAAATTCTATAAATCAAATTCTACTGGGCAATATAACTCCCACTGAAGCCGTGGCAGAACTGATGGCCAGAATACCATCAGAGGAATGGCTTGGTATCGGTTAAAAAGAACTCCAAACTTTAAGTCACAACTATCTCTGAACCTGATTGTGATCGATACAAAATATATAAGTTGTTTTATTAAGGCATAAAAATACAATGTTCAAGAAAACTATTACAGATAACGGTCTCAGAATTATCACCAATAAAATGCCATATACTGAATCTGTCAGTATAATGTTCTATATAGGGACTGGTTCGAGGCATGAATCTTCTCAAGAATCTGGCATATCCCATTTCTTAGAACACATACTATTTAAGGGTTCTGCGAAATATCCAACTGCTCGAGATATAAGTGAAGCTATTGAGGGCGTCGGGGGTGTTCTCAACGCTGCAACTGACAGAGAGCTAACTACTTACTGGTGTAAGGTTCCCGCCAAAGACTTCGCATTAGCCCTAGATGTACTTTCAGATTTCATACGTGATCCTATCCTTGAAGAAGCCGAGATTGAAAAAGAGCGTCAGGTTATATTAGAAGAACTTTCTATGACATACGATATACCTAGTTACCGAGTTGAATTACTGATAGACGAAATCATGTGGCCAAATCAACAACTAGGCAGAGATGTAGGAGGAACCCGAGAATCTGTGTCCCGCATAGATAAAGATATGATTATCAATTATATGCAAAGACAATATACTACGAGGAACGTTGTTGTAAGTGTTGCAGGAAATATCGAACATGAATATGTAATCGATACCATATCCAAAACCTTTGAGGATTGGCGTAGCAATAAGCCAGAAGAATATTATCCTGCTAACGACTTGCAAGTTAACCCGTCGATTGGTTTAATTACTCATCAAAGCGAGCAGGCTCATCTTTGTTTAGGGTTTAAGGGATTACCCTATGACCATCAAGAAAGAAACTCCCTCGACGTACTAAATACCATAATGGGAGAGGGAATGAGTAGCCGTTTGTTCATCCGCCTAAGGGAAATAGAGGGATTAGTCTACGATGTCCACACTACAACTAGTCATCTACATGACTGTGGTTCTTTTATAGCATATGCAGGTGTGGATCCAAAAAACGCTATGAAAGCAACTCAATCTATCTTAGATGAATTTAGTAATGTTAAAGATAATGTTAGTGATCGAGAGATGACAAAAGCCATAAACTACATGCATGGAAGGTTACTACTCAGAATGGAAGATACCCGGAGTGTAGCAGCTTGGTTTGGAGCACAAGAAATTCTTCACTCTCAAAGCTTGTTAGTCCAAGATATGCTTAAAGATATCGAGAGTCTCAAGCCAGATGATATAAGAAGGGTGGCTAAAACAATACTGGATCAAAGTAAATTGAGCATGGCTGTTGTGGGTCCATTCTCAGATGAAGCTTACTTCAGTGAGATTTTGAAAATTAGATAGAGGGTTCAGTTATCTACGAACATAAACGTTCACCATCATTTCCTATTAAACCATACAAAAAACTCTTGGTTGCCACCATGCCCTTTGATAATCGACGGAACTAATCCTTTGAGACGAAGACCACTCTTCATGAGGGAAACTATCACCTTGCTCAAAACAGAAGCATGAACATGTGCAGATTTCACGATACCATTATTCCCAACTTGATCCCTGCGAGCTTCAAATTGTGGCTTTATTAAAGCAATTATGGTTCCGGATTTCTTCAAGTGGTCCAAACACGAAGGTATAATTTTCAAAACAGATATGAAGGATACGTCTACAACTAATAAATCTACTTTTTTTGGTAAAGTGAATTGACGTCTTGCGTTTATCCTTTCCATAACAACTACTCTGTCATCTTGTCTTAATTTGTAATCCAATTGTCCGTAGCCCACATCCAAGGAATATATTGTTTCAATCCCTGATTGTAGTAAGTAGTCGGTAAATCCACCAGTTGAGGCTCCGACATCCAGAGCAGTCATACCTTCAAAACAAAGGTCCCATCTTTCAACTGCACCAGCTAATTTAATTCCACCTCTACTAACATATTTGGGCTTAGCAACAAGGACAATATCAGCGTCATCTGAAACAGATTTCCCAGAATCGACAACTATATTACCTGCAATTTTAACCAGCCTAGCCAATATTAAAGACCTCGCGTGATCTATATCATAAGCCAGTCCGAGGGTTACCATTCTTGAATCTAATCTAGTCATAATTACCGTCTCTAAACGACATTAGAGGATTAAACGTGATACTAAACGCTGTTAAACACAGACAACAGCGTTACATAACATTGGAAAATTCTCAAAGAGCTGCAACTTAACCAAGAATTTACAATCTATTTGCTTGGCTGACCCAAAGAGGCAAGAAATTTTTCATTATTAGGAGAATTTTTCAGATATTCCATAATTTTTTGAATGGCGTCGTTAGAGTCCATAGAATTTGATCCAGATGTGATCATTGAAACCATACGACGAAGCAAATCAATCTTCTGTTTCGTTTGTTCATCAAATAAAAGTTCTTCTCTACGGGTTCCGCTACGCGGCAGGTCAAAAGCTGGAAAGACTCGATTTTCTGCTAATTTTCTATCTAAGTGTATTTCCATGTTGCCGGTGCCTTTAAATTCTTCGTATATAACTTCATCCATTCTGCTTCCAGTGTCTACCAAACAAGCTGCGATTATAGTCAGGCTGCCACCTTCCTCGGTATTACGAGCTGCTCCAAAAAACCTTTTTGGAGGGTACAAGGCTACTGGATCTATTCCTCCAGATAAAGTTCTGCCGCTGGTAGGCAATGAAAGATTATAAGCTCTTGTCAGCCTAGTTATGCTGTCAAGCAATATAACCACGTCCTGCCCTGATTCTACCAAACGCTTGCCTCTATCCAGTGCCAATTCGGCCACCCTACAATGATCTTCTACTGGATCATCGAAGGTAGAACTAAACACCTCTCCCTGAACAGACCTTTTAACATCGGTAACTTCTTCTGGCCTTTCACCAATTAGGGCTACCATTAAGCTAACATCTGGAGCATTCGCAGATATACCTTGCGCTATTTGTTTCAGTAGAGTTGTTTTACCAGCCTTGGGAGGGGCTACAATCAAACCCCGCTGCCCTCTACCTACAGGCGAAAGCAAATCCATCAAACGGGTTGATAAATTATCTTTTTCCGTTTCTAGTTTCAATTGCACATCTGGAAAAACTGGGGTGAGCGTATCAAATTGAGGTCTATTCTTGGAAATAGCTGGGTCAATGCCGTTTACCCCATGTACCCTTACCAATCCATAATATTTCTCATTATCCTTCGGCGGTCTAACTTCTCCCATTATTTGATCACCAGTTCTTAGGGAAAATCGCCTTATCTGAGATTGTGAAACATATACATCGTTGGAACTTGGTTTTAAATCAGGCATTCTCAGGAAACCGAATCCATCATTTATGACGTCCAATACTCCAAATGCCAACATTTTGTCTTCTTGTTCAGCATAAGATTGAGCCATCTTGAATATTATTTCATTCTTGGGTAACGATTCGAGATCGATTTCCATTCCCAATGTTTCTGCAATCGATATAAGTTCTGGTTTGTCTTTTTCATTTAGTTCCGTTAAGTTCATAGCTATCTCTCTCCGATTAATTGAACGTTGTCATAATCTTAGGTTATGTAGTACTGCAATGTTTTATATGTGATGTACTGTACTTAAGTCAGTTTTGTGTATTGCTATTTAAATTCTTTAGGAAGCTGAATCTCATCGTTAAACTGGACTTATATTTTGGAGTTAATTTAAAACAAATCCTAGATAAGCGAAGTTCAGCGGGGATTTGTGTTTTGGATCGATAAACACTAGGAAAGAATCATTTGATCCTCTAGGAGTCTATCATATTAATATTCATTAGTCCATCCATACCTAAAAGGCAGTAATTACTACATCATTTTTTGGAATATATTGGGAAAGGATGTTGATTTCCTTCTCTAATTATATCCTTACACGCACCAATAAATTCTCTAAATAGTGGATGAGCATGGTTAGGCCTAGATAAGAATTCGGGATGAAATTGTACCCCTAGCATAAATGGGTGATTCCTTAACTCTGAAATCTCCACTAATTGACCATCTGGGGACAATCCACTAGCTATCAATCCCTTTTCTTCAAGTTGTTTTCTATAAGAGTTATTGAATTCCCACCGGTGACGGTGTCGCTCCATAACCTCACCAACATTATACGCATTACCAGCTTTGGTTCCCTCCACAAGAATACACGGATACACACCAAGCCTCATAGTCCCACCTTTGTTGTCTATTGAACGTTGATCTTCCATTAAATCGATCACTGGATTTTTAGTATTTTCATCAAATTCCGTGGAGTTGGCATCCTCAGCATTCAAGAGTGACCTAGCCATCTCAATAACCATAAGTTGCATGCCTAGACACAGTCCGAGATACGGTATGTTCTTTTCTCTAGCATATCTAGCAGAATCAATCATACCCTCCACTCCTCTAGGACCAAAGCCACCTGGTACTACTATCCCACTAACAGAAGATAAATACTTTTCTGGCCCATACTTCTCAATATCTTCAGATAGAATCCAATCTATTGCTACATTCCTATTGTGATAAAGACCAGCATGATTAAGAGCCTCTTTGACGGATAAGTAGGAATCTGGCAGATCAGAATATTTTCCAACAACCGCTATACGAAGCGGGTCGTCAAGTTGTTTCATTCTATTGACCATGTCCTGCCACTCTGACATATTATTTTGTCTTACAGGTAAACCCATGGCTTCTATTATTTGGTCAGCTAATTTTGCTTGTTCTAGTATTAAAGGAACTTCATATACGTTAGCGACTGTAGGTAGAGGTATAACACTTTCAGGATTAACATCACAAAATAAAGAAATTTTTGACATTATATCATCCGTAACTGGATGTTCACTCCTACATATTATTGCATCCGGCTGTATGCCAATACCCCTAAGTTCTTTAACGCTATGCTGAGTTGGTTTAGTCTTCAATTCCTCAGAAGAAGATATGTAAGGCAAAAACGTTACATGAATATAATAAACATTGTCTCGTCCCACCAAATTCCTCATCTGTCTTATGGCTTCAAGGAACGGCAGTCCCTCTATATCTCCAACCGTTCCTCCAACTTCGACTACCACTACCTCAGATTCTGTTTCGTTTGCTAGATGGATAATACTATTTGTTATTTCGTTAGTTACATGAGGAACAGCCTGAATCGTACCGCCAAGAAATTCCCCCTTGCGTTCTTTGGCTATAACCAAGCTGTATATTTGCCCTGCGGTAATGTTGGAAGAAGTCGTTAATCTAACGTCTATGAACCGTTCATAATGACCTAAATCTAAATCAGTCTCAGAACCATCATCTGTTACAAACACTTCTCCGTGTTGGTACGGCGACATAGTGCCAGGGTCAACATTCAAATATGGGTCTAGTTTTTGTACCGATACCGATATGCCTCGATTCTTCAATATTCTGCCGATCGAGGCAACACTTATACCTTTACCAACCGAACTTATTACTCCGCCGGTGACAAAAACATACCTGGTCATTTATTGTGCTCCTGCAATATTTATACTACAACAATAAACTTTTACGGTCACTGGGTTTAGTGAGATTTTTCATAAATGCTGATTTTGTCTTCATTTTGCAAGGTTAAACCTATATCATCTAACCCTTTAAGTAAGCAATCTCTCCTAAAATCATCTGTTTCGAACGGGATAGTTAGTCCTTGGCCATCGGATATAGTACAATTTTGCAGGTCTATAGTAGCCTCATATCCCTCGTAACTACCCTGAGCTTTTTCCATCAAATTCTTAATATTTGCTTCGCTTAACACAATTGGTAGCATTCCATTCTGGAAGCAATTATTATAGAAAATATCCGCAAAACTCGGAGCTATAATTACCTTAAAACCATAATCCAATAAAGCCCAAGGTGCATGTTCTCGGGATGAGCCACTACCAAAATTGTGTCCTGCAACTAATATGCTAGCTCCTTGATAACTTGGCTTGTTAAGTTCGAAGTCTGGGTCAGGACTTCCGTCTGGAAGAAATCTCCATCCTGGCTGAGAGAACAAAAACTGTCCGAATCCGGTCCGCTCAATCCGTTTCAAATTTACAGCAGGAATTATTTGGTCTGTATCCACATTTTCTCTATCCATTGCTGCTACCACACCTGTCAGTTTTACAAAGGGCTCCATGTTATGCTCCTCTTCAATGTCATATTAATTAAGATGTTATTTCCATTCCCTTATATCGACGAAATGACCTGCTATTGCTGCAGCCGCTGCCATTTCTGGACTCACCAAGTGGGTGCGCCCACCTGGACCTTGCCTTCCTTCAAAATTTCTATTGGAGGTAGAAGCAGATCTCTCTCCGGGCATCAATATATCTGGATTCATGCCAAGACACATAGAACAACCAGCTTCTCGCCATTCAAATCCTGCTTCTCTAAAGATTTCGTCCAATCCCTCTTGTTCGGCCTGAAGTTTAATTGTGAATGAACCTGGCACAACCATAGCATTAACGTCGGCATTAACCTTTTTACCCTTTACAACTTCAGCAGCAGCACGTAAATCTTCAATCCGTGAGTTGGTACAAGACCCTATAAAGACCTTATCTAATTTTATCTCTTTTATCGGAGTATTAGGGGCTAGGTCCATGTATTCTAGAGCTCTTTGTACTGCCACTTTTTCATCAGGATTATCTAATGTTGTCGGATCCGGAACTAGACCGTCAACAGAAGCCACCATGCCTGGATTGGTTCCCCAACTAACGTAAGGTGAAAGTTTACTTGCATCGATTTCAACAACTTTATCAAAGTGAGCTCCAGGGTCAGTAGATAAACTCTTCCAATGTTCCACTGCAGCATCAAAATCTTCATCTCTAGGTGATTGCGGCCTACCCTTCACAAAATCAAAAGTGGTTTCATCAGGTGCTATCATTCCAGCTCTGGCACCGGCTTCTATAGACATGTTACATACAGTCATCCTGCCGGCCATAGAAAGTGATCTTATAGCCTCACCGGTATATTCAATGACATGGCCTACTCCTCCTCCTACACCAATCTGACCTATGATAGCCAAAATTAAGTCCTTAGCCGTAACACCAAATGGGAGGGCACCATTGACTTTAACTTCCATATTCTTAGGCTTCTTTTGTACTAGACATTGAGTAGCCAATACATGTTCCACCTCGGAAGTACCGATGCCCAATGCGAATGCACCAAAGGCTCCATGAGTAGAAGTGTGGCTATCTCCACACACTATAACTT
This sequence comes from SAR202 cluster bacterium, assembly GCA_009391535.1. Taxonomy (GTDB): domain Bacteria; phylum Chloroflexota; class Dehalococcoidia; order Lucifugimonadales; family UBA2985; genus VFHP01. The sequence continues at coordinate 15,424 of VFHP01000020.1, read as the reverse complement.
TCCCTGGCTGCGTATAACCCTGCTCAGGGCCTATTACGTGTACAATACCTTGACCCTGACTAAACATGTCAAAGTAATTGATCTCAAATTCCTTTGCATTATTATCTAACGTGTCGATTTGTTTCTTCGAAATTTCATCAGTTATAGGTAGCGTTCTATCAGTTGTAGGCACATTATGATCAACTGTAGCTACCGTCAGGTCGGGTCTGCGTACTTTTCGGTTAGCCATTCTCAATCCTTCGAATGCTTGAGCAGATGTAACTTCATGTACCAAATGCAAATCTACATATAGAACGGTTGGTTTGCCAATTTCGTCAATAACAACATGCTCATCCCATATTTTATCAAACATAGTCTTAGCCATATTAAATCTCCTAAATATGTTGGTATTTTTAAAATATTTTTTGGAATATCCAGTAAATACTAACTCACTGGATAGGAGTACCTTCTATAGACATAAGCTTGTTTAGTGCGTTGAGGTATGCTTTGGCACTAGCAACCATAATATCTGTCGAGGATCCTCTCCCTGTGTAAATCCTACCATTACTCTCGATTCTTATTGTTACATCACCAATTGAATCAGTTCCCTCAGTTATAGATCCAATTGAAAACTCTTTTAGTGTATTTGGCACTCCAAGAATTCTATTAATTGCCACATACACCGCATCCACTGGGCCCGTACCAGTAGCAGCATCGGTCAACGTGACTCCTTCTGGGTTAGTCAGCCTTACTGTAGCAGTGGGTATTTCGTGATCCCCACAAGACACCTGTACATGTTCCAGCTTGTACAACTCTACATCTACTCTGCGTCTGTCACTTATAAGCGCTTCCAAATCCCTATCTGTGATCTCTCTCTTCTTATCCGCGAGGTTTTTGAAGTCTTCAAAGGCTTTGTTCAGATCATCTTGATTTAAATCATAACCTAATTCTTCCAGTCTCGATCTTAATCCAGCCCTACCACTCAACTTACCCAAAACTAGAGTGCTACTTGGAACCCCGACACTTTCTGGACTCATTATCTCGTAAGTAGATCTATCTTTCAGGACTCCATCTTGATGTATTCCAGATGCATGACGAAAAGCATTTTGACCTACAATTGCTTTATTGGGTTGTACAGAGAAACCAGTAATGTCGCTCACTAACCTACTAGTCCTGTATAACTGACTGGTATCTATTCCTAAGTTTATATTGAAGAAATCCTCCCGCGTGACTAATCCCATTATCACTTCCTCTAGTGATGCGTTGCCAGCTCGTTCCCCCAAACCATTAATACAACCTTCTATTTGTCTAGCACCATATTTTACAGCCGCCAAACTGTTAGATACAGATAACCCTAAATCATTATGACAGTGTACTGAGATAATGGCTTTTGCAATATTAGGAACATTTTCCTGTATGTTAACAAGTAACTGTCCAAATTCTTCGGGGATTATATAGCCAACAGTGTCAGGTATGTTAACGGTAGTAGCCCCTGCATCAATTGCAGCTTCTAACAGTGTGTATAAATATTCTGGTTCCGTTCTGGTGGCGTCCATAGGTGAAAACTCTATATCATCATAATAAGTTTTCGCCCTCGCCACCGCGGCAACTGCCATATCCATGACCTCTTCGCGACTCTTTCGTAGTTGATGCATTATGTGAATATCAGAACTAGAGAGAAATACATGGATTCTCGGGTTCCTTGCCTCTTTCAAAGCCTCCGCCGCCTTGTCTACTGCCGGCAAACTTGCATGACTCAAAGATGCTATTGTTGGAGTCCTGATTTCCTTAGCTATGGTGCTAACTGCTAGAAAGTCGCCCGGTGAACTTGCTGCAAAACCAGCTTCAATTACATCCACTTTAAGTCTTTCTAATTGTTTAGCTATCTCGAGTTTTTCCTCAAGCGTCATAGCGGCGCCCGCGGCCTGCTCACCATCTCTAAGAGTGGTGTCGAATATTATAACTTTGTCATCCCTCATTATTCTTCTCCTCTATCTCATGCAAAACTATTCCTGAAATATTTGGGTAATACGAAAATCACATTTAATTAGTAAGACCCATTGGGAATTTAAAGGCAACGGTATATTGCCTTAAAAAGGGAGATTAAAGGACGACGCAGTCCACCGAGACGACCATTGCCATAAGCCGTTTCTGGTGGCGAACTACGTTTAACACCTCTGATGAAAAAAATCTTGTAATAGTCATAGCAACCATGTGATTATATCAAACTAGGTTGGCTTTAGGAAGCCCATCATATCTCTTAGAGTCTTACCTACTTGCTCCACAGGATGCGCTGCATCTTGCTGTCTCATTACATTAAACCTAGGCCTGCCTTCATCGTTTTCCGCTATCCATTCTTTAGCAAATGTCCCATCCTGAATTTGTTCCAAGACTCGTTTCATGTTTTGTTTAACGTGATCATCTACGACCTGTGGTCCTCTACTATAATCACCATATTCAGCCGTATCACTAACCGAATACCTCATGTAATCTAACCCGCCTTGATACATCAAATCTACTATGAGTTTAAGCTCATGCATACATTCAAAATACGCCGATTCCGGTTGATATCCTGCCTCCACCAAAGTCTCAAATCCAGCTTTAACTAAAGAAGCTACTCCTCCACATAAAATGGTTTGTTCTCCGAAGAGATCCGTTTCTGTTTCTTCTTTAAACGTGGTTTCTAGAACACCTGCCCGCGTACAACCAACGCCTTTGGCATAAGCTAATCCATATCCTTTAGCATTCCCTGAAGGATCCTGATGAATAGCTAGAAGACCGGGCACTCCAGATCCCTGAACAAAAATCTCTCTCATTCTATGCCCCGGGGCTTTGGGGGCAACCATTAAAACATCAACATTAGATGGAGGATTAATTTGCCCATAATGAATGTTAAAACCATGAGCAAACATCAAAGTTTTGCCACTTACAAGATGTGGCTCAATGGACTCTCTATAAATTTTACCTTGCAAATGGTCTGGCACTAACATCATGATAATGTCAGACTCTTTTGCCATAGTAGCAACTTCAGCTACTTTAAGTCCAGCAGTCTCTGCTTTTTCCCAGCTAGCGCTACCATTATAGAGACCAACCATGACGTCCACACCACTGTCTTTCAGGCTTAAAGCATGTGCATGACCTTGACTGCCATATCCGACAACACCTACAGTTTTCCCCTCAAGTAAAGATAAGTCCGCATCGTTTTCATAATAAATAACAGCCATTATATTGGGCTCCTCTTAAATAATCTTAATACGGTGTTATTTTACACCCAGATAGTACCTATGTCTAACTTCGTGAGTTCCATTCTTCTAGTTGATTAAGTTGAGTTTGGTATAGTTGGTCGTTGACTAAATGGAGTTGGATATACCACGTATAAGCCCAACTCGACCTGTTCGCATAACTTCTTTGATACCAAATGGTTCCAATATTGCCAAAAGAGAATCCACTTTGTTTTCATCACCTGTGACTTCAATTATCACGGAATCCGAAGACACATCTAATATATTAGACCTAAACACTTCTACCAATTGGAAGATCTCTGGGCGATTAGTAGGAGTAGTAGCCACTTTTATCAGTGCCAATTCCCTGATTACCACGTTCTCTTTAGTTATATCAGATACTTTGACTACTTCTATTATTTTGTACAGTTGGTTGATAACCTGGTTTATGGTAGCCTCATCCCCTTCGACTACGAAAGTCATTCTGGAATAATTGTTCTGTTCACTATGGGCTACAGTCAGGCTAGATATATTGAAACCACGCCGTCTGACCATACCAGCGAGTTTATTTAAAACCCCTGGTTTATCTTGAACCAATGCTACAATTGTATGTCGCTCGGTTTCTATGATATGTATCCCCTCTTCGACACTTCCATGTCGTCAAATTTTTCTTCCATAAGGTCGGCAGTGCTTTGTCCTGCTGGTATCATAGGGTATACATTTTCCTCTTTAGCTAAAACAAAATCAACAACAACTGGACCATCATGATCCATAGCCTGTCGGATTGCATCTAAAGATTGTCCTTTCTCTGTGACTCGGATACCGAGTATTCCAAATGCTTCGGCGAGTTTCACAAAGTCAGGATTTCCAGTGTAAGAAGTCGCATAATAGTCTTTACCATAAAATATATCTTGCCACTGATGAACCATTCCTAAATAGCCATTATTAAATATCGCGAACTTTACGGGCAAATTGTTCTCAACAATAGTTGCAAGCTCCGACATGGTCATTTGAAATCCTCCGTCTCCAGCGACTGACCAAACAACCTTATCTGGCCTTCCAATCTGTGCTCCCAATGCAGCGGGAACTTCATACCCCATGGAACCCAGCCCACCTGAAGTAAGGAACAAATTTGGTTCCTTTGCCGCGTAATGTTGAGCAGCCCACATTTGATGCTGGCCTACACCTGTAACAACTATAGATTTACCGTCTGTTATTTCACATAAATCCCGAACCACCTGTTGGGGTAATAACTTATCTGTCTCTCTAATACGTAGAGATGGATGATCTATTTTTAGTTTTTCTACTCTTTTCAGCCACTTAGTGTGGGTCTTTGGTTTAACGATTTTGTTAATTTGTCTCAATACTCTTGCCAAATCTCCTATTATAGGCACATCGGTTTTGACGTTCTTGTCGATTTCTGCAGGGTCAATATCTACATGAATTATCTTAGCATTCGGAGCAAACAGATCTACATTACCAGTAATACGATCGTCAAAACGCATCCCTAGTCCAATAACCAAATCTGCTTCGTCTATTGCAAGACTAGCGTAAGCCATACCATGCATGCCAGGCATTCCTGCAAACAGTATGTGTGCATCTGGAAAAGAACTTCTTCCCAGTAAAGTAGTTATAACGGGTATCTGTGCTTTCTCTGCTAATTCAAGAAGTTCGTTGTAGGCTCTTGAAATTATAACTCCATGACCTGCCAATATCACTGGTCTTTCAGCCTCAGCTATTAATTTGTTCGCTTTTTCTACCTGGAATTGATCACCATCTATTACAGGCTTGTATCCTGGCAAATCTAACGTCTCAGGGTAAATGAATTCAGTTTCTTCTGTAAAAACATCTTTAGGTATGTCTATCAATACAGGACCAGGTCTACCTGTGTTTGCTATATAAAATGCTTCTTTTATGGCAGGCGCTATGTCTTCAGGTTTCATCACCAGATAGCTGTGTTTGGTTATTGGAAGCGTTATACCAGATATATCTGTCTCCTGAAACGCATCTTTTCCAAGAGCCGCGCGCCCTACTTGACCGGTTATAGCAACCATGGGAACCGAATCCATTTGAGCGGTTGCTATCCCTGTAACCAAATTGGTGGCTCCTGGCCCAGAAGTAGCCATACACACACCTACTTTTCCGGTAGATCGTGCATAACCGTCCGCTGCCATAGATGCACCTTCCTCATGACGAGTAAGTATATGCTTCAGATCAGGATAACTCGACATAGTCTGATACAAAGGTAATATTGCCCCACCTGGTATACCAAATACCACATCCACGCCTTCCAAAAGAAGACTCTCACATACTATTTGCGCACCTGTTAATTTCATATCAATACCCTCCTGTAAACCAAAAAAATTCTCGCCCCCAAGGGACGAGAACTATTCCCGCGGTACCACCCTTATTCCCCGGAATCCGGGGCTCTTCTAGGCCCGTAAGCCTTTTCGTCTTCTATAACGGGAGACTTGTTCCATTCCCGGTCAGTTCTAATCACCTATAGAGGTTTTCTTCTGACGGCTCGGGAGCTACGTTCAAGGGTGTCGTCCACATCTGCTTTCACCATACCAGATTCGCTTGCTGGACCCCTCCCCCTACTCTTCTCCGTCCTAGCCTTTACTTCTCCTGACAATCGATTGACAATCATTGACAATCAATGCAGGAGAGCCAATTCTAGCATACTGTAATTTGTTGTCAAGGGAACGTTTTAAACTAGTTAAGTCCTGTATTTACCTGTTAAAGAATTCCATCTCACTAAACATAAATCTTTCAACATGGATATGCTGTCCTTAATGACCCTGATTTTGCTGCCTTCATTATATGACCAACATATGCCTAATTCTTTTATATCCATGCCCATTTGCTGGGCTATAAATAATATTTCCACATCGAAGCTAAATCCATTAGCAGTCTGGAGTGGGAAGATTTTGTCTGCCACATCTCCTCTGAAACATTTAAATCCACATTGAGTATCCTGAATATCTTTAAGGACAATCAAACGAACCATTAAATTAAAACATCTGCCCATCAAGTGTCGCTTCATCGGTTCGCCAACGCGCTTGGATCCATACGCTTCTCTGGATCCGATAACAATGTCTGCATCAACTTGATTAGGAGGCAAGAATCTATCTAATTGATCTATAGACATTGAGAGATCTGCATCTGCTACAAATCTATATTTGCCTTTAGCATGAAGCATACCTTGTTTAACAACAAATCCTTTACCTTTGTGCTCAAGAGGAAGTAGCTTAATGCCTGAGTCTTTTGCTGACATTACTTCGACTATAGATTTTGTTCGATCATTACTGCCATCATCTACGACTATGATTTCCCATTCATATTCTTTATGATTTAGATGCTTCACTATACTCTGTAAGGTCAAAGATATTCTCTGTTCTTCATTGTAAGTGGGTATAACAATAGTTAAAAATGGATTTGACAAAAGACTAGCTGCCTCCAGGATAAAAATTGCTATTTTGCTTCCAAGTTAAATGCCTTATGTAACGCTCGCACTGCAATCTCTACTTTATCTTCATCTACTATACAAGTGATACGTATTTCTGAAGTCGTTATCATTTCTATATTTACGCCAGCTTCATACAATGAGCGAAACATCAAGGAGGCATAGCCTGGATAATTCTGCATGCCGGTTCCTATGATGCTAACATTACCCAACCCAGCGTTACCAAAGCAATCTCGTGCTTGTATCTCTTTCGAAACAGTCTGCACGATATCTAGTGCTTTCTGTAGGTTCTCTCTTCCTACAGTAAATGTTAAGTCTGCCAAATCGCCTATACCCGAATTTTGCACTATCGTGTCTACACTTATCCCAGCCTCAGACAAAGGTTCAAATATAGCAGCAGCTATGCCTGGTTGGTCTGGTACTCCAAGAACCGTTATCTTTGCAACATTCCTGTTGTGTGCTATTCCTCGTACTCTGTCGTTAATTTCCATTACTACCTCTATCTCAATGAATCAAAGTTCCACGAACATCTCTAAAACTAGAAGTAACTCTGATCGGAATATTGTATAGTGCGGCAAGTTCTATGGACCGAGGATGCATTTTAGCTCCATAACTTGCCATTTCCATCATCTCCTCATAACCTATTTCCTCTAAAATGCGCGCTTCTGGAACTACTCTTGGATCAGCAGTGTATATTCCATCTACATCAGTATATATTTCACAGATATCTGCTTTGAGGCTCGCTGCCAATGCCACAGCCGTGGTGTCAGAACCGCCTCTACCCAACGTTGTAATTTCCATATCTTCTGCTATCCCTTGGAATCCGGTGACCACTACTATTTTCTCTTCTTCTATTTCTTTTAGCATCCTACTTGGATCTATCTCTAATATTCTAGCCTGACTATATTCCGAATCAGTACCTATGCCAGCTTGTGCGCCGGTAAGACTGACTGCTTTATGACCTAGAGAATTTAATGCCATTGTAACCAAAGAGCAAGAAACCATTTCGCCGGTGGAAAGCAAAACATCCAACTCTCTTTTGTTAGGATTGTCCGATATGCTAGAAGCCAATGCCAACAAATCATCAGTGCTGTTTCCCATTGCAGATACTACTACCACAATCTGATTACCTGAAACACTAGCAGTGACAATGCGTTCGGCAACGGACATTATTCTAACATTATCCGCCAATGAGGAACCGCCATATTTTTGTACAATTAGTTTGCCCATATTGCTCACTGCTTTAATTCATTATCGTCGGCTACTACGTGTGATCCCAACATTGAAGGTTTAGTAACCTTCAATGTCCCTGGGATGCCAATTTTATCAGCTACATCTGCCATTTCGTAACCTATTGTCATAGTCCTTGAAGTAGCAAAGGCTGTAACGCTAGAACCACCGCCTGATAAAAATGCGCCTATGGCTCCGGCATTATTTGCAGACCTAATTATATATTTCATTGCCGGGAATATCTTCTCCCGATACGGCTGATGTAGCCTATCTCTTGTAGATATAGATAGATTCTCCAAATTGCCGCTCGATAAAGAATTAACCAGCATTCCAAATCTACCTATGTTATAAACCGCATCCTCTCGGGAAATTTCTTTTGGTAATAAAGCTCGCCCCTCTTCTGTGCTCATAGGTTGGTCAGGAACGAAAATGATTACATCAATGTCCTTCGTTAAATTCACAGTACTACAAAAAACCTTTTCCCCATCCTTCACGACTATCTGGCAGCCCCCCAATAAAGCAGGTGCAACATTGTCACAATGTCCTTCCATTTCCACAGCTAGCCCCAGTAATTCATCTTGGTCAAGCAAATCCCCGCACACAGCATTCGCAGCAAATAGTCCTCCTACGATCGCAGCGGCGCTACTCCCCAATCCTCTAGCCAATGGTATTTTATTGTGACACGTGATATCTAATGATTGGTTGTTTTCCTTAACTCGTTTAAGAAGTTCCCCGGCAGCTCTATAAACCAAGTTGTCTTCGGCTAGACTTAACTCCCTGTTTCCTTCTCCGATTATCGAAACATTTGGTCTATCCGAAACCTTAATGCTAATCTCATTCCACCAGTCTAGCGCCATACCTATACAGTCATAGCCAGGCCCTAGATTTGCCGTAGTAGCAGGGATGCGAACTGTAACCTGATTCGTTTTCATATGCGGAGTATACAATCGCGTCTAATTCAATTCAAGGAAATGTATCTCCATCTATCCTAGAGACAGATGGGCTACCGTTTCTACATCTTTATCGCCTCTGCCACTCAAACACATAAGAATAATGTTTTCCTCATTTAATGCAGAGGCAAGTTGACTCACATAATAGATAGCATGTGATGGTTCCAACGCAGGTATTATGCCTTCTTTGAACGAAAGCAAATTAAAACCCTGCAAAGCTTCCTTATCAGTAACCCCTACATATTTAGTTCTACCTATATCTTTAAGATAACTGTGCTCTGGGCCAACTCCAGGATAGTCTAATCCCGCTGAAATACTATGTGTCTCCATAACTTGACCATCTTGGTCTTGTAGCAAATATGACATAGCTCCATGCAGCACCCCTGGCGTCCCGGCAGTAAGAGTAGCTGAGTGTTTGTTAGTATCAACACCTTCGCCTGCAGCTTCAACACCAATCAGTTTGACTGAGGTGTCTTCAATGAATGGATAAAATAAACCTATAGCATTGCTCCCTCCGCCTACACATGCAATCGCATAGTCTGGCAATCTGCCCTCTATTCTTAACATTTGTTCTCTTGATTCATTACCTATTACCGACTGAAAATCCCTGACCATCACCGGATACGGATGAGGTCCAACAGCACTGCCTATCAAATAATATGTCGAATCCACATTGGTTACCCAATCTCTTATTGCCTCATTTATAGCGTCTTTGAGCGTTTTGCTGCCAGAACTAACGGATATCACTTCTGCCCCTAACAACTGCATACGATACACATTTATTGACTGCCTCTTAATATCCTCTTCTCCCATGTATACCAAGCATTCCATTCCAAGCATTGCACAAACCGTCGCTGTCGCAACACCATGTTGACCAGCGCCTGTTTCAGCTATTATCCTCTTCTTACCCATCCTCTTAGCCAATAATGCTTGACCTATAGCGTTATTTATCTTGTGTGCTCCGGTATGAGCCAAATCTTCTCTCTTTAAATATATACGAGCACCACCGCAATGTTCGCTCAGGTTTCTTGCAAAGTACATTGGTGTTTCCCTGCCTGCATAGTTCTTTAAATACCAATCCAGTTGAGTTTGAAATTTTTCATCATTTTTCGATTTTGTATATTCATAATCCAACTCCTCCAATGCAACCATCAGTGTTTCTGGAACAAATCTTCCTCCATGTTCACCGAAATGGCCGTTTGAATCTGGAACTTTCTGATCAATCGTATCCATAATTTACCTGTAATCAATATTCATAATTGATTTTATGCCCCATTGCTATCAATTTGTCGAATCTTGTTGATGAATGCATGTATTTTACTCGAGTCTTTTTGACCGTCACTTTCCACGCCACTAGAAACATCTAGTCCCCAAGGTCTAACTTTAGATATGGCCTCCGACACATTATCAATATTCAAGCCGCCTGCCAAGAATAAAAGTCTTTCTTTAGACAACACTTTTGCAATATCCCAATTAAAAACTTGCCCAGTACCACCCAATACCCCCTTTTTGAAAGTATCCAACATGTAGGAACACTCTGCCGTTTCATATGACGATATACCGTTCCTGATTTCGGTCAAAGAAACTTGATCAGCATCCAATCCAATATGTATAACCTTAACCACTGGACGTATCATCTGAGCACAGTATTGAGGTGATTCTTTACCTGACAGTTGCACCACATCAATGCCACAATATTCAACTATTCCATTGACTTCTTCCACTGATTGATTAGCGAACACACCTACCCACTGCACTTTTTCGGTTCTGTTTCCAATTCTTGTGGATTCTATTATGTTTCTTGCCTTTTCTGTCTCTACACATCTCCTGCTGTTTGGCTCGAAAACAATTCCAATAAAATCTGCTCCAGCATCTACTGCTGCTTGAGCATTTTCCACCTTGCTGATACCACAAATTTTTACTTTAGTCATATATTGTCTACCTAAACTGAACTCAGCCCAAGAATCCTAGATGTCCTTGAGTAATTCTGCAACTTTATTTCCCGGATTATCCGAAGTTACCAATGCTTCGCCAATTAAAACTGCGTCGATCCCTATATTCCCTAACCGTATAATATCCTCCCGCGAATGTATGCCACTCTCACTAACGATTATTTTCCCGTCAGGAACCATAGTAGAAAGTTTCTCAGTCACGGCAATATCGGTGTGGAAAGTTCTCAAATCGCGATTGTTTATGCCTATAATCTCGGCTCCGGACATTAGTGCTATTTCTAATTCGTTTTCATCATGAACTTCCACCAACGCCTGTACCCATAACTGCTGGCATTTTTGCAAAAGTTCCGACAGTAAATCAGGAGATAAAATAGCTACAATCAAAAGAATTGCGTCTGCTCCATAAGCCCGCGCTTCATATACTTGATACTCATCAAAAACGAAGTCTTTCCGTAAAACAGGCAGGTTTTTATCTAACAAGCTCTTTTTTACCGCTATCATGTGGTCTAAACTACCTTGGAAATGAGCTGTTTCAGTTAATACTGATATTGCAGCTGCCCCATTGTCAGCATAAGATCTGGCCAGGACAACGGGGTCGTAATCAGAGCGAAGGAGACCTTTCGATGGTGACGCCTTCTTTGTTTCAGCTATCAGCCTAGTATTGCCCCCCATTAAAGATCCAGAAAGGTTGAGAGGATTGGGCATCAATTTTATAGCTTTTTCTAGTTCACCAAAAGGTTTTTCAACCTTGGATTTCTCAAGTTCATCTAGTTTGCTATCTACGATGGTATTTAAAATAGTCAACTTTAATTCCTTGTAACCTATGCCGAAAGTTTTTGACTAGTTTTCACAAAATCAAGCAAAGTAGTCAAGGCACAACCACTATCTATAGATTCAGCAGCTAAACCAACACCGTCTTCCAAACTATTGACTTTCTCACCTATCAAAAGTGCTGCTGCTGCATTCACCAATACTACATCTCGATAAGGCCCTTTCTCACCAGCTAAAACACTGTTAAGCGCAGACAGGTTTTCCTCGATTGTATTAACCTTGATCGCTTCTGGAGAAACCCTCCTGAATCCTAAGCCTTCAGGAGATATTTTATAGGCAGAAATACGGCCATCACTCAATTCCCAAACATTAGTATCTCCACATATAGATATTTCGTCCAAACCATCCTGACTGTTAACCACTAGAGATTTCTGAGAGCCCAAAATGTCTAGAACCGCTGCCATTTTCTCCCCTAGAGACTCGTCTGCCACACCCAGAACTTGTCTGCTCACGCCAGCCGGGTTTGTCAATGGTCCTAATATATTGAATACAGTTCTTATACCTATTTCTCTCCTGTGGGGACCAGCATATTTCATGGCAGGGTGGAAAATTGGAGCAAACATAAATCCTATTCCCACGTCTTCTATGCATTTTCTTACTCCATCAGGATCCAGGTCTATTTTCACTCCCGATGATTCTAAAACGTCAGCGCTACCACACGCGCTTGTGATAGATCTGTTCCCGTGTTTCGCAACCTTCAAACCTGCTCCAGCTACCACCAGCGCGGAAATGGTAGAAATATTAATTGTGTTGGATCCATCTCCTCCGGTGCCACAAGTGTCAACGACTTTTAAATCCTGATTCAATTTAACCTGTAACGCCTTACTTTGCATTACGCGTGCCATGCCGGCTATTTCTTCTGGTGTTTCCCCCTTGATTCTCAATGCGGTAACAAAAGCTCCGAATTGTGACGGCAATGACTCTCCCGTCATTATCTCTTCCATTACTTTACCCGCTTCCAGTTCGGAGATGTCGTGACCTTCTACGAGCTTAGATATTGCTTCTTGAATCATGTCATTACCTTTATTTTTTACTAGAGCTCAGTGCAAACATAAATAAATCTGGTGATTTCACTAAATAAGTTCACATATCCAGAAAGTTTTTTAACAGATCTTTCCCGCACAAAGTTAAAATTGATTCTGGATGAAATTGCACACCTTCAACTTGATACGTTTTATGTTTTACCCCCATTATCAATCCATTATCTGTCCAAGCGGTAATTTCTAGATCCTCGGGCAAATCCTGCTTATACAAAGCAAGAGAATGATATCTTATTGCCTGGAACGGATTCGGCAGACCCTGAAATAAGCCTGTACCGTAATGATGAATCATGGATGTTTTACCATGCATTATCTCCCCGGCCCTATCTACAGTACCCCCATACGCATAACCTATACACTGGTGACCCAAACAGACACCCAGTATGGGAACTCTTCCCTCAAACAGTCTAACCAAATCATTTGATATTCCTGCCTCTTTGGGAGTACAAGGACCAGGGGATATAACTATCTTCTCGGGATCCATTTTTTCCACTTCTGCCAAAGTAATTTGGTCGTTCCGGTATACTTCGACCTCCGCACCGAGTTCGGAAAGATACTGATATAAATTGTAGGTGAAGCTATCGTAATTATCTAATAATAAAATCATGTTTTCTACAACTTTATGGAATGAACTAAAACTTACGGCTTATTCTACATCTAGCACGACTACTTTGGAAGATGTGTCTACAACTGAGTTTATTTAAGAGTGACAGAGAATTCTTGAATCGAATCTATCTCATAAACTCATACTCGAAATCTCTAGGATTTCCATCAAAAACAATCTTACCTTTATTTAAAACCGCAATCGTATCAGCGTATTGTCTAGCTAATTCTATATCATGTGTTACCAAGAGCACCCCCTTACCCTCTACAACTAATTCTTTAAGGAATCCACAATAGTCGTGTTTTGTAAAAAAATCTAAAGAACTAAGCGATTCATCTAGCAATAACAGTGGTTTTTGTTGTGCTAAACAGAAAGCTAACCACACCCGTTGCTTTTCGCCGCCAGACAGGGATTCAAATCGCCTATTTAGAAATCTGTGAATATCACATTTATTTATAGCCTCATTTATAGCTTCTTTGTCCTCTTGCGACAGTTGCCACGCTATACCACTGTCCGGTTTAAACCTAGATAATTTAATGACATCACTCACCAGTAAATTAGGAGGATCTTCAATATGCTGAGGTATGATGGCTATGAAATCATTGACATTAAGGGGTAGCGATTCATCCCTTGATCCTGAGTCATCTTGGACTGATATAAAACCATTTTCAAAAGTTATATCACCACAAATCAAGTTAAACAAAGTACTTTTTCCGGAACCATTGATTCCTACCAAACACTTGAACGAACCTGTTTGAATCATCAGAGTTACGTTTTCAATTATAGGTTTTGTAGATATATAAAACCCTACATTTTCTACTGATATTCTCATAATATACGCCTAGCAATCACTATCATTAATGGGGCCCCTATCAGTGTAGTAACCATGCCTACTGGAATCTCAGACGGCATTAAAGCTAGTCTTGCGACCTGATCAGCAAATAAAACTAAAATGGAACCTACAAAAGCAGAAAACAGGACTAAAACGCGAGAATCATTGCCAACAAACAATCTCACTATATAAGGAGTCAATAGCCCTACAAATCCTATGAGACCTCCTATAGCTACAGCCACGCCTGACAAAATGCCTGCTGCTCCAAAAGATATAATGCGAGTAGTTTCTGGGGAAGAACCCATGTTACGGGCAATACTATCCCCTAATATTAGAATATTTAACCTACCCGAAATAGAAAATGCCAATATCATTCCTAATGCTATTATCGGTAAGGCGGGCATTACATCATGCCAACCCCGATTGGCAAAACTTCCACTTATGAAGACTAAAGATTGTTGTGTAAAAACTCTTGAATGAACAAGTATGCCCACCGAAATTGCAACGCTTATTGCAGATACAGATATTCCTATTAGCGCTAATCGAGCTTGCCCTATATCTTTTCGAGAAGATATCAAGGATATGAAAATGGAACCTATCAGAGCGGCTGCAGCAGATGTGACAACAAAACTGAACCCGGAAAATGTCACAACCCCCGCAAATCCCAAAGCTTGAATTATCGCTGCGCCACCTGAAACTCCGAAAATTTGTGGATCACCTAAAGGATTTCGGGTAGATAATTGTATCATTGCCCCAGCAACACCCAACGACATACCAACAAGCATAGCAGCTATGACTCTGGGTAGTCTTAGATCCCAAATAATTACCGAGTGGGGACCGTCCTTTTGAAATACAACAGCATCCCAGAAATCTCTAAAGGGCATACTGGTTGGTCCAAGAAAAATCCCGATAAAAATACCCACCATGAACAAAACGCACAAACCACCCAAAGTCAGGGTCAGTTTATTCACTTGAATATCCTTGTTAAATTAAATTAGCACACATGCAAAGATTCACCCTTGCATATTTTATCTGTCCTACGATTTACCTATACGGAAAACCTTGGTACCACAAGTGCCACACACCCCCTGGGTGGCCGGACGACCGTTTTTCATAGTTATAGATTGTGAGTTATTTATTTCTCGCTTGGCTCTGCATTTAACACAATATGCTTCCATGAATCAACTCCTATTATAAATTATTTTTCCCTAGACTACAGACGTTGTAGATTCCAATCCTTTATTCGAATGTGGCTTCAGATATAATCCTATTAAGCTCTTCAACTGCATTTGCTATCCTAGGACCAGGTGCCTGTAAGA
>VFHP01000019.1 GCA_009391535.1 SAR202 cluster bacterium | reverse complement strand
TGCAAAAATATAGAATACCGGTTGTAAGAGGAAATCATGATACAGCAATACTAGCTCCTGCAGGAGCAGTATTGAGGAAATCTGGTAACATCAAGGCAGATAACCTGCAACATTTACAGAGAGTTCCATTGACGCTTTCTTGGAATATTGATGGCAAATTTGTGATGATGATGCATACCAGCCCGTTGGATCCAACTGGAGGTACTGACGGAGGAAGAGCCGGATTGTTCTTGCCTGGCGAGGGAGACAGGTTGGCTCCCATAGAAGATGATCAAGGAGCTGTTTCCTCTGGTACAGACGACAATAGCTTCAGCGGCAAATTAGCTAAAATACCCAACCACCTACTACCAGAGGCCAAGGCAGACGTATTAATCGTTGGGCACACTCACAGACCCCTAATAACCAATGTCGATAACCAGTTACTTATTAATCCTGGCTCACTTGGACAACCCAGAGATCCTGATAAACCAGCCTTTAGAACTTATGCAATATTGGATACATCAACTTGGGAAGCCAACATACATGGATTCGAACAAGCCCGCGACACTTGGGAGTAGATAGTAACGGTCCGTTTCAGATTGTATCTAATGATCACAAGTTTTATAGTATTGAAGTTAAAAGGGCGCCCCTTACGCCGTAATATGATTGCAAATCAGGTATAGATATGCTAAACCTGCTCAATATTAAAATAACGCAAAAGCAGATAGTAGGGTTAATATTCCTGACAATCTTACTGGTATTATTTATATCTTTCAGCAGATTCCCTAAGCTTGACGAAATAAATGAAGATTTAGAGGCAGTTACAAAACCAGTGGTAGAATGCTTCCAAGGGTTTTGTGTTGAGACTGAAAAAAGCCTCTTCGAGCGATGGAAGGATTTCTCGATTGCTTACTTCGAAATTATATCCGTAGGAATGATATTCGCATTTCTAGTTGCTGGTCTAACTGAAACCTTCATAATACCTACCAAAATAAACACTTACCGAAACAGAGGTGTTATTGGTCAAACTTTCATTGGACTAAGCATAGGACCTGTATGGAATCTATGCTCAGCTTGTGTAGTTCCAATAGCTAATTCTTTCCATAGAAAAGGTTCAGGCAGCGCTTACGCAGTAGGTATGGTTCAAGGATCATCCACGCTTAATCTACCTGCCATTATAATGAGCATGACCATCTTCACGCCTCTTTTAGGATTAAGCAGAATAATAATGAGCCTGTCTGGAGCATTGATAATTAGCCCACTTGTTGCCTTAGCTGCTGGTGACAAAACCAACGATATTACCATCGGGAACGCTGATGACCAGACACTAGATCAACCAATGCAAAATTCGTTCCGTCAAATGGTGTATCGAGGAATCATTAGTTGGATGAAGTCCAGTTTAAAATACCTGATTAGATTAGGACCAATCATGATAGTAGCTGGGTTGGGAAGTGGCCTAGTACTACAATGGATATCCTCAGAAACTGTCTCTGGCCTCCTTGGAGACAATATAACTGGAATATTGATAGCAGCTACATTCGGGTTATTAATAAACGTACCCCTGCTTTTCGAAATTCCTTTGGTAGCTCTACTAGTCATAATGGGTATGGGCATCTCACCGGCTGCCACACTCCTGTACGTAGCAGCTGCAGGTGGGCCAATAACGTTCTGGGGATTGAGTCAGGTATTACCCAAGAAAGCTATTATAGTATTTGCGATTTCTACCTGGACAACAGGAGTGGTAGGTGGCATTGTGGTTTGGATAATCAGTTCCAACTTGACAACCAATTCGATTCTTACATGATATTGATATCCAAAGATCCAATCAGTTAATACCATTCCTCAATCAAAATCACCGTAACCAACTTCAAGTTTTATACCTATAAAAACAAGAGGTCTGATAACGTTACCGTTATCAGACCTCTTTTATACGAAATATAGTGCGTTGACTTAACTGTTATTTTTATCCAAAATTGCCTTCAACACATTTCCTGGCTTCAGAGGCAGATCCCTGACCCTTACCCCTACAGCATCATATACGGCATTAGCAATTGCAGCTAAAGGTGGCACTAAGCAAACCTCTCCTACTCCTCTAATACCAAACGGATGCCCAGGATTTGGGACTTCCACTAGAACTGTCTCTATCATAGGCATATCTAGCGATGTAGGCATACGATAATCAAGTAGAGTAGCGTTTGCCATTCTTCCATCATCTGTGTAGAAGTATTCCTCGTTTATCGCCCACCCTGCACCCTGTACTGCTGCACCTTGAAGCTGACCTTCAACATAATCCGGATGAATCGCAGTACCAACGTCCTGTATGGTAGTGTAACGAGCTATATCCACTTTACCAGTTTCAGGATCTACATCTACATCAACTATGTGAGTTGCGAATGCATTTCCTACACCTCTGGGGGATACGGATGCGCTACTGGACATGGGACCACCGGTTTCCATTTGGCGACCGGCAATCTGTTTGAATGTTAATTTCTGCTCTGGGCTACCTTGTCGTGAGAATGTTCCATCCTCAAATTCTACTTCCTCTGCTGAACATTCCCAAATCTTCGCAGCTCTTTCTTTCATTTGTTTGAGTATGTCATGAGCCGCATCATATGCGGCCAGACCAGTA
Source organism: SAR202 cluster bacterium (assembly GCA_009391535.1). Classification (GTDB taxonomy): domain Bacteria; phylum Chloroflexota; class Dehalococcoidia; order Lucifugimonadales; family UBA2985; genus VFHP01. Next base: position 8,384 of record VFHP01000019.1, on the reverse strand, counting down.
GCGAAAGCTGTTCTGCTTCCACCAGTTGTGCCAGTAAACCCAACCGAATTTGTATCTCCAACCACTGGGAAAACATCTTCAGCTCTTATACCAAGAACTTCCGCAGCCTGCATAGATATAGCAGGCCTACTGCCACCTATATCTACAGATCCTTCTATCATAGTTATGGTGCCATCGGGGTTCACCGCAAGGTTACAACTTGATTGACCACCACCATTAAACCAAAATCCACTGGCCACTCCTCGACCTCTTACTTTGCCACCCTTTTCAGATTTCCAGTGATCTGTGTTCTTTGCGGCTTCCAATGTCTCCACATTACCCACTTTAAGGAATGTAACTCCACTCGCTTGCCTGTCACCTTCCGCAGAAGCATTCTTAATACGGAACTCCATCGGGTCCATTCCTAGTTTCTCACATATCTCGTCGACTACACATTCAGATGCAAAAGTAGCCTGAGGTGCACCAGGTGCTCTGTAAGCGGCCACTTTTGGTTTATTTACCACAACATCATGGGCATCTATTAAGAGGTTTTCGGTTTTGTACATACTAAACATACACATGGCTCCAGCATTAACTGGAGAGCCCGGGAATGCTCCCGCTTCCATGGCTAAGTTTGCCTGTACTGCAGTTATAGTACCATCATTCTTTACGCCAATTTTCACTTTAGCATAAGAACCAGCACCGGGTCCGGTTGATTCCAGAACCTCTGCTCTATTCATAGTCATTTTAACTGGACGACCTGTCATCCTGGATATTGTTGCCGCTATTGGCTCAAAGTAGAAAGTAGTTTTTCCACCAAAACCTCCGCCTATTTCCATTGGTATAACTTTGACCTGAGATATAGGAACATCTAATAAGGCTGCTATATTTGGCCTTATTCCAAAATGCCCCTGTGTGGAAGTCCAAATGGTTATCTCATCGTCCCTGCTCCACAAGGCAGTAACTGACTGTGGCTCAATATAACCCTGATGTACAGTTGGGGTGTTAAATTCTCTCTCCACGACCAAGTCGGCTTCTTTAAATCCAGCTTCAACATCACCTAGTACGAATTGCGTGTGTGTAGCGACGTTGCTGACCTTGCCAGTGTCTTTACCAAGAGAAACGGTTGTCATTTTTTCATGCAGTATAGGGGCGCCATCAGCCATTCCCTGTGGTGCCGATAGAACTGGTTGTAAGGCTTCATACTCTATATCTATAAGTTCCAGAGCTTCATCCGCTATATGAGCTGACTCCGCTGCCACTGCGACTATGGCATGACCTTTATAAAGAGCCTTGTCTTGAGCCAATATATTCATAGTCAAAAATTTCAAGTTGACCATAGGACCTTCGCCCAGGGAAACCATTTCATCTGGGGCCTGAGGCAGATCCTTAGCTGTAATTATCTTTACTACACCCTCAAGCTTTTCAGCTTTACTAGTGTCTATGGATTTTATGCGGGCGTGAGCATAAGGACTTCTTAGAATCCTTCCATGTAACATGTTGACCATGTGTACGTCCGCTCCGTATTTAGCTCTACCAGTTACCTTGTCAACACCATCGTGTCTTACGGGTCTGGTTCCAACGACTTTGTAGTTATTTGAGCTCTTTGAAGTAGTAGCCATATTATGTGCACCTCACTAATAAACATCTGTAGTAGATACAGTCGTACAAAGTTTAACACAGTAATCATGTTACCTCAATAGAAGTACACCCCATTGATAGAATGTGTTTCCTTATTTAACGGGCAGTTTTGCAACCCAAATTATGGCGTCCAAAATCAAGCAATGAAATATTATGTACGACAGTCCGTATATGCTCATATTTTTGTAAAGTGACGAGGGTGCATCCGAAGATATTACAACAAATAACATAGATATAAGAGATAAAGCTGTTATCCATAAAACTCCCACCACTATGAACCACCAAAAAATTAAATCGGTTTTGAAATACATTACAAGTGCCGGCATCCAAATTGATGACGCTGATAGAAACATTATGCAAAGAACATTTATATTGTTTTGCCCAAGGAAACCTTTATATTCAAAAATGCCCGATTCAGGTCTGAAAGCTGCACAATAGAAAAACAACAAATAACCAATAGCTGCCGGCAACATGGAAAATACGAAGAATTTTCTAGTATTACCATGGACACCGCCCCAAAACGACTCACGATATTCAGGATAAAAGTATATGCAGAACACGTAACTTCCCAAAACCAGTGTTCCACCAATTATATTTATTAAAGCAAACAAGTGAGTATTTGCCATCATGTTCTCCTAAATATGTTGATGTTTCAGGCTATATTATCATCTAGGAAAATGGAAATGAATAACCAAAGCAACCTTCTTGGTTTTAATATAACGTGATAAAATGGGAGCGTAATTGCCTGCTGGAAGTAATTCATTCTCAAGGAGTCATACCAATGTCGAATGATAAGCTATCTTTAGGTGTAATTGGTGCTAGTGCTACCTATGGCTGGGGCATGAGAGCTCATATGCCTGCATTCCTGGGATTGCCAGAATATGACCTGACAGCAGTATGCACTACAACTAAAAGAACCGCAGAAGAATCTGCCTCCCGATACGGTGCGCGCAAGAGTTACTGGAATTATAAAGATCTTATATCCGACCCAGAAATAGACATAGTAGATGTTTGTATCAAAGCCCCAAGACACTATGAAGTAGTAATGGCTGCTTTAGAGGCTGGTAAACACGTATTCTGCGAATGGCCTCTAGGAGCAAACTCATCGCAGTCCGAAGAAATGGCAAAACTGGCCAAAGAAAAAGGTGTCATGACCATGGTGGGACTACAGTCTCGTTACGCACCAAGCTTTCAGAATCTGAAAAGCTTGGTGTCGCAAGGTTATCTTGGTCGCATGATCACTGCGAATATGACCATGTTCCTGCCAGGAATAACCCGCCCAAGAACCGTTAAATCCGCTTGGAACGCTGACAAAGAAGCAGGAGCCCATGCTTTAAATATTGCAACTGGCCACGCATTAGATGTTTTTTTGTGGTCGCTTGGAGAACTCAAAGAAGTACAATCTATAGTCGCCACCCAGATATCAGAGTGGAAGGCAACAGACATATCTGCAATCACCAACACTGTATCAGAAACAAAAATACCCGTTACATCCCCAGATAATATAATGTTAATCGGCAAACTCGAGAATGATGCCTTGGCTTCTGTACACATAGGTAGCATTCCATACCACGGCACAGCGTTTAGATTGGAGGTCTACGGAACTGAAGGGACTCTGATTGTAACCTCAGATCAAATGGTGGAGATGGTAGATCCAATTTTACGAGGTGCAAAAACCGGAGACAAAGAACCTACAATCATACCTCATCCAGCAGAATTCCTATGGACTCCAAAAGACGTGCCGTCAGGAGTTGCTGTAAATATGGCACAAATGTTCAGGCAATTTGCTACAGATATCAAAACAGGGAAAAAATCCGATCCTGACTTCGAAGAAGCAGCCAGAAGGCACAAGACCCTAGATGCTGTGGAGCTGGCATCTGACAGACAAGGTACCGTAGTAATATAGGGTTAAAATAACTAAAGGAGGATAAAATATGGCAACACAAGCTAACATACCAGATGAATCTGAAATAGTGGAGTATATGACATCTTTAAACAACTGGGGACGTTGGGGAGATGATGACGAATTCGGAACAATAAATTTTATTGGACCAGAAGAAAGGAAACACGCTGCTTCTCTAGTAAAAGAAGGCATATCTGTTTCATGCTCTAGGCCTATAACAAAAACAATCTATGCCGACACCGTTTCCCAAGTAGTACATTACATGACAGGGTCCGGAGAAGGATATTCTATTCAAGAGAACCCCCAACTACCAGAGAATCAACAAGGTAGCGGTGACTTCATAGGTATGGCTTATCACGGCTATAACATAACCCATATTGACTCCCTATCACATATCTTCTGGAATGGTCAGATGTACAACGGCAAACCTTCATCATTGGTTACTACCAGAGAAGGTGCAAAAAGAGAAGCAATTGAAGTACTACATGATGGAGTGATTAGCAGAGGAGTTTTGCTAGATGCTGCTAGGTTCAAAGGCGTAGACTGGATGGAACCTGGAGAATATGTCACACCAGACGAATTGGAGGAAATCTCTCGACAACAGGGAATTACGGTTGGCAAGGGAGATATACTGCTCGTTAGAACAGGACATCATAAACGTCGTATGGAGGCAGGAACAAGGCCGGTATCAGACGGATGGCCTGGATTACACGCTTCTTGTCTACCGTGGATACATGAAAAACAGGTTGCCGTTATAGGAGGAGACACTGTAAGCGATGTAGTACCTAGTGGATATCCAAATATAAAGCAACCCATACATCAGGTAGCTATTCCTCACATGGGACTATGGTTACTAGATAACTTGAACCTAGAAGAAATCGCGGATGCTTGTCTGAAACGTAAAAGATGGGAGTTTATGTTTACTGTAGCTCCACTCAGAGTTCAAGGTGGCACTGGATCACCAATAAACCCTATAGCTATGTTTTAGTATTTAGGAATATAATACAAACAACAATATGTTGAAGAGATATCAATTTAAATAATAACAAAAGGGAGGAAATATGAGAGGAGCTCAATTAGCGGGTTACAGAAAATTCGATATTATAGAAGCCGCAACACCTCAAACAAGAGACGGACAAGTACTTATCAAAACCGAGCGGGCATCCATATGCGGTTCCGATTTACGAACTTACGACCGAGCCCTTCCAGAAGAAAGCTATCCCATTAGACTTGGCGCTCCATGCCATGAGGTCTTGGGAGAGATAGTTGAGAGTCGCACTGATGAATTAAAGGTTGGTGACAGAGTGATCGTAATACCAACCAACTCTGGTGGATTGGTAGAATACATGGCCGAAGGTCCAGACCGTTGTATCAAACTACCGGGGGACGGAGATCTATCGGTTTGGATGATGGGACAGCCAGTTGGCACCGTTATGTACGCTTTGCAGGAATCCGACAACGTACTTGGCAAAACGGTCGTTATATTGAGCCAAGGAGCGATAGGATTAGGGTTCACCCAGCTTATGGCTCTCCAAGGAGCAAAACACGTCATTGTTACCGATTTACTGGACTACAGATTGGATTTAGCCAAGCAGATAGGAGCAACCCACACCCTAAATCCTACCAGAGACAACGTGATAGAGGCTATCACAGAAATCACAGGAGGCCAAATGGCCGACGTAGCTGTAGAAGCCTGCGGTAGACCCGAAACATGTAATCAGGTCTTTCAGACACTCCGAAAACGAGGCCAAGCCATCCTCTTCGGTATGACACATACCGAGGACTCATTCATGTTTGATTACCACGCAATGTACACGAAAATACCAAGGATAAATGTTACGAATTCAGCAGCCGCTGGAGAAAATATCAATTCGATACGGGAATGCGTTTCTTTGATGGAACAGGGACGATTAGACCTGTCTCACCTAGTAACTCACCGAATGGCATTTGATGACGTTCAAGCAGCCCATGATATGTACAGTGACAAAACCGATAACGTTATCAAGGTAGTAATGGAAGTTTCATAATTAATCTTGGGACTAGATTTAAAGAGTCTGGTGGGTAACTACCAGACTCTTTTGGTTTTCATTCCACTTACACATCATATTGACCATATTAATAGGCAGAGTTATACTTCGCTACGTTACGTTACTTTAAAGGTAATCGCTTTAGGGAGGCAAGACGGTGCAAGCACAATCATTAGTTGCAAATAATACTTTAATATCAGCCATAATACCAAGAAGAGGTCTACTGGTAGACTCTCTGCTAATAATAGGATTCGCACTCCTAACGTCCCTGTTCGCCCAGATAGCTATACGCTTTCCTGGCACGCCAGTCCCAATAACAGGACAAACATTTGCCGTATTGTGTACAGGAGCGGCACTCGGCAGCAAGAGGGGCGCCTTAAGCATGTTGGTATATATGTTGTTGGGAATGTTTCTACTACCAGTATTTGCTCCCGCGAGTGGTTTTATGGATGAAAAAACTTTCCACTTCATATTACCATGGTCAGGAACGGATGGCATGGTATGGAACCTCGCCAGCGGCGGATACATAGTCGGGTTTATATTTGGTGCCTATGTAGTCGGCCGACTAGCCGAACTCGGATGGGACCGCAAAACCAAGGTTTCCTTAGCTATGTTTATAGGCAACGCCAGCATATACATATTTGGTCTTGCTGGCCTAGCTTACTTCATCGCTTTCAAGAGCATTAATGCTGACTTGACCTTTTACGACGCCATAGGGGGTTCCAACGTATTAGACAAGACATTGAGAGCAGGGCTCTATCCTTTCATAGCAGGAGATGCGTTCAAGCTCTTACTAGCAGCCATGGTACTACCTGGCGCTTGGGCTTTAGTGAGACAAGCTGACGACAGATCAGAAGACGAATAAAACTTCCGCTCAGCTCAGTTTCACTCTTATACGGAAGGGAACGTCTCATAGATGCCTTATATCGATCTAAATGGTATAAACACCTACTATGAAATACAAGGCTCTGGGCCTCCAGTAGTATTCATTCATGGGGGCTACGGAGGAGCGGGTTCAACATTGGCTCCTCCATCTAACGACTGGGTGGATTCTCTCACCGACTGCTTTACGATCGTTACCTATGATCGCCGTTCATGTGGACGATCCACATATCCAGACATCAACTATACATTCGACGACATAGTAAAAGACCTCGCCGGATTGATAACTAATCTTCATCTCCATAAACCATTCTTGATTGGCAGCTCTGCAGGCGGTCCGATCGCAATCTCATATGCACTAACCAACCAGTCTGATATTTCAGGGCTCATACTGCCCAACACCTCAGCCAGGCTTTGGGAACACCCAGATCGCATCGCACCAAAAAAGATTTTACTAGACAGGCTTGAATATCTCTCCAGCTACGGAGAAGCCTTAACCTATGAATTAATCCAGCGCCAACAAGCAGGTCCAAACAAATTCACCCTCTCAACTACCGGACCCGGGCCGCAAACCAATGAGGCCCGTATTAATGCGATCGCCCGAGCACGAGTTATTCACGAGAAATTGACTACAATCTCCCATAATACACATAGATCTTATGTGCTAGGGGAGCTCCGTAATTTAGGGACCTACCTAGCGTTAGATCTGAGAGACAGTCTCAAAAAATTAAAGACTCCTACATTAATCCTACATGGTGATGCCGATACCCAAGTCCCATACACGTTAGGACAGGAACTTTCTGTTTTGATACCCCATGCCTCGTTTGTCACCATACATGGTGCAGGGCACGGGATTATGTCCCGTACTACAGCCATAGATGAGATTCGCAGTTTCCTTCTCCAATAACTAAACTCTCACCCAACACCACATATCCCAAAAACTCAATAAACCCACCTTAATTCTGTTCCTCGCATTCCCACCCAGTGTTCCACTACCGATTCAACAACAAAGTAGGCCGCCTCTCAAGTGAGAAGCGGCCTACTATTTTAGCTAATTTAGCTATCCTGATTTACGTTACGCTTACGGTGTTAATGTACCGTCCTTCGTCACGTATACCAAGTATCCAACGCCCTTAGCTGCGGTTTCGTTTCCAGATGGTCGAATCACTGTCCAGCCTTGACCAGGAGTCGGGTTGTACGAGTACACAACGCTCCAGCTCACGCTACTAAGGTATGAATCCATATCTGTTGTCGCCGCATCAGCCGGTGTCCAGTATCCAACTGCGTTCCATCCAGCCTTCATTGCCACCGTTGGAGGCAACTGAGCGGTTGGCTCTTTAATGAATACCTTAGCCGTTGCACTAGCATCGGATGTTATGAAGTAGGACTTGCCTGCTTCAATTGCACTTATGTCACCGGTGAACGTAGTTGCACCGGCAGCTTTAGTGGACGTTTTCCATGGGTTTTCCCCAGCAACGTCAGCTGCTCTGTCGTAGTATACGATCGAGCTCACCGACAATGCTCCGAACATGGTGTCGATGTTGCCACCGTCACCTTCAGGTGTACCAGGTATCGATACCAGGTTCACACCAGGTTTGAGAGCCAAACTGTATGCCGTCTTCTTCACGACGGTTACGTCGGTGTTAGCTTCCTTGGAGTTACCCATTGCGTCTGTACCCTTAATCTTAAAGTTGTAGGTACCAGGCGTCAGGTTTATCGCCAAGGTAAAGTCCTTATTGTCGTTCGTGAACAGCTTTGTAATATCTGTCTCAAGAACTTCAGCCGTGGACTTGTTCTTAAATGTCATCGAGTTGATGGTTACCGTGGTCGAGTTGTCTTTATGGTAATCGGCCTGACTATCTTCGTCCTCATTGAACTTAGCTGTTACCCAGACCGCTCCTTCGACTTCGTCCGTTAAGTTAGCTGCCCCACCAGCATCTGCCCATGTGATT
>VFHP01000018.1 GCA_009391535.1 SAR202 cluster bacterium | reverse complement strand
TCAAGGACTCTCATACCACTGAATGGACCTTCAGGGTTTGATCCAACGGTCCTTGTAGGTTCAGGAGGTGTGCTTGGACCATGTTGATTACCATCCCATACAGCCTTAGAAGCGTCATCGATCATATCTTGCATATACGGATATAAACTTCTATCATGATCCTTCGGCCAGAAGGTGCCATCCTCATATCCATTTACTAGTTCTTCATGGCTTATACCTAATAGTCCTTCGAACACTTCTTTATTATGTTGTCCGATTAATGAAGCCGGACCAGGGTCGTTGTAAGCAGGAGTTTCTGACATTTTGAATGGAGCATTCTGTAATGGCCAAACCCCAAGCGTAGCGTGCTCCATGTCCTGATATACTTCCCTTGCCTTAAGTTGAGGATCATTCTCAACACTATCTTCATTGCTTTGCACAGGCATAGAAGGTACACCAGCTGCCTGGCATAGTTCCATAATCTCATATTTTCCTAGAGTCTTTGTCCATGCCTCTATTCCGTTATCTATTTCTTCCTGATTATCCAGTCTGCCCTTTAGGGTATCTAATTTATTGTCAGTAGCCCATGATGGCGAACCCATTACTCCTACGAGTTTTTTCCATTCGTCATCTGTAAAGCAGACTATTGCACACCAGTCGTTGTATTCTCCAGGACTGGTTCTATAGGCATTGTGAGGTACGTAAATACCCTCACGGTAATTGTCTAAAACTGGTGTCCCTGGCCATACAGCACGGTTACCGGCAGGAAATCCCTCTCGGGCGGTTGATCTGTTATTAGCCTGTATATCCAGAAAAGCAGCCCCATTCAATTGAACTCCCTTTATCCATTGAGAACTATCTATATGTTGGCCCTCTCCGGTCATATTTCTGTGATAGAGTGCACTGAGGGCATACATAACACCATACATGCCACCAGTATCATCCATATATGACCAGCCCCAGCCTGCAGGTTCTTCGCCAGGAAGTCCTGAGGTGAATGTGAGTCCGGATAACGCTTGTGCTATCGGACCCATAGTTTGATAATCTTTATTTCTGCCTGTGTGTCCGAAACCAGACATGGAAAGATATATGATGTCAGGCCTCAGTTTCTTCATCTCTTCGTAACCAAGACCCCATTTTTCCAAAACACCTGCAGCAAAGTTTTCTATAACAATGTCAGATACAGAGACCAATCTCTTTACAAGGTCGTTGCCTCTAGGTGAACGTGTATTTAAAGTTACACTCAGTTTGTTGGCATTTGTATCACTAAAATGTCCATTGTTGTTCAATGTTGCTTCAAAGCCAGGCACAGGATCTGGAACTACTCTACCAATACCTCTAGTACTAGGATTGATAGGCCATTCGACTTTTATAACCTCAGCTCCCATAGCCCCTAACCATCTTGTACACCAAGGACCAGCTCTTACCCATGTGAAATCGAGAACCCTGATACCTTCTAGCGGCCTTTTACCTGTTAGTCCAGTTTTCTTTTTTGTATTAACCATTATTAACCTCCACTGGATTCTAGTTGAATGAATTCGATACCGACGAGTGCACTAATTTTAGTATGAGCCATGTTTAAGTGTCAATGTCATGAGATATATAACTATCTATATTATTGCTGCGCAAAAGTTGTTAGAATAGCGTGTCTATATCAGAATAGTTAACCCGTATAAAAGGGTCAACTATTGGAACAATATACGAACCTGATGTAGAATGGTAATATCGAAACGACGTCCAAAAGGATACCTATATATCAGATAGATTGGAGCCAACCATGTTCAATAGAATAATATCATTCAAAAAACTTCTAATCCGATTACTAGCAATGTCGATGGCATTAATGCTAATGGCATGCGGCGGCGGGGATGAAGTAATAGACACAGGAGCTCCTGACATTGCACTTGGAAGGTGGTTCCATTCGGCAACTTTATTAAATAATGGAAACGTTTTGATTGTAGGTGGAGAAAGCAAGTTTAGAACCAGTACTAAAACTGCGGAAATTTTCAACACCTCGTCTGGGGCTTGGGAGTCAGCTGGCGACACTCTCGTCAAAAGGGGCGAGGGACATACTGCGACTCTATTAGACAATGGAAACGTATTAATTGTCGGCGGTAGTGAAGAAGTCGAAATATACAACGCGTCTACTGGTACGTTCGAAGCTACCGGTAGCATGGAAAAAGCTAGATCTTGGCATGCAATAACAAAATTGTCCGATGGCAAAATACTAGTGGCAGGTGGTCAGGACCCAGGCAGTAGAAAAGCCAAGAATACGGCAGAAATTTATGACCCTAGCACTGGAGAATGGACCAAAACTGGAGATATGCAAGAAGACCATACTACCGATGACATGGTGTTACTAGACGATGGAAGAGCACTGATAGCTGGCAAGAAATTCTCAGAAGTTTATGACCCTGATACAGGAGAATGGTCATCTCCATCACAAGTAATGAAACAACGACTTGGAGGATACACTCTGAACAAGATATCAGACGGAACTGTACTAATGGCTGGTGGTGGCGTGGTAAAAGGAGCTAGGGCAGAAAAAGTGGGAGGTGCATTGGCATCTCACGACGCGTTCTTAGTAAAAACTATGAAAGTCGATGTATATAATCCCGATGCCGACACATGGGCTGACGCAACCCCTCTACTAGTTGGAATGGAAAACCATGACTCTACCTATCTGAGTGATGGCACACTCATAATGGTATCCGATACTGGAGCAGAGAAATACGATGAATCACAGGGACTATGGGTTGGACTACCTGAATTGTTGATCGCTCGCAACTTCGGCCATACTGCCACGACTCTAGCCAACGGAAAGATTTTGATAGTCGGAGGAAACGAGGGTGCAAATCCTTTTGACCCTTCAACTAACAATCTTATGGTAGGTATTACTAGGGTGGAAATATACGACCCAAACGCCCCATTAGATTAAATAGGTCAACCTTGAAAAACGTTCCCTGAAAATAAATGTAGTTTTTACCAAGTATGTACTAGGATACGTTATTCAATGCCTTAGGCTTATTGGTTGTTGCATTAAATAATTGAAATAAAGTAATGGTGTGCAATTCGATACTTGTCATTAACATAGGAGAGTGAATTATGAAGGCTCTTGTCATAGGAGGAACCGGCCCATCTGGTCCATCCATAGTTAATGGGTTGATTGAACGTGATTACGAAGTTTCCGTTCTACATGGAGGCCAACACGAAGTAGAATTTATCCAACCGGTAGAACATATTCATACAGACCCTCATTTTTTAGAAACATTGCAAAGCAGTTTGGACGGAAGACAGTTTGACATTGCCATAGCAACATATGGCAGAGTCAGATTAATCTCTGATGTAATGAAGGGAAAAACAGACAGATTAATAACTGTAAGCGGTAGCATGATATACTCGCCAAGAGATTCACAAGAATGGGGTCCTATGGGTGCTCCTATATCAATAACTGAAGACAGTCCAATATCTACAGACCCAAATGGACCTAAACTACCTTATATGATATGGGTAACTGAACAGGCTGTGCTACAGGCCCATAATGAGGGTCATTACAATGCGACTATTTTTCGTTACCCACAAATCTATGGACCCAATGCCCCTGCTAATCCGGAATGGAGCATTATAAGAAGAATGGTAGATGAAAGACCAAATATAGTGGTTTCAAGCGGTAGAGGTTTCGGACGTAGGTCGTTCGGGAAAAACGCAGGGTATTCAGTCTTACTAGGAGTGGACAAACCTCAGGAATCCGCAGGACAGATATATAATGTTGGCGAAGAAACACAATTCTCGCAACGGCAAATAGTAGAATTCATAGGTTCATTACTTAACTACACAGGTGAATTAGTTGAAATGCCTCCTGAATTATCCATCAAAATTTACAAAGGTGGATCAACCAGGGCCCGTCCTATATCTGAATTAGATATTTCAAAAATCAAACTGGAGTTGGGATACAGTGATATCGTCTCTATACCAGAAGCTTTAACAGAATCAACGAACTGGTTACTAGAAAACAGACCTGAACCTGGAGGGGAAATAGAACAGCAATTAGGAGACCCGTTCGCATATGAATCGGAACAAGCATTGATTGAGTTATATCGAACAGCAGTAAGTCAGGCAGATGAAATAGTTTTTCCTGATATCAATTCTGGACACATGTATAGACATCCTACAAAACCAGGCGAGGCGTGGGCACCTCCTAAGAAAAAATAAAGTTTTAATAAACTAGGTATTCTTAATTATTATTGAAGGTGAATAAAAAATGAGCCAATTGTTTACTCCAATCGACATCAGGGGCGAAACTATTAAGAACAGGGTTTTTGTTTCTCCTATGTGCCAATACTCTGCAGAAGAAATGAACGGTCACCCCACGAACTGGCATATGGTACACCTGGGTAGCAGAGCCGTAGGTGGTGCCGGTTTAGTGATGTTTGAGGCTACGTCGGTTTCCCCCGAGGGACGAATAAGTCCGTGGGACTTAGGCATATGGTCCGACGACCACATAAATTCGTTCAAACCCATAGCCAAATTCATAGAATCACAAGGGTCAACTCCTGCTATTCAACTTGCACACGCAGGCAGAAAAGCATCACACGATAGACCGTGGAATGGAGGAGCTCTCCTAAGTCCTCCTGAAGGTGGATGGGAGACAGTAGGACCGAGTGCTATACCATTTTCCGAAAATGACTCAACCCCCAACACCCTTTCGCAAGATGACATTGGGAAAATCGTCCAAGATTTTGGCAGTGCTGCCAAGAGATCCATAGAGTCCGGTATCAAGGTAATAGAATTACATTTTGCTCACGGATATCTTGCATGCGAGTTCATGTCACCATTATCAAATAAAAGGAATGATACCTATGGAGGATCGTTCGAAAACAGGGTCAGGTTTCCTATAGAAATAGTAGATAAAGTAAGGTCCTCCATACCAGAAGACGTTCCTGTCTTTGTACGTATATCAAGTACCGAATATGTAGAAGGTGGGTGGAACATAGAAGACTCTGTTTTATTAAGTGTCCAGTTGAAAGCCCATGGAGTTGATCTCATTGACTGCTCTTCTGGTGGTAACTCTTCATCCCAAAAATTGGAGCCCTATCCAGGATATCAAGTGCCATTTGCTTCTCAGATTAAGTCTGGTTCCAATATCATGACTGGTGCTGTAGGTCTTATAACGAACCCGCAGCAAGCGGAAGATGTGCTAGTCCAGGGTCAAGCAGATGCAATATTCATAGGACGAGAACTTCTCAGGAATCCATATTGGCCTTTATCGGCTCAAAAATACCTTGATGACCAAGCTGACTGGTCTAATCAATATTCCAGAGCTGCACCCTGAAACTTGTTATGCTTCAGAGTATTCGACTTTCAATCTAGTTTTATATTCTTGTCGAAATTTCGCGACTTTAGGGTCAATTATGATCTGACAATAAGGCTGAATAGCATTTTTTCGATAGTATTCTTGATGGTAACCTTCAGCTACATAGAATTCCGTAGCGTGATCAATTTCGGTTACTAGAAGTCCAGGCCAAATGCCAGATTCCTGTATATTGTCTATTACCTGTACAGCCATCTTTTCTTGTTCATTGGTGTTAACAAATATGGCAGATCTATATTGAGGTCCAGTATCAGGGCCTTGTCTGTTTAATGTAGTTGGATCGTGGATGGAAAAAAATATTTCAAGTAGTTCCCTATACGATAAAATCTCTGGTTTAAAAATGATCCGGACTGCTTCGGCATGTCCCGTTCTACCACCACAAACTTCCTCATACGTGGGATATGCAACGTGACCTCCTATGTATCCAGACTCTACATGTAAAACACCATCCAGTTGTTCGAACACAGCCTCCAAACACCAAAAACACCCCCCAGCTAAGATCGCTGTTTCTACACCATCATTTATTACCATAATATTCCCCAATCACAATAAAATGTCTTGCACATCTACTTAAACGTGATAACCTGCTTAATATACCATATAGATTACAGGCGTCTCTAGTTAAAAGTTTATTCAAATCAACGGGAGTAGAGTTAAATATTTTGCAGAAAGATGATATCTTGAAATCCGATCTGTGGCAGGAATTGGTAGATATCAACATGCCAGCCTTATTTAAACCAGAAGGATCAGAACTACTTCTAATGAGATTAACTGGTCAATACTTACCGGTGATAATACAAGCAAAGAATGAATCTTCGGTGGAAAAAGCCCGTATGGCACTGTGGCATTACCTTGTATCGCCGATAAACAAAAACAAACCGTTTACTATGGAAGATTTTGAGGCCGATAAATTCATACAAGACACTATGGTTGTACTTGGAAAGTTGGGATATTAAAAAACAAAATGTGCATTTCATAAACCTTGGAAACTAAAGACCAATTAAAACAGGACCCATATGCCTGGATAGTGATGAGTAATCTCTGGTCTATAGATATTGGCAACGTATTCGTCTTTATGTCTATAGGTGTGCTTTTACCGTTATGGCAAGAGGACCTCAGCATATCCCCCGTACAAGCAGGGATACTAGGCTCTGCTGGATTCTTTGGTTTCGGTCTTATGTCATTGCCTACCAGCATATGGCTAACTAAATACAACCCGAAAATAGTTACTCTTATTGCTACTTTGGGAATGGCCATAACATCTCTTGCTCACTCACTGGCTACCAATGTAGAAATGTTGATAATCTCTAGATTCACATTTGTGGCTTTAGCTAGTGTTAGATTAACGCTGCAAATAATATTCATACAGCATTGGTTCCAATCAAGATTGTATTCCATTGTAAACGGATTAGATTTTAGTATTAGATCAATCGGCCAAACTCTAGCGTTGGTTCTTGTGCCTGCAATGGTTACTATATTTGATAGTTGGCGATTAGTTTATGTGGTTATAGCAATTTATATGCTTGCCTTTTCTTTATCATGGATATTTATAGGCAAACAAAGGATAGGGGCAGATCCTACCAATACACCCTCTACAAAACAAGTCAACCCTGCTGGAGTATTGATAAGAAGGAAAATATTGTGGGTCATAGCTGGTTCTCAAATAGGAATAGCGTGCACTTTCGCTTCATTTGTGACATTTTACCCAAGTTATTCAATCGAATACATGAATATCTCCATAGGAACAGCTGGATTCTTGATGTCTGCTTTCCCACTAGGGGGCATATTTGGGTCAGTGTTAGGAGGAGCATTATCTCAAAAAATTGGTAGGAGAAAGCCCATACTATTGTTTGCAGGTTTACTACTTCCGGGCATGTATCTAATCCTCTTGAGTATAGACACTATCTCAATCGCATACTTAATACTCTTTGCTATTGGAGCGTTGGCAATGTCATTCCCACCCGTATTATTTACTATACCTCTAGACATGAAGTTGTCTCCCCGTGAAGTTGCGGTAGCAGGTGGTCTAAATAGAACCTTGTTCCCAATTGGAGCTACGATGGGACCAATAATTGTAGGTGCATTACAAGAATACAGCGGCTCATTACTTACAGGACTCACCATTGTATCCCCACTGCCAATAACTCTATTTATTGCTGCTATATTTATTCCAGAAACTGGGCCAAAATCAGCAATTAATAAATCCTAATAATGAGTGGGTTTAAGAAATTTTCGCCCTTGGGTGAAAGGCCAAATATTTTTTCCTGGACTCTTCCAGACTAACGTGCGTGTATATTTGGGTAGTTGAAGGTGAGGAGTGTCCCAATAATTCTTGAACCACTTTAATGTCGGCGCCACCATCCAACAGATGAGTTGCGAAGCTATGTCTCAACATGTGTGGATTGATCTTTTCTCCTATAGACATCAAACTATATCTTGAAACCATATTTTGAACAGACCTCTTACTAAGCCTATTACCAAATTTATTCAGAAACAGTGCATCATTCTTGTTCTTTTTCAACAACAACGGTCTGGAATTGAGCAAGTAGGAGTTAAGAGAGTTTTGAGCCGTTTTACCCATAAAAACTTCTCTTTGCTTGGACCCTTTTCCAATAACCCTCAAGAGTCTATTATCCACGTCTAAATCTCGTAAATTGAGAGATGATAGCTCTCCAACCCGCAGTCCACTAGCATATAAAAGTTCCAGTATCGCTTTATCCCTTTCCTGGAACCTTGCATCTGAATACAGGTTACTCAATGGGTAATTTACGAGTTCGGCAACTTCTTTCTTCCCTAAAGCTTTAGGCAACAGATTGTCTGCTTTCGGAATCAAAGGTCTAGAACTGCGATTCACTGGGTACCACAAAGAATGAGGTTCGCATATCCCTTTGTAGACCAGATAACGAAAAAACGACCGAATAGAGGCCATGTTTCTTACTACGCTGCCTCGCATGTGTCCACGTCGACGCACATTAGTTTGTCTCATGAGAAGACGAGATGACATCATCCAGGCTATATATTCTCTTATTACTGATCTGTTGATGTCGTTGATATCTCTAACACTCTTAGAATATAGAAACTCGGAAAACGGTTTCAGATCGTCGACGTAGTTACGAACTGTGTAAACTGAAAGATTTCGTTCGCCTCTCAAATACTCTATATAACCATCTATATATTCTAATATATTTAAACTGTTTCGCCGCTCATTCAAACAGCCACCTCAGCAGCAGAACCATCTGTCTGGAACTCTTCTATATCGGCACTATAATCACACGATGAACAGGAAACTGAATTCCTATTATTTATTACAAGAACTGATTCACAACGGGGACAAGGATTTGGAATTGGCTTTTGCCTTAGAGAAAAGTCACAAGACGGATAGCTGGAACATCCATAAAACACTCTGCCACCTCTCCTACCCTTGCGTTGAACCAACAATCCTTGGCATTTTGGACAAGATACACCAGTCGATATCTGATATGGTTTACTATACCGACATTCCGGAAATCCAGTACAAGCTATAAATTTCCCGTTACGTCCTATCTTCTCAGCCAGTGGTCGTTCACATTCAGGACATGATTCTCCAGTTGGTGTCTGAACAGTAACCTTCGGCATAGAAGTTTCGGCAATCAGAAATAACTCACGATACGGATTATAGAATTCCTCTAATACTTTTACCCATTCCTTATTACCATTCGCAATCTCATCTAAATTGGTCTCCATTTTAGCAGTGAATTCTACATCCATTATGTTTGGGAAATACGGGTCCAATTGACCCACTATAGCAATACCCAGAGGCTCTGCAACGTATCTACCATTTTCTAATGAACAATAATTCCTGCCTTCCAAAGTTGCCATAATGGAAGCATAAGTGCTTGGTCTTCCTATACCGGATTCTTCTAATGTTTTCACAAAAGAAGCCTGGCTATATCTAGGGAGTGGTCTGGTGAATTTTTGATCGTTATTGACCTGACTCAATACCAAACGTTCATCTTTAGCAAGGCTAGGTATTTTCTGAAAATCATCCTGATCACCCGAAGTTTCTTCATCGTCTCCATCTTGTTGGGATTTATTATTCCCACCATTGTATATCTTCATATAACCATCAAATTCAGGCTCGGATCCGGAAGACGACAACTTATAAACAATCGTATCGGTTTTTTTCGCAGTAATATTTACGGTCGTAATTTTGTTTACTGTATCCGCCATTCGGCTGGCCAAGGCTCGTTTCCAAATCAAAGTATAAAGGGATATCTGCTCTCTAGTAAGATATCCTGCCAATTCTTCAGGCGTTCGGTTTATAGATGTGGGTCTGATCGCTTCATGAGCCTCTTGGGCTGTAACGGCAGATTTTCCTCGTCTGCGTCGATTTCCCGTGCCCAAATATTGTTCTCCGTAATGGCTCATTATAAATTCATTTATCTCCGTCGTCGCCGTAGCAGACAAGACAGTGGAATCAGTTCTCATGTAAGTTATTAATCCGGTTTCAGCCCCTGATCCAAGTGCTATACCTTCATACAGCTGCTGAGCAACCCTCATAGTTCTAGATACTGAAAATCCCGATAACCTACGAGACGCTTCTTGTTGCAGAGTGCTAGTAGTAAATGGAGCTTGAGGTTTCAATTTTGATGTCTTATTGGTTAAGGAGTCAACTTTAAAGTCACACAATTGCAAATCTTGTTCGATAATCTTTGCATCATCTTTAGAATATCTTTTAGATCCTGTAAGACGTGCACTGAATGCTGTTTTTGTCTTACCTTCATCCTTGATTAAATCAACAGATATAATCCAATATTCTTCGGGTGTGAAATCGTTTATAGCTTTCTCTCTTTCCACTATCAATTTCAACGCTACAGATTGTACTCGTCCGGCTGAAAGACCCAATTTATATCCACTAGTAAATTTTTTCCACAATAAAGGACTCAATTCATAACCAACCACTCTATCCAATACCCTTCGAGCCTGCTGGGCATCTACCAAATCCATATTGACTGAAGTGGGATTATTAAAAGCCTCTTTTACACCACTTTCTGTTATTTCATGAAATATGACTCTCTTAGCGACCGCTTTAGTAGCTATAGATTCCATTATATGCCACGAAATAGCCTCCCCTTCTCTATCAGGGTCAGTAGCGAGGTAGACAACCTCGCAGTTCTTAGCCAATTTCTTAAGATTTTGTATTACGGTTTTCTTACCAGGCATGATTTCGTATTCTGGTTTGAAATCATTTTGTATGTCCACTGCCAAAGTTTTTGAAGGTAAATCTCTTACATGACCAACTGAAGCAACGACCTCGTAGTCATTACCCAAATAACGACCAATAGTTTTTGCTTTGGCCGGAGATTCTACTATCACAAGATTTTTTGGCATTAAAACACTTCTGTTATAAAAAAATTAAATTCCAATGAGTACCGGATTAAGGGAATGTTAGTTTAAAGCCACTGTTGTAACCCATCGTTCTACCATCATACTGTACGGTCTCTGTGGCTTGTTTATCTCCAATATGGAAAGTTATTGATTCCAACTGTAGTGCCCAATCATTAGGTGCTAACACAATGACATATACACCATTATAAATAGTTACAGGATCTGATATATACCACCCCACTCTAGCTTCCATCACTGTACCATCAGGTGGTGTTTCTCCTCCAACAGTTACAGTTCCAGACAATGAATGGAACAACAGCGGAACAGATCCACTAGGAGTAGGGATCGGTGTTGGAGTTGGGGCTACAGTTGGTACAGGCGTAGGCATAGGCGTAGGTGTCGGAGTTGGCGCGGGAATTGGGGTTGGTGTTGGCTCCGGCACAGGTGTGGGGGTAGGATAAGCCGTGGGTGTTGGGTAAGGTGTCGGCGTTGGGTAAGGTGTCGGCGTTGGGTAAGGTGTCGGCGTTGGATAAGGTGTCGGCGTTGGATAAGGCGTCGGCGCAATCAATGTCTCGCCTACACCAGACGAAGGCTCTGACGCCTGAGGTACCACTTCGTTATTACCTGCGCATCCTGCAATAGTCAGCAGAATTATGGCAAACACTGTTAAATTCATTTTCTTCATATATAATATTCCACCCGAATACAAGCGGCTACAAGATACCATCATATTCCAAACCTATCAAGTATCCAGATAGTCAATATCCGAAAATGTAATATACTTCTATAAATTATCTGCACGAAACCGACGAACTTTTTAATTATATGAACCGAAAATCAAGACGCAAATACCCAAGAACCTCACAAAGCCATTCATTGCTGTTGATTCTTACCGTAATATGTGTTGTATTAATAATTGCTATCTCTAGGACACTAAAATAGATACTTGCAACTCAACATTGAGTGATTTACGATCTACTGATACCAGTTTTGGATTACTATCCTATAGACTAAATATGTTTCATGTCGTATTCTGTGTTGGCTTAACAAGAAAAGTCATTGAAAACTGACATCTTGTTATCATGCACCCTTTAAAGAGTTCCTGATGGCCCGGTGGTGTAGCTGGTTTAACACACTGCCCTGTCAAGGCAGAGATCGGCGGTTCGAATCCGCTCCGGGTCGCCACAAACAAGCTTGCAAAAACCGTTCGCTGAATGCCCAACACAATCGTGAACCTCATCATAAAGAAACGTTAGTCTCGAGATGTGTTTTTCCTAAGCGGGCTAGTTTCTGGAATAAATAAACCTCCAACCAAAAGTGTTAACGGCAAGAATGATATTGTTATTAGTCCATATTGAAGTGATCCATAAATCTCTTCTATAGCACCTACTATAGGTGGGCCTAGCGCCCCTCCAATAGGCATCATTGTCATAAATAAACCTAAGGATACGGCTGTTTCTCTAGGTTTCAATCCTAAATCATATTGAATTGTACGTATTATAGGGACCCAAATCATAGCATTCCAACCCGCAGCAAATAGCAGGATTCCTACAATGAGAATGGAGTCAGAAGTAAAAAGAAACAAATATATTATTGGCAGTAAGACACCAGGACCCCAAATAAGGATTTTCCTTTGGCGAATCTTGTCTGATAAAGGACCTCCTACAAAAGCTGCGATCATACCTCCAAAAGGGAAAAGAGTCAAAAGCAAACCGATTTCCTCTAACGATAATGGTAAAGAGTTAAGAGCATATGTGGGCCAGAAGGTTATTACGCTGGCAAAAGCAGCTGCTGCACCAGAAGGCGCAACTGCAATAACCCATAAAATCTTTCGTTTACGTAAAATCTGTAATGGAGAGCCATCATCTAATCTATCCTGATCTTTAGTTGAGATGTTATCTCTGCCAACAAGAATCCAGTAAACAGACGTTATAATCATTAAAACACCAAAGACGTAATACACATTCCTCCAACCTCCTAATGAGTCCATCAGAAACGTCATGGTAGCAATTCCAATCAGTTGACCACTCGAAAAAATACCCACAGTTATGCTTACTACTAATGCTATTTTTGTGGTACTAAACCATTGCTGGATTACAATTGCCTCCCCCACCATCCTTGTAACCATAGTTACCTGAAATAGAAACCTGCCTAACAGGAGAAACATAAATGTGGGAGACCATCCTTGCAACATCATAAACAAAGCAGCTAATAACAAGGCAATAGTAGTAACTGTTTTAGGACTGTATTTGGACATCCATACACTAGCCGGTAATGAAGTGCTAGCTGAACCTAGGAAAAAAGCTGAACCCAAAACACCTGCCTGTACAGGTGAGATATTTAAATCTTGAGTGATGCTAGGCAGCATAATACCCAACGATGACCCCATAACTGAAATGGTCACAGCCTGAATCCAAACCCCAGACATCACTAGCCATGGATTATTGTGAGTAAGTCGGATAATTTTCACATTATGCCTTTAATAATTATAAACAAAATCAAATTAGAGCCACTTCCTTATGGGAAGTGGCTCTAATTATTGGTCTAAACGATTCTATATCTATTTCATTTTACCAACGAGAACCAGAACCAGGAGACCTCTCCTGTCTTGGCCTAGCTTCATTAACAGTGAGAGTTCTCCCTCCCACTTCTTTACCATTTAGATCCTCAATGGCAGCTTTGGCCTCATCATCTGTTGGCATTTCAACAAACGCAAATCCTCTTGATCTCCCAGTGTCTCTATCCCGAACTATATACGTCTCTTCTACCTCACCATGTGCTTCAAAAGTATCTCTCAACTCCTGTTCAGTAGCTTGATAGGAAAGATTCCCTACATATATCCTCAAAACGATGTCCTCCTAAAATCTTAACAAGTCCTATTGGCGAAAAAGTGAGTTCTTACTAACCAATGCTAGAAGGGCAATATCAAACTACCAATCAAAGCGCAAAGGAGAATCTGAACAATCCGATAAGGATCCAACACGATACCACCTTGAACAATTATACCATACTATAGCAGAATTGAATCTAGTCAATAGAAGAACCAGAATCTGGGAAGAAACAATACAAGAACTTCAACTATTCCCGGGGGCCCCATATTGCTGATCCTAGACGTACAAGAGTAGCACCTTCTTCTATGGCCACTTCAAAGTCATTTGTCATACCCATAGACAATCCAATTTGATCAACATGGATAGACGTATGTTTGCCTATGGAGTCTCTTAAACCTCTTAGCTGTTGAAAATACGGTCTGCTATTTTCCGGATCAACACTATGTGGTGGTACTGTCATTAACCCAACTAATTCTAAATTGGGTTTAGCAATAATGAATTCTATAACTTCATCAAATTCCAAGAGGTTAATACCAGTCTTTGTATCCTCTCCAGAAAGATTAACCTCTAGATAAATCTTAGCCCTCTTCTTCATTTCTCCTGCAACCAGATCAATTCTATCAGCCAACTTTGCACTATCCACTGATTGGATAACATCGAACATTTGGACAGCCCGTTTTACTTTATTAGATTGCAAAGTTCCAATGAGTTGTAAACTCTTTAATCCATGTGGTAGGTCAGTAATGTCAAATTTACTTTCAGCTTCTTGCACTCTGTTTTCACCCAAGTGATCCAAACCCAACCCCACAGCATCGAGAATTCTCTGATAGCTGACCTGCTTACAAGCACCCAATAAAACAACACTTCCTTCTGATCTACCGGATTTAACCAATGCAAATTGAATCCTGTTCCCAATCTCGTGAAGTCTAGTTTCTATATCAATGTCAGCCATAAAATCATCTACCTTTAGTTAGTGTGTGAAAATATCCAATACATGAAATTTAGGGCACTAAGAGTAGCTTGCCTGTAGTGAGTCGCCCTTCCAATTGGTCATGTGCAATAGCAGCATCTGCTAATGGCAATTTGTTATGTATGCGAACTTTCAACGTCCCATCGTTTACAGCATTCAATACTTCACCAGCCCGGTTCTCCAATTCTGCTCTATTGTCTATATATGAGGTTAACGTCGGCCTCGTCAAAAACAACGACTTACTATTAAGTAACATTGGTGATATCGGAGGAACTAACCCACTTGACTGCCCATAAAGAACCATATAACCCCTTGTAGCAAGACAATTAATACTTTTATCAAAAGTATCTAATCCCACTGAGTCATAAACCACTTGAATCCCTTTCCCATCGGATATGGATTCAACTTCTTTTTGAAAATCATGGGTTTTGTAGTTTATGATATAGTCAGCACCAGCAGACCTAGCAATATTCCCTTTTTCTTCAGTAGATACCGTTCCTATAACTGTAGCTCCTAAAGATTTGGCCATTTGGGTAAGTAGTAATCCAACCCCACCAGCAGAAGCATGAATCAAACATGTATCTCCGGACCCTAGAGGGTAAGTTGATTTACACAGGTACTGAGCTGTTATACCTTGCAACATGACTGCTGCCGCTGTATTTACATCTAATCCAGTGGGAATCTTTATAAGTTTCCAAGCAGGACAAACAATCTTCTCAGCATACGATTGAGGTACTCCGGTGTATGCCACAAGATCTCCTTGCTTAAAACCAGAAACATCATCACCTACTTCTAGCACTTCTCCAGCTCCCTCAGATCCAGGAATAAGAGGTAATGACGGTATCGGGTAAACACCTGATCGGATGTAAATATCCATATAGTTGACGCCAATGGCCTTAAGTTGGATCAGAACTTCACCTATGCCTGGCACAGGGTCTTGAACATTGTTATATTTCAATACTTCTGATCCACCAGGTCCCGACATTTGAATAGCTTTCATAACCTAAACCCCTCCACAATAGCAAGTATACTTTTTTGTGATCAATTACTTTCAACGACACTCTTAACAACACTTAGAGCATCATAAATGTCTTGCTCTGATATCCCATAATGAGTGACCATACGTATTTTATCACCATATGGATTACTGACCATAAGACCTCGATCCCCAAATAATGATAAGAGTTCCTGCGTATCTCTCTCAGGAATTTCGAATATAACTATATTGGTTTCAATAACGTCGGATTGAACGCGTACGTGTTCAAGATTTCTTAATCCATCCGACAACAAACGAGCATTATGATGATCTTCACTCAGTCTATCAATCATCTCTTCCAAGGCAACTAATGCTGCTGCTGCCAAGATTCCTACTTGCCTCATGCCCCCACCTAAAGTGTTTCTCATTACCTTTGCTTTAGCGATAAAATCTTTCGTGCCTAACAATATAGATCCAACAGGGCAACTGAGACCCTTGGAAAAGCAAAACATAGCTGAGTCTACGGTGGAGACCAATTCCTTAGGAGGTAGATTTTGCGCTATGGCTGCATTAAATATTCTAGCCCCGTCCAAATGAACAGCTGTGCCATTATTATGGGATACATCTGATACTGATCGTACATATTCCTGCGGCAAAACAGCTCCACTACACCGATTATGTGTATTTTCCAAACATACTAGAGCCGTATTCGGAAATCTAGCAGATAACTTTTTTGTAGCCTCATAAACACTATTCATATCAAGGGTTCCATTGTCTGCATTTGCTAGCGGTTTATAAATTATACCTCCAAGAGAAGAAGCGGCTCCGTATTCATAAACATATATATGTGATAGGTCACCGAGAATTATTTCGTCACCTCTTTCGCAATGTGTTAAAATGGCAGACAAATTCGCCATCGTACCACTAGGCATAAACAAAGCAGCTTCTTTGCCCATCATATCTGCAACTTTTTCCTGCAAAAGATTGACTGTAGGATCGTCAGCGAACCCTTCGTCACCCAATTCGGCACTGGCCATTGCATCCAACATGGATTTAGTAGGATGAGTGACGGTGTCACTCCTCAGATCAATAACTTTCATAGACTAATCCTCCCAATTTAAAATCAGTCTTAGACATTCGGATCATTAAATTTATCTCTATCTGAATCTTCCAACCCGGCAGATTTAAATTCCTGAGCATACATTTTGTAATCTTTCCATATTTTGTTGATCAGTTCTATGTGACGTTCGCTAATGGTACGCTTTACTTCACCTGGAACTCCAACCACCAACGAATTAGGAGGTATTTCAACTCTTTCTAATATTACAGATCCAGCAGCTATAATTGAACCCTGACTGATGGTGGTATACGAATTTACAGTCGACCCATTCCCTAGCAAACAGTTGTCCCCAACTAAAGTAGCATGACACATAACCTTGTGGCCCATAGAAACATAATCGCCTATAGTAGTTTGAGAGTTTTCTTCTGAATGTACTACACAATTATCTTGGATATTAACGTATTTACCAATGACAATCTTGCTCAAATTGCCTCTAATAACGGTACCAGGCCAAACACTTGACCCCTCGCCTATCTCAACATCTCCCACAACATACGCTGCCTCACTAACAAAAGCAGAAGGGTGTATTTTAGGTGTTTTACTACCAAGACTTCTAATCAATGTCGGCTCCTTTCTGAGTACATATTTAAATATGCTTGAATATCATTAATTTATTTAAGTCGAAATACATTATACTAGACTAATCAACGCGAAAATATTCGTCACTCCAACTAAACTAAATATAACAATTATTGTTCGGGATATTCCTCATAATAATCTGCTATATATCTTAAATCTTCAGCCGTTATAGAAGACCAGTTAATGTCGATAGAACTGGTTTTGGACACACCAACCATTAACAAAGCCTTTGCCAACATTTCCCCATCTGTACCAACATCAGAAGCCTCAAACCAAACCAGAGTGATATTACGAAAGCGTATATCAGTAAATATCTCCCTGAATAAATCTACGCTATATACATTTGCCCTATCTATGTTAGAGAGAACCGAAGTTGTTGAGTAATTTACAAGAATTGCTATAAGCGGATCCTGTTCAGATTGAGGAAATTCAACACTTAAATATCCTATGGTGTCCCCTTCAGGATTATCTCTGAAGACCTCTGTAACTTTTTGTTCTATAACTTCACTGTATACAGATTTCACAAACTCTTCTTCTGATTGAATCGAATCATCTACCGAACTACCAGAAAAAGAACCAATGACAGGCACCAATAAAGATCCAACGAAAGCCACTACCATCAACCCTCCAAAGAGTTTGATTGGTAAGGACATTTTGTCGACTTTTGGTGAATGAGAATTCCCAACATCAATATTGTCTAAAGCATCTATATCTTCTTGATCAGGATATTCCCAGTCTTGGTAGTCGTCATCGTTTTTATAATAATTACTCAATGCAAACTATGAAAATCTATCTGTATATTATATTGCCAAAGCTTTGGATAAAAGTGCTCTCAATTCATCGATAGTGTATTTTTGCCAATCTGGAAATCTCGCATTAACAAGCTCTCTTCTCGCTTCCCGTATCTCTTGTTCATCTTTACCGGGCATATTCTTTTCAACAGATTCTGTAATCTCAGCCATTTCTTTGGTTGCCATAACAGGTCTTTCTATCCAATGACACAAATACTCTTGATCATCTGTATAGAAAACAAGTGTTGGAATAGATCTGTGTTCTCCATCTTTAAGAAACTCGTCCATTATATCCAAATTAGCATCTCTCGGAAAAACCCTGAGATCCATTCCCGAAGAATCAGCTATTTTGGCGATCACCGGCATGCCTCTGTAAACATCAGGACACCAATCCTCACCTAATACAAGTACTTTTGATCCACCCGCATTTATTATTTGTTGAAAAAATTCAACGTCACTCTCTGTTAAAATCTCTGCAGCAGTGTCGTAATACTGTTCAAATCTATCTTGATTAACGTTTATCTGTGCCACAAAATCCTTATAGAGCATTCCAGAGTTGAATCTTTCTACTGTCACAACAGAATTTTTCCCGGACATAACGTCTCCATTCTTAATTAAATTTTCCTAACCAATGTAACAACCAATACCTCCCTCAAACCCTTCTTCTGTAGTCCCATTTGGATAGACTACAATAGGAACTACATCACCGTGTTTTCTCGCTTCATCCATCATTTCCTGACTTAAGTCGGCTCTCCGCTCTTCATATTCAATTCCCTCACTATCCCATTTTGTTAGCAATTTAACGCAAGCATCGCAGCCTTTTATAGTATATACGATGGGCAACACATTATTATCCATAGCAACTACCCCCATAAAAATTCAACGTCTACCACCATACATTATATAATAGATATTACTAATGTTTCATATATATTCACAGCAAAGAAATAAGATTCCATATGAGTCCATGCGTATGCTATGATTATCACATAAAACATCAACAAGAATTGAGGAATTTATAATGGTTTCAAATCATAAGGTTGCCTTAATAACCGGAGCTGGATCAGGTATAGGACGATCCTCGTCTCTAGCATTATTGAAGAATGGATACTCTGTCGTTTTGGCGGGAAGGCATATTGAAACTCTGGAAGAAACTTCAGAACTGGCCGGCGATAATGGGAAAAATGCGATATCTGTAGTAACAGATGTTACTGACCCAGGCTCTATAAAGGCACTCTTTGCAACTGCAAAAAACAAATTCGGAAGACTAGATGTATTGTTCAATAATGCCGGTAGAGGAGCTCCACCAGTCCCATTTGATGAATTGTCATATGAGCAATGGTCATCCGTAGTAGACACCAACTTAACGGGATCATTCTTGTGTGCTCAAGAGGCTTTCCGAATAATGAAAGAACAAGACCCAATGGGTGGAAGAATAATAAATAATGGGTCGATATCTGCACACACACCAAGACCCAACTCTTCTCCGTACACCTCCACGAAACATGCCATCACTGGCCTTACCAAATCCATTTCTTTGGACGGCAGAAAATACAACATAGCCTGCAGCCAAATAGATATAGGTAATGCAGGAACAGAGATGACTGCAAGAATGAAAAACGGAGTTCCTCAGGCTAATGGAACTACAATGGTAGAGCCCACCTTTGACGTTAACTACGTAGCAGATGCTATATTGACAATTTCCAACATGTCTTTAGATACCAACGTGCAATTTATGACCATATTAGCCACGAATATGCCATTCGTAGGACGAGGATAATAATATCCTTGGCGTAAAAATGTATGTGCCTAACGTTAAATTCTACTAGACCAAACCTATGCCAATTTATACTTAGATATACTGCGCAGTTCTCGGGGTGGATCCATGCGAGAACCGGTTATTGTATAAGAAACCTCTGAAACATATATAGAACCTTCAGAATCTACTGCTATTCCGTGTGGTGCGTGAAACTGACCAGGCCCGCTACCCTCTTCTTCATCTCCAAATCGGCTTACCAAGTTACCAGCCAAATCATATATACTTACACGATGCCCTAAGCCAGGTGCACCTTCCATACCAGTCATGCCATTTAACTCACCAATATATATGTGATCTTTCCATAAAACCATTGCATCTGGCCTGTGTATGTTATTCCACATGTTCATAAAATTCCCATTTGGATCGAATATTTGTATCCTGTGAGCCTCTCTGTCAACGACGTAAACATTGTCTTTATCGTCTATCGCTATATTATGAGGCCTTATAAATTGCCCTGCTTCTATACCGGGTTCTCCCCATGAAAATCTATAATTGCCATCACCAGAATAAACATGAACACGTGAATTACCATATCCATCTGATATATAAACATCCCCATTACTTGCCATGATTGCAGCTGAGGTAGGACGATTAAACGGTTGTCCGCTCCATATTGGGGCAGGATGACTACGCTCACCTATCTCCATAACCTTATCATCTCCACCTGGGCCGAATTTTTGTATAGTGTGCAACCCGTCATCTGCCACTAATATTGAGTCGTCGTGCGCTATGTACAACCCATGAGTTCTGTTACTAAATAACCCTCGCCCCAAGGTCTTAATAAAATTGCCTTCTTTGTCGAAAACAATTAAAGGATGATCGCCTCGAGTCAGAACATATATATTGTCCAGAGAATCCACAGCTACTCCAGGACATTCTATAAATCTCATCCCTTCTGGAAGGGTTGGCCAATCTGGAACGTAGTTGTACTCCAAGCCGTTTTGTCCGTATATTTCTGACATTTTAATCTCCTTAATCAAAATTAAGAATCTGGTCGGGGTGGTCGGATTTGAACCGACGACCTCTACGTCCCGAACGTAGCGCGCTGCCAACTGCGCCACACCCCGCATGTTGCAAACTTCTCTACTTTATTATAATCGCTAGCACAAAAAATACAAAACGATAATGTGATTAGGTTAGGCATTTAATAGGTCTGTATCTAACCTGTGGAATTCTTTAACAACATCCAAAAAAGCCAAAACGGTGGGGCTGTAATGATGAGCTTCTCGAAGCATCAACGCCGTTGGTAGCGACACCAAATGCCCGTCTTGCATAGGTATTAAGCTCAAACTACCTCTTTCAACTTCCGCTCTAACAGCCACTTTAGGCAAGAACGAAATACCCATTCCAAGCTCTACCATATGTTTAGTTGCCTCCACACTATCCAAAGTCATCTCCACTATTGGAGAGATACCGGCTTCTCGACAAACCTGACTTATTAAAACGAAATATGATGATTCTCTGTCGTACAATATCAAAGGTTCCCGTGCTATTTCGTATATACTAGCTTCTCCTTTAATAGCAAAAGGATGATCTGGGCTGGTTGCCAACATCACATCCTCATTGTATAAGTGCATAGTTAAAATGTCTGGGTGAGTAAGTTCACGACCTAGACCAACTTGCACATCTTCATTCAAAACCATTTCCAAAACATCTGATGACCTACCAATGTTGATGTGAACATTAACGTTAGGATATTTAGTTTTAAATTTATGTACTATGAAAGGCAAGGAATATGTGCCGATGACTCTAGCAGAGGCTATATTCAAAACCCCTCCACTGGAAGCCTTTTCAGCGCCTATGACATCTTTAGCTTGACGTATGGACTCAACACATCTCTCTGCATACGGACGAAAAGTTTTAGCCATATCAGTTAACCTAACACCTCTACCCATGCGATGGAATAAAGGAACACCTAATTCTTCTTCCAACGATTGAACTCTGGCACTAACAGACGGTTGAGATAAAAATAGAGTTTCCGCCGCTCGCCTAAAACTCCCTGTCTCTGCCGCTGCTAAAAAAGCCTCTATTTGTATAAATTCCATAGTGCCCTCCAACACCTAAAATAAAGTGATAGGTGAAACCTATCACGGTTATAGGAAACAACCTAGTTGAATTATAACTCATTTTTACTATAATTGTTTTCGTATAGTTATTAAAACTTAATGACGAATTACGAAACAATTATTTGAATCTGGTTAGGAGGAAATCTTGAGTAATAATCACTCAAATGTTACGCAACAGGCTAAAGAGTTGGAAAACAGATGGAAAACAGACCCTAGGTGGAAAGGTGTAGAAAGAAACTACTCCGCTGAAGATGTAATTAGATTAAGAGGCAGTGTGATGATAGAACACACATTGGCTCGACGTGGGGCCGAAAGACTTTGGAAAAGCCTTAATCAAGATGGGTATATCCGCACTTTCGGCGCTTACACGGGTATGCAAGCCACCAATATGGTAAAGGCAGGATTGCAAGCACTATATTTGAGTGGATGGCAAGTAGCTGGAGATGCAAACCTAGCCGGTCAAACCTTTCCTGACCAAAGCCTTTACCCATCAAACAGTGTTCCTGCAGTAGTCAAGAGACTAAACAACGCTTTAACAAGAGCTGACCAAATTCAAACACTAGATGGCAGTGGAGACTTAGATTATTTTGCTCCTATAGTGGCTGATGCCGAAGCTGGGTTCGGAGGAGCTATACACGCATATGAATTGATGCGATGGATGATAGAAGCTGGTGCTGCCGGAGTACACTACGAAGACCAGTTGTCTGCCGCCAAAAAATGTGGGCATATGGGAGGTAAGGTTCTTATCCCTTCTAGTATGTTCGTCCAAACACTAAATGCTGCCAGATTGGCTGCTGACGTACTAGACGTCCCAACAATACTTTGTGCTAGAACAGATGCCAGAGCAGCAACACTGTTGACCAGCGATATAGATGAGAGAGACGCAAAATACACTACTGGAACAAGAACTTCAGAAGGTTTCTTTGAAATCAATGACGGCTTCGATGCCGCAGTCTCAAGGGGATTGAATTATGCACCATACGCCGATCTACTCTGGTGTGAAACATCCGAACCAGATCTAGACGAAGCAATAGCATTCGCAGATGCAATACATAAGGAATTCCCCGACATGATGTTAGCCTACAACTGTTCGCCTTCTTTCAACTGGAAGGGTTACTTAGACGACGCAACAATAGCCAAATTCCAAGATGAATTAGGTAAAGTGGGATATAAATTCCAGTTTATTACTCTAGCTGGATGGCATATGGTAAACCTGAACGCATTTGAATTTGCTAGAGCATACAAGGAAAATGGTATGACCACCTTCTCTCAAATGCAAGAGCAGGAATTCGCAGCAGAAAAATATGGTTACACCGCTACAAAACACCAGGCAGAGGTGGGTGCAGGATACTTCGATGAAGTACTGCTTAGCGTTAGTGAAGGCCAAGCCTCTACTGGAGCCTTGTCAGGTTCCACTGAGAGCGCTCAATTCTAGAAATAAAAAGAAGCGGCGGAGAATTAGTATTTATAATCTCCGCCGCTTCTTTTTAAATGGAAACCGAGGATTCATCTCGGATAATCCACAAAGTTGAACCGAGGTGACTTAAACTCTCGTTTAATCGACACTATTGACAACAAATTTAACATTTGTCTATACTTCCCTTTGCCCTAGTAGCCACTTGCTTGGATTACTAGCAGTTTTATAACAATATGAGTTCTAATTATTAGGAGAGTAAATATGGCACGTAAATATCAACCATATGGAGATCGAGTTATTGTCAAACCCACACAGAGAGAAGAAGTATCTGCAGGAGGGATAGTACTCCCAGACACTGTACAGGAAAAACCACAAGAAGGTGAAATAGTGGCAGTGGGCCCTGGCAGAACTACAGAAGATGGAAAAAGAGTAGCAATGGAGTCGAAAGTTGGAGATCTTGTAGTCTACTCTAAATACGCTGGTAGCGAGATAAAAGAAGAAGGAGACGATCTTCTAATATTAAGAGAAAGCGATATATTGGCAAAAATCTCCTGACCAAAAAACTGCAGAGTGAAAGGATAATAATATGGCTAAACAACTCACATATTCAGAAGAGGCTAGACAAGCCCTAAAACGAGGTGCTGACAAACTAGCGGATACCGTTAAGGTAACATTGGGACCTAGGGGCCGAAATGTTATATTGGACAAAGCATTTGGAGCTCCTTTGGTTTGTAGTGATGGAGTAACCATAGCTAAAGAGATTGTGTTGGAAGACTCTTTCGAAAATATGGGAGCTCAACTAATTAAGGAAGCATCAAGCAAAACAAACGATGTGGCCGGGGATGGCACCACGACTGCCACGGTGTTAGCCCAAGCAATAATACATGAAGGTTTTAAGAACGTTACTGCGGGTGCAGATCCGATGTCGATTAAGAGAGGCATCGATAAATCTGTCGCTGCAATAAGAGAAGAAATCAGAAAGATGTCTACACCTGTCGAGGGGAGAGAACAGATAGCCCAAGTAGCAGCACTCTCTGCCCACGAAGTTGAAATAGGCGATTTAATAGCCGAAGTAATGGAAAAAGTTGGGAAAGATGGTGTGATAACCGTTGAAGAATCTAGAGGTCTTTTATACGAGAAGGAATACGTTGACGGAATGCAATTTGATCGTGGATATATAAGCCCTTATTTCATAACCAACAACGAGAGAATGGAATGTGTAATAGAAGAACCCTACATACTCATAACAGATAAGAAAATATCGGCCGTGTCAGATATGCTACCGGCTTTGGAAAATGTATTAAAAGTGACAAAAAACGTTGTAGTTATAGCTGAAGATATTGAAGGTGAAGCATTAGCCACATTGGTAGTCAATAAACTTCGAGGCACTCTAACTCCTTTGGCTGTTAAAGCCCCTGGTTTTGGAGATAGACGTAAATCCATGCTCGAAGACATGGCAATCCTGACTGGAGCGACGTTAATAAGCGAAGAAACTGGACGTAAATTTGATTCCGTATCTATAGAAGATTTAGGTCGAGCAAGGAGAATTGTTTCTAGCAAAGAAGAAACTACAATAGTCGGAGGTTCAGGAACTGACGACGATATACAGGGAAGAATAAACTCAATAAAGGCACAACTTGAAGAGTCTACTTCAGATTATGACAGAGAAAAACTGCAGGAGAGAATGGCTAAGCTGGCTGGAGGCGTGGCAATCGTAAAAGTCGGTGCCGCGACAGAAATAGAACTCAAAGAGAAAAAGGCCAGAGTAGAAGATGCTTTGTCAGCCACCCGCGCTGCAGTAGAAGAAGGTATCGTACCTGGTGGCGGAGTAGCTCTAGTAAGAGCACTAGATGGATTGAAGGATCTGTCCCTAGCTGGTGACGAATTAACTGGCCTCAGGATAATCCAGAGGGCACTGGAAGCTCCAATACGACTTATATCCGAGAACTCTGGATTCGAAGGATCTGTAATTCTTAATAAAGTACGAGAGGGTGAAGGTGACTGGGGCTTTGACGCTGATAAAGAAGAATGGACCAACTTGCTGGCACATGGAATAATGGATCCTGCTAAGGTCACTAGAGCTGCTATTGAAAACGGAGCTAGCGTGGCTACCATGATATTAACCACAGAATCTATGGTTAGTGAAATACCTGTTAAGGAACCAATGAATCCACAAATGCCTCCTATGGATTACTAGAAACCAGAAGATACAATAAAGAAATAGTGCTCCTTTTCAAGGAGCACTATTTTTTTGCCTAAAATAGTATCTTCCCAGGAAAACCAAAGTTCCAAGAATAACTATACTAAGATAACTTATCGACCTGTCCAGTATAGCAACGGATATTGCCTCACTTCTCGACATAGACAGTGAAATCAGCCCAACAATGCCAGGTTCAACTACCCCCACACCCCCAGGAGTTATTGGTACAGTAGTAAGGATTGCATTAACCAAAGTAACAAACAATATCAGGGATACACTCGGGTCAGTAGACAAATGCAGTGCTTGAATAACCAAGAATAACCTCAAAACCTCGGTAGACCAGATAATGATGCTGAGAAAAATCAGCAAATACATTCGATTCAAACTACCCAACACCCCATCATGAAAAAGCTGATAAGACTTCCTGAATTTGCGTGGCATATAAGTAATCAAATAGTCGCTATATCGCCTCATAACAAATATACCAGCAAGACCGATAATAAACATAAATAGAGACAATCCTATAAATATAAACATTCCACTGGAAAATACAGAACCGTAAAACATCGAGAATGCCAATACTAATACAAAAAAAACAGTAGCAATATCCAAAACTCTCTCCGATAATATCGTGCCTATAACTCTAGAAAAACTATCTTTGTTATCTTGAGAAAATATATAAGCCCTATAAACATCTCCTAGGCGGAACCAGGTCACGGTATTAGCGAACCATCCCAGGTAGACATATAACGAGCATTGAAATATTGAATAATCTTTTGTCCTCAAGTTTTGATTCCTGTCGGAATTTTCGATCATAATACTCCATCGCCAACCCCTCAACAAAAAACCAAAATAATACGAAATGAATGCCAATAAATAAACTGGAATGTTACTCTTGAATATAGTGGCCTTAGTGTTGGCCCAATCAATATCGACCTTTGCAATTACTAGCGTTAGTAATCCAATTGCGATAGCAAAAGACATGAATGTCTGCCAAGACAAAATTTTCGCTACTAAATCAAAAGTGTTTTGTGAGTGATTATATTCCATATTCTAGTTCAAAAGTTTTTACGATGCCGCAATGGTTTCTTGTGAGGAATCCCTGGTCTCCTTGGATACTTAGCTGGGGAAGATTCAATCTTGTCCATAACTACTATAGTCCCATTAAGGTTTAATGCTGGAAATGAAACTTGTTCTACATTTGAGACACTTCCTCCCATAAGACCAACTGAGTACAGTGATTCCTCTACCTCAGTACTAATATCTTGACCTTTATGCAAAACGACTTTTCCGCCGACAACACAAAATGGCAAAGTTATCTCACTCAGCATGGTCAAATTCCCAACAGCACGTGCCACAATCAAGTCAAATGTTTCTCTAATGGATTTATGTGCGAGCAATTCTGCCCTCTCATTGAGAACTTTAACGTCATCAAATCCTAATCTACCGCAAATGTGATTCAAAAATGAAACTTTTTTACCATTGGATTCAACCAAAGACAAATTGATATGCGGAAACAAAATTTTCAATGGCAAACCCGGGAAACCTGCCCCGCTACCTATATCAATAACTGAAATTGTTTTCCCAGATGCAATTAACTCAGAAATTATAGGTACTATACTTATGGAATCCAAGAAGTGCTTCTTTTCCACATCATATTTATCACGAATGGCAGTTAAGTTTGTTGTTTTATTCCAAATTGCTAATTCAGATGAATAGAGTTTGAAAGCAGATAATTGTTGATCACTTATGTTTATACCAAACTCTTGGGCACCTTTTTGAAGTATATACAACTAAGTTACTCTCGATTAAGTCTTTCTTAAAACAACTAATAGAAATTAACAAAAATATGTCTAAACCTTTACAGACGGTAAATTTGAATGACCCATCAAATATTTATCTATACCGTAAGCCGCCTGTCTACCCTCTGCAATTGCCCACACCACCAAAGATGCACCTCTAGTAGAATCTCCAGCGGCAAATACTCCAGGCACACTGGTAGATCGCTCACTATCTGTTTTAATGTTTCCTCTTGAGTCCAATTCCAACGATGAGTTTTCTACCAAACCTTTATGTTCTGGATGCACAAAGCCCATTGCTAAGAGGACTAAGTCAACATCTATAGAAAATTCAGTCCCTGGCATTTCCTTCATGACTGGCCTTCCAGAATCGTCTGGATATCCCCATTCAACTCTTATGGCATTAAGTTTTTCTACTTTTCCATTCGAACCAGATAAACTTTTCGTCAAAATACTATAATCCCTTAACCCACCTTCCTCGTGAGCGGGGGACGTCCTCAGTATCTGCGGCCATTGTGGCCAAGGGTTATCCGTCCTTCTGCTTGTCGGCGGTTCTGACAATAATTCCAACTGATATACCGAATCGGCCCCTTGTCTGTGGGCTGTACCCAAACAGTCAGCACCAGTATCTCCACCACCCAATATTATTACTTTTTTATCTTTTGCAGTGATAGAATATCTGCCGGTAATATTTTCCCCAGACACACGTCTGTTTTGCTGAGTCAAATAGTCCATTGCATAATGTACCCCATCAAGATCTCTTCCAGAAACCGGTAGTTCACGAGGTTCACCAGCCCCAATAGTCAGGCAAACGGCATCAAAATCATTTGTTAATTCATGAAGTTGTATATCTTTACCGATTTCAATACCTGTTTTGAATATTACACCTTCTTCAGACATAATATTTATACGACGTTCTATGATATCTTTTTCCAATTTAAAGTCCGGTATTCCATATCTTAGAAGGCCACCTATTTTGTCACTTCTTTCGAATAGAGTCACTGTGTGCCCTGCCCTGTTCAGTTGTTGAGAGGCGGCTAATCCAGCCGGACCCGACCCAACCACCGCAACTGTTTTTCCAGTTCTATTTTTTGGTATTACGGGTTTTATCCAACCTTCATTGAAACCTCGATCAACTATTGCTTTCTCTATATATTCTATGGTCACTGGATCTTGATTTATTGATAGAACACAAGATGGTTCGCAAGGAGCAGGACAAATGCGCCCAGTAAATTCTGGAAAGTTATTAGTGGAATGCAATCTCTCTAACGCTGACTCCCACTGATTAGTGTAGACCAAATGATTCCATTCAGGTATCAGGTTGCCAAGTGGACAACCAACATGACAAAATGGCACAGCACAATTCATACAACGAGATCCTTGATCTCTAGCTTCTTGTTCTGACCAATTATGATAAAACTCTTTTGAATCCTTAAGACGGTCCTCTATTGATCGTCTTTGAGGTGGCTTTCTATTAAATTCAATAAATCCCGTGGGTTTACCCAATATTCACCTGTTCCTTGCCTTGTGATATTTGTCTTTCTTGCAATACCCTCTTATAATCGTTTGGCATCACCTTTATGAATTTTGTCAAATTTTCTTCCCATGAGTCAAGTATCTTTTTTGCCGTATTGCTGGAAGAATATCCGTAGTGATCGGTTATTAAACTCCTAAGATAATCTTTATCCTCTTTATTCGAAACAGATTCCAGTCCAACCATGTCCGTATTACATGAGTTAATGAAATCCCCATGTTCATCGTATATATATGCTATGCCACCACTCATGCCAGCTGCAAAATTTCGACCCGTTCTGCCCAAAACAACCACTGTACCACCGGTCATATATTCACAACCATGGTCACCAATTCCTTCAACCACTACTTCCGCACCACTATTCCTAACTCCAAATCTTTCACCCGCTAAACCTCTTATGAAAACTCTGCCTCCGGTGGCTCCATATAAAACTACATTGCCAACAATGGTACTTAATTCTGGTACAAACGTAGATTCAGTTGGAGGGAAAACCACTATCTGTCCTCCTGATATGCCCTTAGCAAAATAATCGTTGGCATCTCCTTCTAATGTCATATTAATACCCTTTGCTAAAAACGCCCCAAAACTTTGCCCTGCCGATCCCTTAAATGAACACTGTATTGTGCCATCAGGCAATCCTTCTTCTCCATATAATTCAGCCACTTTACCACTTAACATCGTACCTACTACTCTATTTGAATTACGAATTGGTAATTCAATTTCCACCGGTTCTTTCTTTTCAATTGCGTCCTTGGATAATGCTATTAGTTTATTGTCTAAAATATTCTGCAAACCATGATCTTGTTTAATCTGACAGTATGTAGCGACATCAGAATCGACTACAGGAAGTTCCAGCATGGAAGACAAGTCTATCCCTTTGGATTTCCAATGATCTATCGCCTGATAAGGCTCCAGTAGATCCATTCTACCTACCATTTCATTAACAGAACTTATACCAAGCGAAGCCATTATCTCCCTTAAATGTTCTGCTACAAAATAGAAATAATTAACAACATATTCCGGTTTACCAGCAAATTTTTTTCTAAGCTCTGGGTCTTGCGTTGCAATGCCAACTGAACAAGTATTCAAATGGCATTTGCGCAACATTATACATCCAAGAGTAACTAAAGGAGCAGTGGCGAACCCGAATTCTTCCGCTCCTAAAAGACAGGCTATCGCTACATCTCTGCCTGTTTTCAGTTGCCCATCAGTTTGAACAACTATACGTCCTCTCAAATCATTCATCAACAAAACTTGGTGTGTCTCTGCTAATCCCAATTCCCAAGGCAATCCAGCATGCTTAACAGAGGATTCGGGAGAGGCTCCAGTTCCTCCACTATCGCCACTTATTAACACCACGTCCCCATGCCCTTTTGACACTCCCGCAGCTATAATGCCTACTCCTACTTCAGCAACTAACTTAACGTGTATACGTGCAGATGGATTAACATTTTTTAAATCGTGTATTAACTGAGCCAAATCTTCTATGGAATAAATATCATGGTGAGGTGGCGGCGATATCAGTTCAACACCAGGTGTGGTATGTCTAATCCATCCTATGTAATCATCAACCTTGTGCCCTGGTAATTGACCGCCTTCACCAGGCTTAGATCCCTGAGCCATCTTTATTTGTAGATCTGAGGCATTAACTAGATAGTTGGTGGTAACACCAAATCTACCAGAAGCAACCTGTTTTATAGCGCTATTCCTAGATTGTCCTTGATCATCTAAGGAAAATCTTCGATAATCCTCTCCACCTTCCCCTGTATTACTCTTAGCACCTATGCTGTTAGCAGCCAAGGCCAATGTTTCGTGAGCTTCTCGACTAATAGCACCCAGAGAAATAGCTCCAGTCGCAAATCGTTTAACTATTTCTGACACTGGCTCTACATTTTCTATAGGTATAGGTTTGATCTTCTTGAAGTCCAGCAGTCCTCTCAATGTAGCTGACTCTCTATCCTCTTTATCTATGAGGTCCGCAAATCTCCTGTATGTTGAGTAGTCATTAGTTCGAGTAGACTGCTGCAACAGCGATATGGTATCGGGATTATACATGTGATATTCCCCATCCCTACGCCATTGGTATATGCCGCCTTGATCCAAGTCCATACTACCGGCCACAAATTCATTTCTGTAACCTGATTCATGTCTTTGCCTTGATTCCTTTTCGATTACGTCTAGATCTATACCTCCAACTCTAGATGGAGTCCAACAGAAGTATTGATCAATTAAATCTTGATTTAACCCTATGGCCTCAAAAATTTGAGCTCCCCGGTAACTCTGAACTGTAGATATGCCCATTTTGGACATAATTTTAAGGACTCCTTTGCCACAAGCTTTAATAAAATTCTGTTCTGCTTTCTTGGACTCAATTGATTCCAGCATGAGTCCACTTGCAGATTGTTCGTTTATTATTTCCAATGCTAAATATGGGTTTATAGCTCCAGCACCATAACCAATCAGCAAGGCAAAATGCATCACTTCTCTTGGTTCACCAGATTCAATAACAATACCAACTTTAGTCCGCTTACCATTTTTTATTAAACTGTGATGAACTGCTGATGTAGCCAATAAAATTGGCATGGGCGCTAATGTTGCATCCACTCCCCTATCAGACAAAATGATTATGTTACTACCAGAATCCACTGCCTTTGATACTTCAACGCATAAATTGTCCAGCGCAGATTTCAAAGCACCATTACCTTGATTTGTGTCAAACAAAGTGCTACAAGTACTAGTCTTAAAACCCTCATTTGATATATTTTTTATCTTCTGAATATCCTGATTAGTCAATATTGGCTGTTTAATCTTTAATTGCCTGCAATGCCATGAAGTTTCTTCAAATAAATTTTGCTCGGACCCAATAAACGCTTCAAGAGAAGTCACTAATTCCTCCCGTATGGCATCCAGTGGTGGATTTGAAACCTGAGCGAAAAGTTGTTTGAAATAATTAAACATTAACTGCGGTTTATCCGATAGAACTGCTAAAGGAGTATCATTACCCATGGACCCTACCGGTTCAGTACCGTTTAAAGCCATAGGTTCCATTATCATTTGCAAATCCTCTAGAGTATATC
Source organism: SAR202 cluster bacterium (assembly GCA_009391535.1). Classification (GTDB taxonomy): domain Bacteria; phylum Chloroflexota; class Dehalococcoidia; order Lucifugimonadales; family UBA2985; genus VFHP01. Next base: position 8,805 of record VFHP01000018.1, on the reverse strand, counting down.
CAAACGCCCTCTTTAATCCTTGAAGATCACTCTTAGTGATCTTAGGCAGATTTGTGGGTTCTTCCAAGTCATCCAATGTGACTTTTTGCTGATCTAACCAATCTCCATATGGCATACGTGTTGAGAGATTTTGTTTGAGTTCCTCATCTTCTATGATTCGCCCTGCTTCTGTATCCAACAGAAACATTCTCCCTGGTTGTATCCTATCTTTTATTTTCACATCCTTGGGGTCAATATCTAGAACTCCTACCTCGGATGCCATTACAAGAACATCATCTTTTGTAACAACATACCTGAATGGTCTCAAACCATTCCTGTCTAACACCACTCCTATACTGTTTCCATCCGTAGCAGCGATCAAAGCAGGTCCATCCCAAGGTTCCATTAAACAGGAATGATACTCATAAAAATCTCTTTTATCTTTACTCATTTCAACATGCTCACCAGTGGCCTCAGGAATCATCATCATCAAGGCGTGTGGCAAGGTGCGACCTGTTGCTAATAACAACTCAAGAGTATTATCAAAAGAAGCGGTATCACTGGCGCCTGGTGTGATAATAGGAAACAATTTCTGTAAATCTTCCTGAAATGACTCTGACGACATCATAGATTCCCGTGCGGTCATCCAATTCACATTACCACGTAAGGTGTTAATTTCTCCGTTATGACAAACTAACCTGTACGGGTGTGCCAATCTCCACGATCCCATTGTATTTGTGCTGAATCTTGCATGCACCATTGCAAAAGCAGTTTCAACGTCTGGATCTGATAGATCCGGAAAAAAACCCTTTAACTGGGTGCCAATTAACAATCCCTTATATACAAGCTTGTTCGATGACAAACTAGGTATGTAAAAATGCTCCTGAATATCAGCATCACGTGCCGATATAATATTTTCTAGTACTTTTCTTATCACATACAGTTTAAACTCGAAATGAAATGAATCTTTAATTTCAATGCCTTTTCCTACAAAAAATTGCTTTATGGAAGGTTGAGAATCCGTTGCAGCATAACCAATATCAGTGTTATCAGTTGGAACATCTCTCCAACCCAAGAATATTTGACCTTCTTGAGCTACAACTTTTTCTATCAGTGCCTGACATTCTTTTTGACTCTCTTCTTCTGGAGGCAAGAATGTCATACCAACACCATAATCCCCAGATTTTGGAAGTTTTATTCCTAGGAGAGAGCTTTGATTCTGAAAAAACTTATCTGGAATTTGTATAAGTATACCTGCTCCATCTCCAGTCAAAGGATCACTACCAGTTGCTCCTCTGTGAGCAAGATTTACAAGAACTTCTATCCCATTATCCAAAATATCATGAGTCTTTAATCCAGTTACATTGGCAACCAACCCGACACCACATGCATCCCTTTCAAATATCGGATCATACAAGCCAAACTTCTTAGTATTTTTTTTCAATGATTGTCTCCCTGTAAACGCTTCACAAATTACAGTTATAAGATCGGCAAGTATCTCTTCAATTCATAATTGGTAACTTGTGCCTTATACTGATTCCATTCAATTTTTTTGTTTTGTATGAAACTTTCAAACACATGATCTCCCAAGGCTTCCCGAACTAAATCGCTTGCCTCAGTCAATGAAATAGCCTCCGACAAAGTACCTGGCAAAACTCCTATGCCTCTCTCTTTCCGCTCTTCATCAGTCATTTTATTGACATCCTGATTTATTGGTTCTGGTATAGGAAGCTTTTTTTCTATGCCATTCAAACCAGCTGCTAACATAACAGCGAACGCCAGGTAGGGATTACATGCAGGATCTGGTGCTCTGTACTCTATTCTGACAGATTCTTGCCTACCTTCTTTATATGATGGTATGCGAATCAAATCTGATCTATTTACTTTTGCCCAAGAAACATAAATTGGAGCCTCATAGCCAGCAATTAACCGCTTGTAAGAATTAACCCACTGATTTGTCACGGAAGTGATGGCTGGAGCGTGATACATTAATCCAGCCATAAAGTGTTTTGCCTCAGCAGACAAATGATCTTCGTTATCTGAGAAAAAAGCATTGGTATTCCCTCTAAATAGAGACTGATGCACATGCATCCCGCTACCATTAGAACCTGCTATTGGTTTCGGCATAAAAGTTGCATACAATCCATGTCGCATAGCAACTTCTTTTATCACCAATCTATGAGTCATGACGTTATCTGCCATGGTGAGAGCATCGGAATATCTGAGATCTATTTCGTGCTGACTACTCGCAACTTCATGATGGCTAAATTCCACAGCTATTCCCATTTCTTCAAGGGTGAGAATGGTTTCCCTTCTCAGTTCTGTGGCTAAATCTAAAGGCGTTTGATCAAAATATCCACCGTGATCCAATTCTTCTGTTCCCTCAGAATTCTTAAAATAGAAGAATTCTAACTCAGGTCCTACGTAATATGTGTACCCCATTTTTGCTGCTTTAGCCAAATTCCGTTTCAAAACAAATCTGGAATCCCCTTGAAAAGGTTCCCATGTCGGAGTTAAAACATCACACATCATGCGGGCAACACCATTTTGCCTCGGTCTCCAAGGTAAAATGCTAAAAGTAGAAGGGTCCGGCATGGCTACCATGTCGTTTTCATCGATCCTAGCAAATCCGTCTATGGCAGACCCGTCAAAACCCACACCCTGATCTAAGGCTTCTTCCAACTCTTGGGCTGTTATTACGAAACCTTTAAGGGCTCCCAGTATGTCTGTAAACCACAGCCTGATAAACTTTACGTCGTTTTCTCTAACTGTAGTTAGAACATATTCTTTAGCTTCTTGCCTGTCAGATACCATATATATAAACCACTCAATCAAAAAAACAGAGAAGGGAAATAACTATAGGGGTTTGTGAAGTTTGTGTCAATCTAGCAATATTCTGTGGAATTATTGTACTTTCCAAGCATGAATTTGTAAATAGATAGGTGCCTGTATTCCCTGTCAACTATACCTGAACTAGAACTTTCAAATATTCTGCAATAAGGTTGTTAATGAAATATCAGTAGTATATTCTTGTATACATCGAATATTGGATGGATACACAGGGTCAATTGTAGTGAGGATTTATAAAACTTTCATCAAGCCCATATTATTTCAGATCCCTGCTGAACGGGCCCACAATTTGGCAAAGGTTCTGTTTAAGATTGGACTTTTATGGGAAATGTTTAAATTTTTCTTGTCCTTCAAAGACAAGGCTCTAAACACTTACATAGGAAATGTATGTATTGACAATCCCGTAGGGCTGGCAGCTGGATATGACAAGGATTGTGTTTATATTAAGCCTCTTTCCAACATAGGATTTGGATACATTATTGGAGGCACAGTACTACTGAAACCACAACCTGGAAACCCAAAACCACGTATAGCCAGAAATCCTGAAACATTATCAATGATAAACTCGCTGGGATTTCCATCTATGGGATTAAATGAAGTCGAAAATAATTTAAGAAACATAACTGACATTAACATTCCAATATTCGCCAGTATATCTGGTCTTTCGATCGAGGATTTCTTGGAGTGCTTTAAGCGACTTCAACCAATCACATCGGGAATAGAATTAAATATAAGTTCCCCTAACACCTCTGGAATCAGGATATTTCAAGAAGCTAACAACTTAGAAAACCTTCTCTCAACACTCCAAGAAGTTAAAACCAAACCAGTATTCTTGAAGATACCCATGTATTTCGATGAAAATGAACGCCGTGCAGTTATGACAATGGTTGATCTGTGTGTGAAATACTCAGTTGACGGTGTGACTGCCTCAAATACATGGCCTCGAGAAGATCCAAGGCTCGCGGTAGGCAGAGGCGGTTTGAGTGGAAAACCGCTTTTTCAACACACATTGAGGATAGTCAAGGACATCAGGGAACACTCGGGTGAAAAATTCATAATAAACGCATGCGGTGGCATTTTCACCGGCGAGGATGCCTTAGACGCACTAGCAGCTGGAGCAAATACAGTGCAGATTTATACTGGATTTATATATGAAGGACCCAGCGTCGTACGAAATATAAACAAGAAACTTGCAGAGTCAACAAAACGACCAAACACATAAAACAATCACCATTATTTCGGATATGGGACCCTTACGTATTCAACATTATCCCAAATTGTATCTGAAAATTCTAAACCTTTCGGAACTTCGAAAAAGACGGTTCCAGCAATCTCATAACCTTTATTCAACTTGAATGAGCCCCACACGTGAAGACCATATGGATTTCCTTCCGGATGCATATCTGAAGTATTAGAAGCCATATCTTCTGGATAAAATGGGCTGAAAGTCTGTCCATCTTTGGATACAATGGTGACTGTGTCTCTGTCAACATTCAATGTCACCTGTGTAGATTTGATGTTTACTACCCTTACTTTGACTACTGCAATCTGAAAATCATCTTTACTAGGTCTGATAATAAAGTTTTGCCCTTTTACACTGTACAAAACTTGATCCATAAGTTTAGGTTTGTGAGCCCCAACGGCAAGTATTTCACCTCTACCGCCATATTCCTTATCAGGTGTTCTTATACAACCACTCAAGATTAGTGTATTAAGAACCAAAAGTAGTGTTATCGAATAAACTAAAAGTTTCATTTACATATCGTCCTTCAGGATAAAGTCTTGGATAAAGAATTCATGGATCTAAGTCTATCAACTAATTCTGGCAGGATCTTAAGTATATGATCCGCTTCTTCTTCAGTGTTATCCTTGCCAAGAGTAATCCGCAGACTTCCATGAGCCAAATCTGCGGATAAGCCGATTGCTAACAATACGTGGGACGGATCTAATGACCCAGAACTGCATGCACTGCCACTAGATACGGCTACGCCCGCGAAATCTAAACCTAATAAAATCGGTTCTCCTTCAACACCTGCAAAGGAAAAGTTAATATTATTCGCAAGTCTTAAAGTAGGGTGCCCATTCAATTTTGCCCCAGGGATAGTGTTCTGAATACCATTGATAATCTTGTTTCTTAAGAATGTGCAGCGTTTGACGTTTTCATCGCGTTCTTCATCAGCTAATTGCAGGGCCAAAGCTGTACCTACAATACCAGGCAGGTTTTCTGTGCCGGCACGCCTTTGTCTCTCTTGAGCCCCACCCATTTGTTGAGAAATAAAAGGTGTATTCCTTTTGACATACAATATGCCAGTTCCTTTCGGTCCATAAAATTTGTGACTGGACAAACTCAACATATCTACTCCCAAGGATTTTACGTCAATGTCAATGTACCCAGGAGCTTGCACCGCGTCTGTATGAAACACCACGGTCCTACCTCTTTTTCTAGCTTCTTCCTTAACCTGAGAGGCCAGATCACTCACGGGTTGTATAGTACCCACTTCATTATTGGCCAACATAATACTTACCAAAATAGTCTGATCTGTCATTGCTGCAATGACTTTAGAAGGATCAACCAAGCCCTCCTTGTCGACCGGTAAATAGGTCACCTCAAAACCGAAATCCTCTAGAAACTGGCATGTGTGTAGTACAGCATGATGTTCTATTGATGTAGTAATTATGTGATTACCGCTCCCTCTTGATGCCAATGCGGATCCCTTCAATGCTGCATTATCTGATTCACTGCCACCACTAGTGAATATGATTTCGCTGGATCTACATCCAAGTATTCTTGAAACTATTTCTCTTGATTCGTCTAAAGCCTTCCTGGACTCTTGGGCTAGAGTATATAAACTAGAACTGTTGCCGTACTTTTCTGCAAAATACGGCAACATTGCCTCCAAAACCTGTGGGCGAACTGGAGTAGTAGCTGCATGATCCATATATATCATTTTGTTTTTACACTCCCCCCTAGGAATATTCATATGTCGGAATATTCATATGTCCTAAATAAATGTGGCAACAGCATTTTAAAGTAGTTTAAACCCAACAACAATACCAGACATATTATTCGAACACTAACGCTTGTGGTTAATCGAAGTTATATAACCCATGATCTTATAAGCTAGCTTCGCTGCTATGAACGCGCAAGAACTAGGTCCCGCTGGTGGACACAACTCCACAATGTCGAAGCCAACTACGTTGCGTCCTCTACATACTGTAGTCATTAACTCTGTAATTTCATCCCAACCAATACCACCTGGCTCGGGAGTTCCAACAGCCGACATTATGCTAGGATCCAGTACATCTAAATCTAAGGAAATATAAACGTTTTCGGATAGTTTATCTAACACATCAGTCACATTCCAATGTCTCGTAGAAGCGGTTCTCTCATAAAAATATATGTCTAGATTGTTGGATTTTGAAGACTCATAAAATTTTATCTCTTCTTTACTAATGCTACGAACGCCGACTTCTACCACAGGTACAATATCTAGAACTCGTCTCGCTGTACAAGCGTGACTATAACGACTGCCCATATAGATGTCCCTGAGATCACCATGAGCATCGAGATATAAAACTGACAAGTTCGGATACACCTCAGCAGCCGCCGATATAGCACCTAAAGATATGGAGTGTTCTCCTCCAAGCATTGCAAGTATCTTCCCAGATTCAAATGTTGCTTTGGAAACATTTTTCACACGCTCTGTCATTTTATACGGGCCATCCACGTTTGGATCCAATTCCGGTAGAGTATAAATGCCCACATCGGAAATTTCACAATTCAGTTCCAAATCGTAATCTTCTAAATATCGTGATGCTTCAATTATTGCCCTCGGTCCTTCTTTAGCACCACTCCGATATGAAGTCGTGGAATCATAGGGAACAGGCAACACGACTATACTAGAGGCTTCAAATTTCAAGTCGTCGTTGTTTAGCGCTAAGAAACTCCAGTGGAATGCGTAGTCATCAGGTATTGGCAATTTTTCTTTCATATCAGTTCAATTCTAGATTCTGATGATAGACCTAATCCCGTTGGTTCTAGTTCTATCATCAGATTCTGGCTCCGTGTAAGCTAATCCCCTACCCACACTCCATTGTTTCGTCTGTTGAAAATCAAAAGCTTCCATTATTAATGTTAAAGCCTTTTCTTCATCAAAATCTTTACAAGAAAATATATCTATGTTGGTGTACGATCTCTCTGGAAACGTGTGTATGCTAATGTGGCTCTCCGCTATCATAACAAACCCAGAAACTCCCCAATCCTGCTCAACGGGTCCATTGTATGTAGTGACATGTGGTCCACTAATTTTGTTCATATCAATGGAAGAAGGAAACTTTTCAAGGAATTTGTAAACAAATTCCTGACTTCTTAATTTTTCCGAATCTCCTCCAAACCCATCTACTAGTAAATGCATTTCCAGATCCTCCGGTTCAAATATCGCAAATCATCATATCTATCAAAACTGAAACAGGATAACATTTCCCAAACATCAAACACAATATCAAACCCAGAGGCATTGACATAATAATTTGTGCCATTATAATCACTAGATTGGATATGGACGGAAGATGACGTGTGGACACACCTTAACAATTAGATAGTGGAAGGAAGGTTCTTTTTTTAGCGAGTTTGATCCTGGCTCAGGACGAACGCTGGCGGCGCGCCTAATGCATGCAAGTCGAACGATGACCTCTTTCTTCGGATTGAGTGAATAGTGGCAAACGGCTGAGTAACGCGTAAGAAACCTAACCTAGGGCGGGGAATAACCCACCGAAAGGTGTGCTAATACCCCGTACGTTAATTCATCACATGTTGAATTAAGAAAGTCACTTGTGGCGCCCTTGGAGGGTCTTGCGTCCTATCAGGTAGTTGGTGAGGTAATGGCCCACCAAGCCTCGGACGGGTAACCGGTGTGAGAGCATGAACGGTCAGAGGGGGACTGAGACACGGCCCCCACTCCTACGGGAGGCAGCAGCAGGGAATTTTGCGCAATGGGCGAAAGCCTGACGCAGCGACGCCGCGTGAGGGAAGAATGCCTTAGGGTTGTAAACCTCTTTTCTGAGGGAAGAGTAAGGACGGTACCTCAGGAATAAGCCCCGGCTAACTACGTGCCAGCAGCCGCGGTAATACGTAGGGGGCGAGCGTTGTCCGGAATTATTGGGCGTAAAGGGCGTGTAGGCGGTCCAGGAAGTCTTTGGCGAAATCTCCCGGCTTAACTGGGAGCCGTCCAGAGAAACTCTTGGACTTGAGAACAGCAGAGGAGGGTGGAATTCCCGGTGTAGTGGTGAAATGCGTAGATATCGGGAGGAACACCAGTGGCGAAGGCGGCCCTCTGGGCTGTTTCTGACGCTGAGGCGCGAAAGCATGGGTAGCGAACCGGATTAGATACCCGGGTAGTCCATGCCCTAAACGATGGATGCTGGGTATAAGGGGTATCGAACCCCCTTGTGCCGAAGCTAACGCGTTAAGCATCCCGCCTGGGGAGTACGGCCGCAAGGCTAAAACTCAAAGGAATTGACGGGGGCCCGCACAAGCAGCGGAGCGTGTGGTTTAATTCGATGCAAAGCGAAGAACCTTACCAGGGTTTGACATGTCGGTGGTAACCCTATCGAAAGACTGGGTGACCCTTCGGGGAGCCGTCACAGGTGCTGCATGGTTGTCGTCAGCTCGTGCCGTGAGGTGTTGGGTTAAGTCCCGCAACGAGCGCAACCCTCGTCGTTAGTTGTTTTCTCTAGCGAGACAGCCTCTTAGAAAGGGGAGGAAGGTGGGGATGACGTCAAATCAGCATGGCCCTTACACCCTGGGCTACACACACGCTACAATGATCAGGACAAAGGGTCGCGAAACCGCGAGGTCGAGCTAATCCCATCAAACCTGGTCTCAGTGGGGATTGCAGGCTGAAACCCGCCTGCATGAACGTGGAGTTGCTAGTAACCGCAGGTCAGCATTACTGCGGTGAATACGTTCCCGGGCCT
>VFHP01000017.1 GCA_009391535.1 SAR202 cluster bacterium | reverse complement strand
AGGGTCATTCGTGCAATTCTCGCCCCATAATTTAACCTTATCAGAATACTCAACTTTTACCCCCAGTTCGGGCAAGGCTATTGGTGTGGACATTGGCATGTTGGCCATCTTATCTTCCACTCTGGTTTGAACAGTAGCCTCTATTTCTTTATCTGATAAGGTTTCTTGTCCACAGGATATTATTATTGAAGCGAGTGATCCTACTAAAATTAAATATAAAAAGTTATAGTGTTTTGCCATCAGTTCTCGACATTTCTACACTAGCTGAAGAGATAATGAAAAATTATTGAATCGATTTTCATCTTTTACGTTCTGGATGTCTTATCCACCAGTCTGGTGGAGAAGTGTAAGCTCGTTCTCCGTCCCAATCCTCATGGTACTCACCTCGATAATTTTCCGGAAGGAGTTCTGCTATGTTTCTCATGATGATATCAGTAATGGGTTTCACTGATTCTCTTAATCTTGTGCCATCCGTGTCTGGGATTGTAAAGGGTTTACCTATATTTATCCTGAATCTGCCTCTCGGATAGCACATTTTTCGCCAATTAGATATTCTCTCAGTCCCTGTTATTCCCACTGGCAATATTGGGGCTCCAGAAATTATAGCTATCATTGCTGTTCCCAACATAGCCCTACCAACGGATGGGTTTTTTGCTCCTTCAGGGAAAATCCCCATCGCTTCGTTATGGTCCAACAGATCGAGGCTACGTTTAATCGCATGAAACTCGCGACCATTTTCGTTTATAGGGAAAGCTCCATATGCCTTAAAGAATCGAGAGACGACTGGTTTCTCAAAGAATTCTGCTTTGGCCATATACCTGACTTTTCTAGGTATACATACATTCAAAAGTGCAGGATCAACGTCACTTAGGTGGTTGGCCACTACTATAAGAGCACCCTTCTTGGGAACGTTTTCCTTGCCCAAGACTTTAAGATCACCGAAAGCACCAAATGCACTTTTAAGTAACAAATTAGACGTGCCGTAAACTACACCCATATATCGTAAGAATTCCCCATTGGTATCTGAATTTCAGCATCAATATAAAACATTCATGGATTTTGGTAAAGAGGACATTAAATTAGTGTAAAATGGTTTTGTGGAGGTAGTTATGCTTACGATTGCCGAAATTAAATCCTTGGCGGTGGAATCAATTGAATCCCGTAGAAATGAAATAATTGAAATATCTAAACATATTTTGGAAAACCCAGAAACCGGATTTACAGAACAGAAAACATCTAAATTTGTTAAAGAAAAATTTGAAGCATTAGGGATTCCTTTCCAAGATAAACTCGCGATAACTGGAGTCAAAGGTTTTATAGAGGGAGGAGCTGGGACTGGACCTTCAGTTGCTGTAATTGGTGAATTAGATTCTCTTCGTGTTGTTGATCATCCATATCATGACGATGTAACGGGTGCTGCGCATGCTTGTGGTCATCATTGCCAGATAGGTAGCATGATTGGGACCATGATAGGGATATTAGTGCCGGGTGTTTTGGAGAATTTATCTGGTCGTGTAATCCCAATGGCTGTTCCTGCCGAAGAATTCATAGAAGTGGAACGGAGAAAGAGACTTCGTGACGAGGGTAAGATAGAATTTATGGGAGGGAAACAGGAATTTATTAAGCTTGGTGTTTTTGATGATGTCGATATGGCAATGATTTGCCATACAGCAACTGACGAAGGTAAATTTAGCCTTGGGCTGGGAGGTACAAGTACGGCTAACGTTTTGAAGTTAGTGGAATTTTATGGTAGAGGAGCTCATGCCGGAGCGGCTCCACATAAAGGAATAAATGCTCTTAATGCTGCCATGATTGCTTTATCAGGGATAAATGCTAACAGGGAAACCTTCAGAGATCAGGATACAGTTAGGGTCAATGGTATTCTTACAAGTGGTGGTGATGCAGTTAATGTCATACCTGGTAATGTTACATTGGAATACAGAGTGCGCTCCGGGTACCTAGATGCACTAGCAAATAATAGCAAAAAAGTAGATAGAAGCTTTAAGGCTGGGGCTTTGGCAGTCGGTGCCAGGGTTAGTATTACTAATATAGCTGGGTATTTGCCTATGCGTAACAATAAGGATCTACAACAGTTGTTTGGTAATAACGCTGAACAAGTAGTTGGCAAGCAGAATGTGTTAGTAAGACCTGATAACTACAATGATGGTGGCTCAACAGATATGGGGGATCTGGCTCATATAATGCCGTTAATTCATCCATTTTGTGGCGGTGCTACTGGAACTCCACATGGAAATGATTACGTAATTGATGATTATGATAAAGCCGTTATAGAGCCCGCTAAATCTATGGCTATGACCATCATAGATTTGCTCACAGAAAAAAGTCAGAAAGCGATAGCTATTAAAGAGACTGATGATACTCCTATGACCAAAGATCAGTATTTGAAACTCCAGAGGGAGCGTAATGAGGTCATAGAATTCGATGGTTCTGACGACTAAATTTATTAGAATAGAAAACTGATCTATAACTTGTTAGTTCTGGAGGAATGATATGCCGAATAGTTTTGATAATGATTCACCCAAAAGTTTGGAGGGCATTCGTGTAATAGATTTTACTTGGGTAAGGGCAGGTCCTTGGGCTAATAGATGGCTGGGTTCTTTGGGGGCTCAAATTATTAAAATAGAATGGCCACCGAATGCTGATTTATTACGTGGTAACGTTGGATCTACTCCACAAGATATAGAGCCTACATTGAATACATCTGGTCAGTTCAATGATACTAACGCAAATAAATTTAGCTTGAGTGTGAATCTTAGATCCCAAAAAGGATTGGACACAGTAAAGAAACTAATTTCAATGTCTGATGTAGTTATTGAAAACTTCAGTTCTCGTGTCATGGAAAATATTGGTCTGGGTTACGATCAACTCAAGGAGTTACAGCCAAATATCATATATGTATCTATGGCTGGGTTTGGGCATACAGGAAGACATCATTCTTATACTACATTTGGATCTTCGGCACAGGCACTTTCAGGGCAAAGTTTTATATCTGGTTTGCCTGGAGAAGTCCCCGCAGGCTGGGGTTGGTCATATTTGGACGATACCGGTGGTATGTATGGTGCTATGACGGTTCTCACTGCTCTACATCATAAAAATATGACCGGTGAAGGTCAGTATGTAGATCTTTCTCAGATGATCACAGGTATAACCTTGACGGGTTCTGCTCTGTTGGATAAGACCATCAATGAACGTCAGGCTAGGAGGGAAGGTTACCCACCGGGTAATCGAGCACACTGGCCTAATACTCCATTGGTTAACAATTATAGAGGTCGGATCACTGCTCCGCATAATGCTTATAGGGCTAATCCTGCTGATTACAATGATTGGTGTGTAATAGTTTGCTTTTCAGACGAAGAGTGGCAAAGTTTAGTAGAAGTAATGGGTAATCCTGAATGGGCATCTGATCCCAAATTCGCTACAACGGATGGAAGATTACAGCATCAGGAAGAACTAGATAGAGGCATTGAGGAGTGGACGATAACACTGCCGAAATACGAAATCATGAAACTCTGTCAGGAAAAAGGTGTCCGTGCTATGCCAGTACAGAGTTCTGAAGACAGAGTAGAAAATGATATACAGTTGGACCATAGGGGTATGTATTTGCCAGTTGAGCACCCTGTGTTGGGTTCCCGTAAATTACAGAATGCCCCATTCAAGCTTTCAGAAACACCTTCTGTTAATTACATGCCAGGCCCATTGATAGGTCAGCACAACAACGATATATTACAAGGTCTCCTGGGCATGAATCATGGAGATATTGTTGCGGGATATGAGGATGGTACCTTTTGGCCTAAGGAAATGGAAAAATATTCTTATGTTGAAGACATTATAAATCTGAATTATATGCATAAGGATTTGGATTTGACGTTGTCAGCGAAGGCAGATGAATCACAAAGCGCCAATGAGATCAAATCTTCCAGTAGTGGGCCATTCGAAGGCTTGAGAGTTTTAGAATTGGCGGATGAGAAATCCCAATGGTGCGGCAAGCTGCTTGGTGATTTAGGAGCCGATGTTATAAGAATAGAACCACCAGGAGTACATGAAACCCGTATGGTCGGACCATTTTTGGATGATATTCCTGGTCATGAACGTAGTCTAACTTTTTGGCATTACAATACTTCTAAAAGAGGAATTACTCTAAATCTGGAAAGCATAAATGGGAAAAAAATATTCAAACAATTGGCATTATCAACCGATGTTATCTTAGACCCAACTGAGCCAGGATACCTTTCGTCTCTCGGCATTGGATATGATGATCTTTCTAAGGATAATGCGAAGCTTATAATGTGTTCCATTACAGAATTTGGTCAAACTGGACCGTGGAAAGATTATAAGATGTCGGATCTTTTACATTTGGCCGCCGGTGGACAAATGGCGATGTGCGGATATTTAGACGAACAGTTGGCAGATGCTCCTCCGATTGCACCAGGAGGAGGTCAAGCTTGGCACATGGCAGGTCACTATGCATACATAGGGATATTAGCCGCTCTTAATTATAGGGATAGATCTGGGAGGGGACAGTATATAGACTTGTCGGTTCACGATTCGTGTGCTTTGACAACAGAAGGCCACGTTAATACATGGATCTATAGAAAGCAAGTTATGACTCGTGGCAGGCCTCAATTACTTTGCAAAGATGGTTTGTATGTAAATGCTGCGCAATTAGGTTTTAGAATGGCTCCAAGAGTCGTTAAAGGATTGGCTCAATGGTTGGATACATATGGCATGGCTGAAGACTTGCTAAACGAGGATTACCAAAAGCCAGAGCATATACAAGAAAACATACAGCATATAATGGATGTTATACGTACTTTTGCAGCAACCAGAACTTCTGACGAGGTATATCATGGAGCTCAAAAACTGGGTTATCCATGGGGAACGATTCGTTCCACAGATGAATTGGCCGTAGATGAACATTTGGTAGATAGAGAGTTTTGGGTTGAAGTAGAACACCCGGACTTAGGCAGAAAATTTTTGTATCCTGGTGCTGCAGCCATATACAACGGATCTCCTTGGGCAATATCCAGGCGAGCACCTTTGATAGGGGAACATAACGAAGAGTTATTATGCGGAGAAATGGGTTTGTCTAAACAAGACATTATAATATTGTCAGAAACCGGTGTTATCTAGCTTATATTAATTAACATATTTGGAGGGGGACTTTGGTTGATAAACATATAGTGACGTTTGGCGGGCTTAGACCTTCACGCGGGAAAACTCATCCCCTGATAAGCTATGTGCTTTCGTTGTCCGATAAAGATTGTCCCAAGGTTTGCTTCATTCCTACTGCTACCGGCGATTCTGCCGCCTCCATAGTAGCTTTCTACGACAGATTTCCTGCATCAGATACTCAACGATCTCACCTAGCCTTATTCAACCGTACTATATATAACATTGAGGAATACCTATTGGATCAAGATATCATTATGGTGGGCGGAGGTAATACTGCTAACATGCTTGCTACATGGAGAGTTCACGGAGTCGATGTTGCTTTGAAAAAGGCTTGGGACTCAGGAGTAATAATTTGTGGAGGTAGTGCAGGGTCTCTGTGTTGGTTTGAATGTGGAACCACCGATTCATTTAATCTGAATGAACTGGAACCTCTTCATGATGGTCTGGGTTTCTTAGCGGGATCTCATTGTCCTCACTATGATGGCGAAGCACAAAGGAGACCGCTATACCATAGGCTAATTTCCGAAGGTTTTCCACCTGGTTATGCCGTTGATGACGATGCTGCCGTTCACTTTTTAGGAAAAGATGTTCACAAGGTTATTAGTTCCAGAGAAAACCCTGGAGCTTATTACGTACAAAAAATTGGAAATGACGTTATCGAGACACCTTTGGATACTACAATATTAGATTAAATTGATTGACTGCCTATCGGCATCCCATAAGTGTTCAAAGCGATACTGTAGAGACTCTTGCGTGCCGTAATGAAGAGAGTGTTACCATCGAGTCCCCAGCCACAATTTGCGGGAATTTCAGGTGTAAATATCTTACCTAGTAAATTCGCGCTTGGGTCGAATACCCATATGCCATTTGGTCCAGTCGAAAAAAGACGCCCGTCTCTATCTACTTTCATCCCATCGGGCGCCCCTTCTTCACCAGTATTCAAGTCAGCAAAGTCAGTTCCAGTGTCTACTGTACCATCATAATTGACTTTGTATTTTTTGATTACCAGATCAAAAGAATCGGCAACATATAGAGCAGATTCATCAGGTGAAAATGCGAGACCATTGGGTGCCGTCATGTTATTGATAATAAGTGAAATGTCACTCCCGTTTGGGCGGATTTTATAGACTCCATTGAAATCTAATTCCTTACCATCTTTTCTTTTTTCCATACTCTCGAATCGTTCGGGCAGGCCATATGGAGGATCGGTAAAATATATCCATCCGTCAGACTTGACTACAACGTCATTAGGGCTATTGAGTTTCATACCGTTATATTCAGTTGCTATTTCTGTAATTAACCCTTCGGTGTTGGTTGAAGTCACTCTTCGGTTTGAATGCTCGCAAACAATCAAATTATCGTTTAGGTCAAGGGTTATCCCATTTGAATTGCCACTCGGATATCGGAAAGTGTTTATACTAGGTCCTTCCTCTTTAGGTTCGTACTTAATTATTCGGCTGTTAGGTATGTCTGAAAATAATAAGCTGTTGTCGTACCAGATGGGTCCTTCGATAAATGTAAATCCTGTAGCCAATGTTGATAATTCACTGTTATCTATTAATCTTTCAAACGATTTATCTATAATCTCAAATTGATTTTTCATATTCACCTCTAATTTTACCTAATTATATCCTATCGAAAATCCCCAAGTGTAATTTACCGTTGTAGTGTTTGCGATTTAACTCATAAATTAGTGGATTATCGTCTGAATAAGTTAATAACTAGTTACATATTGACAACTCTGTTAATATTGTGCTGGCAATCAGACTCTAAATTTAATGTCTGAGGAGGATTTACTATGGGGAATATGTCCGTAAATAAACTCGGAGGTTTATCGCTTATTTTGGGCCCCGTTGTTTCGATAATTAGTTTTTTGGTTCGACCAGGAGGAGGAATAGTAGGAGGTAATGTAGATCCAGCGGATTCCGCTGCGTCTATAGGTGTATTGCTTCAAAACTCAGGTTCAGCTGGCATATCATTTCTTCTGCTAAGTATTGGATTAGTTGTAATGTTGTTTGGCTTGAGCGTTCTGGTCAATAACCTAAAAGATGGTGAAGGATTAGCAGTGGGACGAATAGGCTTGCTATTTATTCTGCTAGCGACAGCAGGTTGGGTAGCCTCATTGGCATTAACCTTAACAATTGCAGGCGGTAGCATACCTGCTGCAGCAACCCAATCAGCTGGTGCTGTATACGCTGCCGGGCTCGGAATAAATATTTTGTCGAGCATACTAGCTGCGGTCGGATTTACTTTTGTAGTGCTCGGCCTCTTGGCTAGTGGAAAATACAACAAGAATTTCACTTTGCTAGTGTTGGTTTTGCAGTTAGTCACGGTGGTAACTTCGGTAATGGGGGGCAATGATCTTTCTTTCTTGCAGACTTCTAGTATGGTTGCAGCGGGAGTATACATTGTTACTGTAACGTACGTGGCCAATATTGGTCGCTCCATGCTGAATGAAGGATAGCGTCAAGTCTTACTAATAAGATAGTCTAGGTTGCTAATATTAGGCCCCTTGTCCATGACAAGGGGCCTTTTAATTTATATTGAATTCGTGATTCTATATTTAATTGGGTATATAATTATTTATTAATTGGGCAAGTAGGAGACTAATGTTATGACCATCACCGAAACTATGGAAGGATCAGGCGCAAATCAATACAAAGTTATAGGAACGAGAGCTCCAAGACTGGATGGACTAGATAAGGTTACAGGATCTGCCAAATTTGGATCTGATATTTCTTTGCCAGGTATGCTTCATGGCAAGATGCTTACTAGTCCTCACGCACATGCTCGTATACTTTCTATCAATACTGCCAAAGCCGAATCAATTCCTGGAGTTAAAGCTGTTATAACTGCTTCAGACTTCCCGATATTTGAAGCACAAAAAGACATTGATTTTTTTGCAGAACAGTTTCGTGGTGCTCGTATTATGGCGGAACATTTTATGGCTAGGGAAAAAGTTCTCTATGTTGGCCACCCGATTGCAGCTGTAGCTGCAGTGGATCCTCATGTTGCCGAAGAAGCTGCTAATCTAATTGAGGTGGAATACGAGATTTTGCCGGCTGTTTTGACAATAGAAGACGCGCTGAAGGATGGGGCACCCCTTGTTCACGATAAATTAACTACAGTTCTTAGGGATCGTCCAAATGGTAAGGAGGATTCTGGTACTAGGAGTAATGTGGCAGGTCACGGCCAGTTGCGGCGCGGGGATATTGAAAGGGGATTTAAAGAAGCCGAGGTGATAGTAGAACACGAATTCTCAACTCAGGCTGTACATCCAGGATACATTGAACCGTTTGCATCTACTGCCCAATGGCAAAGAGATGGTCATGTAACCATTTGGACTACCACACAAGGTACTTTTGACGTGAGAGAAGGTACGGCATCAATTGTAGGCATTAGTGAATCCATGTTGAAGGTCATTGCTATGGAATGTGGTGGTGGGTTTGGGGGTAAAGGACCAAACACTAACCCCCTTAATCCGATGGCAGCTATTCTTTCCAAGAAAAGTGGCTCGCCAGTGAAAATGGTTATGAGTCGTAAGGAAACTTTTGAAAGTACTTGCCCTGCTGCCGCCACTCGCATTTGGATAAAAATGGGAGCTGACAAAGCTGGGAAAATTACAGCAGCGCATATGTCTTTAGCCTATCAGTCGGGTGCATTTCCAGGTTCTCCTGTAGGGGCCGGAATACAGAATGGTCTGGCCACTTATAAAGTTGAAAATATAGAAATAGATGGCTATGACGTTATAACTAATACACAGAAGATGCAGAGCTACAGGGCGCCGGGGCAGCCACCTGCCACTTTTGCTGTAGAAGGTGTGGTAGATGAGTTGGCAGAAAAATTAGGCATAGACCCTATGGAGTTTCGTTTAAATAATGCAGTACAAGAAGGGGATAGGATGCCAACTGGAATTCTCTATCCCACAATAGCATGTGTTGAACTGGAAGAAGCTATGAAAAACCACCCTCACTATACAGCTCCACTCGGAGGACCTAATCGTGGTCGTGGAGTATCGGTGGCAGCTAGGGCAATAGGTGGAGAGGGTGCCACTCCTCATGTAGCAACCATAAGTGTAAACAGCAATGGAACGATATCCTTGGTCACCGGATCTAATGATCTGAGCGGTACCAGAACTACTGTTGCTATGCATGCTGCCGAGATATTAGGTATAGACGTAGAAGACGTTATGTCAATTACAGGAGATACTGACTCTGCGGGTTGGAGCGGAGTGGCTAATGGCAGCAAAATTACTTACGCTACCGGTTTGGCAGCTATTTCCGCAGCAGAAGAAGTGAAAGTTCAAATGAAGGCAAGAGCTGCTCTACTTTGGGAAGTACAATCGGAAGACGTAGATTTTACAGAAGGGACATTTGTCTGTTCCAAGAATTCAGAGGACAGTATTAGTTTTCAAGATTTAGCATCTAGACTTATGCGTACAGGTGGTCCGATTACATGTACTGGTTACTCTTTTCCCACAGGCCCTGGCGGAGTTCTTTTTGGGGGAAATATAGTAGATGTTGAAGTTGACCCTGAAACTGGAAAGGTAGAAATCCTACGCTATACAACTTTCACAGATGTTGGGAGGGCTGTACATCCTGATTTTGTGGAGGGTCAAGCACAGGGATCAACAGCACAAGGGGTTGGGTGGGCGCTCAACGAAGAGTATTTTTACCGTGATGATGGATCAATGGCGAATTCCACTTTGTTGGACTACAGGATGCCTACAAGTATAGATTTGCCAATGATAGATACCGTGATAGTGGAAGTACCTAATCCAGGTCATCCATTTGGATTGAGAGGAAGAGCAGGTGAGATTCCTATTGTGCCTGTTATAGGTGCTGTGGCCAATGCTATTTCCAATGCGACTGGAGTACGTATGACAAAAGGACCTATGACTCCCGGCACTATTATGGAGGCTATAAACAAGAAATCCTGAATGTTGCGTTGAACATGAGAAAAGTCGCTAACAACGGTTTTTGATAATTTGTGTTAGTTGTTCAACAATAGATTCTAGAGGTTGATCTATATCTATTGGCATAAAGTTTTCTGGCTTGTCTGGTGTCTCTAGAATCTCAAACTGGCTTTCTAATAATGATAATGGCATAAAGTGTCCGGTTCGCTTAGCCATGCGATCCTTTATGAGTTCCAAGGATCCTATTAAGTGTATGAATATGACGTCCTGTCCGGCTGTTTCTCTAATTAAATCTCTATAAATTTTCTTGAGTGCTGAACAGGCTATGATTATTTTGTCCGGTTTATCTTTTAACGCCTTGCCAATGTTTTGTAACCAAGGACGTCTGTCATCATCATCTAACGGTTGCTCAGACGACATCTTTGTTATGTTTTCTGGCGGATGCATGTCATCTCCATCCAAAAAGACGGCATCGAGTTCAATGGATAGCAATTTACCCACAGATGATTTACCGCTACCGGCAACACCCATGATAATAAACTTAGTTGTTTCACTGTTTTGCATTTTAATGAGCAAGCATCAAGTTTTACAAAGAAGCAGTGATGCCACCGTCAACAAATATTGTTTGTCCATTTACGAAACTGGAAGCGGCTGACGATAGGAATACGCATACACCAACGAGTTCCTCCACTTTACCCCATCGACCTGCTGGGGTTCGTTTCTCAAGCCAGGCTGAAAACTCTGGGTCGGCAACCAAGGCAGCGGTCAACTTTGTTTCAAAATATCCAGGTGCTATTGCATTGATTTGTAGCCCTTTACCAGCCCAGTCTGTGGCCATTCCCTTCGTTATGTTTGCTACTGCTCCCTTTGTTGTGGTATATGGAGCTATGCCTGGGCGAGCAAGCATTGTTTGGACAGAAGCTATATTAATTACCTTTCCATTGCCTCTTTTTATCATATGTCTTGCAACAGCCTGACCAACATTAAATATTGAACTAACGTTTGTTTGCATTAGTTTTTCGAACATTTCTGGAGGGAAATCTTCTAGTGGTCCTCTATGTTGCATACCTGCGTTGTTAATCAATATATCTATTTGGCTATTGTTTTTATGGTAGTTGTCTATCTTTTCTTGTACTTGATGATAGTCGGTGACGTCGAAGGCCAATTGATCTACAACTGCATGTTTTTCCTCCAGTTTTCTTGCGGCTGAAGATAATTTCTCTTTGTCTCTGCCATTGATTATTATACGTGCTCCTGCTTCAGCTAATCCGTTGGCAAGAGCAAATCCGATGCCTTCAGAAGAGCCCGTTATAAGTGCTGTTTTATCCTTTAAACTGAATAGATCCATATTGATTCCTTATCTTTCCAAATATGTGATAGATGCATAAATGCTATTATAGTTTAACAAACAAAACCAATAGTATTAAGTATTCTAGTTTGAAAAGTGATAGGCGGATTATAAAAGGAGAAAGAAAGTAGATATGGCAATAAGACTTATAGTACAGATGGCTGCAAAACCCGGGAAACTAGACGAACTGGTCGAAAGATTTAATGTGCGTATATCCGAAGTTGTGAAAGAAAAAGGATGCGAACAATATGAGTTATACAGAAGTACAGAGAGACCAGATCAGCTTGTGCTTCTAGAACGATGGACAGACGAGCAATCTTTGGAAGATCATCTTGAAATGAATAGACAAAGGGGTTCGAATGTGAGTGATCTTAGGTCTGGAGATACCATATTGGAACGTTACAACATTGATGATTAATTTCTATAACTCATTAGTGCCAGACAGATTTTGATTCATGGAAAGTAATGAAGAAAATATGGATGCCTCTTTACTTGAAGGCCAAGCTACTAAAAAACTTGGTCCATTAAGGGCTTTTTCTTCGGTAGCTTTCCGATTATTCTGGTTTGCTTCTCTAGCATCAGTAGTGTCCTTTTTTATGTCTACTATTGCACGCGGTTGGCTAGTATTAGATATGACCGACTCTGCATTTCAGGTTACAGCTATAAATGCTACCGGAATGGTTCCAACTCTTGCCTTCTCTATTTTTGGTGGAGTCATGGCTGACCGTATGAACCGCCGAACATTAATGATCTGTTCGGATATTATGAGTTTTCTTATAGTTGTTGTTTTCTTTGTTTCCATTTTCCTGGAAGTTGTAGAGTTATGGCAGATATTCTTGTTAACTTTGATTCATGGCATAGCATTTGCATTGGGTATGCCAGCAAGAGCTGCAATTATCTCCAGCTTGGTGGATAAAAAGCATATTACGAGTGCTGTTGCTTTGTTCACAATAGTGTTCAGTTCCGGCCAAATGGTTGGGCCAGCGATGGCTGGTTATCTAATAAATGCCTACGGTATGGCCAGCCCATTTATGTTGGCAGTAATTATCCTTGCAATAGCTCTATTCTTTTTATTCAGATTGCGCATTCCTGTTACAGTGATGAATTCCCAACCTGAACAAAACATTTCTATATGGGAAAGTTTAAGGCAGGGATTTGGCTATGTAATCCATACGAGAATAATAGTAGGTTTAATACTTATGGGCGTAATCACGACAGTCTTTGCCCTGCCATACCAAACCCTGTTACCAGTTTTTGCCAGGGATGTTTTGGACGTAGGTGCCAGTGGATTGGGTTGGTTAGGCGGGCTGGGTGGAGCGGGATCTATTGTTGGCTCTATAACGGTTGCCTCTTTCAGCAGCGCTAGACCAATGAAGTTTTTAATGCTTATAGGGAGTATCGGTTTAGGCACGTTCATAATACTATTTTCGTTATCTACTATTTATTTATTGTCGCTTGTTATCGTCTTTTGTGTAGGCTTTCTCTTTCAGATATTCATGGCAAGTAATTTCACATTTGTGCAGTTGATAGCGCCTGATCATATTCGCGGACGAGTTCTCAGTATTCGAATGATAGCTTTTGGATTAAGTCCAATAGGCATGATCTTGTTAGGTACATCGGCAGAAATGTTTGGTCCCTCGACAGCCACTGCAGGAACGGGTGCGATTTCGGTTTTATTGATAGTTGTCTTATTAATTGCTATACCGATTCTGAAGAGAGTTGACCGTTCTTTGTAGGGAATACCTCGTATCTGAGGCGTGTTACGATTAATCCAGCTTTCTTAAAGTCGAACTTCCTACGTAGACGGTCAATGTTAGAGCTATTAGTAGGATGGCCATTATTGCTGTAGTGGGTGGAGCACCTATATTATCAACCATGATTGTCACAGGCACGACCGCCGCGGGCATCGCACCGTGTGTAAGGGTTATAAAGCTCATTACCCTTCCCCTGAACTCTTGATCGGTGTATTGCATAATTAGACTGCTACCTAATGCCATACGACCTGATTGAATTATGCCCATGAGCACCATTAAGATTAATGACAATGAATAAATGGGTTGTATGTGTGACATCAATGAAAATCCAAGTAGAACTATGCCGGAAAAGATTCCTGTGACAATTAACACTGTCCCCCGTCTATTCAGTTTCTTAACTGACGCTACAAATAACGCCCCTCCAAGAGCTCCTACTCCCATCATGCTCATCATTGTTCCAAGTCCTTCTGGGCCAACGAGGAAAATATCTTTTGCAAATATTGGGAGTATGAAACGTAAAGGCAAGGCGAACATCATGGTTCCGAAAGACAGAAGTATAAGCATTAAGATAACCCGATTTGTATAGACGTATGCAAGGCCATTCTTAACGTCTGTGATCATATTTGTTGAGGCCCTGAGAGGAGTTTCGATCTTTGGCAGCAATCCGGTGAACAGAACAGCTCCCCCAGACATACCAGCTATTATGAAATAAACTGTATCAATTCCTATTGTTGCTATTAAAATACCAGCCAATCCAGGTGACACCATGGTTGTTAAACTCAACACCATCGCGTTCAAAGCTACGGCATTCATCAAGCGTTCTTCTCCAACTAGTTGTGGAACTATAGCTTGTCTCGCTGGCATGATGAGTGGCATTACCGCGCCCTGAATTAAAGAAACAACAAGAAAATGCATCCACGTTATCGAATCAATTGCTATGAAAATACCTATGAATAAAGCTACAAAAAGAGATACTGCTTGTCCTGCCTGTATTATCCTTTTCTTCTCCATCTTATCAGCTATAACGCCGCCGAAAAGAGAAAACATGATTGCCGGTACCGCTGCAGCAGCAGTTATAAAACCCAACATTGAAGCTGACTCTGTTATCTCATAGATGTAGTAACCACCAGCCACCATAAACATCTGCATTCCACCTATTTGCAGAAGGGATCCAATCCAGAGATTCCTGTATGAAGGTTCTCCTAGGGAGACAAATGTCTGTCTTATTGCCAGCATTCTACCTCACAAAACATCTAAATACGTAAACCTTAGTATATAGAAAGATCGACATATATCAACAAAAATTTATCTATTGAAATACTGTAAGAATATATGTAGAGTCTAAATAAGAAGCATGGCAGGTCATAAGACTAGAAAAACGGTCTAAGATGTATTATGATAAAACCGTAAAGAGTCTATGCGCTGTAACAATCAGCAAATGCGGTCAGAATAATATATAGTCTATAATATATGTATGTGAAGACGTACATTATGGAAAAACGTCTAAATTGTGTGCTATAGTAGGCAATAATAGTCTAAAGCAATGCTTAAGAACTCTTTAAAATGAATGGGAGGCAGATAAATGCCGCGTAATTCTCCTCTGAAGCCAGTTGTCAGAGATTACATTATAGAGATTTATCTGGATCTGATTCAACAGCAATCGTTTTTGAGTAACAAAAAGGTCACTGCTATAGATGTCAGAGATAAGGCTTTGAGGGAGCAGAGAAACCGGATACGTCCTGATGAGTTTAGAATTCCTGGGGTAAGGAGTGTCAATAGAATACTTGCTGGAGTGAAGGTTCCGGAAACCGTTGCTTGGTCTATAGGATCCCGTCCGGACCTGGATAACGGTGCGTTGCCGTTTTTGATGGATCTACAGGAATGGTGTCAATCTATTGGCAGGACTTTTACCAACATTGAAGCTGGTTGGGCAAATAGGCTGTTTGGGTTAATCAATAATCTGAAAAACTATTCGATCGATATGAAATACCAGATCGTGGCGACTTACGCTCTGCGAGAGAGTGTAACTCGTTCCAAATCAATGCACGACCTTATAGATACAGCCGATTTAGATGCATGGTTTTTTACTCGCCCAAGATATGTTACCGAAAATCCAAATTTGCACTGGAACTGGATATATGATACTTCGGTGTTCTCTTTAGCAGTGCCCCCAATGCATGATGATTCTAAAGACAAACGGTCTATAACTAGAATGAATGACTCTGCAGGTTGGATTGCGTGGGGTAATCCCGCCATCAAGACAGTGTTGGATCTGGGCCTAGTGCTTCCACCAGTTGAACAGGATGCTGATATACAAGATCACGATAGGCCTGCTGATTTACTTGATAGAATAATCAAAGAACTTACACAGACGAGAAGCAAGATATTTTCTTACTGGATGCACTATATCAATAGAGACGGTACGCGTTGGAAACGGATGAACCTCTACCAAAAGGTACATCTCGGTAATTATTTGATTGATTGGGTGAATGAATTGGGTAAAGTGTTAGAAGACGAGGACAAGAATGTTAGGCGATATAGGGGTTTCAACGGGCAGATAAGGGATCTTAGTGAATTAGATCAGCATGCTGTGGATTATCATCCACTTGAAATTCTCAATATGGCCGGGATAAAGAAATTCATGCCTGAAACCTATTTTGAGGATTTAAGACTAGATTATGAAACAGCCATGAAGAATGTAGCGGGGAATCTACTCGAATACGAAGACTTCGACGAAGATGATGACGAAGAAGGGTTTTGGGTCTACGATCAAAGAGATACAAATTTAACGTGATGTGCAACTTTTGTTATGCCTTTTCCAGGAAAGTAATCGTTAGTGAATGGAGTTTATACACATGAACAATATATCTGGAGCCGCATCTGATAATCAAAATGAACCGTCTTTTGTTAGTGAAGTTAATTTAAATCAGTTTTTCGTTGCGAGATTTACGCCAGATCAGGATCTATTTGACAGTTTGAAAGAACTGATGAGAGAAAAGGGTCTCGAGAGACTCTTGGTTATGTCTGGTATAGGAAGTTTCAAAAATATAACCATGCGAGATCTTAAACTCGGTATAGAGAAACCTGTTAATCTAGATAAGACAAACGAAATTATAAAAGAGGGTCCATTTGAACTCTTGTCTCTGGAAGGTAGTGTAGTCCCTATGGACGATGATCTCGTGGTCCACTTGCATGGATTATTGGGGTTACCGGATGGGGGAGTTATAGGAGGGCACCTGTTTGAAGCTCAAGTTTTTACTACACTTGAACTTTTTGTAGCTGGTATAACGGATATAGATCTTAATAAGAGACGGAGTCCAATAACAGGTCTTACAGAATACTATATCTAGAAGTTTTTCCCATAAATAATTAATTATGCGGGTGCGAATTTGTTAATGCCGCATAGGTCTAAAAGTTTTTGAGGAACCTGAGATCCTCCTTCACCTGCGAGGTCTGCCCATTGTATGACAGCCACTACCGTTTCGTATTTTTCTGTGGGTGTCATTTTATCGTTCCAGTTCCGACCTTTTGCCAATTGATTCATGGTATATGTTGCTAGTAACGATTTTCTCCTATCGAGATTGGCGTATATTGGATCGCCGCCATATACAGCATCGAATCTGTGGATATAATCTACTTGTTCTTTCGGTAGGTTTTTCCTTAGAGCTCTGGATATCTCATCCTGTCCCATCCGTATCAAAGTTGTGCGTGACCGAACCTGAGTAGAAGGTGGTAATCCTTCAACTCCATCAGACCATTCAATTCTCTGCATTGTACTGACAAAAATGTGGGATTGTGATTCAGAGGATTCGTGTAGTCTGCCTAAGTCGTCTGTTCCCGACATTTCACCACCTGGATAGCTTATGGCTTTATGTTTTTGCATAACAGATTCTAATCTTTGATTCCTGTTATGGTTATTTGTCTTCACAAAAAACCAACTGTCTATATCTCTTGTATCTAAATCTTTGTTCCTCTCCCGATTTATGTACATGTTCACTATAGCCAATGCCTGTTCTGGATATATAATTAGCCCATCGTTTTCATGTGTTCCTTCTAGCAGTTCTGATAGTCTGTCTAGCCAAATGGCTTGGTGTACCGTGAGTTGCTCGTCTATCACGGAGCAATATAGGTATACCTCTCTGATTAGTTTTAGAGATCCCAATCCCAGACGGACGGACTCCATTACATTCCAGGGTTTATCCATTTCGTTTGACGTAAGTACGTCTTCAACCGAAGGCGCCTGATTCTTAACCCATCGTTCATATGATCTTAGGCTATTCCATTTCCCTTTCATCTTTTCGAAAGGAATATTTCTGGGGTCGTCTATATAGAGTTCAGTTTCAGTGTCATCCCAAAGTTTAGATGCTGACGGTCGTTTTTCATTTACTATTATGTGTTTTTTCCATGCTCGAGATACAGTTTCCATAAAATAGCGAGATACCGGTTGTGTCATATGTCGCCTCCAATAGTAACAGCTAGTCGATATATGTTATATCATAGGTATACATGTAATAAATGGCAAGTCTATCGTAGTCATATATGGAATAATAGCATGTCGTTTTCTACATGGTTTAATTAGTAGTATAATGTTGTATATGTAGCATGTAGGAGGTAGTAATGAAAATTACAGATATAACAACAACGATTCTACACGATTCCGATAGGCGTGCCATCCGTGATTCTACTATTATTGGGGCTTGGGAGGGTGGTGCTACAAGTATATTTATCCACATAAAGACTGACGAAGGGATAGAGGGCTTTGGGATAGCAGAGCCGAGACCTGTGCATGCTATTAGGGCTATTGTTGACCGGGAATTCAAGGGACTATTGATAGGACAGGATCCATTCAATATAGAGAAAATATGGAACGAAATGTTTTGGAAGATTCGCAACTATGGCCGTAAAGGCGTTGGCATACAGGCTTTAGCTGCAATAGATGTTGGTTTATGGGATTTGAAAGCGAAGGCATTGGGAGTTCCTCTTTATAGATTACTTAATCCAATGTATGAAAGTGTTTCTGTATATGGGTCAGGTGGATGGACCAATATGACTGAGGAAGAACTGGTTGGAGAAGCTACTGGATTTGTAGACCAGGGCTTTTCCAAGTACAAAATGAAAGTGGGAATGAATTTTGGTCAGGAAGAGAAGGAAGATATAAAACGTGTTGCAGCTGTAAGAGAAGCGGTTGGAGACGATATAGAGGTTTATGTCGATGCCAACATGGGATACAACGTCAAACAAGCTATCAGAATGACACGAATATTCGAAGAGTATAACGTAGGCTGGCTTGAAGAACCTGTTCTCGCTGACAATATTACAGGATTGGCTGAAGTCACAAGAGCATCAGATATACCTATAGCAACCGGGGAGAATGAATATACAAGACACGGATTTAAAGAACTTATTGCCAATAGGGGTGCAGATATAATCCAGCCTGATGTTGCGAGAGTGGGAGGAGTAACAGAATGGATGAAAGTTGCTTCTTTAGCAGATTCATTTGGCCTCCAGATTGCCCCACATGGAATACCTGAAGTTCATTTACATCTATGCATGGCTATACCAAATCTAAAAGTTGTTGAATATTTCGATGGAGGTTGGGCTCGGTTAGGTAAGGCGAACTTCTTTACTGATGTACCTAGACCGGAGAACGGAATGTGGACACCTTTTTCTGACAAACCTGGTTTGGGATTTGGATTAGACCCGGATGCAGTAGCTAAGTATAGTATTGATTGATTGGTTATCCAAAGAGAGATACTTCTTGGTCTAACGGGTAAATAGGTCTACGTAAAACATTATATTCATAGTTGTCGAAATCTGGTCTGTGTATACCAGGTGTATCTGCATCAAAAATATGTGAAGACATATCGGTAAAGTCGGATCTAAAGTGGACTGCACTTTTAACTACCAAAAGTCTTTTATGAGAAGGTTCTACACCTGCTGTTCGAAGCATTTCAGCGTCATTTAGTTGCATCCTCTTAGATGCAAGTACAATTTCAATACCACCAACAACCAAAGTCGCCATTTTGCCAATGTTTTCTACAAGTCCACGTTGCATTTTTCCTCTTCTGACAAACACACCATCGGACAAAGTTTTAACGTAGGCATTTATCTCTATGGTCTCACCATGTCGATCGTCGGTTTTGCCGCCTATCATTGCATTAATTGTATTTCCTACACCTGCTTCATGTGCCTGTTGAACGGTTTCTGGATCGAACATTACTCCTACTACTCCGCCTTGGAAATCTGCACTTATCATGGCTTTCAAGGCGACGGTGCCGTCACTTGGCCCTCCGCCACCAGGGTTATCTGACCCATCTGCAAATATGGTTAAACCTGATGGTTCTTCCTTGTTCACGAAATCTATAACATCTTCTATGGTGGTTAAGTTAGGTTGAAGTTCGTCTTTGTATGACCACAGCATTTCTGCAAGTTCGTCTGCTTTTTGTTTCGCTAATGCGTCATCTCCGTCTGCCGTAACCAGAATCGAAACACCGGCATCCTTCACATCAGCAAAAGGAAATCCCATGGATATAGTTCCAGTTAGTATTTTCTCCTGTTTTTCCAGATCGTGGAGATTTCTAAGTATAGTTATCATTGGTTCTCTTAAAGTGCACTGCATTGGGGGTAAAGTAATTAATGGCAATTGTCTATATTCCTGCACTGCAGATACTTCCCCTGTTACCATCTTTGCAATTAACGTTGCTGCCTCATATCCTCTGTCGTACATGT
>VFHP01000016.1 GCA_009391535.1 SAR202 cluster bacterium | reverse complement strand
TGCCAAGTGAACCCAGTTACTACCCCACTGTCCGTCGTGGAATGCAATAACTTCATCACTATCTTCTACAACCGCTGGTTCCTCTACCGCAGCAGGTGCTTCGGTTGGTGCTGCTGTTGCAGCAGGTGCTGCAGTTGCAGCAGGTGCTGCAGTTGCAACGGGTGCGCTTGTTGCAGGAACAGGCGTGGGCTCTTCATCCCCACCGCAAGCAACTGCGAATAGCGCTATGCTTAGTATCACTATCATTGAACCCAAAAACTGGGTCTTACCCAACATGTTTCTTAACATATTACTCCTCAATTAGATTCGTACTATGGCTCTCTCATATACGAGTACCTTAGACACTACAAAAAATTTATCTAGGCACAACAACGGGGTCATTAAATTACAATTAATGCCGCTCTTTAACCGTCAGTATTTTCTAAGACTCACACCTCCGAATTGTCCTTGCATCCTGACTTCAAAATCTACATCTAAAACTCAAACGATGGTTACAGATTTGTGAGTTAAAATGAGTTGGGTAAATAACCCAAAAGACGGACGCCAATTAATTATTTAACTATTTTGGACTTGTTGAGGATACAGTGTGGAGCCTGTTTTGTCAACCTCATTTAGGGTTGGCAGTATAGGTTGAAGGGTTTTTTGGGTCAAGGAAAAGTGTATTTTCAACAATTGTACTATGTGCCCAAAATAATATATTTACGTAAAGCTCTGTGGTGTCTAGGTGGGTCCGAGTTGTTCGTCACCACGAGCCAAAGCAGTGCTTATTGCTTCTATCAGTTTTTGGGCGGAGTCTCTGGACAGTTCAACCGCTACCCTGTGTTCTATGCCAAGATCATCATTAACGAAATCTATATTCAATGAATGATCAAACTGGGCATTGAAAGGGTGATCGAAGGACACGTTAGCTTTTTTCAGATTGAACCAACCTTTAGAGCCTTTGCCACTTCCATCTATTGTTACGTTTTCTACTATCATTGTGCACATTGTTTACTTCCTCTTGTCTCAATAATTAAGAGAGATGCTTTGATAAGAATTCAAATGTTTTGCCCCAAGAATCCATAGTTTGTTCCTGTCTGTATGCTGGTCGATCGTAGTACCAGAATCCATGACCTGCACCTTCATACCTATGGAATTCATATGACTTCCCATGCTTTTTCAACTCTTCTTCGTGCTGATCTACTTGATCTGGCGGAGGATTTTGGTCATCATTTCCAAAAATACCCAAAATTGGGCAACTAAGATCCTTAGTATATTCTATGGGTGAAACCGGCTGTTTCTCAGTAATGCGATCGGAAGGCATAATAACATTTCCACCCCAATAATCGATTATTGCACTGAAACCGGTTACACGACAGGCAGCTAAATAAGAGTGGCGACCTCCAGAGCAATGACCTAAGACCGCTACTTTTCCTGTACAGTTTGACAGCCCTTTTAAATAATCCAGAGACGCTTTAGCATCTGCTACTACACTTTCGTCCGAAACTCCTCCTTCACCTCTTGCCTTAGCGGCAACATCAACCGGTGTTCCGTGTCCGAATCTTTCATACAGATTTGGACATATTACTATGTATCCATGATCTGCGAACCGCCTCGCGGTTTCCCGGCAAAATTCGTCCCAGCCGGGCATATGGTGTAGCAATACTACCCCAGGATATGGCCCTGTACCGTTAGGTCTGGCAACATAAGCGTTTATTTCGTCGTCTTGATATCCTTTAATTTTCACTAGTTCCGAGGTTTGTCCCTCGTATGAATCTGTCTGCCAATCGTTCCACATGCTACACCTCCGTTTATTATTACTTAGAGATTCTAAGTAACGACATACAGACATAATACCATTAGATGATTAGCATGCAATCGCCGAAACTGTAGAATCGATATTGATTCTGTATAGCTGTCTGATATCCATCCATTATTAATTCACGTCCAGCAAAAGCGGATACCAACATTAACAATGTCGAACGAGGCATATGAAAATTAGTTATCATTCCGTCTACCAGATTAAATTTGTGTCCTGGAAGAATAAATATATTTGCCCAGCCAGAGGTAGGTTTGACTTTGTGGGTATACCCCTGATGCCAGGATAGAGATATTTGTTCTAAAACTCTTACGCTAGTAGTCCCAACAGCAATTATTCTTCCACCGTTTTCTCTGGTTAAATTGATTTTTTCAGCGGTATCCTTATTTACCTCGAAATATTCCGTATGGATTTTGTGTTTGAGAGGGTTTTCTTCAGATACTGGTTTAAATGTATCCAGCCCCACATGTAGTGTGACGCTCGCTATATTTATCCCGGAGGTTTGCAGGTTTTCTAACAGGGGTTTTGTGAAATGCAGACCTGCAGTTGGAGCTGCTGCACTTCCGTCAAATTTAGCATAGACAGTTTGGTATCTATTGGTATCGTCGAGGTGGGTATGTATATAAGGAGGAAGAGGCATATTGCCGGATTTTTCTATTACTGATTCATCTTCTATGTAAATTACTCTTAAAGCTTCGTCCATTTCCTCTAAGATTTTACAATTTACGCCGTCAATGGAGAAATAATCGCCAGTTTTTAAACTTCTCCCGGGTTTTACTAGTGCTTTCCAGGTTTGGATACCTGTTTTTTCCAACAGCAGGCATTCCATTTTACCTCCGGTAGGAACCCTTGTTCCCTTTAGTCTGGCAGGAATTACCCGGCTGTTGTTGGTAATTAGTAGATCTCCAGGATGTAGAAATTTACCGATGTTATAAAATTGGGAATGTTCTATATTACTAGTTGTTCTGTCCAGTAACATCAAACGGGAATGATCCCGTTTTGCTAAGGGGATCTGCGCTATTAATGCTTCGGGCAATTTGTAGTCGAAATCTTTAGTTTCCATTGTTATATAAGGTATTGTTGCAGGTTTGTTGAATATTGTTCAGGGAATTTATGGCTTCATCATTCAGAAGATGTTTGCTGTGCAGATTTCAGAGTGTTTAGTAATAGCATTGCTACGGTCATGGGTCCTACTCCACCCGGAACAGGTGTAATGGCAGACACTTTATCTACCACGTTCTCAAAATCCACATCTCCTACTAGCCTATAACCACTCCGTTTTGTTTCATCTGGCACCCTGTTTATGCCCACGTCGATTATGACTGAACCTTCTTTGACTAAATCTGCCGTTATTATTTTGGGACGGCCTACTGCAGCTATCAATATATCTGCTGATCGTGTAAAGTCAGACAGGTTTTTTGTTCCCGTGTGACAGACAGTGACCGTTGCATTAGCCCAATCTCCTTTTTGTATGAAAAGTAGGGCAGCTGGTTTGCCAACTATGTTGCTTCTCCCACATATCACAACATGTTTGCCATCCGTGTGGTATCCGCACCTTTTTAGTAGTTCCTGTATACCAGAAGGGGTTCCGGGAGTAAAAATTGATGAACCATCGACTAGTCTACCCATATTTGATGTGTGGAGGCAATCCACGTCCTTGAGTGGGTCTAATGATTCTATAATAGAACGCTCGTTCAAATGCTTTGGTAATGGTAGTTGAACCAATATGCCATGGAAGGTTCTGTCATTATTTAAGGTCTCTATTAGGCGTATAAGATCTTCTTCTTTAGTGTTGTCTGATAGCCTAAATATTTCGGAATGTATTCCTACTTCGTTACAAGCCAAGCTTTTGTTTCTGACATATACAGCAGAAGCTGGGTCGTCTCCAACCAATATGGCTGCCAGTCCAGGAGTTATGCCCCGAGCCTTGAGTGCTTGCACTTCTACTGCCACCTCATTTTTTACATCCTGTGCACACTTCTTACCGTCAATGATAGCAGCGGCCATGTTTCTCTCCTGAAAATTTAGTTCATTTGAATAGTAACATTTGATGATAATCGTTACTAGGCTTGCGTTTTATGACGAGCAATTGGTCTAAATCATTAGTCTATAATTGACGACAGATAGACACTTAGCATCGGCAAGAATATAATGCTTTAACCCAGAAATGGTGACCGTATTAAAATCACAGAAGGATTTGATGATGCTAAGAGTAGGTGTGGATATTCTGGAGTTGTACAGACTGAAGAGGGTCTTGGACAGTTGGGGAGAAAGTTTTCTTAATCGTATATATACTCAAGGAGAGCAAGAATACTGTAGATCACGAGTACCTCAATTAGCAGCAAGATTTGCTGCAAAAGAGGCAGTCATGAAAGCCCTCGGTACTGGCATCAGGGGAGTTGGTTGGAGAGAAATAGAAGTTACAAGAAAACGTGGTCAGGCACCGGAAATCCTTCTTCATGGAAGGGCGTTAAAGAAAGCTGATGACATAGGGGTTGTTCAGGTGGCTTTGAGCCTTTCTCATTCAAATGATTATGCAATAGCTTCGGTCGTGATGAATTTAGATGAAAATAGTTGACGTCAGTGGTATGAGAGCCATAGAGCAGAAATGTTTTGATCAAGGCATTTCTGCTAGTGAACTCATGGATAGAGCGGGTTTCGGAGTTGCTAACAGGGTTCATAGTATTCTCGAAGAATTTAGAACTAAACCTAAATCCATATTTATATTGGCTGGCCCAGGAAATAATGGCGGAGATGGATTGGTTGCAGCTTCTTATTTGAGTGATTATAGATACGATATTACGATATATCTTCCATTTGGTAGTAAAGAGCATGTCTCTAAAATAGATGACCTTATCGACAAAGGCGTGAATATTCTGTACCCGGAAGATGATATTAATGATACTGAATTATTTGCGTTGTTGTCTGGTATTGACGTTGTTGTAGACGCTATATTGGGAACGGGTAAGTCTCGTAAATTAGATGACTCTTTGTTAAGAATACTGGATATTGTAAATGAAGCTAAGCGCATTAGCCCTACACTAATTGTTGTATCAGTGGATATTCCGACTGGGATAAATCCAGATACTGGAGAATTAGATGAGTCAAGTATACTATCCGATTTCACATTAACCCTCGGATTTCCTAAATTCGGCCTTTTTAATGCTCCTGGTATTGCTAGTGTCGGAATATTGGAGGTAATTGACATAGGCATTCCAGGAGTTATAGCCGAGGATCGTAACGAGGAATTAATTACAGTTGATAGCGTTAAGTCATTATTACCAAAAAGACCACTAGATTCACATAAAGGTACATACGGGAAAGTATTAGTTGTGGCTGGGTCTGAACGCTACATCGGTGCAGCAAAATTAGCCTGCGAATCTGCTTTAAGAGTTGGCGCCGGATTGGTGACACTAGCAATTCCAAGAAATTTACAGCCTAGTATTTCTACTAGTTTGACTGAGATTACATATCTACCATTACCCGATGATTCGGATGAATTTATCACAGACGCTCCAGACCTAATACTTGATGAGTTGCCTAGATACGATGCAATTTTGATAGGGTGTGGTTTGGGTCAATCTTTTGCTGTGCAACAGTTACTGAAACAAACTTTGTTTAGTAATCGTTTTCCAGAGATCCCAATAATACTTGATGCCGACGCTCTAAATATCATGGCAGAGAGTCCAGAATGGTGGACATATGTCAATAACAATACTATAGTAACTCCTCATCCTGGTGAAATGTCTAGATTGACAGGGCTCGAGGTGAGAGACATTAATGGTAATAGGCTGAATGTGGCTAAAGAAAACTCAAAGAAGTGGAGTAAAACGGTTATTTTGAAAGGACCATATAGTGTAATTAGTTCCATAGATGGATCCGTAAGAGTAAGTCCGTTTATAAATCCAGTGCTTGCTTCTGCAGGTACTGGAGATGTATTGGCTGGTATGGTTGCCGGGTTTGTTGCTCAAGGGCTTTCAAATTTCGATGCAGCTACACTAGGAGTTTTCGTACATGGATCTGCGGGAAAGTGGTTAAAAGAAAATGTTGGTGACACTGGAGTTCTTGCCACTGATTTATTGTTAGAACTTCCTTACGAAATCAGTAGATTAAAGGAAGTACTTATTTAGCATACGAGGAATGTTTGTTCCAGTTGCTACCTATATAGCCCAAATGTATACTTGTTTTGGAGATTTATTGTGTTACTAGCGATAGATGTTGGCAATACCAATATAACAATGGGTGTGTTCGAGGATTCAAAACTCGTTGCTACTTGGCGCATGGCCACGGATACCAATAAAATGCCTGATGAGTACGCGATACTAATTAGGAACATGCTTCCCTTGAAAGATGTCCAGACAGAAAATATAACTGGAGTTTCAATCTGTAGCGTTGTTCCGCCTCTAACTCAGGTTTTTCAGGAATTATCAAATTCGTATTTTAAGGTAGACCCTTTAGTCGTTGGGACCGGTATTAAGACGGGAGTGCGTATAGAATACGAAAACCCAAGGGATGTTGGATCAGATAGAGTTGTGGATGCGGCTGCCGCGTACGATATTTATGGGGGTCCTGTAATTATAGTGGACTTCGGAACAGCAACGGTTTTTGATGCCGTTTCTAAAGATGGAACGTATATTGGAGGTGCCATTGCTTCTGGCATAAATCTGACTGCTCAGGCCTTGTATGAACGTACGGCCCAGTTGAGGAAAGTGGAATTAATTCCTCCTAAAACCGCTATCGGAAGAAATACCACGGCTAGTATACAATCCGGTATATTTTACGGCCATGTGGGCATGGTGGAGGCCATGGTACAACGATTTAAAAAAGAGATGAGTGGCAATGTTAAAGTTGTGGCCACTGGGGGAATGGCTCGGATTATTGACCAAGAAACAGATATCTTCGATGAGATAAATACGGATCTCACTTTGATAGGGCTTAGATTGATATATGAACTGAATTTAAATACCGAACCAAAGAAATGATGGTTGCAAAAATGAACAATCCAATTTGCGGCAAGAATATAGTTCTCGGAGTAACGGGCAGTATATCCTGTTATAAAGCAGCAGATTTAGCTAGTAAGTTAACACAACAAGGCGCTGTGGTTGATGTTGTGTTGACCAAAGGGGCTACCAATTTTATCTCCCCTCTTACATTTACAAGCCTTACTGGTCGTGATGTATACGTTGATATGTTTGATCCGAGCTCAAAACAGGCCATATCACACGTTTCTCTCGCACATGCAGCAGATGTCATTATTGTATATCCTGCTACAGCTCATACTATAGCCAAAATAGCTCATGGATTTGCAGATGATATCCTTACAACCACGATCCTTGCTTCCCGAGCCAACGTTTTGGTTGCCCCAGCGATGGATGGCTTCATGTTCGAGAATCCTGCAACACAGGAGAACATACAGAAGTTAAGAGACAGAGGCATTTTTATATTGGGTCCAAGTGAAGGTAGATTAGCATCCGGATTTGTCGGCATGGGACGTTTGGTAGAAGTTCCATATGTAGTTGATTCTTTAGAGGGTATATTGGGCATAAATGGGGATCTAGACGGTAAAAATATAGTTGTAAGCGCGGGAGGTACTCAAGAACCTATCGATCCAGTTCGAGTCATTACAAACAGGTCTTCTGGAAAGATGGGATTCGCAATCGCTAGGGCAGCAAGAAATCGGGGTGCTAAAGTCACTTTAGTCACAGCTCCGAATGCCTTGCCTTCAATCAGCGGTATTGATATGAGAAATGTAAGTACTGTAGAGGAAATGAGAGAACAGGTATTATATGCGTGCGAAAATGCTGATGTGTTGGTTATGGCTGCTGCGGTCAGTGACTATAGACCAAAGAATGTTTCTGATCAAAAGATAAAGAAAGACGTTACCGTTAAGCAGAATGAGCTATCTATAGAATTAGTACAAAATGAAGATTTTATTAAAGATGTGCCAGAAACAGTTCTGAAAGTAGGATTTGCTGCTGAGAGCGAAAACCTACTGGATAATGCACAAAAGAAACTGATTGAAAAAGGGTTTTCATTGATAGCGGCTAATGATATTACGTCCACGGAGAGTGGGTTCAACGTTGATAACAACAAAATCATCATATTGGATCAATCAGGAGACACCGAAGATGTTCCTTTAATGAGTAAATATGATGTAGGAAACCGTATATTGGATAGGGTTGTTAAATTGTTAGATGTGCAGTAACCTTGTTGATGCTTTTCGATGTTTAGTTCATTTGTAGATAAGGGCCCGTAGCTCAGTGGTAGAGCGGTCGGCTCATAACCGATTGGTCGTAGGTTCGATCCCTGCCGGGCCCACCATTAACTTTCCTATCTCTTTTTTAAACCATTGATTAATTGTTCATTTCTGATATGATCTGTAACTTGTTGGCGAATATATTAAAATTCTAGGGAATTAACTAAGAAAACCCATTATGGCTTTACAAACTCAATCTCACTTTCGCAATGTTGCTATTGTTGCACACGTTGATCATGGAAAGACTACTCTCATAGACGCCATGCTGAAATTCAGCAAGATATTTAGAGAGAATCAACAAATCAACGAGTTGATAATGGATTCCAATCCACAAGAACGAGAACGTGGTATTACCATACTCGCCAAAAATACTGCTATCAAATACAAAGATGTCACCCTGAATATAATTGATACTCCAGGGCATGTGGATTTTAGTGGTGAGGTCGAGCGTGTGGTTAATATGGCAGACGGCTGCATATTAGTCGTAGATGCTATTGACGGTCCTATGCCACAGACAAAATACGTCTTGAAGGTAGCCATGGAATCTGGATTAAAACCTTTGGTAGTGATAAATAAGATCGATCGCTCAAGAGATGAAATTGAAACCACTGTAAATGCCATAAATGACCTTTTTCTAGAATTGGCGACAGACGCTGACCAGTTGGACTTTCCTATACTTTTTGCCTCTGCTAAGGAAAGGTATGCGATCAACGAATTGTATGATGAACCAGTAGATATGACACCTCTATTTGATTCTATATTGGAATATATTCCGGCACCTGTTGTGGATGCCGATGGTGGGTTGCAAATGCTGGTAGCCGCTCTAGATTATGATAACCATATCGGACAGATAGCCATAGGCCGGATATTTAGGGGCAACATCAACAAGAATGAACCTCTTGTTTTTATAGGAGAAGATGGTTCACATATACCGTTTAAAGCCGACCATTTATTTTCTTTTAAAGATCTATCCAGACATGAAGTAGATGATGCGATAGCAGGGGATATTGTTGCCGTATCAGGTGCTACAGGCATTTCTATCGGGGATACCATAACTTCCAGAGAGAATCCGGAATCTTTAGGTCGTATTTCAATAGAAGAGCCTACAGTAATGATGACTTTCGGTGTTAACACCTCTCCGTTCTCTGGAAAAGACGGTAAATATGCTACTTCTAGAGATCTGTGGGCTCGTCTACAAAAGGAGTTACAGACCAATGTCAGTATGAGGGTTGAAAGAACCGATAGTGCTGAGGAATTTAAAGTATCTGGTAGAGGAGAGCTACATCTTTCGGTCTTAATCGAAGACATTCGTAGAGAAGGTCTGGAATTCCAAGTCTCTAAGCCTGAAGCGATTATAAGGATGATCGAAGGTGCACCATATGAACCATACGAAAAGATTACAATTGATTGCCCGAGTGAATTTGTAGGCGTAATAACAGAAGAATTATCTTCTAGATTGGGGCAGATGAAAGATATGCAGGCTGACGACAATAATAATATGCGCATTATCTACTCAGTGCCAACTAGAGGATTAATCGGATTCAGGGGATTTATCTCGAAAGCTACCAAAGGCAATGCGATTATGAATACCGAACTAGAAGAGCATCAGATTATGAAGGGTAATATTAAACCTAAGCGAGCCGGTGCAATTGTAGCATCTGAAAGTGGTGTTGCTGTCTCTTATGGAATTAAGAATGCTCAAGAACGAGGACAAACTTTTATTCCTCCAAACACCCAGGTTTATGGGGGTATGATTGTTGGTACACACAACAGAGATATGGACTTGCCATTGAATATATGTAAAGAACGTAAAGTTACTAACATGAGATCATCCACCTCAGAGATCGTTGAAAGGCTTGAACCACCAATAAAACTCAGTCTAGAGGAGTCACTGGAATTTATAGCTGAAGACGAAATAGCTGAAATTACACCAAACGTAATAAGGATGCGCAAAAGAGTCTTAGACATAAATGAGCGACACAGACTTTTAAGGCCACGTTTCCAACACAAATAGATAATAGATTAACCATTGCCTTCATTCCTGTATAGGTGTATCTTATGCCTAAGCTAGGAAAGGAGGTGATCAATATTGATATCTGATAAACGGACTTGTAGTGAGGTGTCTGAAGCGTAAGCTATACTGGACATAAAGGCGCTCCGGTATACGTTTACGGAATACCGACAGGCACCGTACCCCGAAGTTCTCGAGTAAAGTCCATCGAGTGGTTTTTAGCCAACAGACTTCGGGGTTTTCTTTTGTCATTCAAGGGTTGGTATGATAATAGGGCTAATCAAATTTTTTTATATTATCAACGAGTTCTTCGTTTAGAGATTTCAGTAGTTCACACACAAGATTTACAGTGTTATCGAAGTCTTTACGACTAATGACACCATAGTGGCTGTGCAAATAACGTGTGGGTATGGCTATGTTTACTGTCGGGACTCCGTCAAAGGATTTTTGGATCTCTGCTCCGTCTTCGCCATAACCATTAAGAACTTCAAACTGTAACGGAATATCATTTTGTTTAGATATTTCTACCACAAAGTCCCTCAATTTCAGGTTGGGTAGCATAGAGGCATCATGAAGGAAAATAGCTGGTCCTGCTCCTACTTTTTCTTGTGATTCTTCTATAGTAATACCCGGATAATCTCCCGCCACTCCAGATTCTATATTTATCCCAATGTCCGGGTTTATTTTGTGACTACTTGTATGAGCCCCACGTAGTCCTATCTCTTCTTGTACGGTTGATACGGCATAGAGATTGTTCGGTAGAGATTTTTTGTTAAGTTTCCTAATAACCTGCACTATAACAGCCAAACCTATACGATCATCCCAAGCTTTGCCCAGATATAAATCATTGCCGTTTAGCAATGTGAACTTGCTGTGAGGGGCTATTGGATCTCCCGGTGTTATGCCTAATCTTTCTTCCGCATCTTGCTTGTCTTTTGCTCCTACGTCTATAAATATTTGATCACGTTTGAAAACCTGAGTACGACTTTCTGCGCTCATTACATGTGGAGTTTTAATACCTGTTATTCCTTCTACGTAGCCATTCTTACCCAAGATTGTCCACCTCTGATTTATCAATGCCTGATCTAACCATCCTCCTAGAGGTTGAAATTTGACGTAACCTTCTGGGGTTATATATTTGACCATTAGGCCAACCTCATCCATGTGAGCTGCCACCATGACTTTAGGAGCTTTGCCATTGGTATTGAATCGGCCTATAAGGGAACCCATTCCGTCGGTTTCTATACTGTCACAAAAGGGTTTGAGTTCTGTAATCATTATCGATCGTACTGGTCCCTCAAATCCGGACGGACCGTGGGCGTTAGATAATTTTTCGAGGAGGATTTCAGTTTCGTCCATATCTTGATCTCCTATTCCCAACTATTTGGATGATGAATTCTAGGCTATACGTATTTTGCCTAATGTCAAGTTTGTGCATGCGTAAACAGCTTAAGGGCGGTTTATCTAGCTTAGAATAGACGAAATTAGTTTTTATTCGTGGTTTATATATTGGATACATTTAGACATGCATATATAATTAACCGGACTCAATCTATGCAATGGGGAATTTATCATGCAGTTTAATTGGGGTTTTGTGTGTTTATAGAATTTGAAAAATTAACTTTGAGTAATGGAATGGATCTCGTTTTACATCAAGACAATTCGCTGCCAATAGTATCGGTGAATGTATGGTATCATGTTGGTTCAAAAGATGAAGAGCCAGGTAAAACAGGCTATGCACACCTATTTGAGCATCTCATGTTTGAAGGATCAAAAAACCACAACAAATCCTTTTTCGAACCATTGCAAGATATAGGCGCTACGTTGAACGGCTCTACTACTCCAGACAGGACAAATTACTGGGAAAATGTGCCTTCAAATTATCTAGAATTAGCACTCTGGCTAGAATCCGATAGAATGGGATTTCTGACTGATGCCTTAGATCAGAGTAGATTTGATATTCAAAGGGATGTTGTAAAAAACGAACGCAGACAAAGCTATGAAAATCGTCCTTATGGCATGGCTTCGATTTATCTTCAACAGGCTCTCTATCCACTTCCTCACCCCTATCACTGGCCAACTATAGGATTTCATGAAGATTTAAATGCCGCAACACTCGAGGACGCCAAGAAATTCTTCAGGGAATTTTATAGTCCATCTAATGCCAGTTTATCAATAGCGGGCGATTTTGATGTGGACAAAACAAAAGCTCAGGTAGAAAAATACTTTGGGAGTTTAAAGCAGGGACCAAATTTGAACCGTAAAGGGAACATGGAAAGTATGATACAAGGAAAGACAAGCGTTACTCTTTATGACAAAGTGCTTCTTCCAAAACTCATACTGGCTTGGCCTTCAACTCCAAGATTTCATGAAGACGAAGCTGCGTTGTCTATCTTAGCTTCTATACTGGGTGCCGGTAAAGTATCAAGATTGCACAAAACATTGGTGTACGAGCAACGTATTGCCCAGAGTGTAGGTGTAGGAAACAGCCCTTCTGAAATAGCTGGAGAATTTTACTTAGAGGCTACTGCTGCACCAGA
The DNA here is from genome assembly GCA_009391535.1 of SAR202 cluster bacterium. Taxonomy (GTDB): domain Bacteria; phylum Chloroflexota; class Dehalococcoidia; order Lucifugimonadales; family UBA2985; genus VFHP01. Next base: position 21,409 of record VFHP01000016.1, on the reverse strand, counting down.
TCATTCAATTAAGGAAATAGAGGCCGCTGTTTTTGGAGAGATTGAGAAAATACAAAAAGAGCCTCCATCACAGGAAGAATTGCAGAGAATAAAGAATGTAATGGAACTTCAAAGAATTAGACAGATGGCACAGGTAGGAGGTTTTGGTGGTAGGGCTAACAGATTGAATTCATTTAATGTTTTCGGAGGAGATCCAGGATTAATAAACACCGATTTTGAACGTTATATCGCTGTAACCTCTGAAGACATCAGCAGAGTGGCACAGATTTACTTGTCTACAAGATTAGTATCCTTGGTGGTTTTGCCTGAACCATCTTTTAATCAAACTGAAGAGCGGGTAGATCGTTCTCTGAAACCCAACCCGGAGCAACAAAAGAAATTTGATCCGCCCGTTACCAAAAGAACTAAATTAGAGAATGGCATGAACATTCTTTTAGTCGAAAAGCATGAATTGCCTATTGTAACGTTTGGATTACTTCTCGGTTCAGGAGCCTCGGCCGATCCTTCAAACAAGCCAGGATTGTCTGCTTTTACGTCATCTATGTTACAGGAAGGTACGATCAATCGGACAAGTCAGGAAATAAGCAGTGAATTTGAATTTATGGGCACTCAACTCAATATATCTGTAGGTAGAGAACGAACTGTGATTTCCACTGCAGTGATAGATCGATATTTTGATAAGGCCATGGAATTGGTGTCAGATATAATCAAGAATCCTTCATTCCCTCCAGATGAGCTCGATAGAGTAAGGAAAGAAAGACTGACATCTTTAAGAAGACTACGAGATGACTCAACTGCTTTAGCAAGTAGAATAGCTCCCAGCTTAATATATGGTTTAGATAGCGCGTATGGTCATCCACTTAGTGGAACTGAAGAGTCAACGAGCGCATTTGAGCGCGAAGACCTAATAGGATATTGCAAAGCTAATTATGATCCTGAGAGCGCTACATTACTAGTAGTTGGCAATGTTTCTCTGGATTATGTTAAGGAAATAGCCAATAAAAATTTTGGTGATTGGAACGTCAATATTACTGATAATCAGCCAGAAAAACCCATAGATTCACTCTACTTGAATCCATCAAAGGCTATTTATTTGCTTGACAAACCCGGCGCAGCTCAATCTATCATCAGGTGTGGTGTATTAGGCCCGCCGAGAATAAATGAGAATTATTCTTCATTGATAATATTGGATCATATATTTGGTGGGCAATTTACCTCTAGATTGAATATGAATTTGCGGCAGGATAAGGGCTATAGCTATGGATATAGATCTTGGATCGATTGGCATCAGCAGTCCTCGTTGTTCGGTTTTGGTGGAGCAGTACAAACAGATGTGACTGGAGATGCCCTTAATGAAACCATAAAAGAAGCTCGTAGGATTATTTCCGACACTCCTGTGAGCAAAGATGAATTCGAATCCGCTAGAGAGAGTTTGGTAAGGGAGTTTCCTTCCCTATTCGAAACTCAAGGACAAATTCTGGAAGGGCTGGCTCAGATAGTTTCTTATGATCTACCTGATGATTATTACAATCATATTGTGAATGAGATTAGCTCCACATCCCTGGACGCTGTTAATAGAGTTGCGAAAGAGATTTTAGATCAGGACAGATTGGTTACCTTACTTGTCGGCGATCGTTCAGTTATAGAGGAGCAAATAAAAACTCTTGGTTGGGATATATGTTTACTTGATTACAATGGACGGATTATTAGCAATTGATGAGTTTTTGTTTTTCATTTCTAGTCATAATTAATTTTTCTATGGAGTCTTGAATATTCATGGCAAATTCACTCTTGTGGTTTCAGCTGGTAGGTATGGCATTAATCATTCTTTTCGCTTCAAAGTATTTAGTTAGATCAGCCGATATAATTGCTTTGGAGACTGGTATGGGGCGTTCTTTTGTGGGAGTGTTGCTATTGGCGACAGCTACGTCCTTACCGGAATTGGCCACTGGAGTAAGTTCAATAATATTGGTTGGAGAGCCAGATCTTGCTGCCGGTGATGCTTTTGGGAGCAATCTTTTTAATCTCTTGATTATAGGTATCCTAGATTTAATTTGGAAAAATGGACCAATACTGGGTGCGGTAGGAAGGGCTCCCATATTAGTGGCTTTTTCGGGTTCAGTTATCATAGGTATTGCTACTTTGGCGTTATTAGTCTACTGGTCTGGGATATTCGCCATAAACACTTATGTGAGTCCGATGTCTATCTTACTAATATTGGTGTTTTTACTAATTATGTATATGGTTTTTCAGAGTGACAAAAATGGTGATGATGTTTCCAACGATATGCAACAATCTGACGCTCCGGTATCCTCTGGACTCTCAAAAGCCTCTATTTTGTATGCGTTTTCTGCAGGTATTATGGTTTTAGCCTCTATATTCTTGGCTAGAACTGGTGATTCCATAGCGATAGCAATGAATTGGCATGCCAGTTTCGTAGGAACTCAGTTCTTGGCATTTAGTACCTCGCTGCCGGAACTAGCTACGTCGTTTGCTGCAGTTAGAATAGGTGCTCCAGAATTGGCGATATCTAATGTTTTGGGTAGCAATGTTTTTAACATGGGATTTGTTCTCTTTATAGACGATCTTGTCTATACGGATGGCCCAATATGGAGTGGTATATCTCCCGTGCACATGGTTGCAGGTTTCATCGCTATTTTGATGACACTCGTGGTAATAGGGGGTATCTTTACCAGTCTCAGAAAACAACCCAATGCCGGTGCGGGTGTCGGTTTGTACGCCGGACGAAGATGGACTTTAGAAAGTATAACGCTAATACTGCTGTATATAATATCAAGCGTTGCAATATTCAACCTGTCGTAATCAGCTCATTATAGAAGTACCTACTAGATCTCCTATAATAAACGTACCAGCAGCTGCAGCACCTCCTGCCATCGACATTCTGAGAGCCCCCCAGAACACGTTCTTACTGGAGACTACTGCTACCGTAGCTCCTACTAAGAACAATGCTGTGACGCTAAATATTGAACTTAACGTAATAGCTAGGTTACTGGTTATAAAAAAATATGGTGCGATTGTTATTATTGCGCCAATTGAGAATGAGAAAAAAGAGCTTAAACTAGCTCCCCAAGGAGATCCAAGTTGTAAAGGATTTAGTCCCAATTTTTCTTTAACTATGGTATCTAGGCCGGTTTCTGGCGTAGCCATTATGTTACGTGCAACGGTTATAGAAACTTCTCTTGATAAACCCTTGGTTTGGTATATCTCTACCAGAGTGTCCTCAGTTTCTTGAGGGAAATTCTTGATGTGTGAGGTTTCCCGTGCTATTTGGTATTCATAGACGTCTCTCTGAGATCTCATAGAGACATATTCTCCTGCAGCCATTGAAAATGCTCCGGCAAGGAGTCCTGCGATGCCAGCTAGAAGCACGAATTATGGATTATCTGAACCGCCGGCGACTCCCATGACTAGAATGAAATTGGATACTAATCCATCGTTTGCGCCTAATATTGCTGCACGAAGGCTTCCGTTATTTGTGAGGTTTAGTCCCGTCATATGAGCTTATTGTAAGTTATTTTCCGAAATCATCAATTTCATGAAGTCGTGTCTAGTTACTATACCAATTAAGATTTTATCCTTCAGTACTGGAACACGGTTAATCTTCTTTGTCATCATTAAAGCTGCTACTGTTGAAACTAAAGCGTTCTCTTGGACAGTGACTACCGGTTGTGTCATCACGTCTTTTACGATTTTAGAACTAACGTTTCTTGCCACTTTTTCTAGGGTTTCTGGATCAACCCACGATCCCATTAGAGTATAGAGGTGGTCTGTCATGGGAAGATACTTCTTGTGGAAGCCAAAATCAGTATGAGTTAGCATGCCTACCACGTGGCCGCTATTATCTAGAACTGGTAGACAACTTACTCCATTAGTTATCATGATTCTCGCAGCTTCTTCAATAGTGGATTCTGCGTCTATTGTGATAACTGTGGCTGTCATCAATTCTGTTACTTTCATTTTCTGCTCCGGGGGATTTATTTTGGATTGTACGATCAATATTACATCTTTAACGGGATTGTGTCTCGTGTTTGGAAGAAATATGTCATTTTCTGTTGACTGGTTCGAGAAGCCTCTATAGAATTTCAAGTAAGCTTTGTTAGTTTTTCAACAATGTCTTTCAATGGAACTCCATAATTATATTACAGAGGATTTAATACATGAAGATAGGTCTTATATCTGATACCCATAACCCAGGAGCAGCTAAAGTTCCACCTCCAGAGGTTGTTCGAGCTTTTGAAGGTGTAGAGATGATTTTTCACGCTGGTGACATATATATTCCAGCCACTTTGGATTGGTTGGAACAAATCGCTCCAGTTGTGGCAGTTGAATTAGGTTCTCAGGCTCATTTCAATGGAGATCCAAGAGTCGCAGAGAAACGCAGATTTGACTTGGAAGGTTACTCCATTGGGATGGTGCACGATTTAGTTATTCCCGGTATGGGCGGTGAGGTTACGGAAGGATCAATACCAAGGGAATTCCCAGATGGGATAGACTTACCGAAGGCGTTAGAGAGTGTATTTGGCGATCCTGTGAACGTTGTGGTATTTGGCCATACACACCACGCTGTAGTTGAAAAACATCAGGGAGTCTTGATTGTTAATCCTGGTAGCCCTTCTCTGCCGAAGCAAATAAGGAGGCTTGGTCAGGTCGGTATATTGGAATTGCTACCGGAAGGAGCAGATGCAACGATTGTGGAGTTGAGTCAATATAGTTGATTTTAAGGACTGCCTTTAGTGTATAATTATAGCTCTAAAATCGTAGGATCTAGAAGATTATCTCTAATAATTAATAAGGGGGTTTGAATGGCTAAATATCAATGTTCTGATGAGAATTGTGACATGGAAGTAATGGACATTAAGTGTGGTAAGTGCGGATCCGAGTTAGAGTATAAAACTATCACTAGACCAGATGGTACTGTTGTAGGCGTTTCAGAATGTCCCAGTGGCTGCGGGAGAATAAAATCACCAATGTGTCATGGACATGACATGGTAGTGGTTTAGTTCCTTAAGTTCATAGAATTAAAAGAAGCTAGGCTTAATAGAAAGCCTAGCTTCTTTTAATGTTTATTACTAGGTTTAAGTTCCTTCATCTGGTAAAGGATGAACACGTTCGTCGAATTCTATTTCCGCGGTTCCGATAAAAATATCCCAGGGATGAAAAGATTCTACGAATGATTTTGCATCCTCAATGGTTGGGAACCCCTTTTGGGCTCTGCCAGGTTCGTAACCCATTGTTCTGGCTAGGGCATCGAAGCCTTTGCTGGTTCGCCGCACTCCTCCAACTTCTTCTAATTGGCCGGTTTCAGATTCTAGTATCAATCTTTGTCCTGTTTTATGTTCCCTCCAGTAGACGTTCATTAACTTACTCCCAGATATATCTAAATATGATTCAGTCTTAGTTTATCTTTAATTGTTTAATCTCTACAAGATTGTTAACTGTTAATTTAGGGTATTATTATATTTATGATAATATCTACTCATTATTTAGTACATTAGAGTTAAGGATAAGATGATACTTAAGTTGTTATCAGAAATCTTCAGGTTTAGACCAAAGAATCTAGTGGTTCTTGGACTTGTTTTCCTTCTATTTGATTTCGACAAATTTTTCTGGATGGGGTTTTGTCTTATATTCGGGAGTTTTTCGTGGTGGATAATCGTTGGCAGTTGGAAACTGCCTCACCATGACGACCATACACAAGGAACTTCTCTTAGGAGGATTAAAGATGATATTAGAGCCTCTATACACAGGGATAGTAACAATAGGTTTTGATTGTTTTAGTGGTTAGTATTATCATTAATTAATTGCGAATATCTCCGTCTTATCTAAACCCCGATAACCGTTTTCTGTTTCAATCCTGCCACCAGTTATAAGTATTTTGTTGTTTGCCAAAAAAGTTGCTGTGTAGGACTCTCCATAGTTACGCGTTAAATCACCGAGTGAAGACCACGTCTGTGTATTTGGGCTGAATGTTTCTACTTGAATGCTTCCTATTACAACTACCTTGTCTTCTGGTGTAAGAATGGCTGTATGATATCTTCTTGCTTCAGACATCTTGTTTGTTGACTGCCATGTGCCACTTTCTGGATTATATAACTCTACGTCTTCCATTGGGATTATTATGGGCATATGGATTCTCGGATGTTTCCCTCCGTCATTACCTGTTCCTGTACCTACAGACCCGGCTGTATATAGACCGCCGCCCTTGTCACCTTGTAAGAAACCACCATGGACCCACTCGCCTCCTGTTACTAACACCTTTCCATTGGCCATAGTTGTAGCGGTGCTGCCAGTTGAACGTGCTCTGACGGGGTTTCCAGTTAGAGACCAAACACCAGTTAATGGATCAAAAATTCTGCAGAGTCTTTGCCTACGATTAGTAGCTTATTGTTCACCAAAGTTGCGCTATGGCCTGAATGAGCATGATTCATGTTATTTGTTGGAGATCATTTGTTTGTAGAAGGGTCATATATTTCTGCTGAATCAAGCTCTTTGCTGCCAGACCTGGATGCGTCATCACCGCCTACTATTATTACCTTTCCATCTGGCAGTAATGTCGCAGACGCCCATTTTCTGGGTTCCATCATATTATTTGCATATGACCATTTATTTTCATTTGGATCATATAATTCCGAAGAATTATCTTCTGTTCCTCCCGTGATCAGCACCCGTCCGTTGTTGAGTAATATAGCCGTATGGCCTTCTCCTCTTGGTTGAAGAGTATTGCCTGCTGATGACCAGGAGTTGTTAATGGGGTCGAAGATTTCAGTTGAAGGTACTGATCCGTAAGGTCTTTCTTTACCTCCTACTATTAATACTCTTCCGTCTTCGAGGAGTGTTGCAGAATGACCCCATCTTCCTACTGACATAGAGGAGAGATTCTCTTGTGAGGAATTACAGCCTGTGGCGTATATGGACAAAGCGAGTATTAAGAATGTGAATATACATAGAGTGATTTTTGAATGCCATGTGTTACCAAGTCGACTCGGTTTTGATGTTTTTATCATAAATAGAATATCTACCAGTTCGTTTAGATATGGTTTATTATTGGCATATGGATTCTATCACTTATCTCCAAACTACTGATATATCGTTGGCCGCTCTAATTGGTTATGTAGAAGAAAAACAAGTTAAATCAAACAACAATAATGAATTATCAGATTATGAATCACTAGTTAGGTCTATTATTGGTCAACAGATTAGCACTTTTGCTGCAAGACGTATATTTGACCGTCTTTTGCAAATGGTTCATGGGCTGATAACACCAGAATCCATTACATCGTTGACTGTGGAATCCTTGAGGGATATAGGGCTATCTAGGCAAAAAATATCTTATATCCAAGATATGGGGAAGAATTTAATTGAAGGCAGTATTAATTTAGAGGATTTGTATTCAATGAGTGATGACGAGGCCATTAACACACTTATAGCTTTACGAGGGATAGGGGAGTGGACTGCTCAAATGTTTGTGATGTCGCAACTCGGGCGGGAGGACATATTTCCCATTAAAGACGCTGGTATTAGATCTGCCATGGGGAAACTATATTCTTTGGATGAAGTTACGGACGAAAAACTTATAGAACTGTCCGCTAACTGGTCTCCTCAGAGAAGCTTGGCTTGTAAATATTTATGGCAAGCATTGGACTTAGGCTATTTCACAAGTAAAACAACCTAGGCCTAATTATCGTTTTCTTATTATTAATTCCTAAGGAATCCTATTTTTTCGTATTGTCCTTTGACTATATCTTGTGCTCCAGTTTCGAGCCAATCCTCGAGAATTTCAGTGTACAAACTTCTAAAGTCTATATCAAATGAAAGATCCTCTCCAATAGAAAGCTTATGAGGTTCTAGGGATGGATATTCTCCGTATTGTCCGCCTATCACTGAATCTCCTATTACAAATGCGACACCACCTGCTCCGTGGTCTGTTCCAGTTCCGTTGTCCTTGACTCGTCTACCGAACTCAGAAAATACAAACATAATTACATCGTCGCCTTTATTGGAGGCTTTTATGTCTGAGTAGAAATCTCTGATTCCTGTTGATACATTAGCAAGCACTCCTTCCTGAAGAGCTATGCCATTGGTATGGGAGTCGAAAGTTCCGTGTTGGGTATACAGGATGCGGGATCCTATGTCTGCCTGAATTATAGCTGAGGCGGCTCGCATTTGTTTCGAGAAATTGTCATCTGAATATTCGACATCTGATTTATAGTCTTCTCTAGCCTTTTGAATTATTCCAGAGCCTTTAAGTGCGTCCAATCCTGTTTGGCTCAAGTAGTCCATAACTAAACCACTTCCTATTGCTGGCATATAGATGTTTTTGAAGGCTAGGAGGGCCTCATCTCTTTCGGAATTATCAACATGATTCATAAGTCCGTAGGTGTCTAAATCTGATACAGACGCGATGGGTGCCTTTGGTGCAGCTAGTGCTCTAGGAAGGAGTCCTGCAAAGTTTACTGCTGCAACCACATTATCTTTGGCGGGATACATTTGATTTATTGCGCTACCTAACCAGCCTTCTGCGCCCAGCTTAGTGGGTTCAGCAGTGTGCCATATATCCATCGACCGAAAGTGTGATCTGCTGGAGTCCGGATAACCTACTCCATGTATTATTGCAACTTTACCTTCATCATACAGTTCTTTTATACCACTCATAACAGGATTCATTCCTAGCCCACCACCCATATCTAAGACCCTGTCTTCGGTAATGCGCACATGTTGTCTGTTATCAACATAAAGAGGATTGTCGTAGGGTATTATGCAATTTAGGTAATCGTTACCGCCAGATAATTGTACTGCCACTAACTTCTTTTCGCCCATTTAATCTCTCCTGTTAGGAATATATTTAATCTAGTTTATTTTAAAAACCTGAAATCTATGTCTGACACTTTCGAGCACATAAACCCGATCGTTATCGTCCAATAAAACATTGCAAGGATCCCAGAAATAGGGTTCTAAGCGGGCAGATATTTCGTGCGGATCGTCAGTATCTACTTCGAAGTAACGAACGAATGTTTCCCTAGCTTTTTTTTCATCCTGTACAGCGTCGAAATATTCAACTAGCCAAGGGTTATGCTCCACTGCCTCCCCTTTGTTTAATGTAATGAAAGAGCCGTCTTTATTTAATACTTGTAGTCGTTGATTACCCCAGTCTGCAACGTACATTTTACCATCAGTTGCAACGGCTATGTCAGCAGGTCTGTTGAACTGACCTTCTCCAGATCCTGATTTCCCGTAACTGGCGATATGTTCGCCTTCAAATGTAAATTTTTGTATCCTGTCGTTACCCCAGTCTGCGATATATACGTCACCATTTGTGTCACTAGTTATACCCCAAGGGTAACTAAACTCACCATCTTTTGAGCCTTCGGATCCCCATTCTGATAAGAATTCACCGGAAGTAGAGAAAATTTGTATTCGGTGATTTCTTGCATCCACTACGTACAATTTTTCGTCTAGGATGAGTAATCCTGCCGGAGCTTCGAACTGACCTGGTCCCGTTCCTTGCTCTCCCCAGCACATTAGGAATTCACCATCTCTGTCAAAAACCGATACTCTATGTAGGCTTTCGTCAGCCACGTAGATGTTTTCTTCCTGATCAAATGCCAAACCACTGGGTTCCATCATTTGGCCTTCGCCTCTTCCAATTTCACTCATCTTGCCAAACCAGTCATGGTCTACAGACACCATTTGCAGTCCCACATTTGGACCTGCCGCCGGTCCTCTGCTACCTACAAAAATGCGCCCATCTGATTTCCGTATAGCGAAACAGCCAGGTTTTTGAAATGATCTTCCACCCTGATCTGACGAAAACCCTACATTTGTTATGTAATTAAGTTCAAAATTAGTCGTAGTCATTCTTATCTCCTATTAGGAAGATTGATTATGCCATTTGATATTCGTGCCCGGATACTATCAGTTGAAGAATGGATCCAGCCGCTTTATCGAACTCTGTAGAAGAGGCTTCATCTGACCAAGACAAATCACCGTATTTTGAGGCGTAATCCTTCAAGCCTCTGGATGTGCCTTCAGTGACTTCCAATGGCCCAAGAACTTCCAGGCAACTATCCACAAATTCGTCTGAACTCATAGTTGAGGAAGTGGACTTTGCCTTTACTCGGTTGATCAAGTCTCTTATACCGGATTTGTCTGTGTTTTTAAGTATCTTGCCTGCGAAGTTGACTCTTTCAACATATGCTCCAGTATTTATCCAGTCTGTACCTCCTTGCCACCCTTCTACACTTGGAGGTCGTAACAGAGATTGTCCCATGTTTGCACACGCGTCGACGGCCTGATTTGCCTCATTCGACAGTGGATCAATTGATCCAGCAAGGCGCATTGTCCCAACTACCATTTCAGCCGGACTTTTTATGCGAGCGTATCTTACAGACTCTGCTTTGAAGAAATCTGATTTGAATATTGTCTCTAACATGGATTTGACATCGTGGCCGCTCTCGAAGTAAGCGTTGACCAGAGCATCTATAGCTTCTGGGTCACGCGGTTCAACCATTGGCCAGGCAGGAACTGGCGGTTCATCAGCTACGAAGAAATGATAGAGATGACGTGCCAAGAATCTCGCTGTTGCCTCGTTCTTGCATATTATCCTAACTGCGTCTTCTCCATTCCAATTGCCAGTTTCGCCCAGTATAGTTTTTTCTCCGTGGTCATGGTCGTCATCGTTATATTGAAATTGCCAGGACAGATATCCGAACGGCCTCATAACGTTGTTGTTCATTTTGATGGAGTTATAAATTGGATTTACAATGCTCCAACCTGTGAAAGCGCGAGCAGTTTCTTTGATGTCATCTTCAGTGTAGTTACCAACACCCATAGAAAACAGTTCCAATATCTCTCTACCATAATTTTCATTTATGTTGGTTGCATGATTATCTTGATTATCGAGCCACATAATCATAGCGGGGTCTTTAGATAACTCTACTAGGATGTTGTCAAAGCTTCCCATCCCGTGTTTTCGGAACATATCGATTTGTCTAACTACCGGTCGCCCTTGTATAAGTTTGGTGTGACCCGTCGCGAAAAGTCTGTGCCAGAAAAGACACATCTTTTCCCTGAGCGGAGTATCTGTCATTATGAGTCTGTACATCCATATTCCACCCGGGGCGCCACCAGGGCCTCTCAGGTCTGAGTAATCTTTTCTCCATCGTCTTATCTTGTCAAACGGAACGTTGTCGTCATGATCTGGGTTGAGCAATTCGTCTACCATTGCGTCATAACCTAAACTCATTGCCCTGTCCAATTCTGCCGGCGTTGCACCAAAACCTGCTCTACGCAGGAGGTGTGCCATTAGTGCTAGGTCTTGTTTGTTGCTGACTGTAGTCATGTGGAACCTCCGTAATTAATTGGCGAACTAATATGTGTACAATAGAGGGAGTTTAGGAGTGAAACAAGTGTAACCAATATAGTTTTTCCAGTCAAGCAAAACGGTTACAATTGAGATAGACGATTCAACGATAAATCAACGTATTCCTGATTTGTTTCATATCCCAGATATTGTCTATTTGACAATACGGAAGCTACTGCTGTGGTACCGGACCCCATAAATGGGTCTAAAATTATTTCATTAGAATACGTATAGAGCTGAATACATCTTCTCGCTAGTTCAACTGGAAATGGAGCCGGGTGGCCTATTTTACTAGCTGATTCCGTCGGGAATCTCCAGATGCTTTTTGTCAATTCCAAAAAGTCAGTTTTAGATATGGTAGATTCTCTATCAGGTATTTTAGGTCTTGAAAAATTGTTTTTCGAAAACACCAGTACGTATTCATGAATATCTCTAAGGGTGGGATTAGTTGCTGAAGCCCAACTACCCCATGCTGTGGACCCAGATGCACTTGACGCCTTGTCCCAAATTATTTGCCCGCGCATTAAGAATCCTATCTTGAGGAGGTCTTGTGTGATGTAAGATTCCAATGGGATATAGGGTTTTCTCCCTAAGTTTGCTAGATTTAAGCACAATCTTCCTCCTGGCACCAAAACTCTAAAGACTTCTGTCATTATCTTGGTTAAGAAAGATCTGTATTCATCTAGGTTAAGATCTTCGTCGTATACTTTGCCAACGTTATAAGGTGGTGAAGTTATTACCAGGTGAACACTATTGTCTGGTATCTCATCCATTTTCTCGCTTGATTTACAGAATATTTTATTTAAGTAGTTATTGTTAATAGAGTTTTCTTTGTATTCCTTGGATTCTTCGTTGGGTATGCTGTCGTAGATTTTACTAGAGTAAAAACTGCTTGAATCATGAGAAGAACGCCCCTTGGATCCGAAGGAATTGGTCTTAGTGCCTCTAGTGCGCATTTTGTTTTTCTTTTCGTTCATGTAATCGCTCTTGTTCTGTGTATAACTTGGCAAAATTCTATACTTTTTAACAACATCTTCACAAGTTTTTCAAAACTTCACGGTAATATCCAGTTGACCGATATCCTGAGTTAAGGAACAATTATATTGAGTGCGAGGAGGTTAGATATGAGAAAAAGGTGGATGATGCAGATTTCGGTTTTGGTGTTATTGGCAGCAACTGTTTTTTCTACAGGAGTAACATTTGCTGACACTGGCAATACATCGTCTGGCAGTTTTCAGGAGAGAGTGCAAGACAGGCTTAATGCAGCTGTAGCTGATGGGAAGATAACAGCGGAGGAAGCAACTGAGAAGTTGGCTAGGTTACAGGAAAGATTGAGTAACATGAAAGAGAAAATGCAATTCAGGCTTGATTCAGCTGTTAGCGAAGGGAAAATTACGGAAGAGGAAGCAGCTGAAAGAATCAATAGATTTGATGAGCGTGGCCCAAGGAAGTTTACATTTATAGGTAGAGATGCTCTACAAGACAGGCTTAATGCAACTGTAGCTGATGGGAAGATAACAGCGGAGGAGGCAGCTGAAAAACTGGCCAAGTTCGAGGAGAGAATCAATCAAAAGAGAGCTGGTTTGCAAGACAGACTTAATGCAGCTGTAGCTGAGGGTAAGATAACGGAGGAACAGGCGGCCAAAAAGTTGACCAATTTCGAAGATTGGGTTGTTTCTGGTGGTAAGGTCAAAAACGACGGGAAAGGTCATAAGGGTGGGTTTATCGGTAGAGATGCTCTGCAAGACAGGCTTAATACAGCTGTAGCTGAGGGTAATATAACGGAAGAGGAAGCAGCTGAAAAACTGGCTAAGTTTGAGGAGAGAGTCAGTGAAATAAGGGTGAAATTGCAAGACAGGCTTAATGCAGCGGTAGCTGATGGGAAGATAACGACGGAGGAAGCAGCTGAAAAACTGGCTAAGTTCGAAGAAATCGTGGATTCGGGTGGAAAATTCAGGGGTCCAAGATTTGGGCATAGTGGTGGTAATGGACAGAGCAATAATGTAAACAATGCTGTATACCAAGGCGTCTAAATACAATTTTGTAGAACTAGTAAAATGATAAATTAACATTACAAAAGTAGCGACAAACTCCTTCTCTGGCATAGGTTTCCCAAACCAATCAATGGTTTGGGAAACCTTGTGTTAAGAAGATTAAGAGAGAGTGTGTTCAGATGTACAAAGATGAAGAAAGAGAACCAAGGATATCAGATGAGATCAAGACGATTCTTGTTGTTGAAGATGATTTTGAACAGGCTAATATAATCAGGAATTATTTAGAATCCGCGGATTATTCGGTTTTATTATCTAGAGACGGTGTTGCAGGATTGGAACAGGCATTGAAAAACTCACCGGATTTGGTCGTTTTGGATGTAATGTTACCGGGTATAAGTGGTATAGATATTTGTCGAGAAATAAAAAAGCAAAAAAATGTACCGGTAATCATGGTTACTGCTTTGGGTTCTGAAGAGGCTACTGTGGAGGGTTTTGAGGTAGGAGCCGATGATTATATTGCCAAGCCTTATAGACCTAGAGAACTTGTTGCTAGAATAGGATCCTTGATTAATCGGTACAGAAGGGTTGATAACAAAAACACCCTGATGGGAGTGCCTGGACTTGAAGTGGATATAGCAAGGCATCAAGTGAAAGTGGATGGTATAGAGGTTGTATTGTCTGCTAGAGAATTTGAGATATTGGCGGTAATTATTGCTGAACCAGGAAGAGTTTTTCCCAGATCACAACTACTGGAACTCGCGTTTGGTTTTGACTATCAGGGGTTAGATCGTACTGTCGATGCCCACATGGGCAATTTAAGAGAAAAACTAGGAGATGACCCGAAAGAACCTAGATTTATAGAAACAGTTTATGGGGTGGGGTACAGGGTTATTGATGCCTAGTAGTCTCAGAAACCAGATAATTGTTGCAGGCACAGTGCTCATATTTTTGTCTGTGCTGTTGACAGGGTCTGTTAGTTTGATTATCAGATTTAATGATCCTCTGAGCAAAGTTGACGAGCAATTCCAGATTCGCTCTGCAATTCTTAATACTCTGTCTGCGTTGGTAATAGAAGATGGTAATTGGTCGAGAGTTGACAAGACTACTAAGAATCTTTCTGAAAAATGGTCAATCCGTATCGTATTAGCCTCTAAAGAAGGGTCTGTAGTAGTTGACACGATACCAGATGATAAAAGTGATAATTTAGTGGGTATTGGGCTTATAGATCCGAGTAATCCATTATTCAGTTCAACTTCCGAAGAAATAGATCAGCTGGAGCAAATTACAAAGTTGAACAGGGCTATGGCTAATTGTTTAAAGGAGGCCGGCGTAGAATATACTGTTAATAGGAATGCTGAAGGCATAATAAGAGTATTTCCAAAGATCCAGAAAAGAGGCGATGTATCTGCAAGTAGGGGTTGTTTTTTTAGTATTCCGTCTGCTTTGGAAGATGACAGATTAAAAACATTCCCTGACCCAATCGCAGTTTATGTTGGAGTGGATGATAAATCTTATCTGCCGTGGTTTTACCTATCTGGCGTAGGATTATTGGGTGTTTTTGTTGTTTTTGGATCCACTCTTTGGTTTTCTAGGAAAATAGCCAGACCTTTGGAGTCTTTGACTACAGTAACAAGGAAGATAAGTGAAGGGGATCTCAGCGCAAGAGTATATCCTCAAGGATCAAATGAAATAGATAGATTTGCCGCTTCGTTCGATAACATGGCTGAAGAATTAGCAGGAGTGGCAGAGAGACGCAGAAAATTTATGTCCGATATATCACATGAAATCAGATCTCCTCTTACAAACATTAGGAGTCATATTGAGGCGATTTCAGATGGAATGGAGAAGTTTTCTGATAAAACATTAGATTCTATCAACTCTCAGATAGAACAAATATCAAGTTTAATAGATGATTTGCAACAATTGTCTTTAGCAGATGAGGGTTTGCTTAAAATAGATAAATTTCCGGTGGTTATGGAAGATATAGTGGATCAGGTTTCTGCTGCAAACAAACCGTATCTAGCTGAGTTAGGGATATCTCTATTGGTAAAAGGCAGTGCTCCCAGTCCAGTGTCTATAGATCCTCTTAGGATAAGACAGATATTGCAGAATCTTATATCTAATGCCTCCAGATACACTTCCGAAGGGGGTTTCATAGAGATTTCATTGTATCAAAGTGTTGAGGGGGTTGAAGTTTCCGTTAGAGATACGGGCATTGGTATTTCGCCGTATTTTTTACCGCATATATTTGAAAGATTTGCTAGAGATGATCAATCTAGAAACAGAAACACTGGAGGTAGTGGTTTGGGATTATCTATTGCTTTGGAGATAGCTTTAGCACATGGTGGTGATTTATCTGCAGATAATCATTCTGAAGGCGGGGCATTGTTTACCCTTAAATTACCATCTTAACCGTTTGATATGTTGGATATGATAATGTGGGTACCTGTCATTTGAATACAGGCCTGGGCAATCTAAGTGATCCTTTCGACATATCATAATTGTCAAAATATTTGTCTAAAGCCCAAGCTTTTTTAACTACCACATTGAATAACCCTTCTCTTCTCGAGATCACTCCATCAACAAGTATGATCGGTTCATGTAGTTTGCTTTTATATTCCTCGTAAACTTTGGTCCAAATTATGAGTGGAATAAAACCAAATTCATCTTCCAGTGTGATGAAGTACGCACTTGAAAGAGGATGTTGTAATGGCCTTGCAACAATACCTGCCACCTTAACAGTTTGTCCATCTTTCTCTTTCTTAACTTGTTTACCAGATAGAATGTCAGGATCTAATAACGGTCTTATCATTTCCATAAAATGACCTTTAGGATAAAGATGCAGAGCATTGTATTCCGACAACATAATTTCCCAGTTATTTAGTTTCGGAAGTGGAACCATATCCTGTTTGACCGGAAAATCTAAAACAAGTTGTTTAGAATGCGGTCTGTATCTTAGACCTGTTTCCCATAGAAGAGATCTCCTGTCACCTTTTATAGAATCGAATGCGCCAGAGCGTATAAGACTTTCGATGGATTCTCGTTTGCAGCCAGTTCGCGTCATGAAATCTCCTAACGATTTATAGGATCCACCATTTTCTCTTTCAGATATTATTTTTTTGGTCATTGAATTGCCAAGGTTTTGCACACTGGGGATTCCCAAACGTATAGAATCACCTTCAATGGTGCATTCCTTTGAACTGACGTTTATATCTGGGTTGAGGATTTTTATGCCATGATGTTTGGCATCTTCTTTTAGGGTCTCAAGTCCCCAAAACCCCATGGGTTGTTGATTGAAAAGGGCTGTCATAAACTCAATAGGATAGTTATATTTCAACCACGATAGTTGATAGCTAGTGACACCAAAAGCAACAGCATGTGCTTCTGGAAACATATAATGACCATTGAACTTACTGAATATTTTTGCGGCTGTTTTATTGTTAAGTCCTTTTGATTGTGCCCCAGAAATAAATTTTTCTCTGTAAGAATCCAAGAGTTTCTCTGAATTTTTCCTACCTAGTGCTCTACGCATTTGATCTCCTTCGAAAGGGCTAAAACCACCAACATCTATGGCCAGCTGATTAATTTGGTCTTGATACAAAATTATGCCAAGAGTTCTTTCTAAGGCACGACGTTCGAGAAAATGATCATAGGTTATTGGCTCTTTTCCATTACGACGACGAATAAAGTGCCTAACGCCATCATGTAATCCAACTCCAGGTCTTACGCATGCAACTTCATATGCCATGTCTTGTAAATTCCTTGGTTTTATACGGGTTATGGTTTGCATTTGAGCAGCACTTTCCACTTGGAATATTCCCACTGTATCTCCGAGGGCCAGCATGTCATAAACCCTAGAGTCTTCGTGTGGTATGCGCGATATGTCTATTGAATAACCTGTCCTCTGTTCAATAAGTTTAAGTATGTCTTGCAATTGAGATAATGCTCCAAGAGCAAGAAAGTCTATTTTTACCATTGATGCTGCATCAATATCATCTTTGTCCCATTGTATGATGTATCTACCATCTATACCGGCTTTTTGTATCGGAACAATGCTTGATAGTGCCAATGAACTGATAATCATACCGCCGGGATGTTGAGCTATATAACGAGGAACACCGTCAAGTTGAGGTGCAAGTCTGATTAAATCCTTCCATCCCCTATGACCAGTTTTATTACGAAACTCTTTCAGACTATCAAATGTCTCTTCAATATGATCAGCACTTAAATGGGGTAGTTTTTTGGCAAGTATGTCTATTTGATCATCAGGAATATCTAATACCTTCCCCAAATCTCTAACAGCCCCACGCATTTTATATGTGTTTATCATGCCGGTTAGGGCTGCATGGTCCCATCCCCACTCTTTATGGATTGCAAGAATCAATTCCTCTCGAATGTTTCTTGGGAAATCTAAATCTATATCTAAAGCGACTTTTATTAGATCATCTGGCAGAAATCTTTCAAGCGAAAGTTTGTATTGCAATGGGTCAATGTGACTTAATCCGATAAGGTATCCCACAAGAAGAGCAACTGACGATCCCCTACTGCGGCCAGGAGGTCTTTCTTCAAGAGGTATCTCTGGATCTGTAAGCTCGAGATCTATCATTACTTTTCTGGCGAGTTGAACTATGTCGTAGTAATACAACAGAAATCCAGCCAAATTATGCTTGTTTATAAGGTTAAACTCTTCCTCTAATCTGCTAAGAACTTCTGGGGTAATGTATCCGTATCTTCTAATTGCTGCTTCATCACATAAAGCGCGCAGATAACTTTCTGGAGTGTATCCATTTGGAGGTATGTATTCTGGGAAGTTGTAATCGAGATCTTTCGTTATATCAAAGATGCATCTTTCTGCTATGCGAATAGTGTTAGTAATAGCTTCAGGACAATCTTCAAAAAGGGCAATCATCTCTTCAGGTGATTTTAGAAAATACTCACTGTTGGTTCTTCTTTGTGAATGAGTGCTTTCGAGAGATTTGTTTAAATCTATAGACACCAAACAATCTTGGAGTTGTGAGTATTCACGAATATGATAATGAACATTATTTGTTGCTACAACTTCAAGGTTTAATGCTTTTGCCAGTTCCCTGAGTTTTTGATTGCGATATGTATCTCCAAACACAAGATTTTGTTGCAATTCTATGTAGAAATTTTTTACACCGAATATTTCCTTATACCATTTTGCTCGTTCCATGGCCTTGTCATATTTACCAAGATTTATTAAATATGGTATTTCACCCATCTTGCAACCTGACATTGCAATTATACCTTTAGAATGTTCTCTAAATAGCTTAGGATCTAGCTCTGGTTTGCTTCTTTGGTCTGCGAAAACATGTGACAAGGAAAGAAGGTGGCAAATGTTCGAATAACCCTCAAAAGTTTCTGCAAGAGTAGTTAGATGATAGCCCCCAGTCAGTGTTATCTCGGCACCGATTATCCCATGCAATTCTACTGAACGGCTTATTTGCGCAAATTTCATAGCCCCGCTCAAATTATCATGATCAGTTAATGCAAGAGCTTTGTATCCAAGGGTTTTGGCTCTAGTAATAAGTTGATCTGTCGAAGAAGCACCTTCTTTAAATGAGAAGTGACTATGGCAGTGTAGTTCAGCATATTTAGATAAACTCATTAGACTATGTTGATTGCTTGTACCATTCTTTGGTAATCAGATCCTGAAATAGAATTACAACGGCAAAGTTTTTGAGAAGACATTTATAATACATTCTTGATATTGGTTTTTCTCGCCACCATTCGTCATCTATGCGCCATCTGTCTTGTATTTCTTTTACCGGTTGATGTAGTCCGAGAATTTTTATTTTATTTGGCAGACCATTTAAATCAGTGGTAACTTTTATGTTATTTGGTGCATTTAACGGGCGACTGGTACTAACATTCGTCTTCTTTCTGGTATGCGAGACCACGGTTCAACCTCCTTGATATAAAAAATTGGCGCTTCGTCACCAAGCACAACATCCAACTGCCTGACTGTGTCTGTTATTTGTTCTTTTCTTCTTACTTCTGGAAGAAGATTTATTTGTTTAGATGTTTCTTTGGTCAGGCATTTTAGGGATAAACTGAGCCCCTCTATTGGGCCAGGAAGCTTTGCGTTATTTAGCAAAGTGTAGATACGTGGTAAGGCTCTATTAGCACTTCCTACAGGATCTTTGAATGTACATCTAATGTGCCAGTTGGATTGTCGGTAAATTTGAGCCTCTAAAATTATCAAGCGTACGAATCTGCCTTTTAAACTGGAATTTAAGAATGCTTTCTCAACAAGCAAGTCAGTGCCTACAATCATTGCCCTCATATCATTTATGGGATCTACAAATGTCATTGTTTCATTGATTGTTTCTTCGTAATGTCGTGGATTGAAATTAGTTATTTCTATGCCATTTACAAAATGCCATAGTTTTTTACCATCGTATGGAAATTGTGCCTGTATCGCGGTTATAGATAACGAGGAAACATCTCCAAGTGTATTTAAACCAAAACTATGAAGACGTGCGATTGTAGAAGTGTTTAAGGGCAATACATCTACAGGGAATTTTGCAATGAATGTACGGTTGTCCTGCGGAGCCTTGAATCCACCTCTGTTATTAGCAGAAAGCGCTGCCAGATATGAAACGAATTTACTTTCTGCTATGCCGAAGTACACAGGAAAATGCGAAGGAATAATTTTTTCCAATGCAGCGATGAATTGCGCATCTCCGCGGTATATAGATTCCATGCCCTTGAGTCCTATATATGCTATTCCCAATTTTGCATCTTCTACTAATGGGCTTTTCTGCATCAAATCATCAAGAATTTTGTTCCAATGATATCTATATTTTGGCTCGTCAGATTGGATCACTTGAGCGTTGCCGGCTTTGGCGAGAGCATAGCTGAGTAAATTGTCCAATATGTTTTCAGTAAGATTAGGTGAAACACCCGTAACTATTTGTTGGGATCCTATAGTTGTGACAATTAAAGTTGGCTCATTGTTAATGTAGTTTCTCCTTTGAGCTTCGACTTGAAACGAGAAATTGGGAATAAGAACACACGCGAATTTCAATTTAGGCTCCCTGAATTGTAGATTATAGGAAGCTAAATATAGAACATATGTTCTAATACGTCAAGTAACAAAGGTGAACTGTTAATAAATGTATTTTTTATATTGTGCTAGATAGTTTTATGGAGATAAAAACTCTTCACTTCTACTTGGGTTGAAAGTTACGCGGCTTAATGTGCTTTTTCCTGTGTTTTTAAAATAATGAGATGAGTTAGGTGGAACCAAAACGAAGTCTCCAGTAGATACAGGATATTCTTCTCCGTCTACCCACAGGATTCCAGTGCCCCTAGTGATAAAAACCTGATGTTCCCAATCATGTTCATGATGAGTACTACTCTCTCCTGGTTCGTGGTCGTGGTATAGAGAAACTACGGTAGGAACGCCATCTTTTGTTCCTAGGACAGGGTTGGAATGATCCTTAAAATTTTTGATAACTGGTTTCAATGTGCGTTTCCTCCAATTCATATTTTTCTATGTTGATATATCAAGATAATAATCTACACATACACATTAAAATAGCCCCTGCAGTTTACTGCAGAGGCTATTTTATACTTATTACATTACGGCAAAAACGTTAGAATCTTTAGTACTCCTGTGCTCTTCTCATGAACAAAACCACACCCGACGCTACCGCTGCTACAAGAGTAAGCATCCAAATAAAAAACCCTGCTTCTCCGAGAGCCAAGACACCAGGTATTCCGGCTAACCCAGTCACCAGCATAAGCCCAGATATCCAGACAGGCAGAAACCCTTTTTCCATTACTAGCCCTATTCCCAGAAGAGCAACTCCAAGGGCCCAGAACACTGGCATGCCTCCGAATATAGCGTCAGCAGTCATGTCCAGTGTTACAGCCGTTTCTATAATTCCTTCATCAAACAAATCCATGGCCCCCAAACTCATTCCCATACCGATAATCGGGACTGCTATTAGTACTGTGAAAATAGACGAAGATAAACTCCCGAAAGCGGCACCACTTCCCTGTAAAG
>VFHP01000015.1 GCA_009391535.1 SAR202 cluster bacterium | reverse complement strand
TGCAGGTGTTTCATCAATAACTTCTGCAGGTGCCTTAGGAATTGAATCTAAGCTGAGCAGAAGGTGTCTTAAGATATCTTCGCTGATTATTAAACTAGACTCTAATTCTTTAGTGTCATCTGGTTCAATTTCCAAGTGAGTTAATATATAGTTACCTTCTCTGAAATTGTTTATAGGATAGGCGAGTTTCCTGAGCTTGCCCCACCTAGATTGATCTATAATATTACCTCCATGATTATTAACATAATCATTGACACGACCTACAGTTGCGTCAACAGCCTCATCGTCTAATTTCGGTGACACAACCATCATCAATTCATAGTACTTCAATTTTATCTCCCGGCTCAAAGCCACATCATTTATTTCACAGGCGCAATCTACCAATTATAGCACTGTGCGTGTAAGGCTACAAGCAAACACGTTAGTTGTCTATCCCTGGTACTCCAAACTTTGAAGTTATGTGTTTAACCTCGTCACTAATTTCTGTTTCTATCTGTTTATTGTCTATATTTGATATTGTTCTCACTATCAATTTCGCAATTGCCAACATCTCATCCGTTCCAAATCCTCTACTGGTTAAGGAAGGTGTTCCTAATCTGAGTCCGCTCGTGATTCTTGGAGGTTTTTCATCAAAAGGAATCGCGTTTTTGTTGACAGTTATGTTGACTTTGCTGAGAGCATCTTCAGCTTGCTGTCCAGTTATACCCATTGGAGTCAGATCCACTAATACTAAATGATTATCTGTGCCTCCAGAAACCACCCTTATCCCACCATCATGCAGTCCAGAGGCCAATGCTCGAGCATTTGTGACCACAGAAGACTGATAGTTCTTAAAGGATTCAGACATTGCTTCTTTGAATGCCACTGCTTTAGCTGCAATTGCATGCATTAAAGGGCCTCCTTGTGTTTGAGGGAAAACAGATCTATCTATACTTTTCCCCATGCTGTTTTTCGATAAAACCATCGCTCCTCGAGGGCCTCTCAAAGTTTTGTGAGTTGTGGAAGTCACGATGTCTGCATGAGGAAATGGCGAAGGATGAACACCTGCAGCGATCAATCCTGATATATGGGCCATGTCCACCATGAGTGTCGCCCCTACTTCCTTGGCTATCTGAGCAAATCGCTCAAAATCTATTATTCTGGGATATGCAGTATATCCCGCAACTATCAGTTTTGGCGAATTCTCATGAGCGAGGCGTTCTACTTGGTCAAAGTCTATGTATTCTGTTTCTCTGTCTACCCCGTATCCAATAAAATTGTATAATTTTCCTGAGAAATTAACAGGACTCCCATGCGTTAGGTGTCCGCCATGATCTAGTCTCATTCCTAATACCGTATCACCGGGTTGTAGTATAGAAAAGTAGGCTGCCATATTCGCTTGGGCACCACTATGCGGCTGGACATTGGCATACTCAGATCCAAATAGCAACTTTGCTCTGTCTATTGCTAGTTGTTCTACCACATCCATAAATTCACATCCACCATAATAACGACGACCCGGATATCCTTCAGCATATTTATTGGTTAGATGTGATCCTTGTGCCTCAAGCACAGCCCTACTGGCATAATTTTCTGATGCAATTAAACCTATGTTTTCCCTCTGCCTTTTAGCCTCGTTGTTTATCGCCTGACTAATTTCGGGATCAATTGCCTGTAATTCGCTCATTGTAGCTATTTCTCCTAAATTGACTAACAGGTAGTTTAGAGATGGCAATATAGGCTGTCAACGTAATGCGGTAATTCGAGATGTGTAAAATTTGTTTACATAATTGTGCTACTATCATCAACATAACATCATTACAAGTGACCATTAAATTGATTAAAGCAATATTTTTTGATTTCTATAACACCATCGGCAAGTTTGATCCTAGCAGGGAAGAATTACAAATGCTTGCATGTCAATCCTTTGGTATAAATGTTACCCAGCAGGGAATAATTAAAGGATATGCTAAGGCTGATTCTTACATGGCTAAACAAGTTTCAGTGCGACCATTACGAGATATGAATTCGGAAGAGTTTAACGATTTCTTCGCCGAATATCAGTCTTTGATTCTGGAAGGTTCCGGTTTTACAGTTGATAAAAACATCGCATTGAAAATAGCCTCCAAACTTCGGAGTTTACCTAAAGGGTTCAGTTTATTCGAGGATGTCTTGCCCGTTTTAGAGGAACTTAAACAGTCAGGGTTGAAGTTAGGATTGCTTTCAAACAATGAAGGGGATATCGATGAGCTTTCTAACAGATTGGGCTTGCATTGTTTAATGGACGTGGTGATTAATGCTGAACAAGTAGGTAGGGGTAAGCCTTACCCAGAAATATTTCTTGAAGCCATGTCTAGAGCTGATGTCAAACCTAATGAGTCACTCTATATTGGTGATCAATACGAAACAGACATCAGAGGGTCCAGAGATGTAGGAATGATTCCTGTGCTTATAGATCGTGACATAAATCATCCAGATTATAATTCATCTCCTAGGATAGAGACTATGTACGGAATCCCTGAATTGCTTAAGACATGGCAGTCAGGGTAATTGCTAACTGATAAGAGTCGCTATTTCAAACTGTCGGTGAAGTGCTTGAAAGACGACAGTATTTCCATCACCTGAGTAAGTTCAGTTTGCCAATTCTTGGATATCTTTAGACGAATCTGTGCATTCCCTACTAGGGCTAATCCATTCAATTGTCTTTGCAAAAGAATCCTTGCTCCTTCTATAGGATTGTTCATCTGTACAATGATATTGTTGCCTTGTTGAGAGATTGAACGAACATTAGACTGTATAGCCAATATCCTAATAGTCACTACGTAAATCAAATTCAAAAGCTCATTTGGTATTTCACCAAATCTATCCATTAATTCTCTAGACATATCCTCTAATTCATTTTCAGTCAAATCCCTTGATAATCTTTGGTATACATCTAGTCTCGTTGCGACATCTGCAATATAGCTATCTGGTATATAGCAAGGTAAAGGAAGAGTAACTTTTACTCGGTTAACCGTATTAAGGTCGTCAGCTTTATACTCAGATGATTCCGTTTTCAAGTTATGAACAGTGTCGGCTAGGATCTGAGAGTAAAGTTCATATCCTATGGCGTTGATGTGGCCACTTTGTTCTGATCCCAGAATGTTGCCGGCTCCGCGGATTTCCAAATCCTTCATTGCAATTCTGAATCCTGAACCTAGTTCAGTAGCCGACAATATAGTTTGTAATCGCTTTTCAGCCGCAGATGATAATTGGTAGGACGGGGGGATCAGTAAATATGTATATGCCTGATTCGAACTTCGACCAACTCTACCCCTAAGTTGGTAAAGTTGACTCAATCCAAATGTATCTGCTCTCTCCACGATAAGAGTGTTTACGTTTGGCATATCCAAGCCCGCTTCTATTATAGTTGTGCAAACTAATATGTCAGTTTCTTTTCCAGCAAAACGCTCCATTGCAGTAGCTAGATCGTTTTCAGACATTTGTCCATGAGCAACCGTGATTTTAGCTTCGGGTATCAAGCGCGACAACTTTTCAGCCGTACGGTTTATGGTTTGAACTTTATTGTGCAAGAAGAAAATTTGCCCTCCTCGATCTATTTCTCGATATACTGCTTGCTTAATCAGTTCATCATCATATGCTGACACATATGTGTTTATCGACAGTCTCTCACTCGGAGGAGTTTCTATAGTACTCATATCTTTTATGCCAGTTAAGGCCATGTGTAATGTTCTAGGAATAGGGGTGGCTGTCAGAGTCAGCAAATCAGCATTGCTCCCTAAAGCTCTCAGCTTTTCTTTGTGTGATACCCCAAAGCGTTGCTCTTCATCAACTACTATCAATCCTAAATTTCTAAAATCCACATCATTTTGGAGCAGTCTGTGTGTTCCAATACAAACATCAATTCCTCCACTGGAAATATTGGATAGAATCTGTTTTTGGTCTTTGTGAGTTTTGAATCTGCTCAAAACCTCCACATTAATTGGATAAGGAGCGAATCTCTTTTTTAGCGTTTCATAATGTTGCTGTGCCAACACAGTCGTCGGAGCTAAGAAAGCCACCTGCAATCCGTCCATAATAGCCTTAAAGATAGCTCTTATAGCAACTTCTGTTTTCCCATATCCTACGTCACCACATACCAATCTATCCATAGGTTTTGAGTTTTCCATGTCAGACTTTACTTGTTTTATACTCCTTAGTTGATCCTCGGTTTCTGTATGTACAAAGAAATCCTCCATTTCTAATTGCCATGGAGTGTCGATTGAGAATTGAATCCCTTTTTCTGTTTCTCTCGATCTGTAAATTGAGAGTAATTGTTGAGCTAATTGAAAAGTCGATTCAGTTGCCCTTTCTTTTATACGATGCCATTCCTGACTTCCAAGTCTTGTTAACGAAGGAATGCGGTTTCCAGGTGCTACGTATCTTGTCACTCTGTCTAATTGATCAGTAGGGACGTATAATTTGTCTTTTTCAGCGTATTCAAGTTCCAAGTACTCTTTTTTAGAGTTTCCTTCTTCCAAAAACATTATTCCTCTAAATATTCCAATACCATGGTCAATATGCACAAGATGACCATCGATTTCTAACTCCGACAAAAATGATTGTTGTTGAATCTGCGACAATTGCGCTTTGGGTCTTTCCTTGACATATCCAGTAAGCTCCTTATCGGTAATCACATGAAACTTTTTACCGTTTGTTGATAAACCCCACCCGCCATCAATCGAACCAGAAAGGATTGCAACACTTGTCTGAGCGATGTCATCGGTGGAAATTGGAATCTTATGAATAGATAGTAATTCCTCCAATCTTTTGGAATGTTTCGAGATTAAAACGGTCTTCTCGTTGTTTTTACGCCAAGACAGTATATCTTCTATTAGAGACTCGAATTGTCCATTGTAATCTTTACAGAATTCAAACTGATATGCTCGTTCAATCACTTCAGGTTTTTGAGTAACATCGTTCTGCCAATGTTCAATGTTAAGTCTGGTATCGCCATCATCAGCAGAATACAGGAATTCATCCCAGGATATTCTTGCAGAAGGAAGATTAAATGGAATTAAGCCGCGTTTTTCTTTGTTGAGTCTAATTTTGTTCTCGTGCTCATCCAAGTTCTTTGCTTCTGTTGCTATCTCGTCTTGCTGCTCAAACAACAGTATTGAATCCATAGACAGGAAATTCAGAATTGACTCCTTGCAAAATGCACCATTGTACATGACGCTATTTTGAACAGGATGGCCTGAGACTATATTGATTAAATCCTGATTGAATATCTCTTGTATTTCAAGATTACAATTAGAGAAATCGATAAGTGAGCAAAATTCTTCGGCTTCTCTTTTATCAATAAATTGGGGTACCCATTCTTTTGCAGGAAGAATTCTGCAGCTACCAACAGTTTCCAAGGATTTTTGTGTTTGCACGTCAAACAATCTCATGCTTTCAACGTTGTTTCCCAGAAATTCAATACGTACCGGTGATTCCATACCTGGAGAGAACACATCTACTATTCCTCCTCTTCTAGAGATTGACCCCGGCATTTCAATATTGAAGTGGTTTTCGTATCCCATAGACAAACATTTATGGACAAAGCCAGCGATATCTATTGACTGACTAACACTCAAATCTATAACTGAAGATCGGAATTGATTTGAGCTAATAGTTTTTTGGGTTGCAGAAGCAATCGATGCTATTATCACAACAGGAAGAGAGCCTTTTTGATGCGAAAAGGGTGACCTGCTGACTGCATCTAAGCACTCTATCCGTTTGTGAGTTGATACATAGTTATTCATTTGACGTTCAAATGGCAAGTAGTCATTTTCTGGTAATAGATATAT
The DNA here is from genome assembly GCA_009391535.1 of SAR202 cluster bacterium. Taxonomy (GTDB): domain Bacteria; phylum Chloroflexota; class Dehalococcoidia; order Lucifugimonadales; family UBA2985; genus VFHP01. The sequence goes on along the minus strand of VFHP01000015.1, from coordinate 32,747 downwards.
CTCCGCAATGTTTCCACACCATTCGAGCAAATTATTATATAGATCCAATGCTCGTTCTTGGTTATGAGTTATTACCAAGGAGTTTCTTTTGGCTTGTTTTGTAAATGAACTTAACCAGTAAGAGAAAGCCGGTTTGAGCACATGTAAGTCGCTGTTAACAGTCCGCTTATCGACAATATCGATTAACTCACTATGGTCCATCAATTCTAGAAGTTTATCAAACTGCATTTTTGCTCCAACGACCAAAAGACCAGATTCTAAGTATGCGACTGGTCTAAAAACAGTTTATCAGTGACCATTGGTAGATTCAACTTAACAGAATATTGTAAAATCGTTGAAGATGTTGAGAAACTTGAATAATATAGACTCCATAGACTCAGGTATTACGTTTTATTGATTGGATGTGACAATAGTGTTAGAGAGATTAGAAGCGGGGAAAAGTCGATTCTACGAAATTGAAGACTTACTGACTAAAGAAGAAGTCTTTACTGATCCTGCGCGGCTTCAAACACTTTCCAAAGAAAGATCCCTGTTAGAAAAGTTGGTTCGACTGTTTGATGCTTTCATGCAGGCACAAAGAGACTTGCAGGATGCCCAAAGTGTTGTAGAAGAAACATCTGACCAAGAATTGAAAGCGTTGGCATATGAAGAAATAGCACTGCTAGAGAAATCCATTGAACAACTGGAAACAGACTTGAGGTTAGAGGTGTTACCAAAAGATTTAAACGATGAGAAAAGCGTGATAATGGAGATACGTGCTGGAACAGGTGGTGACGAAGCCGCTCTTTTCGCAGGCGATCTCTACAGGATGTACTCCAGATATGCCCAGAATAATGGATGGATAGTAGATATCATAGATGCAAGTCCAACTGGTATAGGTGGATTCAAAGAAGTTGTATTTGGTGTAAAGGGAATGGGTGCCTTTAGCAGGTTAAAACATGAAAGTGGAGGTCACAGGGTACAGAGAGTACCTACAACCGAAACTTCCGGCCGTATCCATACTTCTGCTGCAACCGTTGCTGTATTGCCAGAAGCTGAAGATGTTGAAATAGAGATAGATACAAATGAGTTGAGGGTCGACATATTTCATTCAGGAGGACATGGTGGCCAAAACGTACAGAAAGTAGCTACTGCAGTACGAATCACTCATATCCCGACTGGCATTGTATCAACTTGCCAAGATGAAAGATCCCAGCTAAAAAACAAGGACAGAGCTATGTCAGTTTTGAGGACCAGGCTATTGGATCTAGCCGTTTCCAAACAACAGGAAGAAACAGCTCAATCGAGAAAATCACAAGTTGGTAGTGGTGATCGGTCTGAAAAAATCAGAACATACAATTTCCCTCAAAATCGCGTTACAGACCATAGAATCGGGATTACCAACCACAATCTAGACAAAATCCTACTGGGTGATTTAGACGGTTTTATAGATGAAATGCTGCAGCAAGAGCAGGCCAAGAGGCTAAACGAAGCGTAAAATGACCATTGCAGAGATGATCGCTAAACTGCAAGCATCTCTCGATGCCCACTCCATACAGCAACCACGCCTTCAATCTGAATTAATCGTGATGAAGACATTGTCTTCAGACCGTGCATCTATATATACAAGATCTAATGACTTTCTAAGTCCTGAAGAATTTTATTCTATGGAAAATGATTTAAAACGACTCTTGAATGGTGAGCCTTGGGCCTACATAAGCGGATTCAGAGAATTCTATGGTTTAAATTTCATGGTACAGGAAGGGGTATTTATACCTAGGCCTGAAACAGAGCTTATAGTCGATATTGTTTTGTCATTGAAATCACGTTATAGGAAACTAAGAATAGTAGAGCCGTGCGTCGGCAGTGGCGCAATTTCTATTGCATTGGCGAAAAATATTCCTGAGGCTCAGGTGGAGGTTACAGATATATCTAGCAAATGCCTGATGATTACTAGGCAAAACGCCTGCCTTAATGGAATCGCTAACATAACCCTTTATAAGGAATGCAACTTACTAGATGGAATAGAAGGAGATATTGACATTATTGTCAGCAATCCTCCATATATAGAAACCGCTTTATTACATACTCTTGGCGACGAAATTCAATTCGAACCGACTTTGGCTCTCGATGGGGGTTACAGTGGTTTAGAAGTCATCACTGAACTCCTTGCACAAGCACAAGAAAAAATCAGCCATCCCGGACATATCATTTTCGAAATCTCCCCTATGCAAGCCCATGAGGTGTTAGACCTTTCTAGGTCATTTTTTCCACACGCTTTGATCGATATACATAAAGATCTTGCGTTATTAGAAAGAGTTGTATCTATAGAATTAGAGTAGTTTTTAATCAATAGAGTTGCTGGAGATTAAAACTCAATTACTGGCAATACAAATATTGACTCCAAGAATCATCGTTTAGTATTATCTGCTAGACTACCAGTATCTAAAGTAAGTTAATTAACAAAGACTGCTCTATCAATATATAGATTGTGGGGCGTGTTTAGGAAAGTGTACGAATGGACGATCAAAATACATCGGAAACAGAAGAACAGGATTTTTCCTTTAGCGCGTTTGCTAACGCTCCTTTTTATGTCAAAATTAACGAAGATCTTGTATCTTTATCGGGCGTGTGTCCAGGGCAAAGTGTGGTTGACTTGGCTTGTGGCGTTGGTGGTGTAACAAAACTCATATTCGAAAAGTTGCGCGGAGCCAAAGATAGCATGATTACTGGAGTAGATCTATCATCATCCGCTTTAAAACAAGCGCGGGAAGATTTTAAGGACGTTAAAGACGCGATGGTGGAATTCGTACAAGGCAGAGCAGAACATCTCTCACAACTAATAAAGGAAAAGGTGGATGCCGTAGTCTTCTGCAACGCTATACATCAATTTGACGACAAAGAAACGCTATTAAATGAAATATCTAACACATTAAAACCTGGTGGTATATTTGCTTTTAACACCTCTTTTTACGAAGGTGGTCACACTGAAGGTACCGAACAGTGGTATAGAAAATGGATGTTTAGATCAATAAGAATCTTGAGGTCTGAATTCGGATTAACCCCTGTACGTGCTAACAAAGTTGAATCTAGGCGGCATATATCTGTTGATCAATATATAGACATATTGAGAGATAAAGGATTCGACATAAGAGAAAAAAGAGTCACAACTATAGATGTGCCTCTAGAAGGTTGGGTTCTAATAAGTCAATTTGAAGATTGGATTAATGGAGTCATGCCTGGGGTTCCACTCGCTCCTGCCAGAGAATCCTTACAAAAAGCTGCAACACAATTATTTGAAGAAATGAAGGTTAACTTCATATCTAGAGATTGGCTGGATATAGTAGCAGTCAAACAGTAACTTTATATTGCCCTGGAGACTTATGAATCTTTTAGGAGTAGACCCTGGTCTCAACAGAATGGGGTACGGCGTTATACATATAAACGGCGCTGGCATAGGTTTGGTTGAAGGGGGTATTATAAAGGGAGGTTCAGCTTCGATTGGTCTGTCACAGAGATTGTTACGCCTCTATAATGGCATACGTGAAGTATTGACAGAACATCACCCGCAAGCAGTTGCATTGGAGAATATTTATTCACATTATTCCTATCCTAATACAGCCATGTTAATGGGACACGCTAGGGGAATAGTCTGTCTGGCATGTGCGGAAAACGATATCCCAGTTTTTGATTATGAATCTACAAGAATTAAATTGGCCATAGCAGGCAACGGAAGGGCATCAAAGTTGCAAGTTCAAAAATCTGTTCAAGCTAGATTAAACCTAAAAACGATTCCAACTCCCAACGACATATCAGATGCTCTGGCATTGGCAATATGTCATTGGCAAACTTCTCTAAAATGATACACATAATCACTTAAAAAAATATACACAGGAACAGTAATGATTAACTACCTTAAGGGAACAATAAGGCGGCTTTATAAAGAGGAATCCAAAATTGTACTGGACACAGGAAGCATTGGGTACGAACTACTTTTACCCTATTTTGTATGGAGATCATTAGAGGAGGAATATATAAGAGAAGGTTCAATGCTGGAAATGGAAGTTTATTATCATGCTTCAGAAAGACAACCAAAGCCAGTCTTAGTAGGATTTAGACAGGAGTCTGAGAAGACATTTTTTGAAAAATTGATCCAAGTTGAAGGAGTCGGAGTAAATACTGCAGCAAAAGCTTTGGTGTTTTCAGTATCAACAATAGCCAAAGCTATAGAAGAAGATGATACTGGAACACTGATAAGAATGCCAGGGATTGGCAAGCGAGCTGCCGATAAAATGGTAGCCACTCTAAGAGGGAAAGTGACTCCTTGGGCCCTACTAAAAGATGAAGGTTATGATTCAGTGCCAAAAGATCCAATTTTGGGGACTATACAAGAGGAGGTTGTAGCCGTACTTGTTAATCTTGGCCACAGGCAAACTGAGGCGAGAAATATGGTTCAAGATGCAAGTGAATCCTTGGAAGCTAATGACTCTCAAGAGCTACTAAGAGAGGTATTTCGAATAGAAAGAACTAAAGGGGATTAAATGTCCAGAGAAAAGATATTGGGAGAAGACGATGGTGCATTAGAGCCAGAAACGGATTCTACAGTAGTAGAAGACAATGGTATCTGGAATTTAAGACCTAAGACAATTAATGAGTATGTTGGACAACAGCAGGTAGTAGAAAGCTTACAAATAGCTATTGGAGCAGCTCAGGTACGTTCTGAACCTTTGGATCACGTTTTATTCCACGGACCACCAGGACTTGGTAAAACAACATTGGCACATATAATATCTAAAGAAATGGGATCCGACATAGTTCATTCTTCTGGACCAGCGTTAGAAAAACCTTTAGATATCGTGGGTATATTGTCAAATTTAAATGAAGGCGAAGTTCTATTTATAGATGAAATACATAGACTGCCTCATACAGTTGAAGAATACCTTTACTCAGCCATGGAAGACTTCCAAGTTGACTTCGTATATGGGAAAGGAGCCTTTGCAAGAACACTTCCTTTTCAATTAAAGAGATTCACGTTGGTTGGTGCAACCACACGGGCTGGACTGTTAACCCCTCCTTTACGTGACAGATTTGGAATGATATATCATCTAGATTTTTATTCAACTGAAGAATTGGCTAAAGTTGTAACTAGGTCAGCAGATATTCTGGGAGTTACAATTGACTCCAAAGGGGCACAAGAAATTGCAGGAAGGTCCAGAGGCACTCCTAGAGTAGCTAACAGATTATTAAGGAGGGTTAGGGATTATGCTCAGGTGATAGGAAATGGAAATATAGATCAAAATATCGCTGACAAAGCCCTTAACATGGAAGGTGTGGATGAAATTGGCCTAGACAGACTGGACCTGATTTATTTGAAAACCATAGCGGAAAATTATAGCGGCGGACCTGTAGGTATAGATGCCCTTGCTGCCACTGTGAATGAAGAAGTTCAAACTCTAGTCGATGTAGTAGAACCTTATTTACTAAAAATTGGATATGTTCTCCGAACTCCAGGTGGACGTAGAATAGGACAACCTGCCTCAGCAAAATTCGGTTTTCGCACACAACGAAGATTAATATAGTTATGAAAGGGGAAATATAATACTTGATATACGAAATGCGCACATATGAGACAATGCCCGGTAAATTGCAAAAACTGAATGATAGATTCGAACACGTTACATTGGGTTATTTCGACAAATACAATATTAGAACAGTTGGATTTTGGACAGAAGACGTGGGAACCAACAATAGATTAGTGTACTTGTTGGAATTTGATAATCTAGCCCAACGAGACGAGGCATGGGCAAAATTCAGAGCAGATGAAGACAGAATTAAGGCCTTTGATGAATCTGAAAAAGATGGTCCGTTGGTTGCAAAGATATACAACACAATATTGAAACCTACTTCATATTCACAACTTAAATGATCGGTTGGATCCTCGCTATTTTAGGTATTATATTGTTCCCAGTTGGGTTGTATTTTGGAGGTTTGTGGAACAAAAAAGGCTTATTAATCACAGCTATGGCGGCACTTTCATTAACCACTGGTTTAACCTTATTAATTAATGAACTGTCAACAAATCAAGACAAGGTATTAATCCTAAACAATCCACATACTGATAATAGAGAATCAAGAGAACAGGGTTCTTCCGTGTACATATCAAATTGTTTATCCTGCCATGGTGCCAATGGAATGTTGATAATAGACCTGCACGAGCATGTACAGCACCATAGGGATGACGTGCTCTTCAGCTACATATATAACGGTAAAATGAATAATGGAATGCCTGCATTTAACAATACTTTGTCAGTTGATCAAATTTGGCACGTGATCAATTACATGAGATCGATGGAAAAGCCTCCAGTCAAAGGGTAATTGATTGACAATCATAAATAATGCATATAGAATCCCCGAGCCTCTAAATACAAATAGTAACAATGAATTGGTTTCGTAAGCTACTTTAAGGCCATACAGTAAATAAGTTAATTATGGAAACAACATTATCAAAGGAAAGCCATCGGTCCGTAATCCAAGACTCAAAAATACGACGCCCTCCGCGAAACTTCGGCTCTCCATACATACTCATGGGAGGGTTTGCACTCTTAATTGCAGTAGGCACTTTGCTGCTAAGCCTCCCATTCACAAACACAAAAAATGAAGTCACCCCATTTCTAGACGCGTTATTTACGGCCACATCAGCCGTCACCGTAACCGGATTAGTAGTAGTAGAAACTGCTACGCATTGGTCGTTTGCAGGTCAACTGATAATTATCGTCTTGATTTTCACAGGTGGTTTGGGAATCATGGCTAGCGCCACATTCCTTTTGGTGCTAATTGGCCGAAGAATTACATTGGCCAATAGGTTAATGGTCAGAGAGAGCCTGGGTGTTTACCAATTAGGGGGATTAATAGGGTTAGCCAGACGAATTGTAATAGTCATAGTTTCCATACAAGTAATCGGATTCATAGTGTTATTCATCGGACTGATGGATAAATATCCGATCAATGATGTCTGGTGGCTATCTTTATTCCACTCTATTTCTGGTTTTAATAATGCCGGTTTTGTAATTTTCCCTGAGTCTGTAAGTTTGTCAGTTTTCAAAACCGACTATATTATTCTACTAACAATGAGTTCTTTAATTCTGTTGGGAACTCTCAGTTATAGTGTTATGTTGGATATCTTTGGATATAAGAGAAGATTCAATAGATACACGTTGGATTCAAAAATGGTAATAACTGCGACTATAGGACTATTGGTTATTGCGTTTATAGTTTTTATGATATCTGAATATTCTAATCCAGACACCTTGGGGCAACTAAAATTTGTCGACAAAATTGTGAACACTATCTTTATCGCAGTAAGTGGCAGAACTGCCGGTTTTTCTACTGTTGATTTTGGATCCATGGAGCAACATAGCAACTTTTTCTTGACAAGCTTGATGTTCATTGGTGGCGCATCGGCTTCTACTGCTGGAGGGATAAAGGTCAACACATTTGCCGTCTTAATAGCTGCTGTTCTTTCTTCTATAGCCGGCCGTAGTCACGTTGTCGCTTTTGGTAGGGAAATACCGCACCCACAAGTTTACCGGGCCATGACAGTTCTGATCCTTGGATTGGCAATAGTTTTTTCAGTAGCCCTGTTACTCACTATAACCGAGAATCTGATGTTCATAGATATACTATTTGAAACAGTTTCGGCATTTTGCACCGTTGGACTTTCAACGGGCATTACGGACAAACTGTCTGATCCTGGAAAATTCATAATTGTTTTCACAATGTTTGTAGGAAGAGTGGGGCCATTGACCATTGCACTACTATTGGCCCAAAAAGAAGCGACTAGCCCCTATCGATATGCAGAAGAAAGGATTAAAATAGGGTAATAATGGCTAATTCAGTAATTGTAATAGGCTTGGGCAGATTTGGAACTAGCATTGCTCACACACTTTTTCAACTTGGCTATGATGTTTTAGGTATAGATACCGATGAAAAAGTAGTGCAAGACAATCTGGGCCACATTACCTATAGCGTACAGGCTGATGCTACAAATGAAGACACGCTTAGAGAATTAGGAGCTAGAAATTTTGATGCTGCGGTAGTGGCAGTTGGATCTGACATGCAATCTAGCTTAATGTCATCTGTTTTGTTGTCTACAATTGGGGTCCCTCTTATAATTGCCAGAGCAGAAAATGAACTACATGGCACTACGCTAGAAAAGATTGGCGTTCACAAAATAATATACCCCGAACAAGAAAGCGGAGAGGAATTAGCCCATAGTCTGTTTAATGAAAATGTGATCGAATATATGGACCTGACTCTAGATTACGGCATTAGTAAAATCAAAGTCCCTGACCATTTAATTGGTAACACACTTAAGGATATAGGAGCAGATGAAGGGCTATATTTCACTGCATTAGGTCTTCAGGGAGGTACTACTACTGACAAAGGGATAGCTATGATTGCTATAAAAAGAGGAAAGGGAATGTTGCTAGCACCTGATCAAGAAGAGGAATTACAAAAAGGGGACATATTGATAGTTGGAGCTAAAGACAAACAATTGGAAAAGTTTCGCCTGTCAGCATCTGAAAACTAACAGGATGTGCTTCTTACTCAGCATTGAATTACTAAGATGACAAAAAATATCGCCTACTTGGGCCCAAGTGGAACATTCACCGAACAAGCTGCACTCTTATACGATTCAGATGCAGATTTGATACCTCTAACTTCCGTATTGGCTATAGCTAATGCTGTTGATAATGGGACTGTAGAAGAAGGAGTGGTTCCCATAGAAAATAGCCTCCAAGGTTCGGTGCCAGACACTCTGGATCTACTTATACACGACACGACTTTGATGATATCTAAAGAAATAATAATACCTATTGAACTATGCCTCATGCTCAAATCAGGTACTAAGCAACAAGAAGTCGAGGTTGTTTATTCACACCCTAACGCTCTTGGTCAATGCCGAAAATATTTGGATGAACAATACAAAAACGCCATACAAATAGCTTCTCTAAGTACAGCCGCTGCAGTACAAGACATGTTGTCAAGCAAAAAACCTGCCGCTGCAATTGGTAATACAAGAACAGCAGATATTTACGGCGTCCATATCCTAGGTAGAGGAATACAAGACAACAAAGCCAATCACACCAGGTTTGTAGTGCTATCCAAAGCCGATCATGAACCTACAGGCTCCGATAAAACATCGCTGTGTTTTTCATTTGGAGAAGATCAAGCTGGAATGTTACATTCCGTATTGGGCTATTTTGCAGAAAAAAATATAAATCTTGCAAAGGTGGAATCCCGACCGAACAAAGCAGGATTAGGTGGATATGTATTCCTATTGGATATAGAAGGACATAGAAAAGATGACAATGTCATGTGGGCTATAGAACAAATGAACAACAAGGTGTCGTTTGTAAAATTGTTTGGATCCTATCCTAAATACGAATATTGAGATTCTCTATTTTTCTTCCGTCGACACTTGCTGGATATCCGTATCATTTTCAGTTTGTCTGTATTTGCTACCACGTCCATCCTGAAGCACGTCAAGTATAAGCTCTCTTGCTTCGCTAGTTAACTCTTCAGCCTTTTGCCTTAAACCAGCAGTTTTCTCCTTGACTTGCGCTCTAGTTTCTTCCCCAGGTTTAGGAGCAGATAACAATCCAATCAAAGCACCAATTATTCCGCCAAGTAACAATCCGCTACTAAATCCGGGTCCGCTACCATTTGACATAGTTCTACTACTCCTTTTTATCTTGTGATCTATTGAAAAAGCTCTTAAATATTTGGCTCACCACAAAAGATATTACAGATCCTCCAACAACAGGTTTCAGGAAACTTTTTGTTACGACTTTTGCTGTTTCTTCGGTGGATTTCAAAGTAGACCTTACAGAATCTACAGATTCAGACAATCTACGGTAGATAATTACACCAAACATAGTAAAAAGGATCATAACAAAAATACCGATCATCATAAACAGGATTATGCTTAGATCTCTTATTACTTCCAATACATCCATATTCTGTTCTCCACATATTACGTTGCCATGGAATTATAACATTTAATCCGACAACATATTTATACGTTGATCATCGATCTTGTAAATACTAACTTCATCGTTAGAATATTGTAGACCAAATAAACTTTTGTCTTCTTCGAATTTTTTTAGGCCTTCAACCTTGTAATAATGCTTCTCTAACTCGCCAATATATATATAGGTAATGCCATACTTCTTAATCAATGACATTACTCTATCTATGTCGGAAGAAGAATAGATAGTTTCTATATCTCTCTTGCGTTCCAATATGGATCTGGAATATCCTCTCTGTTGACCCTGATGATTGTCCCAACCTAACACAGTAGGCAATCCAGTGTAGATTGACACCCTAGCATGCAAGGTTCTATATAATTGTCCTTGTCCTTCCAAAATTACAGGTGACCCTTCTACATTGTTTCGAATCCAAACTATCGCATCATGATCTGATGCTAAACTTTCCATACCTCTGCCATCATCAAACATATATGTAGCTGATTTCATGTAATCTAACCCGTTCAATGTATTTGGAAGTGGGTTAAACCGTGATTGGATTCGGTCGTGAGTACCCATGATTGGATATATTGCACAAGCTAAGATTAGTAATAAAAAGACGCCTTTCCAGACAAAACCGAATCTGTACCCTGCAACATCTTTGTTGTCATTATTCACCATGAAACCGATACTTAAGCGCCAGATTATATAAGACGCAGCAATGCCCAATAATAGCCAGGCCTGTAAATAGAATTTGAACACGGTGTTCATTCTTGTTATATCACCTTGTATAGTGATTAGTTCAACTCCAAGACCAATACCAAAACCCAACAATACCAAAATCAACACAAAAACATCCTGATTTTTAGTGTTAGATCCCATTATGTGTTTATGCAAGTTTATTGATCCTAGCAACATCAATCCCAACAAAAACAATGCAGTGGTATAACCGTAAATCATTAAAGTTATACAAGATGAAAAGAATAGACTAAGAACTAATATGTTGCTGGTTTTTGAAAATGCTATTGCAAGACATTTACCAAGTTTGTCTGGGTATAGAACAATGCCAGCATTCATATACTCCTTAAGGTTCACCAGCAAATATGTGCCTATTACAAACAAAAACAAGGAATGTATTGCAATATAAGAGTAGATTGGAGTTTGCCATAAACTGAATGAAACACCTTTTGTAAAAGATTCGTAATTCTCTAGATATGGGAGGAAAAACAAAATAGAAGTTAATACTACAAAAGAGAATTGTGTAACTGCATTCAAAAATCGCCGTAGTATATCTTTTGACAGATCAAACAAAAGTGACGCGGAGATAATTGATATCCCCACTATGATTAAATAAGTAGGGTAATCCCATGTATTTGTCATCATTAATGTCCCTAAGGAGAGACCAAGTATTGCTAAGTGCAGTAATTTAGGAGCCATTCTGGGTTCATTTTGGGATCGCATTATAAACCCGAATGTAATAGCCAAAATAAGTATTGAAAATGGTATGGCCATAAGGTGAGAATGTAGGTCTGCAAACAAAAATGTAAAGAATGGGAATTCGGTTATAGCATAGCCAATTGGATTCCCGGCAGGAGGAATCATCCTGCTGCTCCTCCAGAAGTCGAAAAGTTCTATATCTCCATGGTTAAATAGAACTCCCCAGAATGCTTGGATCAGTTGTATAAGACCGTCTATATTGCCGAACACTGCAACAAAGAACACACCTATTATACCTGCTAAAGTCGGATGCATTCTTTTCACAGATTCCAATCCTGATACTGCTGAACTTTTTGTAAGGTTATACACCAACGAAAACACAGAAGAGGTGGTAATTGCAAAGAAGATACCTATTAATACATTATAGGCCACTTCTGGCAATATACCGGAAATTTTAATCAGAGATGCGACTACAAAATATCCGAAGTAATAATAGTTCATATACCCACCAGAAAACCATGGATCATAAGGGGGCATATAAGTAGATTTCACAATAGCGGTGATATAAGCCATATCCATAGACTTTTCACCACCTATGTATGGATGCCATAGGTCTGGATTCGCTGATCTGATCAAAATAAACGCCAGGAATGATATTGTGAATATCACTTCTGTTACAACAATATGTTTAAAGTTTTGTTCTATAAATGTTTTTATCTCAAATCTGAAACAATACAATGCTAAAACGGAACAAAGACTTACTGTGAAGCAAGAAACAAGTATTGTGAATATAGAAAAAGCCATTAGTTGATAACTAGATAGAATAAAGGATAAATATGAGACAAATAACAGGCCAAATATCTTTGCAAATGCATACCCTTTATCTGGCAACCACATAAAAACAAAAAAAGATATCGGAAAAGCTATCAACCCAATTACTATAACAATGAGATACAGGAATATTATCGAAATATATGAAGGGACATCTCCGAGGTAAATTATGTCTGTCCATGTCCCGTTTTCTTGTTGCACCTTTTTCATATCTATGGACATCATCAACAGATTATCTTCCTGAACAGCAAGATAATCGCCAAAAATGACATCTATAATCTCAGGTTCGGATAGCTTGTCCTTGTTTTTTAAAATTAATACTGTGGGGTGATCGTACACATCAAAACTTTCGTCAGCATATCCCATGCTTAAAGTAAAGGTGGAGTCAACATAGCTTGAGATTAGATCAGGAGGATCAAGGTTTGGTCTACTAAAGGTATCGTTTCTAAGAGTTAAACCAAGAAAAGATGGGTGAGTTTGTTCATAATGTTCAAGTTCATATCCTAATTGACCTGCGAAAAGTGCTCTATAATATATTGAACTATATGGATATTTGTATTCCAGCCTGGGTATAGTGCCATATAGACGATTACTAAAAAACACCAAGTAGTCAGCATTAGAAAGTTGACTAGCAACCAGTTCGATTTTTGATTTTCCGGAAGGATAGATTGTTTGATCGCTATCATACATTTTCATACATGAAAGATAATCACTATCGTCACCCCTACAACCTGCAATATAACCATGCAAATTAGGCAATCCTTCCTCCCAGTGTTCCATAAGAATTACAGACCCTGGTGATACATTCTGATTTATCCAATCTGACGCTCTAAAAGCTGTGTGATCGTTGTGATATATGTTTATAAATGCCAATGCATTAAATAGTGTAGATGCTATCAATAATCCAACAAATATTTGAAGTCCAAGATATACTCTGTTCATATTCTCCTTAGACCATGCTCCAAGCACGAATAATGTTTGGCTAACAAATATCAACATTACTGGTGTAATTGGCAGCATGTATCTAAGAAATTTAACTTCTAAATATCCGGTTAAGATAAAATATGGAAGTATCCAAGCTATAAGGACAATATCTGGTCTCTGTCGCCTGTAATAAGCTAAGAAAACCATAAATACAATGGAGATCCATGCGAATACACCCAACAGCGGCCCGAGTCCAAAAAAGACAAGTTGACGCATTTGGTAGAAAAAAGGAATGGTGCCAATATATTGCTGTGTATATGGTCTACCTGATTCGCCTCTTGCCATCTGGAATTCTCCACCAACTGAGCAGGCGTATTCATTATAGGACAGAAAGTTTAAAAAATTCCCTGGCATGTTACAAGCCTCAGATCTAGACCAATCAAGTAGTGCATAAGGGGTAGTAATAACAAACACTAAGGCTGACATGCCTATTGAAATAGCCAATAACCTAAGAACTGCCCATTTGTGGTTTCGAATTGCATGCGATCCAGTCACAAATTTTGGAACAGAGTCAACATATCGAAGACCATGAGCTACAAATAGTACTATGACTATTGGAGCAACACTTATTTTGGTTGCTAAAGCGAATCCAATAAATATTCCGGCGTATATACTATTCTTCGTGCCACCAAAATTGGCTATCTTAATCATGAAGTACAATGATGTTGTGATAAAAAATGTAAGATACGTATCTACAACGAAAAAATGGCTTAGTTGTATGTGAATCACCGAAAGTGAAACCAATAATGATGCTAAATATGCAACTTTCCGATTATAAGCAGTAGAACAAATCATGAAAGTCATAAAAACAGTTCCTATATCTGCAAACGCTGAAAGACCTCTTCCAATCAAGCTCAGATCTGTTAAAGAAACATTATAGAAAACAGATACTGAGGTCTCAACAATTTTGATAAAATACAGAATTAATGAGCCATACGGAAACCAATTAGGGTTCAGTGGACTATTATTGGCGTCAATCAAAACACCCAAGTTATTCCAATGTGGGAATGATAGATCGTTTACGTGAAAAAGAATCGCACGTTCATCTGGATGAAAGAGTCCGCTTTGATCCCATTGAATACCATACAATCTCAAAATAGATGCAATTATGAGTATGGAGGTTGGCACCACATATCCAGAGGATCCAATAGAATATAATGAATCAACCTTTGGTATCTTTATGCTACCTAATCTCTTTGCAGATCTGTTCAAGACAAAATCTTCTCTGATTAATTAACTGACTAAAGTGATTTATCAGCTACTGATATAATCGGTTACAACAATTAAGTTATGGAGCCGTTAGACTACAAAAATCATCTTTGAATTCATAAACCTTTATCAGCTAGGAAAGCGCATAGATCAGATGTCCTACAGGAATAACCCCATTCATTGTCATACCAACCCAGTACTTTGACCATGTTTCCTTCCATAACCATAGTGGAAAGTCCGTCTATTATACAGCTATGTGGATTTTTAACTATGTCACTGCTAACTATTGGGTCTTCAGTATATTCCAATATTCCGTGTAACTCATTGGCAGCCGCACTTTTAAAAGCTTCATTTATATCATCCACACTGGCAGTCTTTTCTATCTCTGCAACAAAGTCAGTAATGGATCCAGTAGAAACAGGAACCCTTAGTGACATACCGTGTATTTTACCCTGCAATTCAGGCAATATAGATCCTACTGCTCTAGCAGCCCCAGTGGTAGTAGGTATTATATTTTGAGCAGCAGATCTAGCCCTTCGAAGGTCTTCGTGGGTTTGGTCCAGTATTCTTTGGTCATTAGTATATGCATGGATTGTATTCATCAAACCGTACTTAACCGTAAAATTATCGTGTAAGACCTTAACCATATTTGCAATACAGTTTGTTGTACAGGATGCATTCGACAGGATTCTGTGCTTTGAGGGTTCATATTTATCCTGATTCACACCTAACACTACCATCACATCTTCATTTCTCGCAGGTGCAGATATAATGACCTTCTTGGCCCCTCCCGTTATGTGTCCTGCAGCTTTTTCAGCATCTGTAAATATCCCAGTGGATTCAACTACTATATCTATACCCAAATCTCCCCAAGGAAGTTTAGATGGGTCTCTTTCTGCCAGAACTTGTATCTTTTTTCCTTCTATGGAAATCCCTCTTTCGGTTGGCTTAACTTCTCCAGGATAAATACCGTAGCTACTGTCATACTTAAAAAGGTGTGCATTTGTTTTGGAGTCAGAAAGATCATTAACAGCCACAACTTCTAATTTGTCTGAATGCCTTTCTAGTGTCGCTCTGAGTACTTGACGCCCTATTCTACCAAAACCATTTATACCTATTCGTGTAACCATGCTTCTCCTTTTGTAAACTTATTTTTTAATATTGGCCAACAGAATAGGACCAGCAAAAGTTGCATCTGATCCTAATTCCTCTTCTATTCTAAGCAATCGATTGTATTTAGCAACACGTTCACTACGAGCAGGCGCACCGGCCTTAATCTGGCCTGAATGCATTGCTACTGATAGATCTGATATTGTAGTATCCTCTGTCTCTCCTGAACGATGACTTATCACCGCCGTCCATCCAGCCTGGTGTGTCAATTCAATTGCATCTATGGTCTCTGTTAAGGAACCTATTTGATTTAATTTGATCAAGACTGAATTGCTAGATTTCTCTTCTATACCTTTTTGTATTCGCTCTACATTGGTGGTGTACAAATCATCACCGACTAATTGAATTGTGTCTCCTATGCGTTCCATTAATAAACTCCATCCAGTCCAATCATCCTCAGCCATGCCATCCTCTATACTAAAAATGGGATATTTGTCACATAGTTTATGATAATAATCCACGAGATCTTCACTAGTTAGTGATAAACCTTCCCGAGACAGAAAATATTTACCCTCAGAGAACATTTCGCTTGCTGCGACATCTAATCCTATAAAGCAATCTGATCCGGGTTTATATCCAGCCATATCTATAGCAGCTACTATAGCTTGAATAGCCGCTTCATTAGATTCCAACGATGGAGCAAATCCACCCTCATCACCAATGTTTGTAGTATGATTGTTCTGGACCAGAAATTTCTTCAAACTTTGGTAAACCTCAACACCGCATCGTAAAGCCTCTCTATATGAACTTATGCCAAGCGGCATAACCATAAACTCTTGAAAATCTGTTGATTCTTGAGCATGTTTACCCCCATTCAATATATTAAACATAGGAGAAGGAAGTAAGTATGGGGAAGGGGAGAGGTATTTATACAGTGGTTTGTCCAAAAAATTGGCTGCCGAATGTGCAACTGCCAAAGAAACTCCTAATATAGCATTTGCACCCATGTTGCTTTTGTTCGCTGTCCCATCAAATTCTACGAGTTTCCGGTCAATAATGTTTTGGTCGAGTACTGACATGCCGATTAACAGTGGGTTTATAGATTCATTAACATTAGTTACAGCATTTTGAACACCATACCCATTGAATCTATTCTTGTCTTGGTCTCTAAGTTCCAGCATCTCGTGTATGCCAGTGCTAGCTCCAGAGGGTACAGCGGCTCTACCGAAAGAGCCGTCCGACAAAATAACATCGACTTCAATAGTCGGATTTCCTCTTGAATCGACTATCTCACGCCCATGGATACTAGATATTTTACTCAACTATTTCTCCAATTCCATACCATAAAGCCGTTTGTTGGCAGAAACTATCGCCTTTTCGACAGCATCTCGAGGGCTATCGGCAATTATAATCTTATCGTCTGTAGTATCATTTCTGCTTAGAGCCCATGTCTTTAGGCCGATCACTGGTATATCATCCCCCAAAGCATGCCCAATCTCGGACAATGTACCAAAAGCACCAGAAACAGCTATCACCGCTAATCCTGATTTGACAACTGCTAGGTTTCTCGCATATCCGATCCCAGTACAAATCTTTATATCCACGTATGAGTTAGACTCTTTAAGATTGCTTCCCGGCAGAATACCTATTGTAGTTCCACCAGCCTGCTTTGCCCCCTTACATACCGCCTCCATAACTCCAAACAGACCCCCAGAGATAACTGTGATTCCCCTAATCCCCAATTCTCTACCTACCTCTTCAGCAAGCAGAAGTGCCTCTTCGGTAGCAGTTTCTCCGGACCCTATTACTGAAATTTGCAAATTCAACGAAACCTCTTCTACAATTATACCATTCCATTAAGACTAACAATAGAATTATCTGCACAATTTATGTACAGTTTCAATGGTGTAACCAACCATCAAAGGCTGATTAAAACAAACATGTGCATTACTCCGTGTAATGTATTAAAATCTAACCACTATGGTTAACACAACTCCAATAAAGATCACTGGTCTATCCAAATATTACGGTAAATCAAGGGGGATCGTTGACTTAAACCTTGAGGTCTTGCAAGGTGAGATACTAGGTTATTTAGGCCCGAATGGTGCAGGCAAAACAACTACTATGAGAATCCTCATGGATTTCATAAGGGCATCAGAAGGCACAGCTCAAATCTTCGGCATGGATTCTCACAAAGATTCGCTAAGTATAAGAAGAAACATAGGTTATCTATCCACCTCTCCAGTTTTATACGAAAATCTAACCGGCCGTGAATTTCTCACGTACTGCATGAATATAAGAGGTCAAGGTGAAACAACTTCATTCATAGAACTTGCAGAAAGACTTAATTGCGCCCTGGATAAGAAAATTGATACGCTTTCGCATGGCAACAAACAAAAAGTTGCGATCATCAGGGCTTTGGCGCATAAACCAAAGTTGGTAATCATGGATGAACCAACAACAGGTTTGGACCCCCTTGTTCAGAATGAATTCGAGTCCATTATTCGGAGCATGGCTGCTGACGGCTCGACTATACTTTTTTCCTCTCACGTGCTTTCTGAAGTTGAAAACATATGTGACAGAATTGCTATTATTGGAAATGGAAAATTAATAACCGTGGAAGATGTATCAGATCTAAAATCAAAACAAGTCCGCATTTTCACTGTTACATTCGTGGAAAACGTAGATGCTCAAGCATTTGGAAGTATCCCAGGAATCAAGACTATTGATGTTCTTAACAATCAATTAAGTTTTGAAATATCTGGCCCTATAGACAATATTATTAAGGCCATTTCTAAGTATGAAGTCTCGGATATTAAGATTCATGAACCAGATCTCGAAGAAATATTCCTGTCGTACTATTAAAGGTTTCATCTTGGCTTATGTTATTAAATAACGTTTTAATTAAAACAATCAGGGATCAAATCAGGCCATTGAAATGGTGGTCTTTGGGTATCTCTATCTACTGCAGTTCCATTACGTTCCTTTATGTTGCAATGGAAGACTCGATCGGAGAAATGGCTGAGCTCTATCCAGCCGAAGTTGCAAAGGTATTTGGTATAGATAACATTAGTGATATTGCTTCGCCATCGGGATGGTTAAATGCTGAAGCGTATTCCCTCATGCTACCGATCTGTTTGATAATTTTTGGTGTATTCGCTGGGGCTAACTCCATAGGTGCTGAAGAAGAAAATAGAACAATAGAGATTTTGCTTTCAGAACCACTGTCCAGAACCAGTCTATTTTTTCAAAAATATGCAGTTTTTATGTTAAACATGATCATTATGTCATCAATAATTTGTTTGAGCATATATATCCCAAACTTGATAATTAACATGGAACTTGGCATATACGGCATATTCTCGGCAACCCTTAGCGTCACATTGATTGCAATACTTATGGGAACGGGTTCATTTTCAATATCTGCAATAACCGGCAAAAGGAGATTGTCATTAATCATACCGGTTGTTGTTTCCTTGTTATCTTATATGTCAAATGTAGCCGATAGTCTCTCAGATAGTTTCGATGTGATAAATCGCTTGTCGCTTTTTCGATATTACGACATACCTGAAGCATTTGAAACTGGAGTGAATTTTCCAGTGGCGGCAATATTCCTAGCAGTAACTTTCGTCATATTATCACTTGGGTGTCTAAGCTTTAACAGACGTGATTTAAGGCTTTAGCCATATTGATATCGTATGTTCCAAACTAGTTGGCCTACACTCTCATCAGTTTAGGGTTTGGAGTTACTCCGAAGCCTGGTTCCTCGGTAGGGCTAATGTGGCCATCAATCACTTGGGGCTCACCAATCCATAAAATGTCTTTTGCCTGACCTTTCACACCCGGCAAAACCTCCGCTAATGAGTCACAATGTGAAGAAACTATTAGATGTAAACCCCAGACTTCACCGCCACGATGAGGTACCACTGGGATATTATAGTCCAGAGCTATCCCAAGTATTCTTAAACCAGCAGTTATGCCTCCACACCAAGTTATATCTGGCTGCCACAAATCCAACGCATTATTCGAAGCAATTTGTTCAAATCCATATTGAGTGAATTCATGCTCTCCGCCTGAAATTAAAGTTGGTTTTACGTGTTCACGTAATCTCGATTGGCCCTCCAATTCGTCGGGGGTTAATACGTCTTCAAACCAATATATATCGTAATCATTTAAGATTCTCGCCATCTCAACCGTCACTTCGTAATTCCATGACATATATGTATCAATCATTATCAGTGAATCTGGCCCCATAGTCTCCCTAGCCGTATTCGCACGTTGAACAGCTATTTCATAATCAGACTCGCCATGCCATCTGTGTGGAAATTTGTGTGCTTTGAATCCTTGTTCAGAGTACCAATCTACGTCAGGTCCAGTAGCATAGCATTTAACATCACCTTTGCTTCGTGGTCCAATCAGTTGATAAACCGGCACGTTTTCTGATTTAGCCAAGAGATCCCATAAAGCCAAATCCACTCCACTTAAAGCCATTACTGCTATTCCCTTTCTACCATAAGGGAGGGATTCGAAATAAAGGTTATCCCACAATTGCTCGATGTCCTGAATGGTTTCTAAACTTTTTCCTAATAAAAGTTCCCTGAAATGCAGATTTACTACTTGAACTGACGCCTGACCACCGCCACCATATCCGTACCCTACGAAACCATTATCTGCTTCGATTCTAACCACTATTTGCCAGAAATGAGTCCTCCAAGACGGAGGAACATGTTTATAATCAGGGTAAATCGCTTGGACAGAAGTAATTTTCATAAATACTCCAACACATTACAGAACTTTCCCCTAGATAGGTTACTTCTCTTCCAGCATTCGTTTCAAAACTGTATGTAATACACCACCGTTACGATGGTAGTCAACCTCTACTTCCGTATCAATTCTGCATCTAACAGAGAACTTGGTCTCGGAGCCATCTACTTTGACGGCCACTATGCTTACATCTTGACCGGGTTTGATTCTGCCAGATATACCCGAAATATTGTATGTTTCTGTGCCATCCAATCCAATGCTTTCGGCATTGTCACCGTTCCTAAATTGTAGAGGTAACACGCCCATACCAATTAAATTACTACGATGTATGCGCTCAAAACTCTCAGCTATTGCAGCTTTAACACCAAGCAGGTTCGGTCCTTTCGCTGCCCAATCCCTGGAACTACCCATGCCATATTCTTTTCCAGCTATTATAATTGTAGGTATCTTGTTATTCTGATATTTTTCACCAGCCTCGAATATACTGGTGACTTCGCCGCTAGGCATGTATACCGTCCAGTCGCCTTCTTTTTCAGGAGTCAATTGATTCCTTAATCTAACGTTGCCAAAAGTTCCTCTCATCATAACCTCGTGATTACCTCTACGCGATCCATACGTGTTGAAATCCCTTACCTCTACACCTTTATCCTGGAGGAAACTGCCGGCCGGTCTACTCGCTGGAATCGCACCGGCAGGGGAAATGTGATCTGTTGTTATGTTGTCCCCAACCATTACAAGTACCTTTGCCCCAGTAATATCTACGGTATCTTGAACTTCATCACCAATATTTTCAAAAAATGGTACTTCTTGAATATACGTTGACTCTTCATCCCAATCGTATAAATCTCCACTCGGAGCAGTAATTGTTTTCCATTCTTCTGGACCAGTAGAAACACTGCTATATCTATTTGTGAACATTGTCGGGTTTAACGAAGTAGATATCGTGTCACTGATTTCCTTTTGAGTTGGCCATATATCTTGTAGGTATACCGGATTACCATCTTTATCTTGAGAAATGGGGTCATGATCTAAGTCTATGTCTACAGTGCCTGCTAACGCATATGCAACTACCAACATTGGTGAAGCTAAGTAGTTGGCCTTTACTTCGGCATGTACTCTGCCTTCAAAATTTCGATTCCCACTAAGTACGGCAGCCACCGTTAAATCCTTATCTCTAACGGCATTGGAAACCGGTTCTGGCAACGGACCACTATTGCCAATGCAGCTGGTACACCCATAACCCACAGTGTGAAACCCGAGGTTCTCCAAATATTTTGTTAGACCCGCAGATTCCAAATAATCTGTAACGACTTGAGATCCGGGAGCCAGACTAGTTTTGACCCAAGGTTTACTCTTCAATCCGAGTTCAACGGCTTTCTTTGCAATTAAACCCGACCCCACCATGACCGAAGGATTAGAGGTGTTAGTACAACTCGTTATAGCTGCTATAACCACATCTCCGTTACCCATTGTTGCATTTCCACTCTCCAAAACCAATTCTGTTCGATCTTCTGATTCACCGAATTCGTCTTTGAACACTTTTTTCATATCACCAAGTAAAACTTTGTCATGAGGTCTTTTGGGCCCTGCGAGGCTAGGTTTTACCGTCCCCATATCCAATTCTAATACATCAGTGTATTGGGGATCCGGTGTATCATCGGTTCTGAAAAGTTGTTGTACCTTAGCATATTCACCTACAAGATCTACATGATCAACCGATCTTCCTGTTCCCCTCAAAAATTCTAAGGTTATTTCATCAACTGGGAAAAATCCACATGTTGCCCCGTATTCTGGTGCCATGTTGGCTATAGTGGCTCTATCAGGAAGTGGAAGATTGCTAAGTCCAGTACCAAAAAATTCTACGAATTTCTCTACCACCCCTCTAGTCCGTAACATTTGAACAACTGTTAAGACTAAATCTGTGGCAGTAACACCTTCTTTTAAGGAACCCGTAAGTTTAAATCCTATAACTTCCGGAAGTTGCATATAATACGGTTGACCCAACATCACGGCTTCAGCTTCGATACCGCCAACACCCCATCCGAGCACACTAAGACCATTTATCATAGTCGTATGAGAATCTGTTCCCACCACAGTGTCCGGAAAAACTACTCTCTTCCCTTCAGCATCTTTAGACGATACTACAGATGCCAAATATTCCAAGTTGACTTGGTGAACTATACCAGTGCCAGGAGGTACTAGTGTAAAGTTATCAAAAGCATTTTGTGCCCATCGAAGAAAAGTGTATCTTTCTTCATTTCTCTCAAATTCTCTTTGTACATTCAATTTAAATGCTGAAGGAGTACCAAAATAATCCACTTGTACGGAATGATCAATAACCAAGTCTACAGGCACTATAGGGTTGACCTTTCTATAATCACCACCATTTCTTGCCATGGCTGAACGCATAGCAGCGAGATCCACAACTGCCGGTACACCAGTGAAGTCTTGCATCAACACACGAGCTGGCATAAAAGGAAACTCTTTAGCCGATTGTTCCATTGGCTTCCAGTTGACCACATTAGAAATATCATTTTCTGTGACGAGATATCCATCCAGATTTCTAAGGGCATTTTCTAATAAAACTCGGATTGAAAAAGGTAAATCGGAAATTGTAACACCATATTTTGATTCCATTGTGCCAATATCATGATAATAAACTTCCCCATCAGATGTATGTATTATTGATAATGATGCAGCATTTAAATCTTTATTGGTCATGATATTTCGTCCTTATAATAATTTGTAAACTTGAACAATTTCAATTATGCCATAGTAAAAGGTGATAAGACCACCCTTAAAGCAAGACGTGAAGAAACTTCGCGCAATTTATGTGCAATATTCGTGACAATTCTGATAAACTCATAGATAAGTTGCCAAATTTGGCTGCTAATTATTATACAAAACAATTAGAACAGGAGATAACATGTCGCAGTATCCAGCACCACCACCGATGAGTATAAATCCAAACTCCGAAATATCTGCCATTATTAATACCAGTAATGGGCAAATAAGAGTCAACTTCTTTCCGTCGGATGCACCCATTACCGTCAATAACTTTGTCTTTCTAGCAAAAGAAGGATATTACAATGACGTCATATTTCACAGGGTGGTCGAAGGATTTATGATACAGGGTGGTGACCCAACTGGAACAGGCATGGGTGGTCCTGGATACACATTTCCTGATGAACCAGTGAGCAGAGATTACTTGAGGGGTACTATGGCTATGGCAAACGCTGGTCCAAATACCAACGGAAGTCAATTCTTCATTATGCATAGAAACGGCAGCCTACCCAAAAACTACACTATATTTGGTGAAGTAGTCGAAGGCATGGACGTCGTAGACACCATAGCTAACCTTGAAGTATCCATGTCTGGCTCTGGAGAAATGTCTAAACCTATAAATCCCACGAAAATCCTGGATGTAATTGTAGAAGAAATCTAGACATATACTGGTTTGTTTGGGGATTTTACACCAAACTTAGTATAGAATTTGGAGAATACTCAATGGGATTTGAGGTAGCTGCCCATCATCTCATATTGTTGCCAATAATTGGCTTGTTGGTTGCTACACTAGGAACATTGGTAGGATTGGGTGGTGGATTTATATTAGTACCAATCTTACTAATTATGTTCCCTGATGCCTCTGCTTCTACTATATCCAGCATTTCGTTAACCGTCATTTTTCTTAACGCAGTGTCGGCCACAGTGGGCAATTATAGAGCCGGAAGGATAGATTTTCGAACAGCTGCTTTACTTTCAATAGGAGCCATACCTGCGGCTGCAATTGGTGCATTGGTAGCCAATAATGTAGACAGAACCACTTTTGACTTTTTCATGGGACTGATGCTTTTATTGGGCTCATTATATGTGCTTTGGAGAAGCTACAAGGCACAGGCCATGCAATGGTGGAATTTCCAGGTTCCAAACAGAGAAATAACGGAAAGAATATTTAATGGCAGAAGTTTTAGAATCCGGTTTTACGTAAACACTCTGATGGCATCAGCCATATCACCTATATCTGGTTTTATATCTAGCTTTTTCGGTATCGGAGGAGGTGTAGTAAACGTTCCAGCAATGACATTTTTACTGAGAATGCCTCCTAGAGTCGTGGCTCCAACGGCTATGCTTCTATTAGTATTAACATCTTCTTCAAGTCTAATTACAAGAATTCTGACCGATCAATACCAAGAAGGATGGGTTAGAGCAATGCTTTTGGGCATCGGGGCTCTCTTAGGTGCGCAAATAGGAATCTATTTGAGTTCAAGAGTAAACCAAAAATTTATCCTTATTTTGTTATCAATATCAATGTCATTAGTTGGGATACGTCAAATATTAGTCGGCATATAAACCGGATAAATTCCAGTTAATGTTCAGGGCACGTTTATCAAATGCATCAACCAATTTCCTGAAATGCTCTATGTAGAGATCTGAGTATAAGGTATCAGTAGTCATAATATATGCATCTTCTTTATTATCACTGTAGTAACGTTTACGAATACCAACTTCATTGAATCCATATTTTTTATATAACGATTGTGCAATTCTATTTGAAACACGTACTTCTAATGTTGTGGTTCTATAATTCTTTTTCATTGCATTAGAAACGGCAGACATAAGCAACAATTCACCTATGCCCATACCTCGAAATGACTTCCTGACCGCTATACTTGTTATATGTGCCTCGTCATACATCTGCCTAGTAGCAACATACCCAACGATATTCTTGGCATCATGACCCGGAGCATCTCTCCATAGATTATTCAAGCAATTGAATAATCTATGGATATAACCAAGGTTCTCATAAAGAGTCTCATTAACTTCAAATTTCTCTGGTGTCTGTTCAAGATTCATATCAATGGCAACAACGAGTATTTCCACATTTCTGTTTGCCAAGTCCCTCCTAAATGGGGTGGGGGGCCAGCTCTCTGTAAAAGCCTCCCTTTCAATTATGGATAGTTCTGATAAGTCATCTGTTGATGCATTTCTAACACAATACATTAATTTCTATGCCTTTGATTATAATATTCCATCTGTTAGATTTATTCCTTCAACAATCATCTAACAATAATTTGATGGGAATCTCCGAATTATGATAACATGCGAACCGATTTAAATTATAAACACCTCAGGTATTCTGGCATATTCGACTACATCAAGACAATAAATAAAATGGGTACTCATAAAATACAGACCCGCCGGTCACATGGATCATATAAACTTTCCTTGCTAACTGCACTTTTCGTAATTGTATTGGATCAGTTGAGCAAGTATACGGTGTATATGACAATTTCTTTAGGGCAATCCATTCCAGAACAGGGTATACTTCGATTCACTCATGTAACAAACACGGGAAGCGCATTCGGGTTGTTTACAGGTCAAACTACTCTTCTTACCTTGGGCTCAGTTGTTGGAATAATCATTTTAATACTTTTCCACAAGAGCCATAACATAAGAACTAAATTTGTATATTTATGCTTGGGACTCCAAATTGGAGGGGCGATAGGAAACCTACTGGATAGGTTACTGCTTGGATATGTAGTTGATTTTATTGATGTCGGTATCTGGCCAGTTTTTAACATGGCAGATTCCTCAATAGTAATAGGACTTCTAGGGTTGGGCTGGTCGTTAATCTTTCACAAAGATAACCAGTTCCACAAGAATAGTGATGACTCAGACGACCAAGAGCCAGTTGATATAATAGGACAATTTAACGAAAACCATGAAAATTAGATAACGGGGTGAATGCTTGGGAGAGATACGTCATATCAGGGCAAATGTAGTTGGTGAAAGACTGGATAGGTTTCTGGCGTCCACTCAGACCGACCTCACTAGGGCTCAGATATATAACATGATTCTATCCGGTTTGATTAAGATTGACGAACACAATGTTAAACCTGCATATAGAATAAAAGGGGATGAAATAATCGTTTTATACATATCTTACCCGACCGCTGACGACCTGATAAGTGAAGAAATGGACTTGAACGTGATCTATGAAGATATGGACTTGCTAGTAATAGACAAGCCTTCTGGAATAGTAGTCCATCCAGGTCCTGGTCACAAATCTGGAACTTTGGCTAACGGATTAATTGCCAGAATGCCAACTATTGGTGAGGTGGGAGAAAGAATCAGGCCCGGAATAATACACCGATTAGACAAAGACACTTCCGGTTTAATAGTGGTGGCCAAAAATGCCATTTCACATGAACATATATCCAAACAGATTAAGAATAGAACAGTACTGAAAATGTACATAGCCATGCTATCTGGCCACCCGAACCCTTCAGAAGGTATAATAAAATCTCACGTTGGAAGAGATCCTTCGCACAGGAAACGTATGGCGGTAGTAGACAATGGAAGATATGCCGAAAGTCATTTCAGAGTCTTAGAAAAGTTAAATGGTTATTCCTTGGCATCCATTGAAATTAAAACGGGCAGAACCCATCAGATAAGAGTGCACATGTCTTCAATTGGGCACCCCATAGTGGGCGACACTATCTACGGCGGGGAAAGAAGCACAATAAATAGACAGTTTCTACATGCCAGCAAAATTGGGTTTAAATTGCCCTCTACAGGTGTATA
Organism: SAR202 cluster bacterium; assembly: GCA_009391535.1. Taxonomy (GTDB): domain Bacteria; phylum Chloroflexota; class Dehalococcoidia; order Lucifugimonadales; family UBA2985; genus VFHP01. The sequence goes on along the minus strand of VFHP01000015.1, from coordinate 5,820 downwards.
TACTGAATTTGAATCGAAAATGCCTGAAGATTTATTGGATTTATTGCAAAACATACGTAACAATTCGAAGATAGCAAGAGGTTAATTTATCCATGACAGACAAGATTAGAGTCCGATATGCCCCAAGCCCTACTGGTGATCCCCATGTGGGTAATATAAGAACTGCTCTATTTAATTGGCTATTTGCCCGCCATTCTGGAGGCGAATTCATAGTTAGAATAGAGGACACAGATATAGCTAGAACGATTGCCAGTTCAAAAACTACCATATTGGAAGCATTACACTGGCTTGGGCTTGATTGGGACGAAGGACCAGATATAGGTGGACCGTATGGCCCGTATGTACAATCTGAAAGAATAGAACGATATAAATTAGCGGCTGAAGAACTAGTGCATAAAAGCATGGCTTACTATTGTATCTGTTCAGCAGAGAGACTCCAGGAAATGCGCAAAGCCCAAACAGAACGAAAACAACCGCCAGGTTACGACAGACTTTGCAGAGATGCTGCCCATAAACCTACTGCGAACAAATCCTACGTTATAAGATTCAAGATGCCATTGGAGGGAACAACAACTTTTACTGACTTAATAAGAGGCGAAATCACATTTGAAAATAAGAACATTGACGATTTTGTTGTATTGAAATCAGACGGATATCCAACCTATCACCTTGCCAATGTTGTCGACGATCACGCAATGAATATTTCCCACGTTATGCGGTCAGATGAATGGGTGTCTAGCACTCCTAAACACATTCAACTATATCAAGCACTCGGAAATAGTATGCCGGCGTTCGCTCATTTGCCAATGATACTAGGACCAGACCGGGCTAAACTGAGTAAAAGGCATGGTTCAGTTTCTATTATGCAGTACAAAGAAGAGGGATTCTTGCCTGAGGCGATGATAAACTTTTTGGCATTACTAGGATGGTCTATAGACGATCACACGGAAATTGTTTCGATGAAAGACCTTGTGAACTGGTTTTCCATGGAACGGATAGGAAGGGCTGGCGCCATATTCAACCGTGATAAATTGAACTGGATGAACGGTATTTACATTAGGGACATGAGCATTGATGATTTGATTGAAAAAGCTTCAGATATTTTAACCGAGTCTCTAAGCATCGAACTTAATCAAATAACATCTAAGAATTATTTGTCAAGAATTATGCCCTTGGTTCAAGAACGTATAAAAACATTGAATGAACTCCCGAACCTAATAGAGTTTTTCTTCAAAACCGAAGTTTCATTTTCTAAAGAGGATCTTATTCAAAAAGGAATGAATTTAGATAAAACCATTCAGTCTCTGCATACAGCTATAGGTAAGTTAACTGTTTTATCAGATTGGAATGCGACAAACATTGAGCAGACTTTACGCTTAGAAACTGAGAGTTTAGGCATAAAAGCTGGACAATTATTTGGAACATTGAGAATATCTTTGACTGGTCAGCGGGTTGCCCCACCTCTCTTTGATACTATGGAAGTACTTGGAAAGATTACATGTCTAAATAGACTGAATGAAGCCTTACAAATAATCAACCATGTTGACTAACATAGTAGGGCAATTTATACTCAGAAAATTAAGAGTGTTCTAATTGTGTAACTTTAATTTCACATGACATTAAATTAGGAGGAACAAACATGGCTGAACCAACACCTGTATCTGACAGAGACTTCATACAAGAAGTCCTAGAATCTGATACACCTGTTTTAGTGGACTTTTGGGCAGATTGGTGTGCCCCATGTAAAATGGTTGCACCGCTAATAGATGAATTAGCTAATGAATACGATGGGAAAATCAAATTCACGAAAGTTGATGTAGATGATAACCCAGAGACGGCTATGAAATACGGTATCAGAAGTATACCTACATTGTTGGTGTTTAAAGGTGGAAGCCCCATAGACCAAGTAGTGGGAGCTGTCCCTAAGGCTGTCATTAAGAAGAGACTTGACGAAGCCTTGTAGTAATGCTTTCGATGAAAACTAAAACAGTAATAAGTTTAGTTTTCTGATAACGGATCATTTTTATTGCCTAACTACGTAGAAATATCGTACTTAGATGATGAACATTCATCTCACCTAGACATTAGCATTATCGCATTAGCGTGTAAGTACGAAGGTATAGTATCTGAGAAAATGCGTGATGGAGACACGAGAACGCTGGAATTCTTATTTCCACATCTAGTAAATGCCTCTTGGTTCTCAGCAGACGTTCGATCCTACATGCCCAAAGTGTCGCTGGATAAATTGTCATGATCCCCCATATAGATTTTTCGAGGAATAAATAGATATCATGTTACCAAGTACTTTCGGCAAAGTGTGGTTTTGGGTAGCTTGCCCTGTAGGCCTATGGACCGGCGTCGGAAACGGTTTGTTGATTGGACTCGGCACTTTTTGCGGTGTGTCGGTAGCACCCCACATTTTATATAAACTATACAAAATGTACAAACAAAGACGATAAACTTTGATGTGCAGTATATAGGAGGCGTAACATGTATCAGTCAGCAAATATTGGAATTGAAAACGCTATGTTAGGCATAAATGCAATGCTAAGCGAAGCTCAAAATGAATTCGACAGGCCAATTTCCATAGCAATCGTGGATGCCCATGGTGATTTGGTAGCTTTTGCTAGAATGGACAATTGCCTATCGTTACCACAGAAACTAGCCTTCAAAAAGGCCTACACTGCCTCTCTGATGAAAAACAATACAGCCGATGTTGAAGAACGATTTAAGAATATGGGCCGCAATATATCAGATTTTGGTGACTCAAACCTGATAGCACTGAAGGGTGGAATAACCATAATTAATCGGGCAGACAATTCCGTGATAGGAGCCATTGGAGTTAGTGGGCTTACGGCAGATCAAGATGAAATGATAGCTAATGTAGGTTTGCAATCAATGAACCTATGACGAATAATGAGTGATTTGGATAGCATACTTATACCTGGCAAATCAGGTAGCATAGAGGCAGTAATGAAACAACCAGCTACTGGAGATAACATCAACTGGGTTATAATCTGCCATCCACATCCCCTGATGGGGGGTGATTTAACAAATCCCATAGTACGTGTTATCGCGGATCACTTGTTTGAAAAGAGCATATCCACGTTGGCATTAAATTTCAGGGGGGTGGGATTGAGTTCAGGATCATACGATAACGGCATAGGGGAACTGGAAGATGCCCTATCCGTGATAGATTATCTAAAAACCTCTCAAGGGATTAGTAATGGTAAAATTGGAATCGCCGGCTATTCTTTCGGAGCCCGCATAGCGCTAGAGACGACTTCATATTACAATATCGCGGCCTTTCTGGTTGGTTTAACAAAATTCGATACAGAAATTCATAAGTCAATCAAACCGTCCACGGAACTCTCTGTTGTGATAGGCGAGCACGATAATAGGTTTGACTCAGAAACCTTCGATTATATCTCGTCCAAGTTATCGACCAAGCCGGAAATTAATGTCATTAGAGATACAGACCATTTTTTCTCAGGAAAAGAGAGTTTGGTTGGCTCATTTGCAAGTAATTTCTTCACAAATAGTTTTCGACACAGGAATAGTTTATGAAAGTTCAGAGCATAGGTTTTCAGTCTGGATCCCACAACCTAGAAGCATTGATGTCTATACCCAGCGGGAATTTTTCAAAAGGTCCAGGTATCGTGATTTGCAATATGCACCCGATATTGGGTGGAAATCTAGAGTCTTATCTAGTGAAGAATCTAAGCTCTTTGTTAGCGGTGAATGGAATAGCTTCCCTAAGGTTCAACTTCGGGGCTTTACAAATTGGAGACGCAGATTTCATGGGAGCCATGGAAAAGGATATCGCAACTGCAGTGAAAACACTGAAAAATTGGCCCAACATCGGGAAAAACAAAATAGGCTTAGCAGGTATATCTATGGGATCCAATTTGATTCTAAATAATTTAAGGATATTCAATGACCTGAAAGGAGTTTTTATGGGTTGCCCTTCAGTTAATGTCCTTAAACGATCGTCTTTATCAACCTTTAAACCCCAAACCTTATTTATGGTGGGTGACCAAGACAAGTTTGTGTCCTCCGTAGACCTCAATAATGAAATAATGAAAATCAACATGAGTCAGCTAGAAATTGTTGAAGGAGCAGATCATACATTTACAGGATTCGAAGACATATTAGCTAAAAAAGTTACGAGCTTTTTTACTAAAGTATTCGCTTTATAAATACATTGGCATCAGAAATTATGGTTCAAGTAACTACAGGGGTCCAGAATCTAAATCCGATACACAGAAGCTGCATTATCATGGAACATAGCAGACCTTTCAACCTGTGAGTAATCCTTTGATAACTTTTTGAACGCGTTGTACATCACGTTGTATGAGAAAGACATCTTATCTACTGGGAAATTACTTTCAAACATTGCTCTGTCAGGGCCAAATTTTTCAATGCAGTAGTGCATAAAAGGGGCTATAGATTCAGACATTTCATCTGATCCAACTGGAATCGATCTTTTATCCCAGTCAAAGCCCATTAAACGCATTCCCATCCCACCCAATTTGACATTAACATTCGGACATTGTGCCACCGCATTTATACCGGCACGCCAATTCTCGAGCACTTCATCGCTGTTATTAACATAAGGACCAATGCGTACCAATCCACCTATATGATTTAGTATGATTGTCAGATCTGGAACAGCGTTAGCAAACTCTGCTAACTCCAAGAGCTGTGGTGCAAAAAGCCACGCCTCGAAACTCAATCCTTTATCAGATAACACTTTAGCACCAGCACGGAAAGTTTCATTGGAAAGTTGGCGCTGGGCATATGGCCTTCTCGCTGTTTCTGCGATCTTGTTAATTACAGCTCCAGCCTTGATATACCTTCGTCGACGCCCTGAGGATTACGGATTATTACCGGATGGCGAAATACCGGTTAATACAAAAGATAATAAAAAAACGGACGATTCTACTGATTCCGTATGGTCCGTGGCAGAGGCACGTAAGACCTTAGCATTTTGGCTGATTTTACTTACTACTTCTACAATCTTCTTGGCACAGACAGCTACGAACCTCCATGCAGTTCCTCATTTCCAAGCTAAAGGGATAGATTTTGAGGCTTCTGTGCTGGTTGTATTCACCTTCGCTATGACCTCTGCGCTCATGACTGTTCCTTGGGGTTGGGTCATGGACAAGTTGCACGTACGCTACGTGATAGCAATAGTCTCTTGTATCTATTTTCTTTCCATGGTGATTATAGTTAACGCTGATACATTCGCTGGATCTATCTTATTTGGCTTAGTTTTTGGCATTGCGCAAGGAGGCTGGACTGTAAGTCAACGTATTGTGGTGCCAAATTATTTTGGCCGCAAATCAGTTGGTGGAATACGAGCGCAAATGGGATTGATTACAGCGTTTATTAACCCTATTGGACCTTTGCTTGCAGGAGCTATAAAAGACTATTCAGGGGACTACCATATAGCCTTCACGATTTTTGGAGGGAGATTCTTGCTTTCTGCGATCATGATATTGATTGCTCGTCCACCAAAAATTCGGATTTAGTCGCTAATTGAAAAATTCAAAGTAAAATATGATTCAGGTTTAGCCACCGTAGCTCAGGGGCAGAGCAGCTGTTTCGTAAACAGCAGGTCAACGGTTCAAATCCGTTCGGTGGCTCCATTATTTTAGGAGTAAATAAGCCCATATCCCTTTGGTAGGGTAGGTATATATCCTCCTTACTACACCAGTTTCTCCAAAAAGGCTTTTATGGGGTTGAAATTTCTATGAAATAATTGTTGCCAACTTTCGAAGTAACAGAAATTTCATACCCCGCAACAGTGATTTTCTC
>VFHP01000014.1 GCA_009391535.1 SAR202 cluster bacterium | reverse complement strand
TTGGGTTCAACAAGAACAACCTGAAGAAGTATGCAAGCTAGTTATAGAATTCCTGGAAACAATATAGACTACAGTACCAACCAGATAACTACTGCTGATATCACCAATGTAGCGATAATAAGAACTATCTTTTTGGTCTTTTTGGGTTTTTCAGGAACTCCGAACTGATTAACATATTCACTCATTGTTTACATCCAATCTATATGCATTCTAATTTTCATTTCAACGATTTGGGGACTTACACTGATAATTTATGTCCATTGAAATTCTCCATTTGGACCTAGAGGTAAAGCAGGATTATAGGCTATTTCCCACAGAAATCCATCTGGGTCTGCAAAATATCCAGAATAACCACCCCAAAATGCTTTCTCCGCCGTTTTAATCAATCTACCACCAGCTAATTCAGCCTTTTGTAGCAATTTATCTACATTTTCAACTGACTCCGTGTTGTATGCCAAAGTAAACTGCGGATGGTTATCAGAACCAATATGAAAGCCCACGTCCTCGGATAATTTGTCTGTTTGATACAAAGCCAAAGCCATACCAATCATATTGAAGGCCACTATACTTCCATTATCGGTCGCAGGTTTCCAACCAATACGTTTATAAAACTCCACAGATTTTTCCAAGTCACGAACACCCAATGTAATAAAACTGATCCGCTGATCCAATCTATATCACCCCATTTTCAGTCATCACAGCCAGTTCTTCCTTCTTGATCCCGAACTCATCACAATATATCTCCTGATTGTGTTCACCAATCAAGGGTGCTCTCCTGGAAATAGCCCAAGGTGAGTCATTGTATATACCAGCTGGTCCAGGATATTTAAATGTTTTCGACAACTCAGGATGTTCAACATCCGTCCAAAAGCCTCTGTCTTCTAAGTGTCCATCATTGATCAAATCATCTGGTGTCCTAATTGCACCCCAGGCAAACCCCCTCTGTTGACCTCCATGATAGACCTCATCCTGAGTGCGATTAGCCACAAAATTAACAAACAAGCTATGTATATTTGGGCCATTATCTTTAATGAATTGAGAGTCATTATATTTGTCGTCCAAAAGATCCCCTGCCATACCATAACTGTCCATCCACTCAGCCAAGACTCTGAGCCTTTCCGGTGTTAATCGGGCCGGAGCTATCCCCGCATTAATATACTTGCCATCTTTACACATCAATTGGCTTTTAGGCATGTTAAAACTCGCAACTGAAGAAGCATGCCTCCCTGTATTTCTACGAACCTCCTCACCAGTGTATTCGTATGTCATAGTATGCATTTCTGTAGTCAACACACAGGCGTCATGCACAGAGGAATCTATATACTGCCCCTTTCCGGTAGAAGCACGATAATTTAACGCTGCCAGTATAGCTATAAACGAATAATGACTTCCCATATGCCATGCTTGTCCACCACCGCCAGCTATCGGAGGAGGATCATCAACATCCTCTTCGTTATATCCGCAACAACCCATCTGGCCCCCAGCAGACAAATGTATTAAATCTGTAGTAGCAAAATCTTTCCATGGTCCAGTCTGTCCAAACGGTGTCAACGAACACATTATTAACCCTGGAATATCTGCCGACAGTTCTTTGTATCCTAAACCCAAAGACTCCATATAACCTGGTTGAAAGGTTTCTAGAATCACGTCAGCAGTAGAAGCCAGTTTTCGAAATATATTCCTGCCATCCGGTGACTCAATATTTAGGGTAACACCTCTTTTCGAAGTATTGTAATGCCAAAAAGACAAACTTCGTTCCTTATGAGGGATATCATCCAGAAATGGCCCAACAGAACGAGTTGATTCGCCGTCAGGAGGCTCAATCTTTATAAGGTCAGCTCCCAGATCAGCCATCAATTTCCCAGCCCATTGACCTTTTTCATCCGACATTTCAAGGATCCGTATGCCACTCAACGGACCTTCAGAAACCTTGCTGCGAGCCATCTTACGATTAACTTTCTTGACTGGCAAGGCAACTTCTTTAACCTTTTCAGTGGATTCAATAATTCTATTTATGTAGTCGTATTTTTCAACAGAAGACGGCCAAAATGTACCATCTTCGTATCCCTCAGTCAGTTCATCATGGGAAAGTCCGAGTATGCCCTCAAATACTTCACGGTTATTCTGGCCTATCAAAGGAGCATGCATATGGTTAAGCGCTGGTGATTCAGAGAGATGAAAGGGGGCATTTTGAAACCTATGCCTACCTAATATCGGGTGGTCCAACTCATTGAACATACCGCGATGTTTCAATTGAGGATCATTTTCCATACGATCCTTATTGCTTTGAACAGGCATACATCGCACTCCTGCCGACTGACAAAGTTCCATTAAATCATATCTCTCGATAGTGGTAGTCCAAGATTCGATACCAGAATCCAATTCTTCCTGATTCTGGATTCTACCCATTAAAGTAGAAAATCTTTCATCATTAGCCCAAGACGGATCTCCCATCAATTTTTGTAATTTCTGCCATTCTTCGTCTGAAAGGCAAACAATAGTACACCAATCATAGTAACCCCCACCTTTAGTTCTATATGCATTATGTGGAGCAACTGTAGGGCCACGATAATTATTTAACAAATCAGTACCCGGCCAATGAGCTCGATTTCCCGGCGGAAATCCCTCTCTCTGTAAAGATCTACCATTTACTGTTATATCCAATAGAGAGGGTCCATTTAAGGGTATGCCAACCATCATTTGAGAAAGGTCAATATGTTGACCCAATCCCGTCATATTTCTCCGATTCAAACCAGTTAATGCAGCCATTGCTATATATAGACCACCCGTATCATCCAAGTACGACCATCCCCAACCTGCCGGTTGTTCTCCTGGCAAACCTGATAAATGGGTCATACCAGATAGAGCCTGAGCAACTGGACCCATAGTTGTATATGTATGATTCCTACCGGTATGACCAAACCCTGCCTGAGACACGTATATTATCTCAGGATTAATCTTAGTCATTTCTTCATAGGATATTCCCCAGTTATACAGCACCCGAGAACTGTAATTTTCCACAACAATATCGGATACTGCTATTAGACGCTTAACTAAGTCTAATCCTTTCTCCGATCTAAGGTTGACACTTATACTCAATTTGTTCGCGTTGCTATCATTGAACATATAATTGGAATTCAAACTAGGCTCAATTCCTGGTAACGTTACTAATCCAGGATTCCTTATCATGTCAGGCGTTTGAGGCCATTCAATCTTTATTACTTCAGCCCCCAATGTTCCCAACCACCTGCATCCCCAAGGACCTGCACGTACCCAAGTGAAATCCAAAACACGTATACCTGACAGAGCTTGTGGCCTTACAACACTTTCATCCAGCAATGTAGTCATGAATTATCCTCCCAAATTCGAGAATTTAACCAAAACTAATTTTCCGATAAATGGTTATCTATGATTATAATCCAAATCGATCCAATATGGGATCTTTTTGAAACGAATCTTTTACTCCAATATGGATTCTAGTTCATCAAGTCTCACGTATTCGGTTTTGAAGTCATATGTATCGATATATCCTAACACCCAAGACAATGTTTCGTAGGTTGCACCTGCGTAGTCACGGATTCTCATCTGACGATCAGATAATGTAGACAATATAGATGGTTCCTCAACAACCTCCAGAAGATCCTCCACATTTTTCATAAAATTCCTTATCTCTTTTTCATTTATCATAAATTGCCATCCCCATTTCCACTATAAATTCAATTACTTAGCTGCTGATTGAACTAATTCTATTAACACATGATCAGGGCCCTCTATATAAGCCAACTTTGCTCCTGATCCAACTTCGGTTATGGGCAATACAATTCTTACTCCATGATTTTCGAATTCGCATATATCTGCCTCTATGTCATCAGTGCTGAATCCAAAGTGTTCCAATCCTAATGTATTAAGTTCCGCAGGTGCTTCATAGTCAGACGACCCTGATACTTGAGAAGATATATTTAATCTGACTGGCCCGCCCGTGTCCATCGTAACTGTTATGGTACCCGGCATAACTTCCTTGGAAGACAATACCTTTGTATCGAAAAATTTCTCGTACCAAGCCGCTGAAACCATAGGATCCTTAGCTCTAATATGTATATGGTTGATTAAATATGCCATTATGCCTACTCCAAATAATTTTATGTGAATATAATATAACGTTCCAATGGGATTTGGCATATCATATGAATATGTACAACTGGGTATTTATAACTATTTTTGCCGCTACCATGCAAACAACGCGTACAAGCTTGCAAAAATCACTGACGCAAAATCTCTCGGCAGAAGCGATTACTTGGGTGAGATACAGTTTCGGCCTACCAGTAGTAATCATTTACATAATAATTCTAAATGCTGCTGGATTAGATATACCAGAAATTAACCGGCCATTTGCAATCTATTGCGTAGCAGCTGGTATATTCCAAATTATTGCCACTATACTTCTTGTATCGCTATTTTCTCACAGGAATTTCGCTGTTAGCACAGCATATGCTAAAACAGAGGCGATACAAGCAGCAATAATTGGATCAGTGCTGTTCGGAGAATATGTAAATTTCTTCGGATCAGTTGCGATAGCTATAGGAGTTTTAGGTGTGATATTGATTTCTATATCTGAAAACTCTATTACGTGGAAGTCCTTATTGTTAAGTATTAGACAAAGATCCACATTTATAGGCATAGCTTGTGGAGGCACATTCGCCCTAGATGCTTTACTTATTAGAGAAGCAATACTTGTGTTGGATAATGAAAGCTCAATCATGAATGCAGCATTCACACTCATATCACTATCGACTATAAACCTATTTATATTGGGATCGTGGATCATATACAAAGACCTATCGACTTTCAAGAAGATAAAATTATTCTGGAAGACATCAGCACTGGTTGGATTAACGAGCGCAATCGGGTCTATAGGTTGGTTTACAGGATTTGCCCTGACCCAGGTAGCTTATGTGAAAACAGTTGGACAGATAGAACTTCTATTCTCAATCCTTGTCACACAAAAAATATTCAAAGAAGGCATCAACAAAATCGAATTAACAGCTATACTCGCAGTGTCGTCTAGCATATTATTGCTAATACAAAACGTTTGAAAACATAGTAATGAATAATAAAATATATATATCCTTACATCTTCCATGAAAATCAAATCCTAATACGATGAAAAAACTAATTAAACCAAAAGCTATAATTTTTGATGTATTTGGCACAGTAGTAGATTGGAGAACATCTATAACTCTGCAATGCCAAGAATCTTCTGAGTTCAGAAAACTGAACATAGACTGCGCTCTATTTGCCGATAAATGGAGGGGAAAATATCGTCCATTTATGTACAAAGTGGGCTCTGGGAAACTTCCATGGACAAATTTGGACGATTTGCATCGCATGGCACTAGATGAGCTACTGGATGAATTCAAAATCTGGAATTTAACCGAATTGGAAAAACAAAACTTGAACAGAGCTTGGCATAGTTTAAAACCTTGGCCTGATTCAATTCCAGGTTTGTGTAGATTAAAACGCAACTTTATAACAGGCACTTTATCAAATGGAAATGTCTCACTTCTTGTAAATATGGCAAAACATGCAGGGCTACCATGGGACTGTATATTTTCAGCAGAGATGTGCAAAGCATACAAACCTGATCAGAAAGTGTACCAAATGGCTATTTCGTTGCTTGATGAGAAGCCCCAAAACATACTTATGGTGGCAGCACATCACAGTGATTTATTGGCAGCACATGCAGCTGGACTTGCCACCGCATACATTCCCCGCCCGTTAGAATACGGAATTCAAAATAATCATGTAGACAATCAGGACGTTTCATTTGTTGACATTATGGTTGATGACATTTGCGCATTAGCAGACACATTAGATTCTTGAATACAAACATGGTATATGGTTAATATGACAATAATCTATTAATATAGATGTCAATATTTTATAGTGATCAATCGAATTTGAATAACAAAAAAATAGGTTTCTTACTCATGAACATAGGAACCCCTTCTGCACCAACAGTGAAGGGGATAAGAACCTACCTCAGAGAATTCCTATCAGATCCTGACGTGATCGACACAAATTTTATCCTAAGATGGATAATAGTTAACCTGTTTGTAGTTCCATTTAGACCTAAAAAGATTCTACCTCAATATCAAAGCATATGGACTAAAGATGGATCTCCTCTTCTGGCATATTCAAGAAGTTTTGTAGAAAAGATTTCTAAAAAGAATCCGACTTTCAAATTCGAAATAGGTATGCGTTATGGCGAGCCTTCTATTGAAGAAGGGCTAATTAAACTTAAAGAAGCCAATGTCGACAAAATAGTACTTATTCCAATGTTTCCACAATATGCCCAAGCCACATCTGGATCCTGCATAAAAAAAGCCCTGGCAATCATAAAGAAACTTAATATCAGGACGCCATACGAAATAAATTACTCATTTTATGAAGAAGAATTCTTCATAAAATGTTTGACAAGCTCAATCGAAAATTCTGATCCATATAAAAGAGGTAGTTTGTTACTTTTCAGTTTTCATGGCTTACCGGAACGACATATAAGAAAACTAGACAAATCAAAGCAATATTGTCTCAAAGACCCAGGCTGTTGTGAAAAATTATCAGAGTATAATCAAATGTGTTACAAATACCACTGCCACTACACGGTTGCTAAAGTAGTAGAGAAACTACAAACTAAAAAACCATATAAAATATGTTTTCAAAGTAGATTCGGATTTGACTCATGGATAAAACCCAATACCACTGATGTAATTGAATCATTGCCTTCAAAAGGAATTAAAGATGTAGCGGTGGTATGCCCTGCTTTTGTATTCGATTGTCTTGAAACCCTAGAGGAAATAGCAATAAGAAACAATGAATATTTTTTGGACTCTGGTGGCACAAATTTGAAACTAATACCAGCTCTTAATGATAAGGATGAATGGGTAGATACGTTTTATGACTTTATCTATAAAAAATTCGCCTAATATCAAACAGTTTTTATGGATTTGGGAAATCACAATATGATTTCTAATATGTTTTTCCTCAAGGTAAAAGAAAACAGGAAAGTAATATTAAGGACTTTAGGGTTTTTCATATTCCTGCGCTCTATTCACGGATTTTCATTGTTAGCAATCGGATATCTTTTAGGCATAGAAATCAGCGACATCCGGAATTTCGAGGTTTTTGGATTCCGAGTATATTTTCTAATAATCGCCTTAGTTGCGTTACTAATAATACGAAGATTCAAAAAAATATACAGATGGTGGAAAAGTCGTCCAGATCCAGTCATAGTCTAATTCTTTAAGTTTAAGATTTAGAAGGTATTCTATATATAAAAACTGTACCGATTATCAGTAAAACTAACACTAAAAGCTTGACGTACAACAAGGTTTGAGGTATCCCCATGAGCACTGAATAAGAACCGAACACCCACATCATGGACCAGGCTATGACCTTTATTTTCAATGGCATACCCTCTCCGGATCTATACTCGCGCACGGCCTTGCCAAATATGCGATTATTTATAACCCAGTTATAACACCGTTCAGATGAGCGAACAAAACAGGCTGCTGCAACTATCATAAAGGGAGTTGTTGGCAATCCAGGTAAAAACACACCTATAAGCCCTATAATCACCATACATAGTCCCGCAAAGAATAGTATCGGCTTGAGAATAGTCGTTAAAAAGTTGTTAGGTTGCTTTGCGTTCATAATTAATCAAAATTGAAATATAACTATAGCATGGATTCCAGATATAATAATATAATGGCTATGTATATTCATCCTAAATAGGATCATACAAGTGTGGCTTTATATTACTCTTCAAAAATATTCTTAAGCATGGAGATAAGATGACTATTCAGAATCCAGAGAACGAAAACCCTTCAGAACCATGGTTAACCTACAATCGAGCGCTGGTGGTAATGGCACATCCAGACGACGCAGAATTTGGGTGTGGAGGAACTCTTGCAAAGCTTGTAAACAATGGTATGGAATTGGCCTATGTAGTTTGCACCAACGGAAACAAGGGCAGCAATGACCTGACAATGACCTCGGATCGATTGGCTGTCATACGAGAGTCTGAGCAAAGAGGAGCTTGTTCAGTAATCGGAGCACGAGAAGTAACCTTTTTAGGCTACGGAGACGGAGAACTAGAGGCCAGCGTAGAACTCATAGGAAAAATTGTTAGAGAAATAAGAAAATTTAAGCCAGACATAGTTATCTGTCAGGACCCTTGGAGAGGCAGGCATAACCACAGAGACCATCGCAATGCAGGGCAGGCTACCTTCGATGCCGTTTACCCATACGCCCGAGATCACCTTCATTTTCCAGAGCAATTAGAATCAGGTCTTGAAACCCATAAAGTATTAGAAATATACGCTACTATGACCGAAAATCCTGACGTTATAGTGGATATATCAGACTCCATACACCATAAAATTAATGCACTTAAAGAGCACAAGAGTCAAATCGGTGACCCTGATGCTTTAGAAGAGCGTATACTTAGCAACACATCAGAGCTGGCTAAAACCCACGGATTCGAGTACGCCGAAGGTTTCAGAAGACATACGTTCAGTTTTGGAAGGGCACCCACGCCGAAAACCCAATCCTAAACAGATATATACTATGAATGCCCCCAAAATTCTTTCTCTATCTTGGGTAAGTTATAACGGCAAGATTATCGTTATATCAAAATCTCTTAACACTTTCGCCCACGCTTTTATTGCCATATTGCTAGGTATATATCTAGCTGATATCGGATTCACAATTATCCAAGTCGGGGCCTTCTTCAGTGCTGGAGTAGCTGGAGGTGCAGTTTTTGCCTTTTGCGTGGGCATATTTGGAGACAGGATAGGAAGACGACGTCTTCTAATAATTTTCACTGGGATTACTGCAATTTGTGGATCTATCCTGGCAGTTATAGATCATTTCCCATTACTTATGATTGTGGCTTTTATTGGCAATTTTGACGGAAAAGATGGTCAAGGTAGTTCTCAGGCACTACTACCAATAGAACAAGCAAGTTTATCGGACGCTTCATCACCAAACAGAAGAACTGATCTTTTCGCTCTTTATAGGATATCCGCTACTATATGTGCTGCGTTCGGAGCCCTAGCCGCAGGAATACCAGAGATATATAGACAGATTTTTGGATTAAGCGCATTATTCTCAATACAGATTATGTTCTTTACGTTTTCTGCAATATTGGTAACTAGCACTATCTGTTATTCTAGATTGTCTATTGAATTAGAGGTCTCAAAACCAAGTGCAAAATGGGTGAATCCGTTCAAGCTTCCCTCCCGAAATATTATATTCACACTCGTAGGTCTTTTTAGTTTGGATGCTTTTGGCGGATCTTTGATAATACAAAGTTTAGTAGCTTATTGGTTCAAATCCAATTTTGGACTTGATGTTGGTTCTTTAGCATTAGTGTTTTTCTTCTCTCACATATTTTCAGCTACATCATTATGGATATCCGCGAAACTAACTAATAGATTCGGAGCAATAAACACAATGGTGTTCACACATATACCGGCAAATTTATTTCTACTGGCAGCAGCCTTCGCTCCAAATGCAACTATAGCGGTTATACTCTGGCAATTAAGATCATTCTTGAGCCAAATGGACGTACCACCAAGGGATTCCTATACAATGGGCATACTGGAATCTGAAGAACGTGTATCCATGGCTAGCATGCATGTAGTGGGCAGAAACGTA
Source organism: SAR202 cluster bacterium (assembly GCA_009391535.1). Lineage (GTDB taxonomy): Bacteria > Chloroflexota > Dehalococcoidia > Lucifugimonadales > UBA2985 > VFHP01. The sequence continues at coordinate 28,072 of VFHP01000014.1, read as the reverse complement.
ACCGGAACTATAGGCCCTTCAACTTCCACGATATTATGGCAATTCATGGGGGCTGGTGCCCCGTTTATATTCGGAAGCATTACGAAGATAACTTATGACATAATACTCTACGCTATGTTTCGCAACATAAAACCCAAATGAAAATCTCCAAACCCAGGTTGTAAAATAATGGGGATCGCTATAATATTGAACCTCTGATATCTGTAAAACTATCTACTACCACATCGAATCTAGCAGTGTCACCAGAATCTTCACCTTTCCCGCATCCAAATTCATCTGGTCTATATACATAACATGTTTTTATCCCGATAGATTTAGCTGCATCTAAATCATAACTATGCGAAGCAACCATCAATGTTTGCTCAGGTTCACACCCCAATAAACTGATAGCCTCTATATAAACTCTGGGATCTGGTTTATATGTCCCAAATAATTCAGTTGATAATATACAATCCCACGGCAAGTCGGCGTTTTTTGCTAAGTCTAACAACATGGAATAGTTACCATTAGACAAAGTGGTTATCACATGATTCTGCTTTAAGTCGTGCAATCCCGGCTTCACATCCTCCCAGGCACTCAACCAATGCCACGATTGATTAAATATGATTCTTTCTTCTTCGGAAATGCCTGAGGCGTCAAGATCTGATAGCAGTTGATTAAGAACTTCGAAATGTATCGAATCCATAGATAAATATTCTCTTGCACCCTCTGAAACCTGTTTTTGTAGATTTCTGAATCCTGATCTCCAATTATTAGCAAACTTGATATGATCAAATGCTATACTGTTTCGTCGAGCAAAAAAAAAGAACACTCATTTACGATAGACTTGTGCCAGTCAAAAACGGTTCCAAATACGTCGAACATTATTGTATTTATCTTATTCTTACCGATCATAAATAATCATCAATCCACATATTAAGATGTGGATACCTTGTCTATTTTTGAATATTGCTTGCTTCCTACTATGATATTAGCATAGTATTTCTCAGTTGCCTGATTATAGTTCTCACGTGAATTTTCTTTACTGAAGTTTTGCCAGGAGGTTTTTCTGTCTAAGAATCGTCACAAACCCAGAATATTCTATGGGTGGTACATAGTAGCCGCAAGTATAGTGTTGAACTCCTACATAGGAATGGCAATATGGCAGGGGTTCACAGCATTCTTTCTACCGATACTTAGAGACTTCGGTGTTTCAAGAACACTGCTCTCTGGAGCTTTTTCAATCCGACAAGTCGAGAGTGGATTTCTATCTCCGTTAGTAGGATACATAATAGACAGAACCAGCCCTCGGAAAGTAATCATAATCGGAATCTTGATGTCTGGGCTTGGATTAATACTCACTGGACTATCAACAAACATTATCAATTTTTATCTAGCGTTCATACTTATGTCTGCTGGAGTAAGTTTCTCGAACCACTCAGTCGCATGGTCGGTAATGGTTACACGATGGTTCAATAAGAAACGTGGGCGTGCCACTGGTTTGACTTTTATGGGTGGTGCATTTGGTGGACCTAGTTTGATATTTATAGCCATCTTATTGGAGTCCTATGGTTGGCGTTCATCGGTAATTATATTAGGTATAGGAATGTGGGCGATAGGTATACCCCTTGCATTGGTAGCTCGGTCAAGACCCGAAGATTATGGTTATCTTCCTGATGGTGATACAGAAATCGATAGCGACATTGAAACAACAAATGTGACACAGGAACATGATACTTATTTCACTCTTAAACAAGCTATGAGCAGTAAGTATTTTTGGGGCATAATAGCTGTATTCAGCACTCAGTCCATTAGCATACAAGGGTTACTAACACACCAAATAGCTTACTTGGAGGGCATCGGTTTTAGTACAACTGTAGCTGCTTCAACTGTAGGCATATATTTCGGAGTGAGCGGTATTGGCAGATTCATCGTAGGGTTTCTGACAGATCGGTTTGATTGGCAGAGGGTCTTCATAGCCATGGTTATAGGTCAAGTTATAGGTTTAATCATGCTCGCCAATGTATCCATTTATCCTCACGCAGCTGCAGCTGCGTTGTTTATGGGATTTAGTCATGGAATGATGGTACCTATAAGATTAATAATAAGCAGTAAATTATTCGGTACCAATAATTTGGGTTCTATTTGGGGAACTGTAGATGGCATTACTCTGGCACTAGGAGTTATAGGACCTGTATATCTAGGTTGGACTTTTGACACCTTCGGTTCCTATGTGCCAGCTTTATACATTTTGTCTTTTGTTTTGTTTACCGCTATACCAATGATACTAATAATATTCAGCAAAAAGAGCGAATAATGGTCGGGGTGATTGGATTCGAACCAACGACCCCTCGCACCCCATGCGAGTGCGCTACCGGACTGCGCCACACCCCGACACTACCACAAGAATAACATGAATTCATAATGCAAATAAACCGCAACAAACTTGAAGAATCTCATGTACCATTAACGTTTAAACTAGTCTTCTTTCATCCGATCTCATTTCCTCAATAATTGCTCGCAAACCCTAGCCACATTCAATAATTCATCTATGACTACATATTCTCTTACTGTGTGGGCATTATATGATCCTATACCTATTACGGCGGAATCTATACCGCGAGAGATAAATATGTTACCGTCCGACCCTCCTCCAGAGTGGATCATCTCGTGTTGCAGACCCAGGGTCTTAAGAGCATTTATCACTCTTACTACGCTAGGCTCAAAGCCTGTTCTGGAATATGTCTCATAATCTAACTCGAAATTTAAGTCTATATTGGAATCTGGAAATTCTAGCTGTGTTTCGTTTACCATATCTTTCACTCTAGAAGACAACATTTCTATAGTATCGTGATTTTGACTTCTAAACTCTCCCTTAATCAAGGCCGTTTCCGGAACCGCATTTGTCACACTGCCACCCTCCAAAACACCTATGTTAAACGTGGTAGTATCATCTATTCGTCCCTGAGGGAGCCTGTTTATCAGCTCAGATGCTATTTTAATGGCAGAAACACCTTTTTCGGGTTCCACTCCAGCATGTGCTGCCCTGCCTTTAACGTTAACTTCAAAACGCATATGAGTTGGACTCGCAGAAGTTATCTGAGTAACGGCACCTCTTCCGTCGAATACTATTGCTTCTTTGGAGGTTATCTTTGAATAATCCAAATTGCGTGCACCAACCAATCCAATTTCTTCTTCTTTAGTGAAAGCTATCTCAAAATCTATTCCAGCTTTCCCGTCTTCTATTAACGAAGTAATCCCCTCAATTACAGATGCTACACCCGCTTTACAATCGGCCCCTAATATAGTTGTATCCTGTGACACTATGTACAAACCGTCCACCCTTGGATGAATGCCGCGTCCCGGTTCAACTGTATCCAGATGTGCAGACAACAGTATGGGATTATCGCATCCCGAATGGCCAAGAAGATTACCATAACTGTCTATTTCACATTGAACTCCTAGAGACTCCAGTCTCCTTTTTACTTCTTCTATGATATTTGACTCTTCCCCGGATGGGCTATCTATTCTTATCAGGTCAAACAACGTCTCTAATAGCCTTTCTTTTCTTATCATCTAATAATCCTCCTGTATGTATAGTCTACTTCCTTCTACCAATCCCCCAAAATGATATCCAATTTAATCTTCACTCATAGCTATTCTAGGATTGCAGATATCACAATTATCTGATAGTATTTGCGCGGATGGTCGCACAGGCGATCCAATGCTTGTTGGAAGAAAGGATTAGGTTAAGAGATGGCTACAAAAAGAGCAGCTTCCGAAAAACTGGAAGAGCTTCGCAAACTACGTGAGAGGGCTGCCCTGGGTGGGGGCCAAGAACGTATAGATCAACAACATGCTAAAGGTAAATTAACTGCCAGAGAACGTGTCGCAGCACTGCTTGACGAAGGCTCTTTCCAAGAAATAGACCCGTTTGTAACCCACAGATCTACTGAAATGGGTTTATCAGAGAAACAGTTCCTTGGCGATGCAGTAGTAATTGGATATGGAAAAGTGAACGGCAGACTTACATTTGTATTTGCCCAAGATTTCACAGTATTGGGAGGATCCGTGTCCGAAGTAGTTGGTGAAAAGATAGCTAAGATAATGGATTTAGCCGCAAAAAACGGAGCTCCTATAGTTGGACTGAATGACTCTGGTGGAGCAAGGATCCAAGAAGGGGTCACAAGTCTTGCAGGATACGGGGAAATATTCCTACGTAACACACTATTCTCCGGAGTAATACCTCAGATTTCAGTGATAATGGGCCCAGCCGCTGGTGGAGCAGTTTATTCCCCTGCCCTAACCGACTTTATATTTATGGTGAATGGCATTGGACAAATGTACATCACTGGACCCGACGTGATAAAAGCTGCTACGGGAGAAGAAATAAGTCACGAGGATCTTGGAGGAGCACTAACTCATTACTCCAAAAGTGGTGTGGCTCACTTCGCATACGAAAACGAATGGGATTGCCTGCATCAAGTCAGAGAACTTCTATCTTATCTGCCTCAAAATAATGCAGATGACGCTCTTATCTTGAACGCCACAGATCCTTCTGACAGGATATCGTCTACTTTAAGGGATATCGTACCTGAAGATTCTTCTCAATCCTATGACATGAATGAGTTGATAGCGGAAATAGTAGACCACGGTGCGTTTTTGCAGGTCCACGAAGGCTTCGCCCCTAATATAATAGTCGCATTCGCCAGAATGGAAGGTAAAACGGTAGGTATAGTTGCTCAACAGCCAAACCATCTTGCTGGAGTCTTGGATATAGACGCATCTGTTAAAGCCGCAAGATTTGTACGTTTTTGTGACGCTTTCAGTATACCGATAGTGACACTAATTGACGTACCAGGTTTTCTTCCCGGTTCTGACCAAGAACACAGAGGAATAATAAGACACGGAGCTAAACTTTTGTACGCATATGCCGAGGCTACCGTCCCTAAGGTTAGTGTCCTAATAAGAAAAGCTTATGGTGGGGCATACATAGTTATGAGCAGTAAACATCTTAGAGGAGACATCAATTTCGCCTGGCCCTCCGCAGAAATAGCGGTAATGGGTCCTGATGCAGCAGTAAACGTAATTTACCGGGACGAGATCAAAAAAGCTGAAGACCCTCAAGAAACTCGAGCCGCCCTTCGAAAAGAATATGATGAAAGGTTTGCAAATCCATATATCGCCGCAAGCTTGGGATATATTGACGATATTATTGACCCTTCAGAAACAAGGTCCCGGATCATAGGTGCGCTTTCTATGCTCAAGAATAAGAGGGAAAGTCTACCTCCCAAAAAGCATGGAAGCATACCACTCTAACAAATGACTTTAATTCAATCCATTGGCGATAAGTCGTTTTTTATACAACTTGGTTTTGATGCATTAATGCTAAAACCCCACAGTACCAGATTATGATCTATGGATTGTAATCTTGCACTAGTAATCTTTTGAAATAGGCAACAACAAAAATGGCAGAAAATATAGGGTCAAACCCTCTAAAAATTACCGATACTACAATGCGAGACGCTCACCAAAGTCTAGCAGCCACCAGGATGCGTACCAGGGAAATGGAAAACATAGCGCCCGAGATGGATGAAGCCGGGTTCTGGTCTGCAGAAGTTTGGGGTGGCGCCACGTTTGACGTAACAACGAGATTTTTGGGAGAAGATCCTTGGGAAAGATTAAGAATACTTAAGAAACTTATGCCCAAAACACCTCTACAGATGTTGCTTAGGGGTCAGAATTTGGTTGGTTACCGGAACTATGCTGATGACGTCGTCAAAGAATTTGTTAAACATTCTTCAGATGAAGGAATGGACGTTTACCGAGTGTTTGACGCAGTGAATGACGAGCGTAATTTCGAAACGGCCGTCCAAGCTATAAAAGATAATAAAAAACATTTCCAAGCTACCATATGCTATTCGGTCACAGAGTCACATATGGGTGGAGATGTTTTCAATCTGGAATACTTTGTAAGTAAAGCGAAAATATTTCAAGACATGGGAGCAGACAGTCTTTGCGTAAAAGATATGGCAGGAATACTTGCACCTTATGATGCTTTCGAGCTAATAAAGGCTTTAAAAGAAAATATCGACCTGCCTTTACAGCTACATACCCATTATACAAGTGGTATGGCATCTATGACAGTTTTAAAGGCAATAGAAGCCGGTCTAGACATAGTTGATACATGTCTATCACCATACGCCATGAGAACTTCCCAACCAGCTATTGAACCGCTATTAGTAACTTTACAAAATAGTGAAAGAGCCACTGGGTTGGACTTGGCACATCTGCTAAAACTATCAGAATATTTTGAAGAGATAGCACCTTTAATAAGTAGTCATTTCGACACTAGCAAAGCTTCCATAGTAGACCCAGCGGTTTTGAATCACCAAATCCCGGGAGGAATGGCAAGCAATTTGATTTCTCAGCTAAAAGAAGCTGACGCCCTAGACCGGCTAGGGGAAGTCTACGAAGAACTCCCTTTGTTGCGGAAGGAATTAGGAACTCCACCATTGGTCACTCCAACGAGTCAAATCGTTGGTACTCAGGCGGTACTTAACGTATTGTTTGGTAGATACGAGATGGTGTCTAGCCAAGTAAAAGATTTGGTTTATGGTTTGTATGGCAAAACACCTAAACCTATAGACCCAGAAGTAACCAAAAAGGTATTAAAAGGCTACGAACGAGGGGAACAGCCTGTAACTGGCAGGGCAGCCGATTTTTTGGAACCAGAACTTGAGGATGCAAGAAAAGCCACTGAGGGTTTAGCAAAAGACATAGGAGATGTACTTACTTATGCCCTGTATCCAGTGACGGGTCTAAGATTCCTGAGATGGAAATATGGAGAAGAGCCTATTCCAGATGAGATCAAAGCAAAAACACTGGAAGAAGTAAAAGCAGAAATTGAGGCCGAGAAAGATCTATTGGCCAAGATAAAAGCAGGAGATCTGCCATTGGCACCAGTATTCAACAATAACTCGGGCAGTAGAACGTTTAACGTCCAAGTAGGACAAGAAATATATCAAGTACAAGTGGAAGAATTGAGTGATGGAAGCAACACTATAACCAGTGCCCCAAGACCAATATCCACCACGGCAGTAACACAGCCAGATCCTAGACCAATATCCACCACACCAGTGGCACAGTCAAGTCCAAAACCAATATCAGCTGCGGCCGTAACGCCATCGGTACCTATTTCAGAAGAGACTCAAGGAAATCAAGGTGCCACACCAATACCCGCACCAATGCCAGGCATAGTCCTACGATATGCAGTCGAAGTGGGACAGAAGGTTTCTAAAGGAGATACTGTATTATTTATTGAAGCGATGAAAATGGAAAATGCATTATCATCTCCAGTAGATGGTGTGGTAAAGGCATTGAATATATCTCCTGGAACATGGGTTAAGAAGGATGATACATTAGCATTAATAGGATAATGGTAATATATGGCAAGCATATTAGGTGATTCGGCGGAACCAAAATCTTTAGAGCGGAGGTAATTTATGGGAGAACAGAGAATTGAATCAGCCAAAGAACATTTTGGGGAATTGCTGGGGCAACAGTTAGAACGAATAGAATACCTTAAGACTGAAGCTGAATGGTCAGATTTCAGTACCATAAACCCAATAATTATCGGTATATTGGGTGGAGACGGCATTGGACCTACAATAACCGGTGAGGCTCAAAGAGTACTGGAACACTTGCTACAAGACGAAGTAGCGAGAGGCAAAGTGGTATTTAGAGTAATTGAAGGTCTGACTATAGAAAACAGAGCTGCTCAACTTAAAGCCATTCCAGATGATGTGCTAGAGGAAATTAAGCAGTGCCATGTAACACTTAAAGGTCCTACTCACACACCAGAACAAGGTGATGGATGGCCTAATATAGAGAGTGCTAACGTTGCAATGCGTAAAGCTTTGGACCTCTTCGCTAATGTCAGACCAGTCAGGATACCGAAAGAAAAAATCGATTGGACAATATTCCGAGAAAACACCGAGGATATGTACGCAGTGGGTAGTCAAGGTATAAATGTCTCTGATGATTTAGCGGTTGATTTCAGGGTTATATCTACGCAGGGATCTAGAAGGATACTACAACTAGCTTTCGACCATGCACAACGCACCGGCAAGAATAAGGTTACCGTAGTTACAAAGGCTAATGTTGTCAAAACAACAGATGGCAAATTCTTGGACACAGCACGAGAGGTAGCTGATCAATTCCCAGAACTGGCGTGGGACAGCTGGTATATAGACATTATGACAGCCAAGTTATTGGATTTGGAACGTCGTCATGAATTTGAAGTCATCGCTCTGCCTAACTTATATGGAGATATACTGTCAGACGAGGCCGGACAAATCCAAGGTGGTGTTGGAACAGCAGGAAGTGCAAATATAGGGAAACGTTATGCTATGTTCGAAGCAATTCATGGTTCTGCTCCTAGGATGGTTAAGGAAAATAGAGCACAGTATGCTGATCCGAGCTCTGTAATGAGAGCAGCTGCAATGATGCTGGAGCACATAGGCTTTCAAGAATTAGGATCGAGACTGCATAAAGCACTTGACGTATGTGGGCAATACGAAAGAAAAATCATAATGACCGGAAGAAGTAGCGGGGCCACCGGCACAGAATTCGGAGAATACGTAATGAATACTGTAATCGACCCTACCTTAGAGGCAAGATGGGATGAATATTCCACAAGCTAAACTAGTACTAATTTTATATATTTTATTGGAAAGATTTTGGAGGTATTTACATGCGGAAGAAGATAACTGTAGTAGGAGCCGGCAACGTAGGAGCAACAGTTGCACAACGTTTATTTGAGCGTGGATATGCAGATATAGTGTTAGTGGATATTGTGGAGGGTCTGCCTCAAGGTAAGGCACTCGACATGCTCGAATCCGGCCCCGTATTGGGAACAGATAGCACAATAACAGGAACCAACTCATATGCTGATACTGCAAATTCCGATGTCGCAGTTATAACCGCTGGTATAGCACGAAAACCTGGGATGAGCCGTGATGATCTACTATTCACTAATATGGATATAGTTGGAGGAGTAGCTGAACAAATAGCCAAATACTCCCCGCATTGTATCTTGATTGTGGTATCCAATCCCCTCGACGCGATGGCTCAACAAGCATTGGATGTTACGAAGTTCCCGCGAGAGAGAGTTATAGGCATGGCCGGAATATTAGACACTGCAAGATTTCGGACTTTCCTAGCAACAGAGGTGAATGCTTCGGTAGAAGATGTCCAAGCATATGTATTAGGTGGTCACGGTGATACGATGGTACCTTTGGTTCAATCGACAAATGTGGCAGGCATTCCAATATCAAACCTCCTTAGCAAGGAAGTCCTAGACCCAATAGTGCAAAGAGCACGAGATGGAGGAGCAGAAATAGTTGGACTTCTAAAAACTGGCAGTGCATTCTATGCCCCATCCGCTGCTGTTGCACAAATGGTAGATGCCATAATACTGGATAAGAAAAGAATATTGCCCTGTGCAGCTTACCTGAAAGGTGAATACGGAATAGATGGACTTTACATTGGGGTGCCAGTAAAACTTGGCGCCAACGGTATAGAAGAAGTTATAGAGGTAGAACTTTCAGAAGAAGAAAGAGCTAATCTGGACAAATCTGCAGCTGCAGTTACAGAGCTTCTTGAAGCAATGAACAACCGAACCGACAAATAAGTGATTATTGTAGATTTGATAAAACCATTATTGCTCTACATTGACACAACTTTATTAGGCACGACTCGGAGGATAATATGAGAGAAATTCAAGTATCGCAAATAACTGAGACAATCGCTCAGTTATCGCAACAGGCCAATTTTGATCTTCCTGAAGATGTACTTGAAGCATTAAAAAAAGCACGGAGCAAAGAAGAGGCTCCCAGAGCCCAAAAGGTTTTGGATATGATAGTTAAGAACTCTGAGATTGCCCATGAAAAACAAATAGCTCTCTGCCAAGATACAGGCACTACTGTCCTGTTCCTAGAATTAGGTCAAGATGTGCATTTAGTAGGAGGAGATTTATACGAGGCCTTAGCAGAAGGAGTAAGGTTAGGATACAAACAAGGATTCTTGAGGAACTCCATAGTAAATCAACCATTTTCAGCAAGAATCAATACCGGTGATAATACTCCTCCAATAGTACATACAGAAATCGTTCCCGGACAACAACTTAAGTTAACGATACTACCGAAAGGTGGTGGTTGCGAGAATATGAGCAGATTATCAATAATGAGGCCAGCAGACGGAAAACAAGGTATTATAGACTTCACCTTACGAGCAATTGAGGAATCTGGTGGCAACCCCTGCCCTCCCCTAATAGTTGGTGTAGGAGTAGGAGGCACTGCCGAACATGTAATGCATTTGGCAAAGAAATCACTGCTAAGAAAGGTTGGGGATCATAATCCCGACCCTGAGGTAGCAGAACTAGAGGAAGAACTTCTGGAACAAGTTAACGCGAGCGGTATAGGCCCACAAGCGTGGGGGGGAAGATCCACAGCATTGGCAGTAAACATTGAGACACATCCCACTCACATTACTTCGCTGCCTGTGGGAGTAAATCTCCAATGCCACAGTGCCAGATTGAAAACAGCAACTCTGTAAGAAACTACTTATCAAAAGAGGCATTTACACAAATGAAAAAGGTTACAACACCATTAACTGATGAAGTATTAGCTGAACTAAATACAGGAGACGAGGTACTTTTGACTGGTGTGATATATACGGCCAGGGACGCTGCCCACAGAAGGATAGTTGAAGCCGTCAACAATGGACAACCTCCGCCAATAGACCTACACGGCCAGATAATTTATTACGTAGGCCCCACTCCTCCAAGACCTGGAGAAATTATAGGGTCAGCTGGTCCGACAACTGCATATAGGATGGATCCGTTCACGCCTAAAATGTTGGAACTTGGGGTCAAAGCTTGCATAGGCAAGGGTGGTAGAAGCAAAGAAGTCAGAGATTCATTTGTAGAGAATAGGGCCGTATACTTTGGTGCTATAGGTGGGTCCGGAGCATTATTATCCGGAAGCATTACAGGTGTCGAGGTAGTAGCATATGAAGATCTAGGACCAGAGGCCATACGAAGACTAGAGGTAAAAGATTTCCCTGTTATAGTAGTCAATGATCTCCATGGCAATGACTTACTGGAACAGGGTAAAGAACAGTGGAAAAGATAACTTGCCAACTGGGTCGGTTCCATCTAGCCTGATCAAGCAGTCAATGCAAATCTGGAAAGCAATTTCTTAGTAGATATAACATGCTTATTGAGACCCATAGCTTTTGGCTCCATACCCATTGCCAGCCCTAAGACTTGTGGTAAATGCAATATAGGAAGATCTATTACTTCATTTCTCTGGGAAGCAGCCTTCGGTTGAAATCCATCCAAGTTCAAATGGCAGAGAGGACAAGGTGTTACCATTGCATCTGCTCCAAGATCTCTGGCTTCAATTGTATGGTTAGCGACCATGGACACAGACGCTTTTTCGTTAATTGTAAGAATTGGAAATCCACAGCATCTAGTCTTTCCTTCAAACTCAACTACTTCTGCTCCCAATACCTCTATGACTCTTTCAAGACTTTCTTGTCGCTCAGGATGTTCGTCAAATCCTAGTGCACCGGTTGGTCTTATAATGTAACAACCATAGAATGGGGCCATTCGAAGGCCGGATAAAGGATTAGTTATATATTCCCTAAGTGTTTCTAAACCTAAATCTTCTACCAAAATCCAAAGAAGATGTTTAACCACAACCTCTCCCTTATATTCCAAACCTTCTTCGGCAAGTATCTGATTTATTTCTGCTCTATATTCCAAATCATCGTTCAGTCGTTTGTGCGCCTGGCTCATAGTACCCTGACAAGTGCTACATATAGTCATTATGGGCAATCCCATTGCCTCAGCCATGGCAAATGTCCTGGCATTCAGGGTGTCACCAAGTTTCTGATTTTTTTCCTGTAGCACGCCTGCCCCAGTACAAGACGCTCCCTCCATTACTTCCAGTTCAAGTCCGAGTCTCTCACAAACCTGAATTGAGGATGGATACAGTTCCGGGCATCCACCTCTAGATACACATCCGGGAAAGAAAGCGTATTTCATTTCTTGCTCTCCAATTTTTCGAAGATATTCCTAATCTTATCAGCTCCCTGTATTTTCTTATGGAAAATAGGCGGGACTTTACCTCTTCTAAAGGCCCTTAATCCAACAGGTAACAAACCCATTAGTGAAGGGATATTTCTAATTAAGGCTGGTATATCAAGCATTTTCCCAAACATGAATATACCACCCATGCCAAATGTTTTTATTGGAAGTGTCAATTCATCTAAATGACCGCTGTGTTTAATTGAATCATTAAACGCTTCTGTATGCCTCGCACCATTGGTGTTAGAAAAGCCAGCCTCAATTGCATTGTCTCTTAATACCATTATCCTATCCATAGGAGCGACACCTTTAGGGCAAACTTGTACACATTCCATACATCTGGTGCAATCCCAAATACCGCCGTATGAGTTATACATCTTTAATCTTGATTCGTCTTGATCATCTCTAGGGTCTGCCACAAATCTATAGGCTTTTGCTAACGCTGCTGGACCCACATAATTATGATCTACTTCAAGAGTCGTACAGTCTGAGACACAAGCCCCGCACATAATACAACTCATAACTCCATTCAAGTGAAGCATGCTTTCGTTTGACGCTATATACTCAGCCTCGGGAGCCGGTCCAGAAGGTTGTAACCACGGTTGAACAGATCTAACTTTGTCCCAGAATGGTTTCATGTCTGTAACAAGATCTTTGACCACTCGCATGTTGCCCATAGGCTCCACAACTATTTCATTACCTTCTTTAGCCACATCTGTTATTTTCGTCTTGCAAACCAATTTGGCATGACCATTAACTCGCATAGAGCAAGAACCACATATGGAAGCTCGACAAGAACACCTTAAAGCAAGACTTCCGTCTACTTCTTCTCTAACCTTTATTAAAGAATCCAGTACCGTGTAATAGTCTTCTACCTCTAGATTATATTCTTGGTAATGGGATTCAGTGTTATCGGATTCAGGGTCGAATCTTTTTACCTTGAGATTTACTTCCATTATTATCCTCCCGGACGTTAAGCCACACAGGTATCGAGGAAACTAAGACATCCATACTCCGACTTCTTTGACGCTTCTCTCGTCAACTCATTTTAGATGAGACGACGCCTCGATCCAAACTCATTGACTATACCAGATAGTGATGATTTTTACAATGAAAGTTCGAACAAATTTAGGGCCATTAACAGTGCGGATATCGACTTTGCGTCCTCTATCTCACCCGACCTGATCAAATGAAGTATCTCTTCCATAGGCACAGAAACTATTTCTATGTTTTCGTCTTCATCCGGAGGCAATTGACTCTTTACTAAGTCTCTAGCGATGTAAGAATACATATATTCATTGCAAAACCCTGGTGCAATCCAAAATCCACCCATATATTCGATGTTATAGCTGGTATATCCTATTTCTTCTTGAAGCTCTCTTACTGCGGCATCACCCGGGGTTTCATTTTTTTCTATGCCACCAGCCGGCGCTTCAAGAAGAAAATTCTCCAAAGCTTTACGGTATTGCCTAACAAGTATAATTTGATTATCTTTGTCTACAGGCACCACAACTATAGAATCTCCATGATCCACAATCTCTCTTTGGCCTGTCTTGCCCTCTGGTAAGGTTATTGTTTCTAATCTGACGTCAATTATGTTGCCCCTGTATACATAATCCGAACTTATGCTTTTCTCTTCCATTAATTTACCTACTTGTTGTCAGATGTTTTATATGTGGTCTCTGGGTTTAATCTATTAGTCAGTACTGAATAAAATTGGTTGGCAGGGCTCAGTCTTAAAAATTTTGCAGTGTATTCACTCTGAATTATTTTTACCACCTGCCCTGGTAGCAATTCCAAATCAGGCCTACCATCTAAACTAAAAACGGCTTCATAATCAGATTTTAAGGCAATTTCAACACACGAGTCTGAAGGCACCACCAAAGGATTATCCATTCCCAAGTGAGTAGCTAAAGGATTTATCAAAATGTTGCTCGATTCTGGACTCAATATTGGTCCTCCGGCAGAAATTGAATATCCAGTACTGCCGGTGGCAGTCGCTACTATCACCGCATCTGCTCTATAGGTCGTCAAAATAGCGTCATCAATACTTACTTCCAAATGTACTAGCCTCGAAATAGCGCTCCTACCCACAACTACATCATTCAGAGCCTGAAAGCGTTCATTCGAAAACTTTTTCGATTCATCTCCAGATATGGTGGCCTCCAACATAGCTCTCTCCTCTACTCTGGCCGTACCATCCAAGTAATATCCGATGGAATCTATAGCTTTATCTGCACTTAATTCAGTTAGAAATCCCACTCTGCCTAAATTTACTCCCAGTATAGGAATGTTCCTCGGAGCAGCTAATTGATTAGCCCATAAGATAGTGCCGTCTCCACCAATAGTTATTATTAAAGCCATATCAGGATCTGGATCTTTGAAATCAGTTGAAGAAGCCTCCACGATCCAAGACGATTCATCCAATCCCAATTTTTCTCTAAATTTTTCGACTAATTCCTTAGAGCGAGGAGCCCATGGATTGTAAACCACTCCCACTTTAGATTGGAGAATCATGAGAAACCTCCAGGTTACTATAATGCCTCATTTTACTAAGGTGATTTTTTCAACCTTCTTAGGCACGGGCAGTCTAGCATTACATATTTGGCATGTCAACGAACGGTTTCTAGAAGAAAACTATTACCGCTTTTTCGGCAGCATTCATTACTGTTGAAGGAATTATTCCAAGCACTAGTATACCTATACCTACTATTCCTATTGCCATTCTAGGAGGTATGCCAATTTGTATGGATGTATCCGATTCAGGTTCTAACATGTACATCGTTCTAATGACTCTCAAATAATAATATGCAGAGACTACGCTATTCAAAACTCCACATATAACTAACCAGGTCAGTCCGCTATTTATAGCGGCGCTGAATATGTATAGCTTACCCATGAATCCTACTGTTGGAGGTATACCTAGTAAGGATATCATTGAAATCGACAAGATTATTGCAAGCACGGGAGCTCGCTGTCCCATTCCTGCAAAATTACGGATCATGTTGCTTCTAGTAGAATTGACTACCGCGATTATTACAAAAAACGCGGCTAAATTGGTTACGGCATAGGCGACAAGATAAAACAAAACACTACCTGGTCCCATAGGTGTTTCAAACAGATCAGCCTGAGTGCCTACGGCAGCCAATCCCATCAAAAGGAATCCGGCATGAGCCACCGTGCTGTAGGCCAGCATCCTTTTTATGTTAGTCTGTATAACAGCTGCGAGGTTTCCCACAGTCATGGATACCGCGCTCAATATAGCAAATAGAGAAGCCCAATCGATGCGAATATCCCCAAAAGCCATATAGAATATTCTGAGCATTATTGCAAAACCAGCAGCCTTACTTGCAACGGATAAATAACTGGTAATCGGAGTGGGGGCTCCTTCATATACATCTGGTACCCACATCTGAAAAGGTGCAACCGATATCTTAAAGCCGATACCAGCTACTATCAAAACAACTGCAAGAAGGATCACTCTTTCACCAAATGGACCTGAACCAGTCGACAAATATGCTATTCTCTCTATTATTACCTCTATTTCTGTGGAGCCAGTGAATCCATATATAAGAGCCATACCATATAAGAGAACGGCTGAACTCATGGCACTTAGCAAAAGGAATTTGATGCCAGCTTCTGTCGAATGAGAATCTCTTCTAATAGCTATCAAAGCCGCCAGTGGCAAAGCCGTTAGTTCAATAGCGATATAAATAGAAATCAAATCGGTAACGGCGGGAAGTAACATCATACCTGCAGCGGAAAAAATCAATAGTGCATGGTATTCTCCTCTGAGTCTACCCAGTTTAGACAGGTAGTCCGTCGAGGACAATATTACTAAAGCTAGTGTGCCAAGGATAAAAAATTTGAAAAACAAAGAAAATTGATCAATCAAAACAGTTCCGTATACACCAGACAGTTTCCCTTCAGAGTCACTATCAACAAGTCCACACAAGTACAAAGACAGACTAAGAGGTACAGCCAGTCCAACAACAGAGACTGTAGCAAGAACACCTTTTCTATTTGTTATCATATCCAGAAGTATGATTATTATTCCCAATGCACCCATCGAGATTTCTGGAGATAGTAATTTTATGTCATGAAAGTCCATATTTAGTCCACCTTTATGACCTAGCACCAGTTTGTAAGGATTCCATAATTGGTTCTAATCCCAACGCAAATGCATCTGATATAATTGAAGGATAGAGCCCTACCACCATAATAGACACCATTAATATCACCAACGGTACAGCCTGAACCAAACTCACATCTCCCACTTCATCTAACCGAGATATGGCAGGGCCAAAAAATGTCCTTTGTATCATCCATAATATATAACCAGCAGTTAGTACTATTGCGAATACTGACAAAGTAGTTATTATTGGCCAAACCTCAAATGTACCTAAGAAAACCAGCAGTTCAGCTATGAACCCACTCGTCCCCGGAAGTCCCAATGAGGCCAATCCTGCCACCAGAAATGCAACCCCTACAAAAGGCATATTGGATGCCAATCCTCCAAGATCAGGTATGTGCCTAGTATGTGCCCTATCGTATATCAATCCCACCACTAAGAACAAAAGTCCAGTTATAGTACCATGAGTAAACATCTGCATCGCAGCTCCTGTTAACCCAACCGAGGAGACAGAACCACCGACTCCAACAACAGACGAAATGCCTAGTAGTACATAACCCATATGACTGACACTACTAAAGGCCACAAGTTTTTTCAAATCTGTCTGTCTTACGGTACAAACAGCTCCATATAAAACACTTATTACAGCAAGTGTTGCAATAACCCATGCCCAATCCTGTGCCTCTCCTGGAAATATTCCTATTGCCAGCCTGATCATTCCGTAGCCACCCATTTTCAACAGAACACCAGCAAGCATCACGCTTACAGCTGTGGGAGCATCAGTATGCGCATCAGGCAACCAGGTATGAACAGGCCAAACTGGCAATTTAACCGCGAACGCCAAAAATAGAAATGCAAACATTGTCCCTGCAGGCATAAACAATTTAGCTTCCGATACTAATGCAGGCAACGCAATAATGCTGAAAGAGCCTGTGGAAAAATAAAGCCCTAAGATAGAAACAAGCATAAATGCGCTACCAAGCAGAGTAAAAATAACGAATTTCATTGCAGAGTATTCTTTTCTACCACTTCCCCAAATAGAGATCAAGAAATACATGGGTAGTAATTCAAGTTCCCAAAATATAAAGAATAAAACAAAATCCAAAGAGATAAACACACCCATAACCGCGCTTTGCAGTATCAATAGCCACATGAAATATTCTTTTATCCTGAGTTGAATATTAAGAGAAGCTACTATGGAACAGAAACCCAACAATGAAGTTAACAAAACCAGCGGAGCGCTAAGTCCGTCTACTCCTAAGTGATATTGAATGTTTAGTACTGGTATCCACTTCTCATATTTTTCTACTAATTCCATCCCATCTTTCAGATCTATATCTGCAGTTTGGAATAAATAGAAACACAAGAATCCAAGCACAAGTTCAACAAATCCAATAAAAACAGCCCAGAGGCGAACTTTCTTAGGATCGTTCAAACCCAAGAGTATAACAACCGCCCCAGCTAGAGGCAAAAATATTATAGCTGAAAGAAGCATCAGTTTCTCAACTCCATATCATTAGTTATCCCCATCATTAGTTATCCCCATACCACGAATACTATTAGAATACTAACAATTCCAACAGACATCCCTACGCCATAAATTTGAACTTGCCCGGTTTCCAGGGTAGTGACAACCTTCCCGCTATTTCTACCAAAGAATCCAATGACGTTGCCGATTCTGTCCACTATGTTTCTATCACACCAATCAATCAAACGTGCCACACCGTTGTAAAACAAAGCAATTGTAATTTTACCTTCATATAATTCGTCAAAAAAGTACTTCCTGAAAATAAGTTTATAAACCGGTCCAGTCATGTAAGAAAATTCGCCATCTATGATTGTAGAAGTGTTAACAGACTTTCTGATATATATAAGGTACGCCAGTCCGATTCCAGAAACAGCTATAATACTAGAAATGCTGGCTGCAAAAAAATCAATAGGATGACCTTTGACATATACGTGATCAACCATATTAAGCATTTTTGAGAACCAATACTGAGGAATCGAGCCAATGCCTCCGTCAATAACTGGGTTGAATAAGAAACCAGCTACGATCGCTGGTATAGCTAAAATAACCATTGGTAAGACCATAACTGCAGGGGATTCTTCCAAATGTACATCATGCGAATCCGCACCAGAATCGGGTTCAGCTGCTATGCCCCCTCTGAATTCACCGTGGAATGTCATAAACAAAGCTCTAAACATATAAAAAGCGGTCATAAAAGCGGCCACTAAGGCCATAATAGCAACCACAATTTGTATGGCGTCGGGATGATGCAAGCTTGCGGCAATTATCTCATCCTTACTCCAAAATCCTGCCAATGGGAATATACCTGCTATACTAAGTGAACCTATAAGAAAAGTGTAATAAGTCCAAGGCATATGCTTTTTCAAACCACCCATATATCGCATGTCAAAGGTACCAGTAGCATGATTTACACTACCAGAACCCAGGAATAATAGCGCTTTGAAAAACGCGTGAGTGAAAAGGTGGAAAATAGCCGGACCATAAGCACCTATACCAAGAGCGAGCATCATAAACCCTAATTGACTCACTGTAGAGTAGGCAAGTACTCGCTTTATGTCGTACATTACCAAGCCCATAGAAGCGGCAAACAAAGCTGTAACTCCTCCAGTAATAGCAACAAAACTCATGGCAGTCGAAGAAACCTCAAAGAGTGGGAAGAACCTCGCCACCAAAAATATCCCCGCAACTACCATGGTAGCCGCATGAATCAGAGCGCTAACAGGAGTGGGGCCTTCCATGGCATCAGGCAACCACACATGTAATGGAAATTGTGCTGACTTACCCACAGCTCCAGCGAAAATACCGAGCGCCACTAGAGTAGCAATGCTACCAGCAAAAAAACCAGATTTAGCGGCAAAATTCACAGAGGATATATCAAACACTGAACCGGACATGCCTGCTCCAGTAAATTCAGATGCGTTCGCTGCGAAAATTTCTCCACCATTTGCGAAAAGATACAAAATTGCCAACAAGAATCCAAAATCACCTAGCCTAGTAACTAAAAATGCTTTCTTAGCTGCCGCGATCGCAGAGGGCTTGTGAAACCAAAATCCTATTAACAAGTAAGAACAAAGCCCGACCAATTCCCAGAAAAAGTAAATTTGTATAATGTTGCCTGCAAGCACCAGACCTATCATAGAAGCTGTGAATAAAGATATGTAGGCAAAATATCTTGAGTATCCTGGGTCCCCGTGCATATACCCTTGAGAATAAATCAGGACCATCAAACTCACACCACTGACAACAACCAACATGATAGCCGTCAATGGATCCATAAGTATTCCTACCGATAATTCCAAGGAACCTACAGTAATCCAAGAATGTGAAGGCCAAACTATCTTGCCATGGTTATTCCACACCTCCAGAACCGACTGTATGGATAAAACAAATCCTATCGCAACGGCTACAATAGCCACATAACCGCTTACCCGGTCATATCCATTCAAAAACGGCCTTATTACCAAAGATATGAATATGAAGGCAAACAGTGGAAGTAAAAATATGGACCAAGCCATCATCTCAGTCATAAATTATCAATCTCACCTCTATCTTCAAGTATATTATTTATCACCAAGAAACCTATAGCTTCCTAAGTATTTCTTCCGCAACATGTTCTCTGCCTCTAGGAACCATAATTCGATATGGTATTTGTTCTCCCCATGACAATATATGGCCTTCTGGTAGCAGTTGAGTTGGAAGCCCTTCTCCTTCCAGAAGTTCCTTCCACATCTCCGCTATCATCAAGTTAGGAGCTTTTTTAAAATCTACCCACATTGTATTATCAACCCTTCATCAAGTTAACGTTAGTAAGATCTACAGTTTCTCTATTGCGATATATCGCAATTACGATGCCCAAAGCTAAGGCCACTTCCGCAGCGGCAACCGCTATGATGAATATAGAAAATATCTGACCGGTTAACAGAGTGTTTAATGCAGTATCCCCCAAAGGAGTACCATGAGCCAGTGCCAAGCCTATTTCTTCATCCAATGCAGATTTTGCAACAGTCATTCCTTGTGGAATTGTATACCTGCTAAAGGCAATCAACGCTATGTTTACCGCGTTGAACATCAGTTCTATAGACATCAATACGGTCAAAATATTTTTCTTTGAGAGGGCGCCATATAACCCTATCCCAAAAATTATGGCTGACACTATTAAAAAGTTTTCTAAATTCAGGATTCTACCTCCGTGTCCCTCACAAGAGCAAGTGCTCCTATAACTGCTGCCAACAAAACTACAGAAACTACTTCCATTGGCAGCACAAATCGGGTCATGATTAATGTGGATATAACCACAGTAGTATTACTAAATACGTTTTTTATCCCTTGTTCAGTATTACTCAGATCTTCTTCAGTTCCGCCAGGAGAGACCTCAAATCCTTTACTGTCCCAGGTATTCCAATCTGTGGAAATCGCCGTTGACACAATCAAAGCAGTCAGAGCCGCCACCAAAATCAAGATCAAAGGACTGAAACCATGAGATGTACTACCAGTTTGGACATTACTAGTCAACATTATTGCGAAAATTATCAGAATAGAAACAGCACCTACGTACACCAATACCTGTACAACGGCCAAAAATTCCGCATTAAGTAATACGAATAACGCTGCAACAGCCAGGAATGAAACTACCAAGAATAGCGCCGCTCTAAATATATCTCTCTGGTTTACGACAGATATAGCAGAAGCTATAGCCACAAGGGATATCACTCCAAAAATAATGTCTAACAGACTCATTTGCGACCAACCTCTTCCCAGGACAATGGTTCATCTTTATGTGGATGGTAATTTTTGCCCTCCAATTGTGGTCTATACCAAGTACTTAGCCTTCTTTCAGCGGATTTCAATTCTTCGATGGGTATAATGAGATCATCTCTAACATATTGACCTCTTTCAAAACCACTACCCATAAAAAGCGCATCGTACGGACAAGCTTCTACACATAGACCACAGAACATACATCTACCTATATCTATATCAAATGTGTCTACAGTATAAGATTGTCCTTCTTGCATATTTGAACCACCGGGGTGAGTTACTATCTTAATAATTCCCAAAGGGCAATACTTTGCACAACTAGCACATCCGGTACATCTTTCTTCAAACCAGCCGAATTCTTCTCCCCTAAAACGGGCCGCCTGAGGAACAGCCTCTTCTGGATATTGCACAGTGAAAGGTTTCCTAAATAGGTTTCTAAAAGTGACGGCCAAACCTTTTGCTATTCCTAAACCATACATGACATATACCTTCTTATACTAGAAATTAGTTGTTGCCCGCGTTCTCTAGAACAGAATTTCTGGTAGTCAATTTTGCAGACACCAAGTGTGACGATATCACAAGACATACCACTGCAATTGTCCAATTAATGCCAGCCATTAACCATATTTCACTACCAGTAGGATCACCCCATGCCAATACTTCTGCTGCTGTTACAAATAAATTGATCAATCCTAATGGGAAGAGAAATTTCCACGCAAGACCCATAATCTGGTCTACTCTTAATCTTGGTAAAGTCGCCCTTATCCAAAGCAATATGAACCAAACAAAGCCCACCTTCAAGAAGAACCACAAAGGACCTGGAAGTATTGGTCCCTCCCAACCCTTTAAAAACAGCGTGGTCATTATTGAAGCTGCTCCAAATGGAGCTATAAACTCTGCCAATTGAAATGTTCCCCATTTCATACCGCTATATTCAGTATGAAAACCTGCCACCAGTTCTGAATCAGCTTCAACAATGTCAAACGGAGATCTATTCATTTCTGCGGAAATAGCTATGAAAAATATGAAGAAACCTAAGGGCTGCACTAATATAAACGGAACAAATTGGCGTTCTACGATATCAACCATAGACAACGATCCCACAAACAACAAGACTCCTACTATGGATAACACCATAGGTACTTCGTAGCTAACTAATTGAGCGACTCCACGCATAGCCCCGAAAAGTGAGTATCGATTCCCTGAACCCCAACCTGCCATAAACATAGCAACTGTAGGCACTGTAGTAACAGCTATTATGAACAATATTCCAATATTTAAATTAGATATATATGCATTATGACTATACGGTATAACAGCAAATATCAGTATTGGTGGAACTATGAACATAAGTGGCGCCAGATTGAAAACCCAGGAATCTACGCCATCCGGTTTAGTATCTTCTTTGCTCAGTAACTTTACGGCATCTGCTATGGGTGTGAGTAGACCCCAAGGCCCCCATCGATTAGGTCCTAGACGAGATTGAAATCTGGCAATCAGACGTCTTTCCACCCAAGTGCCGAGAGTAGTGATAATAACAACAGTGTTAATAACGGAAAAAACAATCAGAAATCCCGCAATCAGGTAAGCCAGCCAATCAGGTATAGGGGAAACACCGAATATGGTCAAATCTGTCAGAAATTGGTAGAGATTTCCATAAAACGCGTTTGCTTCCTTAAACGGCACGTATGCGTTATCCACTACCTATCCACCTCTCCCATATTAATATCCACGCTACCAAAAGTAACTATCATGTCCGCCAGTTTAGTATCTACCAACATATCCTTTAGCGCGGTTAGATTGATCAAAGAAGATGATCTGATTTTACACCTATAAGGTGAAATGCCTCCATCGCTAACAAGGTAGAATCCCAACTCTCCTTTGGGTCCCTCAACATGACCATATGCGTCTCCAACAGGTGGTCTTATGAGATTTGCGGTGTCTGCCCGTATGGGACCATCGGGTATTTGATTTACACATTGCTGCAGAATTTTCAGAGATTCCCTCATCTCTGCTATGCGAATAAGGTATCTGTCATAGTTATCCCCTACTGTACCAACTGGAATTTCGAATTCCATTCTGTCATAGACGTCATAAGGATCAGCCTTTCGAAGATCCCATTTAACACCAGATGCCCTTAGAATGGGACCACTTATAGAGGAATTAATAGCCTGTTCAGAAGATAAGACACCTATATCTTTCGTTCTCGAAAGCAGGATTTCGTTACCAGTAATTAGTCTTTCATATTCATCTATGTACCCAGGCATATATTCTAGAAAATCGGTAAGTGCTTCCCAGAACTCCGATGGTGCGTCTTGAAATATACCGCCCACCCTCATAAAGCTTAAAGTTATTCTGGCGCCGCACAACATTTCAAACATATCCAATATTTTTTCTCTTTCCCTGAAACAATACATCAGGGGAGTGGCTAGTGCTCCAACATCATTCAAGAAGAATCCCGTGGCGACCAGGTGGCTAACTATACGTTGGAGTTCTGCAACAATCACCCGAAGATACATAGCCCTTTCGGGTGGCACAATACCAGATAGTTTCTCAACAGCCAGAACATATGAGAGATTATTCGACATAGAAGACACATAATCCAATCTATCTGTTAGTGTTATAACTTGAGTGTATGTGCGTTCCTCGGCGAGCTTTTCTGAGCCTCTATGTAGATAGCCAAATATGGGTTCCACGTCTATAATCATCTCGCCGTCAAAAGTAACACGCATTCTGAACACCCCATGAGTACTAGGATGTTGAGGGCCTATGTTAACTGTTATGGGCTCTGTTCTAATTGGCATAGCTTTGTCCCTCTTTAACGAGGATCCTCTAAGTAATCTTTACGTTGTGGGTGTCCTGGAAATCCTTCCCATAGAAGTAATCTCTTTAGATTATAATGGCCGTTGAAATGGATCCCCATCAGATCATATACTTCACGCTCCTGAAAATCTGCGCCCTGCCAGATATGAGTGACTGATGGCACTTCAATATCTTCCCTTCCCCAACATTTGGACTTCAAAACCACTCCATGGTTTAAAGAAATAGATCGTAGGTGATAAACCATTTCAAAGTATTCTATGTAATCCACTGCAGAGACAGACACCAAGTAATCCATGTTGGTTTCTGGATCATTCTTAAGTTGAGAGCATACGTCAGCAATAGACTCTGCCTTAACCCACACATCGCCTTCACTATGACCTTCAACCACATCAGGAATAAAGTCGTTTAATTTGCGCGCTAAACTTTCGGCATCCAGAACGGAAGTCATTTAATCTCCTGCAGCCCTTCCCGAAAGACTGTACTTCTTTATCTTATCGTGCAGTTGCATAATCCCGTATAACAAGGCGTCTGGTCTAGGAGGGCAACCAGGAACGTATACATCGACTGGAACTATTCTGTTCACTCCAGGCACCACACTGTAACCCTGGTAATAAGGGCCACCGCTGGTAGCACACACACCCATAGAAATAACCCATTTCGGTTCAGGCATTTGTTCATATAGTCTCCGGATAACCGGCGCCATTTTCCAAGTAACCGTGCCAGCGACTATCATCAAATCTGCCTGTCTAGGAGACGCTCGCATAGCCTCCATGCCAAATCTAGATATATCGAACCTAGACATAGCACTCGCTATCATTTCAAAAGCGCAGCAAGCAAGCCCAAATGTCATCGGGAATACTGAAGATTTTCTACTCCAGTTTAGAAGTGCATCCACGGAGGTTACTATTATGTTTTTTTCGAAGTCAGGGGCTACTTGTATGGAATCTTTTGTGAACGGCTCGATATGTGTAGCCTTCATACTATTGATCTCAGAACCCTCTTCGATGTCCAGATCCCAAGTAGTAGCGTGCAGAGGTATAGTGACACCAACACCGCTTTGATTCAAACTGACTTCACTATCAGTAAATTCAGCCATAAATTAACTCCATTCTAATGCTTTGTATCTCCACGCATACGCCCATCCCACAACCAAAATCATAATGAATATCAACATCTCCACAAATGCAAACAGTCCCAATTTACCAAAAGACACTGCCCATGGGTAAATAAATATTGTCTCTACATCAAATACAACGAAAAGCAAAGCAAATTGATAGTACCTAAAATTGAACTGTGGCCATCTCTTGCCAACAAGATTCATACCTGATTCATAAGGGCTACTTTTTACAAAGCTAGGTTTGTGAGGTCGCACTCTTACGAAAGAAAGCAGCCACGATAGAACCAACAACGTTCCTGGCAGTATTACAGCCAGAGCAGTGAATATAGCTATGAGCCCATACTGACGAAAATAATCTTCAAGCATAGGCGTATATTTCTCCTATAACAAACACTGGAAAAAATATATCATAGCCATGGACAGATTATCAAGTGAAATTAACCACAAACTTCCTGAATATTTGAACTGTTCCGATAAACAATGCTATACCCTTAAGTTATACTTAGCGATAAGAATTCTAAAACATGCATGAATGGACTAATGAAACTAAATATTAGCAAAAACAAATACATTTTAACTACCGCAGTGGTATTAATACTTCTCCTTACAGCATTAACGCGGACAGATATATACAGTGTTGGACAGGAGACCCCGGACAGTGTCATGACATTGGCAACTGAATGGAGTTCTGCTTCAGGAGCAATCCAAGACCCACAAGATAGCATCATAATAGAAGTATGGGAAATTCTATCAGATAACTTTGTAGACAAAGAAACATTGAATCCTGAGAGTATCAGCAAGGCCGGACTAGACGCTCTATTCTCAACGATAGCAACAGATAAATCATACGATCCTTCTACCCTAAGTTACATAACAATAGATGCGATGCTTGAAGAGATAGGAGATCCACATACTTTCCTTTTCCGGCCAGATGCCTATTCTCTATATTCCCAAAACACCCAAGGTGAATTTGATGGAATCGGTGCCAGAGTGGAATTATCAGATTCAAAACTGACAATAGTTGAACCAATACAAGGCACACCTGCATTCAAAGCTGGAATTGAAGCTGGCGACGTGATATTAGCAGTTAACGGAGAAAGCACATTAGGGTGGAGTCTCTTGGAATCCGTAACAAGAATAAGAGGACCCAAAGGTACCAGTGTAAATCTATTGATTCAACGAGTAGGAGTATCAGAACCATTTGAATTAGAAATAACACGCTCTTCCATCAATGAGGAAAGTGTCACTATGAACATAATAGACGAAGACTTTGCCTATATAAGAATAAGCTGCTTTTGTGATGACACAGACGAAGAGTTAGAGAATATATTAACATTGGCATCCAATGAAAACCCGGCTGGTGTAATATTGGACTTGAGAAATAATCTGGGTGGACTGTTATCAACCACAGTAAATATAGCAGACGTATTCCTGGGAGAACAAATAGTACTATATGCGATCGACTCGGATGGTAAAAGAACAGACTATTTTACCAAATCTGATTCACAAATTGACCTACCGATGGTAGTCTTGGTAAATGAATTCAGCGCTAGTGCCAGTGAAGTTTTGTCAGGAGCTCTCCAGGATCATGGTAGAGCTAAAATAATAGGTACGAAAACGTTTGGGAAAGGTAGTGTTAATCTTCCCAAGAAACTTAGCGACGAATCCGCGTTATATTACTCTATCGCCCGCTGGTATTCCCCAGACGGCAATATGATAGAAGGCAAAGGAATAAAACCAGATTTCACCGTTGAGGCCATACAGGGGAAAGACCCCGAAAAGGATTCACAATTAGAAATGGCTCTCAACAGGCTTAAATCTATAATAAATTAACACAAGAAATAACGTAGGGATAAAATATGACTAAAAGGGTCAGAACCAAGAAAAAAGCCACCGTGAATAACAAGGACAATTCTGCTTTCAAGGTAATTAGCGTGAACCGGAGGGCGTATTACGAATACGAGATTATACAAAACCTCGAGGCTGGATTGGTGCTCACCGGGACCGAGATCAAGTCTATTAGGGCAGGGCAAATGAATATCCAACATGCTTTTGCCAAAATAGAACGAGGAGAGGCTTGGCTCATAGGATCACATATAGCCCAGTATTCAGAAGGAAATATCTACAACCATGACCCATTAAGGCCTAGAAAATTACTGTTACACCAAAAAGAAATAGATTATCTTTCAGGTAGTACGTCTCAAAAAGGACTAACACTAATTCCGCTGAGGGTTTATATCAAGAAACATATAGCAAAGATCCAAGTGGGTATTGCTAGAGGTCGCAAGTTACATGATAAGAGAAAAGTAATTATTGACAGAGAACAAGACAGGGAAATCAGAAGAAAGATGTCAGAAAGATACCAATAGTAGAAGATTATACACTTTATATAGTATAATCTAGTGGTATAGGGGACGCTTGGCTTCGACAGGGGGTGATTTCGCGGAATTGCAGGCCGAGGCGCCGTGCACCTCGTAAAAAGCGGCAAAAGAATAACTGGCGAAAATAAACTCGCTCTAGCTGCTTAAATATAGCAGTTACGTCCACTACAAACTCTCCTCGAAGGCTGTAAATGGGCGACATTAAATCGAGGCGCTAGCTCTCTTGACGCCGATGCGGAGTGAACAAGAAAATTCGGCTAGCTCCTATGGAACCTTGCCAGTAAGGACCAGAAGAGCAATTAATTAACTACTGGATAAGCCTGTAGTACATTCCAGCGGATAGTTCTCTGGACGGGGAGTTCGACTCTCCCCCGTCTCCACCACAAGAATCACACGGCTATATCTATGGTTTTGTAGATGAACAGGTAACAATTTTGTTGGGAGATCAGTTAAATGAAAATTATAGACGTCAGGACAATAATAGTCCAAAATGATGCCGACTGGAGCAGAGGTGGGGACGAACCAGCATATCGCGGAGGGAAATATCTCTTATTTCTGGAAATTGTTACAGACGAAGGAATAACAGGTCTTGGGGAAAGAATAACAGGCAACACATTCTCTGGTGCCGGAAGAGACTTCCCAATAGAAGATATGAAGTCTCAAATAGCTCTTATCCATGAAATAGGCCGTCAGTATCTAA